>CAJCCO010000001.1 GCA_903960915.1 uncultured beta proteobacterium
CACCCGTTCCAGCCGGTCCCACTCGCGCACAAAGCCGGTAAAGCCAATCACCAAACGGTCATGCAAGCCCAGTGCCGTACGCGCTTGTTCGGCGCTAGGCAGCTGCGCGTAGTGGGCGGGGTCAATCGCGTTGGGGATGACCGTGATGCGCTCAGGCTGCACACCTTGCGCCACCATCTGGCGGGCCAGCACCTGGGTGACGGGCAAGACCGCCGTGGCGTTTTTCCAAATATACAGCTCCACGCGCTGGGCCAGGCCTGGCCACGCCAGACCACCGTAGTCACGCCGTTCCTGGGCCATGGGGGCGTTCACCTCTAGCAGCAGCGGCAAGCCAAAACGTTGGCTGGTCCAAAGACCTGCCAGCAGGTACAGGTTGTAGCGCTCGTACAGCACGTCGGGGGTAAAGTCGCGCACCGCACGCGCCAGCCGCCGGTAGGCCAGCACCGAATAGGCCAGCTCACCCAACTCATACAACCACTGGGGCAGCAGCACCTTGAAGCGGCTGACCCAACCGGTTCGGCCCGACCCCGTGCCCTGGGCCAGGTGCCGCTGTGACAAAGGCGGGCCACACTCCCGCACTTCATGCCCGTTGGCTCGCAAGGCGCGAATCATCTCGTCAATGTGGGTGGACTGGCCGTCACGCGAAGCGGTGCGGTGGTGGTACAAAATTTTCATGGGCACTGGCGCAAGAAGGCTTCGAACATCAGCAGCGACCAGATCGGCGTGCTGTGGTCGCGCACGCCCTGCTCATGCTGGTCTAGCAACTGGCGCAGGGTGTGCGGATTGAAGTAGCCCGAGGCCTGTAGCGCAGGCCCAAGCAGGGCGGCGCGCACACGCGCGCGCAAGGGGCCACGCAACCAACTGGCCATAGGCACAGAAAAGCCCATCTTGGGCCGGTACAGCAACGCATGCGGCAGGTGCTGCTCAAAGCTTTGTTTCAACAGCCGCTTGCTGTGCCCGCCCTGCATCTTGTAGTGCGAGGGCAGCGTGGCCATCCACTCCACCAGTTCATGGTCCATCAAGGGCTCGCGCACCTCCAGCCCGTGGGCCATGCTGGCGCGGTCTACCTTGGTGTTGATATCGCCCACCAGGTAGGTGTGCAGATCAATGTACTGAATCAGTGCCAGCGGGTCGTCGGTGCCGGCGCGCGCGGCATGGTCTTCAAACACGGTTTGCGCACTGTAGCCGCCGAGTTGCGCCTTGAGCGACGGGCTGAAGAGCTGGCTGCGCAAAGGCTCGCGCACCAAAGACATGCTGTGAAAGTAGGCCGCCACCGGGCTGCGGGCCAAGCCCTCAAACGTGCTCTTGGCCCGCAACACCCGGGGCGCCCAGTCGGCCTTGGGGTAGAGCTTGCCCAAGGTGCCGAACACGGCTTGGCGCACACCTTGCGGCAGCTGGTCGCGCAGCTTTTGCTCCAGCAGGTGGAAGCGGTAACGCCGGTAGCCGCCAAAGGTTTCATCGCCGCCATCGCCCGACAAAGCCACCGTCACATGGCGGCGCGCCAACTGGCAGACGCGGTAGGTGGGCATGGCCGAGCTGTCGGCAAACGGCTCGTCGTACAAGGCGGCCAAGGTGTCTATCAGGGCAAAGTTGTCGGCCCCCACCGACTCCACCCGGTGGTTGGTGCGGTAGCGGTCGGCCACCTGCTGGGCAAAAGCCGATTCGTCAAACGCCGGGTCGTCAAACGCAATGGCGCAGGAGTTGACCGGCTCGGACGACAAGCCCGCCATCAAGGCCACCACGGCGCTGCTGTCCACGCCACCCGACAAAAAAGCGCCCAGCGGCACCTCGGCCTGCAGCCGCAGTTGCACCGAGGTTTGCAAGCGGTGCATCAACTCTTCCTGCGCGTCAGCCGGACTGATCGGGTTGTCCAGCGTGAAGTGCACGTCCCAATACGCGCGCGGTTGCAGCGCCTGGGTCTGGCCACGGCGAATGCACAAGGTGTGACCAGGCGCCAGTTTGCGCGCCTGCTTGAAAATGCTGCGCGGCTCGGCCACATAACCCAGCGCAAAATAATCTTCCACCGCCAGCGGGTCCAGCGCGCGCTTGAGGCCGCCGTGGGCCAGCAAGGACTTGAGTTCGGAGCCCCACAAAAAAGTGCCATCGTCCAGCTGCGCATAAAAAAGCGGCTTGACGCCCAGCCGGTCACGCGCCAGAAACAGGGTTTGCTGCGTGCGGTCCCACAGGGCAAAGGCGAACATGCCGCGCAGGCGTTTCACGCAATCAGGCCCCCAGGCCTCCCAGGCATGAACAAGCACTTCGGTGTCGCTGCGGGTACGAAACACATGGCCCAAGGCCAGCAGCTCAGCCATCAGCGGCTGGTAGTTGTAAATCTCGCCATTGAAGACCACCACCACCGAGCCGTCCTCGTTAAAGAGCGGCTGCTGTCCGCTGGCAATGTCGATGATGGACAGGCGCCGGTGCCCCAAGCCCACGCCCGGCTCCAGGTGCAAGCGGCCGTCATCCGGCCCCCGGTGCAGTTGCGCGTCGTTCATGCGTTGCAGCACCTGCGCGTTGATGTCGCGCAGGCCGCGCATGTCAAAAATACCTGTGATGCCGCACATGGTGTTCAGTGCCTCGGTGAATGCGCGCCGTGGCGCTGCAACTGCTGCGCATACACGCGCTGGTAGGTGGCCACCATGGCGGGCAAGCTGAAATGCGCGAGCACGCGCTGGCGCCCGGCTTGCCCCAGGCGGTCGGCCAGATACGGGTTGCCCGCCAGCGAGATCAGGTGGGTGGCCATGGCCTGCGGGTCTTGCGCTGGCGTGAGGTAACCGGTCACACCTGGCAGTACCAGC
>CAJCCO010000002.1 GCA_903960915.1 uncultured beta proteobacterium
CAGGGCCATAGACATGTCCAGCGGCTTGGCGCTTGGGGCGCCTGCCTGCGCGTTGTGCAGGTAATGAAACTCGCAAACCTGGGTGTAACCGCCGGCCAGTAACTCGGTGTAGAGCAGGGCGGCAATGTGTTCGAGTTGCTCGGGGCTGATGCGCAGCGCCACCGAGTACATACGGTCGCGCCAGCTCCAGAAGTCGTCGCTGATGACGTTGCCCCCGCTGGCTGACGCGCCGCGTTGTTCGGTCAAACCGGCCATGGCGCGTTGAAATGCATGGCTGTGCGCATTGACCACGCCGGGCAATACCGGGCCAGCCAATACGGTGGCGCCCTGGCGCTCGCTGAGACTGGCATTGGGCGTGATGGCGCTCCACAGGCCTGCCTCGTCAACCGACAGCAGCACGTCACGCGCCCAGGCGCCTTGAAGCCACGCCAACGGGGCAAAGAAGCGCGGGCTTGGGGCTTGTTCAGGGTGCATAGAGTTGTTGGCAAGCCTGCAGGGCCGCCGTCACCATGGTTTCAAGAAGAGGTTGAATTTGTTCAGCACGCGCCGGGTCATAAGCAAAAGGCGCGGTTTCCTGCATGTAGAGGTTCTGGCACATTTCCAGTTGCACCGCGTGCACATGCTGCTCAGGTGCGCCGTAGTGGCGCGTGATGTAGCCACCTTTGAAGCGGCCGTTGATCACGTGGCTGACTGGGCTATTGTGTGTCTGGCTTTGACAGGTGTGGTCCAGCGCGCGGGCAATCTCAATGTGCGCGCTCAAGCCGCTGGCCGTGCCAATGTTCAGGCCAGGCAGCGTGCCTTCAAACAGCCAGGGAATTTGGGAGCGAATGCTGTGCGCGTCCCACAGCAGCGCGTAGCCATGCACGGCCACGAGGCGCGCAAGTTCTTCACGCAAGGCGGTGTGGTAGGGCTGCCAGTAGGTCTGGCGGCGCAGCAGGCGCTCAGAAGTGTCAGGGGCGCAGCCCTCGCGGTACAGAGCTTCGCCGTTGAAGAAGCGGGTAGGGCACAGCTCGGTGTTGGCGGCGCCGGGGTACATGGGGGTGTCGTCAGGCGGACGGTTCAGGTCTATCACGTAGCGCGAGTACTGGGCTTGCAGCACGCTGGCGCCCAGCTTGGGCAAAAAGTTATACAGCTGGGCCAGGTGCCAATCGGTGTCTTCAACGGCCAGTGCACGCGGGGTGTAATGGGCCTGCAGATGATCGGGTATCTGGGTGCCAATGTGGGGCATGCTCACCAGCAAGGGCACACTGCCGGTGTGTAAAGAAAAGCTCATCGGGCTTGTCCTTTGTAGATGGTTTGCAGGTGGGGGTTGGCGCCCAGGGCATAGGCCAGTTGCGCGGGGTGTTGTACGTTCCAAAGCACAAAGTCGGCGCGCCGGCCAGCTGCCAGCACCCCCCGGTCTTTGAAGCCCAGCGCCTGCGCAGCGTGGCGCGTGACGCCGGCGAGCGCTTCTTCAGGGGTGAGGCGAAACAAGGTGCAGGCCATATTGAGCATGAGCAACAAGGAGGTGCAGGGTGAGCTGCCGGGGTTGCAGTCGGTGGAAATGGCGATGGACAGGCCGTGGCGGCGCAGCATCTCGATCGGTGGCAGTTTGGTTTCACGCAAAAAATAAAACGCACCGGGCAGCAGCACGGCCACTGTTCCCGCTGCGGCCATGGCGGCAGCGCCGTCTTCAGACAGCCATTCCAGGTGATCGCAACTCAAGGCGCCAAAGCTGGCTGCCAAGGCGGCGCCACCGCTGTCGCTGAGTTGCTCGGCATGCAGCTTGACGGGCAGTCCTAAGGCTTGGGCAGCTGCCAGCACACGCGCGGTTTGTGCGGGGCTGAAGGCAATGCGTTCGCAAAAAGCATCGACCGCATCGACCAGGCCTTCGGCATGCAAGTCGGTCAGCATGTGCAGTACCTCGTCCACGTAGTCATCGCTGCGGCCGGCAAATTCTGGCGGTAGCGCGTGGGCGCCCAAGAAGGTGGTGCAAACGTCTAGGGCCTGTGTTTGGCCCAGCGTGCGCGCCACCTGCAGGCATTTGCGCTCATGCGCCATTGCTAGGCCGTAGCCCGACTTGATCTCCACCGTGGTGACGCCCTCGGCCATGAGTTGCTGCAAGCGCGGCAGACTTTGCTGCAGCAGTTCGTCAGCGCTGGCAGCGCGGGTGTTTTTTACAGTGGAGGCAATGCCGCCGCCTTGGCGGGCAATGTCTTCGTAGCTGGCGCCACCCAAGCGTTGTTCAAACTCGGCAGCCCGGTTGCCGCCGTAAACCAGGTGGGTGTGGCAGTCAATCAGGCCGGGGGTGATGAGCGCGCCTCCGGCGTCGTTCGTTTGCTGGCACTGCTGGCGCAACTCGGCTGGCAAATCGGCCAGACGCCCGACCCAGCGCAGGTGCTCGCCTTCAACCACCAGCGCGCCATCTTCTACCAGTCCGTAGGGTTCTGTGGACTGGGCTTGCAGGGTGGCCAGCGTGCAGTGTTGCCAAAGGGTCAGCGGCATGGGGTGATCTCCAGAAGCAAGGCATCGCTGGCCAGCACGTGCAAGGCGGTGCCCGCAGGCACAGACTGCCAATGCAGGGTGTGGTGGGCAACGGTCATCTGTACGTCACCAACCTGAAAATGGGCGGGCGCCGCATTGGCATAGAGCGCTAGGGTGCAGGCGGCTGCGGTGGTGTGCGAAAGCTCTCCGTTAACACGCTGCATGTGCGCGTTCGCCTGGCCTTGGCGCACCATCAGGTTGAAGTCCTGGGTGGCACCGTCTAGCAGGTCGCAGTCCACCGGGGTGGCCCCGTCAAAACAGAAGGGCGCGCTGTGCGGGGTGAGTGCGTGGGCAGACTGACACTGCGCGGGGTCGGTCAGTGTCAGGCGCACACCCGCGCCGGCCAGCACGGCAAACCAGCGTTGTACGCCGTCAAAGCGAGAGAAAGGGCCGTTGCGCTGCACCTCGGCCACCGACAGGCGCCATACCCAGTCTTGGGCATTGGGCCAGGCGATGAATTCACGCGTGATGCCACCGCCGTTTTTCCAGGGGCTAGAGGGCACATCGGCCAGGGCAATGGTGTGCCCAATCAAAGGGGCGTTCATAGCTGAAACTTCCCGCTCAGGCTGTAGCGCATGCCGGGGTAAACCAGACGCGCCTGGCTGGCCACATGCTGGCCGCTCACGGTGCGGCGAGTCAGTACCAGGCAGGAGTCGGTGCGTTTGATGCTCAGGCTTTTGGCCTCTGCCAGGCTGGGCAGGGTGGCCTCTATGGAGTAACTGGCTTCAGTCAAGGGCGCATGGGTGAGTAGATAGTGTGTGGGTGTGGTGATATGGAAGTTGGCGCTCAGATAGTCTGGCACAGAAGCCGGGTTGACGTGGCGGTCTTCAAGCTGGATAGGCACCTGGTTTTCAAAGTGCACCAGCACCGAGTGAAACAGACGGGCGCCCGCGTTGAGCCCAAATACGCGGGCCATGGCGGCCGTGGCGCGCACGGTTTCAAGCAGCAATACCTGGCTGGTATGGGCGTGACCGCGCTCCAAAATTTCTTCATGGATGTCGCGCAAGGCCAGCGTACTGGAGATGCGGTGCAACTGCGCCACCACCGTGCCCGAGCCCTGCACGCGGCTGACCAGGCCTTCAACCGCCAGTTCTTTGATGGCGCGGTTCACGGTCATGCGGCTCAAACCAAACTGTTCCTGCAAGGCGGACTCACTGGGGACTGCGTCGCCCGGTCGCCAGGCGCCACTGTTGATTTGTGCTTTGACATAGGCCTTGACCTGTTCGTAAGCGGGCAGTGTGGAGATGGGCATGTTAAAGGGGTTGTTAAGGGTTTTCCCGAGATTGTATTAGTTGTATATACAACTATAGAATACAGAAAAACCCTAATACGCGGTAAAGATACTGACCATTCCACGCTTTATTGAAATTGAGCAACCCCTATGAACGCATCCCTACCAATTGCCTCCTTATCGCCTTTTGCCGATGCCAAGGCACGCCCGTTGCGCGCACCCCGTGGCTCAGAACTGAGCTGCGCCAATTGGCAAATTGAAGCCGCCTACCGCATGTTGCAAAACAACCTGGACCCCGAGGTGGCCGAGAACCCGGACGAGCTGGTGGTGTACGGCGGCATTGGCAAGGCGGCGCGTAACTGGGCTTGCCTAGAAGGCATTTTGCACAGTCTGCGCCATTTGAAGGCAGATGAGTCTTTGCTGGTACAAAGCGGCAAACCAGTGGGCGTGTTTCGCACCCACAGCAATGCGCCGCGTGTGCTGATTGCCAACTCCAACCTGGTACCTAAGTGGGCCAACTGGGAGCACTTCAACGAACTCGACCGCGCCGGTTTGATGATGTACGGCCAAATGACCGCTGGTAGCTGGATCTACATTGGTTCGCAAGGCATTGTGCAAGGCACCTACGAGACCTTTGTGGAAGCCGGACGCCAGCACTTTGGCGGCGACCTGAGTGGGCGTTGGATTTTGACGGCCGGCCTGGGCGGCATGGGCGGCGCGCAGCCTCTGGCGGCGTCGTTTGCAGGCGCCTCCTCACTCAATATTGAGTGCCAGCAAAGCAGTATCGACTTTCGTCTGCGTACCCGTTACGTAGACAAGCAAGCGGCCAACCTGGACGAGGCGCTGGCCATGGTGGCCTACCACACCGAGCGCAAGGAGGCCGTCTCCATTGCCCTGTGCGGCAACGCCGCCGAACTGTTGCCCGAGCTGGTGCGCCGCGCCAAAGCCGGTGGCCCTCGGCCCGACATCGTGACCGATCAGACGTCGGCGCACGACATCATCAACGGCTACTTGCCGGCGGGCTGGAGCGTGGCGCAATGGCGGGCGGCGCAAAAAGACCCGGCCCAACACGCCGCATTGACCCAGGCCGCAGGTGCGTCTTGTGCCGTGCATGTGCAAGCCATGCTTGACTTTCACGCCATGGGTATTCCCACGGTGGACTACGGCAACAACCTGCGCCAGGTGGCCAAAGACTTTGGCGTGGCCAATGCCTTTGACTACCCCGGCTTTGTGCCGGCCTATGTGCGTCCCCTGTTTTGCAAGGGCATTGGCCCTTTCCGCTGGGTGGCACTGAGCGGCGACCCCGAAGACATTCGCAAGACCGACGCCAAGATGAAAGAACTGTTCCCCCACAACGCTGGGCTGCACCGCTGGCTGGACATGGCGGGCGAACGCATTGCGTTTCAGGGCTTGCCCGCACGCATTTGCTGGATTGGCCTGGGCGAGCGGCACCTGGCCGGGCTGGCTTTCAACGAGATGGTGAAGAGCGGCGAACTCAATGCCCCCATCGTCATTGGACGTGACCACCTGGACAGCGGCTCGGTGGCCTCGCCCAACCGCGAAACCGAAGCCATGCAGGACGGCAGTGATGCCGTGAGCGACTGGCCGCTGCTCAATGCTTTGCTCAATACCGCCAGTGGCGCCACCTGGGTCAGTCTGCACCACGGCGGTGGCGTGGGCATGGGGTATTCGCAACATTCGGGCGTGGTGATCGTGGCCGACGGTACGCCCGAGGCGGCCGAGCGCTTGAGCCGCGTGCTCTGGAACGACCCGGCCACGGGCGTGATGCGCCATGCCGATGCCGGTTATGAAATAGCCGAAGACTGCGCCCGCACACACGCTCTGAACCTGCCCATGAAAGCTTGAACCGTGACACAAACCCTGAACCTGAACCTGGTCCTGAAACCCGGCCAGCTGACGCTGGAAGACTTGCAACTGATCCACGGCCAAGTGGTGCAACTGAGCCTGCACGAGCCTGCCCGTGCGGACATTCGCGCCAGCCAGCAGGTGGTGCAGCGCGCCGCCGATGGCGATGCGCCGGTCTACGGCGTGAACACCGGTTTTGGCAAGCTGGCCAACCAGCGCATCAGCAAGGAGCAACTGCATACCTTGCAACTCAACCTGATTCGCTCCCACAGCGTGGGTGTGGGCGAGCCGCTGGCGCCCGAGATCATGCGACTGATGATGGCCACCAAGGCCGCCAGTCTGGCGCGCGGCTATTCGGGCGTGCGTGAGGTGGTGGTGGACACGTTGCTCGCCGTTCATAACGCTGGCTTGGTGCCCTACGTACCGTCGCAGGGTTCGGTGGGTGCGTCGGGCGACCTGGCGCCCCTGGCCCACATGACGCTGGCCCTGCTGGGTGAAGGCGAAATGCTGATGGAGGGCCGGCGCATGCCTGCCATGGCAGCCTTGCAGCAAGCCGGTATTACACCGCTGGTGCTGGGGGCCAAGGAAGGACTGGCGCTGATCAATGGCACGCAAACTTCGACGGCCCTGGCGCTGCATGCGCTGCTCAGTTTTGAGCCGGTGCTGGAGGCCGCGCTGGTAATTGGCGCGCTTACCATTGATGCGGCTCGGGGCAGTGACGGTCCGTTTGACCCGCGTATTCACCAGTTGCGCGGTCAGCCCGGTCAGATAGATGTGGCCCAGTACTACCGCGAGTTGCTCAAAGGCAGCGCCATTCGCAACTCGCACCTAGACGGTGACGACCGCGTGCAAGACCCGTATTGCCTGCGCTGCCAGCCGCAAGTGGTGGGGGCTTGCCTGGATCAGTTGCGCCACGGTGCGCTGGTGCTGGTGCGTGAAGCCAATGCGGTCACTGACAACCCGCTGGTGTTTGCTGCAGATGGCGTGATGCTGTCGGGCGGCAACTTTCACGCCGAGCCGGTGGCGTTGGCGGCTGACGGCATGGCCCTGGCCATTGCCGAGGTGGGCGCCATTGCCGAACGCCGCATTGCCATGTTGATTGATGCCAGCGTGTCGCGGCTGCCCCCGTTTTTAACGGCAGATGCCGGGCTCAACAGCGGCTTCATGATTGCCCACGTCACGGCGGCGGCGTTGGCCTCAGAAAACAAGTCGCTGGCGCACCCGGCCAGTGTGGACAGTTTGCCCACCAGCGCGAACCAGGAAGACCATGTGTCCATGGCCACGTTTGCGGCCAGGCGCCTGCAGGCCATGATCAGCAACACGGCACATATTTTGGGGATTGAGTTGTTGGCGGCAGCGCAGGGTATTGAGTTTTTGCGGCCACTCACCAGCTCCACGGCGCTTGAAGAGGTTCATGCACTGCTGCGCAAGAATGTTCCCCATATGGTTCAAGATCATTATTTGGCACCTGATATTGAGCACGCCACCTTGTTGGTGCGAGATGGTTCATTGGCCCAAATATTGCACAAACTTCCCAAGCTACCAGCTTTGTGGGTTCCAGCGTGACACCAATAAATTTGTCTTGTGACTCAACAGTCAATCACTTTGAAAGGATTCAACACTACAGAACCACGACCCATGCCTTTTTGCGCAATGTATGAACAATGCAATGCGACGTTTTGCCACTTTCCCAAGTTAGTTCAAACTTTTTAAACTGGAGAATTCCATGAGTAAACGACTGCTACTTAAATCATTGCTGGGTGCAAGCCTCGCGCTTGGTCTGGTTATGAGCGCACAAGCCCAGGACGCCCTGGCACGCACCAAACAATCGGGTGTTTTGAAAATTGGCACTGAAACTGCATTTGCCCCTTTTGATTTTATTGACGGTGGCAAGCATGTGGGCCTGAACTCAGACCTGATGAACGAAGTGGCCAAGGAAATGGGTGTGAAAGTGGAGTGGACTACGCTGCCGTGGGAAGGTGTTCTGCCGGGTCTGGAGGCGAAAAAATTTGATATGGTGACCGGACCTGTCACGATTACCAAGGCGCGTATGGAGCGTTATTTGTTCACCCCGCCAATTGCTGAGGCCACAGTGGCCCTGCTAAAGCGTAAGGGTGACCAAACTGTGATGAAACCCGCCGACATTGCCGGTCGCCCCGTGGGTGGTGGCAAGGCTTCAGCGCAATTGGCGCAGCTTAAAACTTTTGCTGAAAGTCTGGGTAAAGCCGATGTGCGCGAGTACCCCGGCAATAACGAGGCCTACGCTGACCTGGCCGCCGGCCGCCTTGTGGCCGTTGGCAATTCCCTGCCAAACATTTCATATGTGGCTCAGCAGCGCTCTGACACATTTGAGGTGGTGAAACCCGCCTTCGGTCTCAAAACCTATTTTGGTTATGTCACCCGCAAAGACAGCGACTCTGCCAAACTGATGGAAGCAATGTCTGTGGCCATGCTCAAAATCAAGGCTGACGGACGACTGGCCAGGATTCAGAAAAAGTGGTTTGGCGATTCTTTCGATACGCCAGACTCAGTCCCTAATCCAGCGTTGTAATTTTTGACCCTGCTGTCTCAGCGATGCCCCGATTGGGGTGTCGCTGAGCTCTCCAGCCCTAACTTGCGGAGTCCGTTTTGACCTGGAATCTATTTGCACTGTTGGTTCAAGCGTGCGGTATGACCATTGCCATCAGTGCCATCTCCATTGTTCTGGGATTGCTCATTGGAATTGTGGTCTCCGGCGCTATGTTGTCCCGCAATTCCGCCTTGGCCTGGAGTGGGCGTACTTTTGTCAGTTTCTTCCGTGGTTCTCCTTTGTTGGTGCAACTGCTATTAATTTACAACTTGCTGCCCGTGCTGGGATTGAATGTGCCCAGTCTGGTGGCTGCTGTGGTGGGTCTCTCGCTTTGCGATGCGGCTTACCAAGCTGAAAATATGCGCGGAGGCCTTATCAGTGTGCCGCGTGGCCTGCTAGAGGCTGCTGATATGGTGGGTTTGAACCAACGTCAGCAGTTTTGGCGCATCAAGGTTCCCATTGCGCTGCGTCTCACCTTGCCAGCGCTGGTCAGTGAGGCCATCATGATTGTGAAAGCGTCGTCGCTGGTATCGGTGGTGGGAGTCATTGAACTCACGCGCATGGCGCAGGATCTTTCTGCCAGCACCTTCAAGCCGTTGGAACTGTTTGCCGGCGCCGGCTTGTTGTATTTGGTGACCAACTGGACGCTGTCCCGACTTGGGCGTCGACTAGAAAAATCGTTCAGCTGGGGCATTCGATGATTATTGATTTCACCCATATCATCAATCAATTGCCTGAGCTGGTGCGCTCCATTGGCGTGACGCTGACGATCTGGCTCGTAGGTACCGCTGGCGCGGTGGTGCTTGGATTTTTTGTCACCGTGGGCTTGCGTTTTGGCCCCCTGGCCTTGCGGTGGTTGCTCAGTGCGTACGTTGAAATTATTCGGGGTACGCCGTTTTTAATTCAATTGTTTTTGCTCTACTACGGCGGGCCATTTATTGGCATTGCCCTAGACCCGATTCCTGCGGGCTTATTTGGCGTGACGGTGTATGGCGCGGCGTATTTCAGCGAGATTTTCCGGGCTGGCTTTGATGCGGTTCCGCGAGGCCATGTTGAGGCTGCCCATTGCCTTGGCCTGACACGTCTGCAAATCATCTACCGCATTGAGGTGCCGGAGATGACTATGCTGGTACTGCCGCCCGCCATCAACATGACGGTGATCATGTTGAAGGAAACGGCAGTGTTGTCCATCATTACCGTGCCAGAGCTGACGTTCTTAATGCAGGCCATTGGCTCGCAGCAATATGCGTTTGTAGAAGCCATGGCGGTATTGGCATGCTTCTATTGGGGCATGGTGTCCTTGGCAGGCCGCATTGGCCGGTTCGCTGAAACACGACTTTCAAAATTCACTTTTTCCAATACATGAGCACTACAAACTCCTCTCTTCAGGCTGCCATTTCTGTACGTGGCGTCAGCAAACGCTTTGGTGAAACTGAAGTGCTGCATGGCATTAACCTGGACATTGCCCACGGGCAAGTCACGTGTGTGATTGGGCCTTCGGGTTCAGGCAAAAGTACCTTGCTGCGTTGCATGGCTTTTTTAGAAGAGGCTAGCGAGGGCACCATTCTGATCAATGGCGAGCCCTTGGGCTATGCGCAAAATGAGGACGGTACGCGCCTTCGCTTGTCGTCTGAGCGCATACGCGCAGTGCGTTCAAATATTGGTATGTGTTTTCAGCAATTCAATTTGTGGCCGCACATGACAGCACTGGGCAACGTGAGCGAGGCGCTTAAAACCGCGCGCGGCGTGCCTAAAGCCCAAGCAGAAGAGCGTGCCATGGCGCAGCTGATTAAAGTGGGCCTGGAAGATCGTGCCGGGCATTACCCCTCGCAACTCTCGGGAGGTCAGCAACAACGGGTGGCCATTGCGCGTGCGCTGGCCTGCGAACCCAAGATCATGCTGTTTGATGAGCCAACCTCTTCGCTTGATCCTGAGCTGACCGGGGAGGTGCTCAACGTTATGCGCCAACTGGCCGCCGATGGCATGACGATGGTGGTGGTTTCGCACGAGATTGGTTTTGCCGCCTCGGTTGCCAATCGCATTACTTTTCTTGATCAAGGGCGCCTGCTGCTTCATGGCACCCCAGGTGAAATATTTGGTAAAC
The DNA here is from genome assembly GCA_903960915.1 of uncultured beta proteobacterium. Taxonomy (GTDB): domain Bacteria; phylum Pseudomonadota; class Gammaproteobacteria; order Burkholderiales; family Burkholderiaceae_C; genus Rhodoferax. The sequence continues at coordinate 10,294 of CAJCCO010000002.1, forward strand.
CACGCCACCCTCGTTTGGACCAGTTTTTGGACACCTACCTGGACCGTGGCGCTGCCATGCTGGTTTAAAAGCTCGAAGACCCAACTGCGTGCCTGCTGCCCGGCGGCAGCGCAGAGTACCCCATGGCTTAGGTTTGAAAGAGCTTGCCTGGGTTCATGATGGCTTGCGGATCCAGCAAATTTTTCACCAACCGCATGGTGTGCAACTTGGCCACATCGGTGGTGTCATTCATGGCAGAAATTCGCTTCGAACCTACACCGTGTTCTGCAGAAAACGAGCCGCCCAGAAACTTGAGGTGGCGGTACAACACCCGTTCGACCGCTTGCGCCATTTCTGCACCGAGTGGGCCGGTCTTGTTCAGAATAATGTGGAGATTGCCATCGGCCAGATGGCCAAAAATATAGGGCCGCAGGGTGGGATCCAGATTCGTCAATTCGGCCAGTACCTGAGTGACGTAGTCTGGAATTTTTGACAGGGGAACTGACACATCGTAAGACGGAGCCTGCGGGTGTGCGCGGTAGACAATGTCGGTGTCTTCACGCAAATGCCAGAGGTCAATTTCCTGGCGCTCAGAGCTGGCAATGATGCCTGTGCTGCTGGGAAAACGCTCAAGCGTTTCTTCAAACAGTTTTTCCAGCGAGGCCTGTAATCCATCGTGTCGCAAGCCGCCTAGTTTTAGCAGCAGATATATGGGTTGGTTCAGCGGCATAGCGGCATCTGACCACCCCAAGGCCTTTGCATTGAGTTGCATGAAGTCTTGCCAAAGGGCCTCTGCCGCACGTAAATGACCGGCATCGATCTGGAGGGCTCGGGCAATCACATCCAGCGTGGCTTGAATCGACGGTAGCCCCAGCAACACAGTTGCTGTGGCTGGCGGCAGGGGGTCTAGTTTGACGACTAGGCGAGTCACGACGCCCAAGGTTCCTTCAGCCCCAATAAACAGATGTTTGAGGTCGTAGCCTGCTGAGTTTTTAACTACCCGGGTTAGATCCTGAAAAACCGTGCCATCGGGTAGCACGGCTTCAAGCCCGAGCACCCGGTGGCGCATGACGCCGTTGCGAAATGCCATGACGCCGCCAGCGTTGGTTGAGACCATGCCCCCCAGCGTGGCAGAGCCGCGGGCCGCCAGGTCAATTCCCGGCTCTAAATGCACTGCGGCTGCTGCATCCTGCAAAGCTTCTAACGTGCAGCCCGCTTCTACCAAGGCAACCCGCTCGGTCGGGTCAATGGTTTGCACATGGTTCATGCGCAGAAGCGACAGCACGATCTCTCCCGGGCGAGACACGCTGCCTCCCACCAGTCCGGTCCGGCCGGCTTGTGGCACCAGTGGCACCCCAAACTTGGCGCACAGTCGAACCACAGCCGCGACTTCTTGGGTGTTGGCCGGCGAGACCACAATACCGGCGGTTAGGTTGTGCGGATTCCAGCCTGGGTCAAGCAGTGCAACGGCCGCGCCAGTTGCCACATGGCCTACGCCAACGGTTGCGCCAAGGGCCTCCAGAAACGCCTGTGGCAGAGGTAGGTCGGACATGCGGGCACTTTCAATGAGAGTGGTTGGCCAAAGCCGCGAGCAAGCGGTCGTTGTCTTGCGCACTACCCAAGGTGGCGCGCAGGAAGCGTTCATAGCCAGGTTCGCGCCAAGCCTTGACGATGATGCCTTGTTGTAAAAGGGCGGTGGCTAGTTGGCTGCTGTCACCCTTGGTTTCAAAAAACAAGAAGTTGGTTTGCGAGGGTGCAACCCGCAAGCCTATGGCCCGCAGTGCTTGGGCAACGCGGTCTCGCTCAAGCCGCAACCGCGCGACTGATGCGGTCATCCAGGCTTCGTCCTCGAGTGCTGCAACGGCCGCCAGTTGGGCCGCTGCGTTGACGTTGAAGGGCGTTTTAGCTGAGGCCACCACGCGGGCTATCTCAGCGTCTGAGCACACCGCGTAGCCCACCCGTAAACCCGCTAGGCCATAGGCCTTGGAGAAAGTTCGTAGCACAACGTACGGCACTCCACTGTGACGCAGCAGTTCAAGCCCATCGACACTGCCGGTGTCTGCAAATTCAAAGTACGCCTCATCAAGGACAAACAAGGTGCCAGCAGGCACGGCTTTTATCAAGCGTTGCAAGTTCGATGCGTCCAGAGCAGGACCCACCGGATTCCAAGGAGATGACAGGAATACAAGGCGTGGTCCTGCTGCAATGGTGCGCTCCAGGGTTTCTATGTCAAAACCAAAATCGCTGGTCATGGGAACTTTGGTCACTTGGGCGCCCAGGGCCAGGGGTTCGATTTCATGCAAACCAAAACTGGGCACCACAGTCACTACGGTGCTTTTTTCAACCAGCATGGCGCGTGAGATGGCGGCAATCATCTCTTCAGAGCCATTGCCCACCACTATCTGGGCGGTATCCACTGAAAGCCGTTGGGCGAGTGCGCCGCGCAGGGCAGTACAGGCCGGGTCGGCGTAGCGCCAGGGTTCAAAGGCACCTGAGGCCAGGGCCTGCATGACTTTGGGTGAGCAGCCTTCAAAATTTTCATTGCTGCCCAGGCGGGCAATATCTTCGCGGCCTGCAGCCGCCCGGGCTATGGCGACGTTGACACCCGCGTTGTACGGGGGGAGGGCAGAAACATGGGGGTTGAAGGTCAGGCCGTTGGTACGTTCAGAGGCGTTCAAGAGGTACGCTCCGCTAGGTTTTTTTCTGCTGTTGCTGAGGCGTGCTCTTCTTCAATAAGTTTTGCCATCTGTCTGCGAAAACGTGTAGGACCTAAATCTATTTTCAGACCGATGGGTGGGATTCGTGCGCGGTCTATGCCTTTTTGAACGGCCTCCAGAATGATCTTGTCCTCGCTGAACGCAAAGCGGACTGAGTCGCTGAACTGGCGTGAAACCGTGTCATCGCCGGGTGCAAAATTTCGCATTTGAAACCAGTAGTAACGGGTGTTGTTTTCATCCATGGGGGTCATGAAGTTGTAGCTGTCCATGATGAATACATCGGGGTGGGGCGCTTGGTCATCGCCACCTGTTCCGACCGGGGTAAAAATGGCCTTAATGAATGCATGGCAGGGAAAGCGCACTTCGTACTGCTGCTTGCGGTCGCAATTACCTTTGAATTTGAGAAACGGCACATAAAACGGGGCCGGTTCGACATCGCGCATCCAGCGTGAAACGGTGACACCGTTATCAGCCACAAGGGTGTCCACCGTGGTCTCCTGAAAGTTGACGTTGCCAAAAGAAGTCTGGTGTACCCAAGATACATGCGAGGGGTCCAGAAGGTTATCGGTGATGTGGAAATAGTTGCACGCCATGTTGATGGCCTCGCCCTGGTTTACCCCCCAAGTAGGGTCGTCCCAATGCGGGATATCATGAATTTCTGCAGGGTTGGCACGCGCCATGTCGCCCATCCAGATCCAGAGTAAACCGTAGCGCAGTTCCAGGGGATAGCTGCGTACTTGGGCAGCATCAGGAATACGGTCAATGCCTGGGACTTTGACGCAGCGTCCGCTGCAATCAAAGGTCAGTCCGTGGTAGCCGCATTCAATGAAATCGCCCTTGATTCGGCCTAGCGAAAGTGGTAGTTTTCTATGGGGGCAAGCGTCTTCAAGGGCAGCAACCGTGCCATCGGATTTGCGGTACAAAACGATGTCCTCGCCCAGTATACGCACCGCCAGGGGGGTGCTTGCAAGTTCCTTATCCCAGGAAGCTATGTACCAGGCATTGCGCAGAAACATATGTATCGCTCCTTGATCGGGTAAACCCCGATAAAAATTTAAACCCAAATAAACCGTGAAACGTATAAAGTTAGTATAGTTGTCTATACAACTTTGCCTTTTCGGGAAAACCCTTACTCAACTACTTTGCGGAGATCATGCACCATGATGGATAAGGAAACTTTGTCTGCTTACCGACAGGATGGTGCAGTAGTGCTTCGCAACGTCATCAGTCCAGAATGGATTGAGCACCTGCGTGAGGGGGTTGCCCAGAACCTGAAGGAGCCTGGCCCCTTTGCCAAGCAATACACCCCAGCAGGCAACCCGGGAATGTTTTTTGGCGATTACTGCAACTGGCAGCGGATCAAGCCCTATAGCGATTTTTTCTTCGACTCCCCAGCTAAAAACTTGGTGGCCGAGTTGATGGATACAGACAAGGTGAATTTGTACCATGAGCATGTGCTGGTGAAAGAACCGGGCACCAAAGAGCGAACCCCTTGGCACCATGATCAGCCTTACTACCCGATTGAAGGCAAGGACATCATCAGCTTGTGGATTCCGTTGGATCCAGTGGCTAAAGACACCTCCATTGAATTCATTGCCGGTTCACACGCCTGGGGTCGTTGGTTTGCACCGGCACGTTTTGCAGACTCAAAGACGCACGATGCTGCGCAGGATAGCCGCTTTGAGACGCCCCCTGACTTTGAAGCAGAACGCTCTAAGTACCGAATTCTTCAATGGCCGCTGGAGGTTGGGGATTGTGTGGCGTTCCATGGTTTGACAGTTCATGGAGCTCCAGAAAATGCCAGTGTAAACCGTCGGCGCGCTTTCTCGGCCCGCTTTACCGGGGCAGATGCGCGCTTTACTTTGCGAGGTGGGTTTATGTCACCCCCGCCACCCCAAGAGGGCGGGCCCAAACTGGGTGAGCGCATGGACAGTGCGGCCTTTCCGGTTTTGCTTGGTGCCTGACGCTTAAGGGCCGTCTTGCAGGGCCGCCGCCAACTGGAATGGAGTGCGGCCCCGGTCATCAACCGTAATGGCAGATGTAGTGAAAGGCGTTGCTCACGCGGATGTCAAATGAGGAGTTGCCCGGCACGCTGAATTGCTCGCCAGCCGCGCACTTTTTCCAGGCCTCGGTGCCAGCGAGTTTGTACTCGCAGTCACCGCCCACGCATTCCATGATTTCGGGGGCGGCGGTGCCAAAGGTCAGGCTGGCAGGCAGCACCACGCCAACAGATTTTTTAATGCCTTCAGCGGTCACAAAGCTGTGGCTAACGCATTTGCCGTCAAAGTAGACGCTGGCCTGGGTGTTGAGGGTGACGTTGGCGATGCTGGTGGTGGTCATGGTGCTCTGGAACAGTGAAAAAGCCGTCATGTTAGCGACTTCTTTGACCCCAGGCAGGCACCTGCACGGTGAACAGGCTAAATTCGGGGCATGAAAAAAATACTTGTGTTGGGTGGAACGGGCTTTGTTGGTGCCCATGTGTGTGAAAAACTGGTGCGCCAGGGCTGGCAGGTCACGGTCCCCACTAGGCGTCGTGACAATGCCCGCCATGTGCAGCATTTGCCCGGTCTGACCGTGCTGGAACTCAATGTGCACGACGAGGCCGCGCTGGCCCAAGCGGTGGCTGGCCATGAGGCCGTGGTGAATCTGATTGCCATATTGCATGGCTCGCCAGCCGCTTTCAACAAGGCGCATGTAGAACTGCCGCGCAAACTGGCCCGCGCTTGCCTGCAAGCCCATGTGACGCAGTTGGTGCACGTGAGCGCCCTGGGCGTGAACGATGTGCAGCCAGAGGCGGCGCCGTCCCATTACCTGAAAAGCAAGGGTGCGGGTGAGGCGGTGTTGCAACTGGCGGCCAGTCAGCCGGGCGCGTTTGCCTTGACGGTGCTGCGCCCCAGCGTGATTTTTGGCGCTGAAGACAAGTTTTTGAACCTGTTTGCCAAGCTGCAAGCGGTGTTCCCCGTGATGCCCTTGGCGGGCGCAGATGCCCGCTTTCAGCCAGTTTGGGTGCAAGACGTGGCCGATGCGGTGGTGCGCAGTCTGAGTTCAGGCCACCTCGCTGGCGCGCCCCGGGTGTTTGAGTTGTGTGGCCCGGAGGTCTTTACCCTGCGTCAGTTGGTGCAATTGGCGGCCCGCTTGAGCGGTGTGCGCCACGGCCATGGTCGCCCGGTCATCGCCTTGCCGCACTGGGCCGGCTGGCTTCAGGCCTTGTTGATTGAATGCGCGCCCGGTGAGCCCTTGATGAGCCGGGACAACCTGGATTCGATGCGGGTAGCCAACGTGGCCAGCGGCCAACTGCCGGGCTTGGCGGCGTTGGGCATCACGGCATCGGCTTTGGTGCCGCTGGCAAAAAATTACCTGAGCCGCCAGCAGGACACCACCGGCCTGCCGGGCCTTCGCCTACGCGCCCGGCACCGGTAAACCTGGGATTTATTTGCTGGTGTCGTTGGTCAGGCTGAGGAAGTCGCCGCCTTCGCCGAGCGACAACAGGCCGGACTTGGCGTAAATGCCCAGCTTGGCCCGCGTGTCCACAATGTCAAGGTTGCGCATGGTGAGTTGGCCAATGCGGTCCAGCGGGCTGAACGGCGCATCTTCCACTTTTTCCATCGACAGGCGCTCGGGCGCATAGGTCAGGTTGGGCGACTCGGTGTTGAGCAGCGAGTAGTCGTTGCCGCGGCGCAGCTCCAGCGTGACTTCGCCGGTGACCGCACGGGCCACCCAGCGCTGGGCAGTTTCACGCAACATGATGGCTTGGGGGTCGAACCAACGGCCCTGGTACAGCAGGCGGCCCAGTTTCCGGCCGTTTTCGCGGTACTGCTCAATGGTGTCTTCGTTGTGAATGCCGGTCACCAGACGCTCGTAGGCGATGAAAAGCAGGGCCAGGCCGGGGGCTTCGTAAATGCCGCGGCTTTTGGCTTCAATGATGCGGTTCTCGATCTGGTCGCTCATGCCCAGGCCGTGGCGGCCACCAATGCGGTTGGCTTCCAGAATCAGGGACACCAGGTCGGGGTACTCGACGCCATTGAGAGCGACCGGTTGGCCTTCTTCAAAGCGCACAGTCACTTGCTCGCGCTTGACCTCGACCTCGTCTTTCCAGAACGCCACGCCCATGATGGGGTTGACGATGGTCATGCCGCTGTTGAGGTGCTCAAGGTCTTTGGCCTCGTGCGTGGCGCCCAGCATGTTGGAGTCGGTGGAGTAGGCTTTTTCAGCCGACATTTTGTAGCCAAAGCCGGCCTGGGTCATGAAGGCCGACATTTCGGCGCGCCCGCCCAACTCGTCAATGAAGAGTTGGTCCAGCCAGGGTTTGTAAATGCGCAGCGAGGGGTTGGTGAGCAGGCCGTAGCGGTAAAAACGCTCAATGTCGTTGCCCTTGAAGGTGCTGCCGTCACCCCAGATGTTGACGTCGTCCTCTTTCATGGCCGACACCAGCATGGTGCCCGTGACCGCGCGGCCGAGTGGCGTGGTGTTGAAGTAGGTCACCCCGGCGGTAGAAATATGGAAGGCGCCGGCTTGCATGGCGGCAATGCCTTCAGCGGCCAGTTGACTGCGGCAGTCGATCAGGCGGGCGGCTTCAGCGCCGTATTCCATGGCCTTGCGCGGGATGGCGTCGTAGTCGGTCTCATCGGGTTGGCCCAGGTTGGCGGTGTAGGCGTAGGGCACGGCGCCCTTGAGTTTCATCCAGTGCAGCGCGGCACTGGTGTCCAGGCCGCCGGAGAAGGCGATGCCGACTTTTTGGCCAATGGGTAGGTTTTGAAGAATGGTGGCCATGGGTGTGTACGGTGTAAGCGGTTCGATAGAGAGAAGGGAAGGATTTTAGGACACCCTGGGCGCTTTTCAGCCCAGACGGGCCTCCCAGGTGGTCGGGTCAAAGCCGACGGTCAGGCGGCCATCGGCCCATTGCACAACCGGACGCTTGATGACCGAGGGGTGCGCCAGCATCAATGCGCGGGCGCTGGCCGGGTCGGTGACCGCAGCGCGGGTGGCCTCCTCGAGCTTGCGCCAGGTGGTGCCGCGGGTGTTGACCAGCAGCTCCCAGCCCAGGGACTTGATCCAGGCATCAAGCTCTTTTTCAGGCACGCCTTGCTTTTTGAAGTCGTGAAAAGGGCAATCCAGGCCGTGAGCCGCCAGCCAGGCGCGGGCTTTCTTGACGGTGTCGCAATTGGAAATGCCATAAAGGGAGATCGGAGTAGGGTTCATGGGCGCCATCATGCCGTATTCCTTCTGTCCCCAACCCGCACTAGGCGACAATATTGAACCCTATGAAAACCCATCCCAACACCCTTGACGACTGGCTGGCGCACTGCGAGCAGTTGCACCCCAAAAATATTGATATGGGGCTGGAGCGCGTGCGCACCGTGGCCCAGCGCATGCACATCACCTTTACCTGCCCGGTGATTACCGTCGCGGGCACCAACGGCAAGGGTTCGACCTGCGCCATGCTTGAATCTATTCTGCTGCAGGCTGGTTACCGCACCGGGGTCTACACCTCACCGCACCTGGTTCATTTTGAAGAGCGCCTGCGCCTGAGCGGCACCCCTGTAGACGCTGCAGAGTTGGTGGCGGCTTTTGCCCGAGTGGAAGATGCGCGCTGCCAGACCGATGCAAGTCACGCGCAAGCAGTCTCGCTGACCTATTTTGAGTTCTCCACCCTGGCGATTTTGGATGTGATGGCCCGCAGTGTGCTGGACGTGGCGGTGCTGGAAGTGGGGCTGGGCGGTCGCCTGGATGCGGTCAACATCATTGACACCGACTGCGCCGTGATTACCAGAGTTGACCTGGACCACATGGAGTTTTTGGGCAACGACCGCGAAAGCATTGGCCGCGAGAAAGCCGGCATCATGCGCACCGGCCGCCCCGTGGTGGTGAGCGACCCGATGCCGCCGCAAAGCGTGCTGGACCACGCCCGCGAGATTGACGCCGACCTGTGGCGCTTTGGCCTGGACTTCAACTTCTCGGGCGACAAGCAGCAGTGGGGCTGGGCCGGGCGCGGCCGCCGTTACAGCGGCTTGGCCTACCCGGCCTTGCGGGGCGCCAACCAATTGGTGAACGCTGCAGGTGTGCTGGCGGCCCTGACGGCTTTGCGCGAGCGACTGCCGGTAACCGCCCAGGCGGTGCGCAGTGGCTTGGCGTTTGTCGAGCTGCCCGGGCGCTTTCAGGTGATTGCCGGCCAACCGACGCTGATTCTGGACGTGTCTCATAACCCGCATTCGGTGGCTGCCCTGGCGGCCAATCTGGACGCGATGGCCTATTTCCCGACCACACATGCCGTGTTTGGCGCCATGGCTGACAAAGATCTGGCGCCCATGCTGGCCAAAGTCAACCCCTTGATTGACAAGTGGTATTTCACCGATTTACCCACCGCCCGGGCCGAAACCGGCCAGGGTTTATTGGCCAAGTGGCAAGCCCAAAACCCGCGCAAAAATGCGACGGCTACTGCCTACGCCACCCCCCAAATGGCTCTGGCTGCGGCCCTGGCTGCGGCAGACCCCGCTGATAGAATTGCCGTCTTTGGGTCGTTCTACACGGTGGGCGGCATTTTGAAGGATGGACTACCCCGTCTGGACGCCAAACACATGCCGAACCCTTGATTTCCTGAGCCCCACAACATGGCATTTTTCAAGTTCCGAAAAGGTGGCGATGAGCATTCCGCCTCATCCGCCCAACCCCAGACCGTTGAAGTCATGCGCAAACGCGCCCGGCACCGGTTGGTGGGCGCAACCGTGCTGGTGCTTCTGGGGGTGATTGGCTTTCCCCTGCTGTTTGACAAGCAGCCCCGCCCGGTGGCCTTGGACATGCCCATCGACATTCCCGATAAAAACAAGGCCAAGCCGTTGGCCATTCCGCCCCCCGCCCCGGCGGCCTCCGTGCCATTGGCCACGTCTGCACCGTCCGCCCCTGCCAGCGAAGCTGCTGCCCCAGTGGCCGTTGCGGCTCCAGCGCCTGCGCCTGCGCCGGTTTCCGCCCCCGCTCCCGCTCCCGTTGTGGCCGCAAAACCCGAGCCTAAAGCAGCGGTAACCCCGGCCAGCGCTGCAATGCCGGCTGCCAAAGCTGCATCTAGCGCGGCTGATGCCGCCAAGGCGCAAGCATTACTCGATGGCAAGCCCCCCGCTGACAAAAAACCCGAAGCCGCTGAAGGCCGCTTTGTGGTGCAGGTAGGTGCTTTCACTGACGTGACCCGAGCGCGTGAAGCCCGCCTGAAGCTTGAACAAGCCGGGTTGAAGACCTACACCCAGGTGGTTCAAACGGGTGATGTGCGAAAAATTCGTGTGCGGGTGGGGCCTTTCCCCACCAAGGCCGAGGCTGATAAAGCGGCCGCCAAGATCAAAAAGCTTGACCTGCCGGCTGCTATCTTGACGCTGTAACCCCCCTTGCAATTGCCCTTTTTCTCAAGCTTTGCCATGCCCGTGCTGGATTGGATTTTTGCTGCCATTTTGCTGATCTCCCTGTTGCTGGGTCTGTGGCGCGGCTTGGTGTTTGAGGTCTTGTCGGTGCTGAGCTGGGTAGGCGCTTTCTTTTTGGCCCAATGGTGGGGGCCCGACCTGGCCCAACGTTTACCCATGAGCGGCTCGGGCGAGTCAGTGCGCTACGCCGTAGGTTTTGTGCTGGTGTTTGTGCTGGGCGTTTTTGTGGGTGGGCTGTTGGCCAACGTGCTGAAAAAAATATTTGCTGCGGCGGGCTTAGGCGGGGTCGACCGTTTGTTAGGTGGTTTGTTTGGTGTGGTGCGCGGCGGGGTGTTGGTGCTGGCGAGCACGGTAGTTATTTGTATGACGCCCCTGAAGTCGGGCGAGTGGTGGCAAGCGTCAACGGCAGCTGGTATCAGTACCGTGGCGCTCAAGGGCTTGCAGCCCTTTTTGCCGCAAGAATTTGCAAAATACCTGCCCTCATGAAGGCCGGACTGCGCCCTGCCTGAAAAGCAGGGTTCACAACTGATTGGAAAACTATGTGTGGAATCGTCGGCGTTGTCAGCAGCGCACCCGTCAATCAACTCATTTATGACGCCTTGTTGCTGTTGCAGCACCGGGGTCAGGATGCCGCCGGAATCGTGACGCAGCAAGACCGCAAGTTCTTCATGCACAAGGCCAAGGGCATGGTGCGCGACGTGTTTCGCACCCGCAATATGCGCTCGCTGCCCGGCAACTGCGGCCTGGGCCAGGTGCGTTATCCCACGGCCGGCAACGCCTTCAGCGAAGAAGAGGCGCAGCCGTTTTATGTGAACGCGCCGTTTGGCATTGTGCTGGTGCACAACGGTAATCTCACCAACGCGCAGGCCCTGAAGGCTGATCTTTTCATTACCGATCACCGCCACATCAACACGGAGAGTGATTCAGAAGTCTTGCTCAACGTGCTGGCGCATGAAATTGGCGAGACCACGCGCGGCCTGCCTTTGCAGCCCCATGATGTTTTTGAAGCGGTGCGCAAGGTCCACCGCCGCATCAAAGGCTCTTACGCCGTTATTGCGCTGATTGCCGGCCATGGCGTGCTGGCCTTTCGTGACCCGTTTGGCATTCGCCCCTTGTGCATGGGCGTGGGCGAGGGCACGGTGATGCTGGCCAGCGAGTCGGTGGCGCTGGAAGGCACCTCGCACAAGTTTGACCGAAATATTGCGCCCGGCGAGGCCGTGTTCATTGACCTGCAAGGCCAGGTGCACGCGCAGCAATGTGCCGACCACCCGGTGCTGAGCCCCTGTATTTTTGAGTATGTCTACCTGGCCCGCCCTGATTCGGTGATGGACGGTATCTCGGTCTACCAGGCGCGACTGAATCTGGGTGAGACGCTGGCCAAGCGCGTGATCTCTACCGTGCCGCCCAATGAGATTGACGTGGTCATTCCTATCCCGGAGTCGAGCCGACCCAGTGCGGCGCAACTGGCGCAATTGCTGGGTTTGCCGTACCGCGAAGGGTTTGTGAAAAACCGCTACGTGGGCCGCACCTTCATCATGCCGGGACAGTCGGTGCGCAAAAAATCGGTGCGCCAGAAGCTCAATGCGATCGCCAGTGAGTTCAAGGGCCGCAACGTGTTGCTGGTGGACGACTCCATTGTGCGGGGCACTACCAGCCGCGAAATTGTGCAGATGGCGCGAGACGCGGGTGCGCGCAAGGTCTACATGGCCAGCGCCGCGCCACCTGTTCGCTTTCCCAATGTCTATGGCATCGACATGCCCACCCCTGAAGAGCTGGTGGCGCACAACCGCAGCGTGGAAGAAATACGGCAAATCATTGGCTGCGACGCCCTGATTTACCAGGACGTGGACGGCATGAAAAAAGCCATTGGCTCGCTCAATCCCGCCATCCATAACTTTGACGCCTCGTGCTTTGACGGCGTGTATGTCACCGGTGACATTACCGCTGCCGACATCGCCCGCCTGAACGCCAACCGGGTGGGCACCGAAGAGGGTGGGGACGACAACTCCCGCCTGGCGCTGCCCAACCACACGGACTGATTGTTCAATTGACTGAATCTGCATTGCATCTGGCATGACACAAAAAATACGCACCCGCTTCGCCCCATCGCCCACCGGCTTTATCCATTTGGGAAATATCCGCTCGGCGCTCTACCCTTGGGCCTTTGCCCGCGCCACGGGTGGCGACTTTATTTTGCGCATTGAAGACACCGATCTGGATCGCTCCACACAGGCCTCGGTCGACGTCATTCTTGAAGGCATGGACTGGTTGGGCTTGGACTATGACGAGGGCCCGTTCTACCAAATGCAGCGCATAGACCGCTACAAGTTGGTGCTGGCCGAGTTGCAGGCCGCCGGTCATGTGTACCCCTGCTACATGAGCGTGGCTGAGCTTGATGCCTTGCGTGAAGGCCAGATGGCCGCCAAAGAAAAACCCCGCTACGACGGCACCTGGCGCCCCGCGCCGGGTAAGACACTACCGTCGGTTCCAGCCGGTGTGCAACCCGTGCTGCGCTTTAAAAATCCGCAGAGTGGCTCGGTGGTTTGGGAGGACAAAGTCAAAGGCCGCATCGAAATCAGCAACGATGAGCTGGATGACCTGGTGATTGCCCGTCCTGACGGCACCCCAACCTATAACTTCTGTGTGGTGGTTGATGACATCGACATGGCCATCACGCATGTGATTCGGGGTGACGACCACGTCAACAACACGCCGCGCCAGATCAACATCTTTGAAGCACTGGGCAAAACACCGCCGGTTTATGCCCATTTGCCAACCGTGCTCAACGAGCAGGGCGAAAAAATGAGCAAGCGTAACGGCGCTAAACCTGTGACGCAGTACCGCGAGGAAGGCTACCTGCCGGATGCCATGGTGAACTACCTGGCGCGCCTGGGTTGGAGCCATGGCGATGAAGAAATTTTCAGCCGCGAGCAATTTCTGCAATGGTTCAACCTGGACCACCTGGGGCGCAGTGCCGCGCAGTTTGACGAAGCCAAGCTGCGTTGGGTCAACGCGCAACACCTCAAACTTATGAGCGACGAGGCATTGGCCTTGCTGGTGCACCAGCAACTGCAAAAACGAGGTGTTGCCGCTGACGACCGACTGCCCCGCATTTGCGGCCTGTTCAAAGACCGCTGCGACACCACTTTGGTACTGGCCGATTGGGCGCAGACTTTTTACGCCGAGCTCACACCCAGCGCCACTGAGTTGGCGCAGCACGTGACCGACAGCGTGCGCCCCGCGCTGACCCTGCTGGCCGACAAGCTGAGCACTTGCGCCTGGGACAAGTCGAGCATCGCCGCTGCCATCAAAGAAGTGCTTGCCGCCTGTGGTTTGAAAATGCCGCAGCTGGCCATGCCGGTGCGCGTTTTGGTCATGGGCACCGCCCAGACCCCCTCGCTGGATGCCGTGCTGGAACTGAGCGAAAGAGAAAAAGTAATTGCGCGATTGCGTGGTGCCTGAATATTCAGGCTATAATTCGAGGCTCGGAAATTGAGATTACCTGTAGATTGAAACCTGCAGGTAGCCAAGCTAAACACTTGGGTTTTGGGGGTATAGCTCAGCTGGGAGAGCGCTTGCATGGCATGCAAGAGGTCAGCAGTTCGATCCTGCTTATCTCCACCAAAATTTTTGAAGCAAGATTGAAAAATCTTGTGTGTTGAGACGGAAGTCCAAAGGTTATGACCCCATCGTCTAGAGGCCTAGGACATCACCCTTTCACGGTGAGTACCGGGGTTCGAATCCCCGTGGGGTCGCCAAATTCATCACCTGATGAACAAGGTACAAGTCGGTAACAAGGCAGGTCTTCACAGATTTGCCGGCCGGTTCGAAAGAACAGGCGGCTTGGCTCGAAAGAGCAAACGTTATCACTACCAGGAGTGGTAGTTCAGTTGGTTAGAATACCGGCCTGTCACGCCGGGGGTCGCGGGTTCGAGTCCCGTCCACTCC
>CAJCCO010000003.1 GCA_903960915.1 uncultured beta proteobacterium
GATGGTCACGGTGGTGGCTTGGGTCGCGCTGCAACTGGCCAGCGCACAATTACCCGATTGACCCGCTGGGATGGTTCCGGTGACGGTCACGCTCTGCGCAAAGCCGCTGCCTGTACCGGAGCTGCTGCTCAGGCTCAGGCTATAGGGCAAGCCAAGCAAGGTGCCGCTGGCCGGGCTCAGGCTCAAGGTGTAGGGTGTGCCTTGGGTGCAGTCCATGGTGAACGCCATGCTGCTGCTCACCGCAATACTTGAAAACGAGGTGTAGTTCAGCGTCAAGGTGCTAGGCGCTACCGTGCCGGGCGCAGCAAAGTTGCCTGCGCCCAAAGTGCCTACAAAACAGGCGCTCTGGATGCTGACCGTAGGCGTGATGGTGGAGGTAGCTATCACCGCTCCCGTAGCGCTGCCTTGGCGCAGGCTGAAGGCCAGCACATCGTCATAAATGCCGACGGTTTTGCCGGTTTGTCCGCTTGCCACGCGCAAAAAATAAGTGCGGTTGGCTGTTGTGCTGGTGCCGCTGCCAAAATTGAGCGTACCGGTCACGGCATTGGTACTGGTGCTCCAATTCGTGCCGCCAAAAGAAATTCGGCTGATGCTGTGGTTGATACGTGAAGCATTGATGTTGCTGCCGCCATGGCGATAGAGGCGGCGCGAGGTGCCACTCACGCCATTGTCAAGGGTGATAGCGTAGTTGTAGGTGTTGGGGTCGGTCAGTGCGCGTGTACACGACACGGTGACTGTGCCAGACAAGTCGAGGTTGCTGGCCGAACTGTAAATCCCCTGAACGGATGTGCTGCTCAGGTTGCAGCTGTAAGCAGCTTGCGCTTGTGGGCTTGCCAACAGGCCGAAGAGCACCGCACACAAAACTAGCCCCGTGGGCAAGCGGTGCAAAAACCCTCCCAATCTCATTTCTTTCATGGTTGCACCTCTTTGCAGGTTTGGGGCGGCGGGCGCCAAATGGTTTGTGCATTGGGGCTAGGTACAGCCAACTTCAACGTGCAGGCTTTCTCGCCAAAACGCACTTGCAAGCGGTTGTCTTGCGCCAAACCGGTGACGAACACCTGGCCTTTGCGTGCCACATAAAACACCCGGGCGGGGTCGATGTCGTTCACGATGCGCAGCTGCGCTCCAGCAGGCACCTCGGTGTCGTCATCTTGCACAAGCCTGAGCAAAGCCGACTGGCCAGTGCGCACCGGAAAATGGGCCTTGATGGCGCTACGTTGAGGCGGCAAGACCTCAATAGAAATGTTATCGATCTCAGCGCCAATGGGCAGATCGTTGGCGTTGAGCGTGATGGTGTTGTTGTAGGGTTGCAACTGGGTGATCAAGGCGCGGCCTCGTGCATCGGTGTAAGCCTGAACGCGCCCATGCAAACCCACGCCCACATCGGCCAGGCCTGGCACCTCTACCAACGCCATGCTGCTATTGCTTTGCGGGGTTGCGTACACATCGCCGTCCACCACCACCCAGGCCCCTTGCAGGCTCAGGCGGCCAAATTGCGCGTTGTCACTGAGCTTGAGGTCGGCCTGCAGTTGCGTACGTTGGCCCAAGTGGTAAAGCCCCAGCTCTTGCGCGGTCGCGCCAGCGGTTTGGCTGTTGAGCAGCCGCCAGCCCCAAGGCGCCTGCGGACTGGGCTCCTTGCTCATGCCTGCGTAGAACATCGTTTGTTCATCGCGCTGACTGACAAAGGCCTGCACATTGGTCCGTGGGGCCCAGGGGCCCAAGGGCATGGTCCACAACAGCATATGACTGTAGCCCTGGCGTGCGCCTTGCACTTGTGTGAGGCTCAGGTTCAGGCGTCCAGGCCCGACTTGGTGGCTGTAAACGAGTGAGCGTGTCTCGATCGTGTAAGTATTTTGATCTCGTACCCGCGCCAGGCTGAAAGCCAGATTTGATGCGTTTGAGATCGGTAGGCCTAATGAAATCGTGTCCTGACTACGGTGGTTGGGGGAGGTCATCAACCCCAGCGCACGGTAGCTGTCTTGGCTGTGCACAGTTTGAGCATGCAGGTACAAGCCTGCGTGCTGGTACTGCAAGCCCCAACTTTTTTCCAGCCCCGACCCGGCCTGCGTGCTTTCGCTGTACGCGCCCACCACTTCGAGCAGCCAACCAGCGGGCAGCCCGACGATCGCCCCTGCGCGTGCATTTTGCAATTCGCGGCTGCCTTGGGCTTGGCCCAGCACCGTCAGCCCAGGCAACCAGCCTTGACGCCAATGGCCAGATACAAAATTTTCCCCATAGTAAGAGGTGGCGGTTCCCAGTTGGTAGCGCAAGGCCCCACCTTCTATCGTCCAGTCGCTCAAGCCCGGTGCCAGCAGTTGCGCTTTGCGGTACAGGGTTTGCGACATCACCGTCTCGCGTCCCAAAGCATCGCGCACCACCAGGCTCACTTGTCCATCTACTCCTAACAGGCTGGGGTCTTGCAGGGTAAATGGCCCACTGGGCACGCGCGACACCTGGCGCAGTGCCCCATCCACATACAGCTCCACCGTGCTCGGGCTGGTGGCTGCACCACTCAGAATGGGAACGGGCTGTGTGACAAAGCCAGGTCGTAGGTTGAAGTTACGGCCTATTTGCACTCCACCAAAGAAAACCGCTCGGCTACCGGCCTCACCAGAGGTGTTGCTGTCGCCAAGACGCAGCGACAATTGGTACTGCGGAAAGTCCCGGTTGAAGGTGGTTTCTAGCCGAACGTGTTCACGCTGCTCTAGCCCATCGGTGGAGTTCAACTGCCGCAACACGTGGCTGCTGGTGAGTAAGCCCCAAGGGCTGCTTAAGCCTAATTCCCACAGCCCAGCCGCGTTGCGCAATGCTGGGGACGCGCTGCTGTCTTGTTGAGACAAAGACAAGTCGTAGTTCACAAAGCCAGCCCACAAAGCGGGGCTTGGGGCTTGCAATTTCATCTCGCTTGGTTCTAGGCTTGAGAGTTGAAAGGCTTCGGCCGAAAACTCTAGATGGAGTGCTTGCTCAACTTTGTCAAATTGCGCACTGAATCCGGCCAAGGCAGACAGCGGGTACCAACGGTCTTGCAAGTGTTCGAAGGCTTCTCCAATGGGCGGTGGGCGCACTCGCCAATTTTCGAGCATGCTTTCACTGGCCATGAGTTCGCCGTTGCGTTCAAGCAAAACCCAGGACCCTACGGTTGCGCTGTTGATTTGAACTTCCAAAGGCTGCCATCGCAGCGCCGGGCGCTGAGGTGGTGCTACGACAAGGGTGGGCGC
>CAJCCO010000004.1 GCA_903960915.1 uncultured beta proteobacterium
CTTCGACAAGCTCAGGACAGGCTAGAGCGTGGCAATCCAGTCTGTTGGCACTAAAACATGGACTGCCACGGCCTAACGGCCTCGCAGAGACGGGCTTCTCGTCATAGCAAACTCTTCGACAAGCTCAGGACAGGCTAAAGCGTGTCAATCACCCTGCCCGTCATTGCGAGCGAAGCGTGGCACTCCAGTCTGTTGGCACTCAAACATGGACTGCCACGGCCTAACGGCCACGCAGTGACGGGCTTCTCGTCATTGCGAGCCCTTCGACAGGCTCAGGACAGGCTGATACGTGGCAATCCAGGTTATCGACCCCACCACGCTATGCTAGCCCTGCCAAAGCAACACACCACCACACCCATGCCCACTCCCACCAAACTGCAGGCCTTCAAGCATTTCAGTCGCCAGGCCTGGGCGTTGACCAAGCCTTACTTTCAGTCTGACCACAAATGGCAGGCGCGTGGGTTGTTGGCGGCTATTGTGGTTTTGAACTTGGGGCTGGTCTACATGGCGGTGTTGTTCAACGACTGGAACAAGCTGTTTTACGACGCGCTGCAAGACAAGAACGAAGCGGTGTTCTGGACGCAGCTTGGGCGTTTCACTTACCTGGCGTTTGCTTTCATCATCATCGCGGTCTACAAGTTTTACCTGACGCAGTTGCTGGAGATGCGCTGGCGTGCCTGGATGACCGGGCATTACCTGCAGCGCTGGTTGTCCAACCAGGCGTTTTACAAGCTGGAGCTCAACCGCTTTAGCCCCAGCGCCAACGGCGATGCGCGCCACCCCGACAACCCGGACCAGCGCATTCAGGAGGACATCAACCAGTTCAGCAGCTACACCATCTCGCTCACCATGGGCCTGCTCAACGCGGTGGTGACGCTGGCCAGTTTCGTCGGCATTTTGTGGGGTCTGTCGGGCGGGTTTGCGTTCACGCTGGCGGGCAGCAGCTACAACATTCCGGGCTTTATGGTTTGGATGGCGGTGTTGTACTGTGCCGCGGGCAGCCTGCTAACGCATTACATTGGGCGCCCGCAAATTGCGCTGAATTTTCAGCAGCAGCGGGCGGAGGCCGATTTTCGGCACCACATGGTGCGCGTGCGCGAGTACAGCGAAGCCATTGCGCTGGACCGGGGCGAGGCCGCCGAGCGGGTGCAACTCGACCTGCGTTTTTCCAAAGTGCTGGGCAACTACCTGGCACTGATCAAGGCGCAAAAAAACCTGGTCTGGTTCACCAGCTTTTTTGGCCAGGCCGCCGTGGTGTTTCCGTTTGTGGTGGCGGCACCGCGCTTTTTCAGCGGCGCCATTCAACTCGGCGCGCTGATGCAAATTGCCAGCGCCTTTGGCCAGGTGCAAGGCGCCTTGAGCTGGTTTGTAGACAGCTACCCCAACCTGGCGAGCTGGCGCGCCACCACCGACCGGCTCACCAGTTTTGAAGCCTCTTTTCAGACGCTGGCCAGCCTGGGCCAAGGGGCGCAGTTGGCTGAAACGATGGATGCCACCGCCATCGATGTGCAACACCTCACGGTCAGCCTGCCCGGCGGCGCCACCTTGCTGGCCAACCAGGCGCTGCACGCCAGCGCCGGCGACAGCGTGTTGCTGCAAGGGCCTTCAGGCAGCGGCAAGTCCACCCTGTTTCGCACCTTGGCGGGTATCTGGCCGTATGCCACAGGCGAGGTGGTGCGCCCGGCCAACACCATGTTCATGGCGCAGCGGCCCTACTTTCCCAACGGGCCTTTGCGCGACGCGCTGGCCTACCCCGGCCTGGCGTCCAGCTACTCCGACGCGCAGTTGCAACAAGCCCTGGCAGACGCTTTGCTGCCCGAGCTGGCCAGCCAGTTAGACACCGCCGATGCCTGGAGCCAAACCCTGTCTGGCGGCGAACAGCAGCGCCTGGCCATTGCCCGCGTGTTGCTGAAAAACCCGCAGTGGGTGCTGGCCGACGAGGCCACCAGTGCGCTCGATGAAAGCACCGAACACACGCTCTACCAGCGCTTGCTAGCCCTGGTAAAAGCCAATGGCGGCGCCTTGATTTCTATTGCACACCGGCCCTCAGTGGCGGCGTTTCACGCGCAGCGGTGGACGCTGGAGAAACAAGCAGCAGGCAACGCCGCGCTCTACACCGTGGCCACCGTGGCCACGAAGCGCTCGTAACCCCGCGCGCGCAACACACAAGCCGGGCACTCGCCACAGCCATAACCCCAGGCATGGCGGTGCTCGCGGTCGCCCAGGTAGCAGGTGTGGGTGTGCTCCACCATCAGGTCCAGCAACTGCTGGCCACTGCCTGGCGCGTAGCGCTCGCCCAGGTCATAGGACAGCGCCCAGGTCTCGGCCTTGTCAATCCACATCAGCGGGGTGTCTATCAAAAACCGCTTGTCCATGCCCAGCGACAAGGCCAGCTGCATGGCCTTCATGGTGTCGTCGCGGCAGTCCGGGTAGCCGGAAAAATCGGTCTCGCACACGCCGGTCATGATGACCTGCAAATCACGCCGGTAAGCCACCGCTGCGGCCAGCGTTAAAAACAGCAGGTTGCGCCCGGGCACAAAGGTGTTGGGCAAGCCGTTGTTTATTATTTGAAACGCGGTGTCGCGCGTGAGCGAGGTGTCGCTCACCTCCCCCAGCACCGCCAGGTCCAGCAGGTGGTCTTGCCCCAGCTTGTGCGCCCAGTGCGGAAATTGGCGCCTGATCTCTGCCAGCACCTGCACCCGCGCGTCCAGCTCCACGCGGTGGCGCTGGCGGTAGTCAAAGGCAATGGTTTCCACCCGCTCGTACTTGGACAAAGCCAGCGCCAGACAGGTGGTGGAGTCTTGGCCTCCAGAGAATAAAACGAGTGCGGTGGTGTGCATGGGCATACAAGGTCTTGAAAAATTCACCCAGTTTGAACGGGGTGGTGTGGATAGCTTAAAGGCTGTGAACCGGGGTAATCTCCCTGGCACGGGCTAGACAGATTTTCTGGAGGTTTCCATCACGCTGCGCGTCACCAGCGGGGGTGACTCGCCAATATGAAACGCCAGCTTGCGGTCACGCAGGGCCACGTCGGCGCTGGTGACGCGGTCAAAGCGGCGCAGGTGGTCGGTCCAGGATTCGTCTTCAATCATTTCGACAAAGCGGCCCGGGTCGTTGATGTCTTGCAGCAACTCCCAGGACACCGCGCCATGGCGAATGCGGCTGCTCCGGCTTTCCTGCATCAGGGCGCGAAATTCCTGCGCGCGCTCGGGCTCAATACGGAACTCAATCATCACCATCACATGGCCCTGGGCCGGTGGCGCATCGGCCTGCGGGGTTTGAAACACTTTGGAGGGCGTCAAGTCTTCCACCATGCCGTGGCCGGGCATCAGCCGGTTGGTCAGGGCCATGGCCACCAGGCCCAAAACCGCCGCCACGCCCACGCTCAGGCGCACGTTGGTAAGCGTTGCCACTTGGCCCCACACCGCCGCGCCCGCCGCGCTGGCGCCCATGATGGCCATTTGGTACATCGACATGCCGCGCGCCCGCACCCAGTCGGGCAAGCCCATCTGGGCCGACACGCTCAAGGTGTTGGCGGTGCTGATCCAGGCCGCTCCGGCCAAGGTCATGGCCACAATGGCCACCCACAGCTCAGGCACGCTGATGATCACCAGCATGGCGGCCGACTGCAGGGCCGCGCCGCTCAAAACCAGCGCGTCACGCGACAACTGTCGGCGCAAGCGGGGCAAAAACAAGGTCGCAACAATGGCACCCGAACCCATGGCCGCCAGCAACACCGTGAACGTACCCGCACCGCCACCGTGCAGGCCGCGGGCTATCAAGGGCAACAGGGCCACCAACGCGGTGGAGCTGAAGAAAAAGACCGCAATACGCAGCACCACGCCCTGCAGGTGCGCCGACTGCGACACGTACTGCAAGCCAATGCGCATGGCGCTTACCAGCCGCTCGCGCCCCAACGGATGCGGCTTGTGCTGGCGCCGCCAGCGCATGATCACCACGGCCGCTATCAATGACAGCACGGCATTGAGCAAAAACACCCACACCGTGCCCACGCTGGCAATCAACGCACCGGCCACCAGCGGGCCAATAATGCGCGAGGCATTCATCGTGACGCCATTGAGCGCCAGCGCCGCAGGCAGTTGCGGACGCGGCACCAGCTCGGGCACGATGGCCGAAAACACCGGCCAGCGCATCGCCAGGCCGATGCCATTGGCAAACACCAGCGCCAGCAAAAGCGGGGGCGACAGCACGCCCAGAAACACCGTCAGGCTCAGCAAACTCGCCACCACCGCCACCCACAACTGGGTGGCCAGAAAGTAACGCCGGCGGTCCAGAATGTCAGCCAGCGCCCCGCTGGGCAAACCCAGCAAAAACATAGGCAAAGTGGCGGCTGTTTGCACCAGAGCCACCCACAAAGGCGTAGCTGCCAGCGAGGCCATCATCCAGGCCGCCGCCACGTCGCTCATCCACATGCAAATATTGGCCATGAGCCAGGTGGTCCACAGCATGCGAAAACACGGGTGAGCGAAAAGGCGCCAGTGGCGAAAGGTCTTCGTCTGCGGTACTGCGCAGGTGCGGGGTCGTTAGCTTGCTTTCTGGCATGGGCGGGATGATAGTCTCGGGCCAACTTGTACGGGTGAATTACTCCACGGTCACGCTCTTAGCCAGATTACGCGGCTTGTCCACATCGGTGCCTTTGGCGCAGGCGGTGTGGTAGGCCAGCAGTTGCAGGGGCACCACGTGCAGCAAGGGGGAGAGTTCGCCGTAGTGCTCGGGCATGCGGATGACGTGCAGGCCTTCGCCGCTCTCAATGCGGGTGTCGGCGTCGGCCAGCACGTAGAGCACGCCGCCGCGGGCACGCACTTCATGCATATTGCTTTTGAGCTTTTCTAACAGCGCGTCATTGGGCGCCACGGTGACCACCGGCATGGCGCTGGTCACCAGCGCCAGCGGGCCGTGTTTGAGTTCGCCCGCAGGGTAAGCCTCGGCGTGGATGTAGCTGATTTCCTTCAGCTTCAAAGCGCCTTCCAGGGCAATCGGGTAGTGCAGGCCACGGCCTAAAAACAAGGCGTTGTCTTTCTTGGCAAAGTCTTCGGCCCAGGCCATCACCTGGGGCTCCAGCGCCAACACGGCTTGCAGGGCGGCAGGCAAATGGCGCATGGCTTTGAGGTGGCGCGCTTCCTCGGCGTCACTGAGGCGGCCTTTGGCTTGCGCCAGCGCCAGTGTCAGCAAGAACAGGCCGGCCAGTTGCGCCGTGAAGGCTTTGGTGGAGGCCACGCCAATCTCTATGCCGGCGCGGGTGATGTAGGCCAACTCGCACTCGCGGACCATGGCGCTGGTGGCCACGTTGCAGATGGTGAGGGTGTGCGTCATGCCCAGGCTTTGGGCGTGGCGCAGGGCGGCCAAGGTGTCGGCGGTTTCGCCACTTTGGGTGATGGTGACGATGAGGGTGCGCGGGTTGGGCACCGAGTCGCGGTAGCGGTATTCGCTGGCCACTTCCACCTGGGTCGGAATTTTGGCAATACTCTCCAGCCAGTACTTGGCGGTGCAGCCGCTGTAGTAGCTGGTGCCGCAGGCCAGAATCAGCACCGAGTCGATGTCTTTGAACACGCGCGCGGCGCTGGCGCTGCCTTCAAACAACTCAGGCACGATGCCTTCCACGCCCTCCAGCGTGTCGGCAATGGCGCGGGGTTGCTCAAAAATTTCTTTCTGCATGTAGTGGCGGTACGGCCCCAGTTCGGCCGCGCCGCTGTGCGCCTGCACGGTTTTGACCGGACGCTGTGCGGGGGCAACGGCTTGGTGCTGTTGGTCCACCAGCCAGTATTTGCCCAGTTGCAGGTCCACCACGTCGCCTTCGTCCAGGTAGACGATCTGGTCGGTCACACCGGCCAGGGCCATGGCATCGCTGGCCAGAAAGTGCTCTTGCCCGTCTTTGCCCACGCCCAGTATCAAAGGCGAGCCAGCGCGCGCACCAATCAGGCGGTGGGGCTCGTCTTTGCAAAACACGGCAATGGCGTAGGCGCCTTGCAGGTGGGCCAGCGCGGTCTTGACGGCATCAAACAGGTCGCCGTCATACAGGCTGTCAATCAGGTGGGCGATGACCTCAGTGTCGGTCTGACTCAGAAACACATAGCCTTTGGCCTGCAGGGTAGCGCGCAACTCGTCGTGGTTTTCAATGATGCCGTTGTGCACCAGCGCAATGCGACCAGGGCGGCTGGCCGCCTCGGCGCCGGTGCCATGGCTGAAATGCGGATGGGCGTTGTGCACCACAGGGGCGCCGTGCGTGGCCCAGCGGGTGTGGGCAATGCCGGTGCTGCCTTCCAGATGCTCAGCGCCAATCTGTGCCTGCAACTCTGCCACGCGTGAGGTGCTGCGGGCCCGCTGCAAGCCCTTGGCGTAAACCGCTACGCCACATGAGTCGTAACCCCGGTATTCCAGCCGGGCCAGGCCTTGCACCAGAATGGGAACGATGTTGCGGGTTGAGACGGCGCCGACGATGCCACACATAAAACTCTCCAAAAATAAGAGTGTTGATGTTAAGCGGGGGTGTAAGAAATATGCGTTCAATATTTAACGAAATTCAACCAATAATTTCACACAAAGCGTATCTTGAGTAAATATTTCATTTAAAGTCTATAAATGGAACAAATAACACTAGATGCGGTTGACTTGCAACTGCTCAATCAACTGCAGCAAGACGCCTCGCTGAACAACCAGGCGCTGGCCGAACTGCTCAACATCTCGCCCCCCACCTGCCTACGCCGCGTCAAGCGCTTGCGCGAGGCGGGCTTGATTGAGCGGCAAATTGCGGTGCTCAGCGTAGACCGGCTCGCTGCGGTGGCGGGCCATGGTTTGTGTGCGTTGGTAGAAATTACGCTGGACCGGCAAGACCAGGCGGCGCTGGATGCCTTTGAGCAGCGCGTGCTGGTGGATGACGCGGTGCAGCAGTGCTACCGGGTGTCGCCCGGGCCAGACTTTTGCCTGGTGGTGCAGGTGGCCCACATGCCTGACTACCTGGCTATGGCGCAGCGCCTGTTCACGGCCGATGCGAATGTGCGCAATGTGAAAACTTTTTTCAGCCTGAAGCGCAGCAAGTTTGGCGCCCGGGTGCCGCTGCCGCTCTAGGCCCCGCCGCGTTTACTTGGGTTTTTTCTGCGGCCGCGTCCAGTTGGCCACCGTCACCTGCTTGCCCCGCGCCACGGTGAGGGCGCCGGGCGGGGTGTCTTTGGTCACGGTAGAGCCGCCGCCTACGGTGCCTCCCGCCCCCAGGGTGATGGGCGCAATCAGCACGCAGTTGCTGCCCACGTGCACGTCCGCTTCAATCACGGTGCGGTGCTTGTTGGCGCCGTCGTAGTTGGCGGTGATGCTGCCTGCGCCGTAGTTGACGCGCTCACCCACGGTGGCGTCGCCCAGGTAGGCCAGGTGGTTGGCTTTGGCGCCACGTGCTAGGGTGGAATTTTTAACCTCAACAAAATTACCAATGTGCACCTGCGCGCCCAGTTGGGCACCAGGGCGCAGCCGCGCAAACGGGCCGATCAGCGCGCCCTCGCCTACCGTCACGCCCAGCTTTTCGCCGTCAATGTGGGTGAAGGGGTGAACCACGGCGCCAGCCTCAATAACGCAGTTGGCAATCACGCAATGGGCGCCAATCTTGACACCCTCGCCCAGGCGCACCCGGCCTTCAAACACGCAATTGACATCAATGGACACGTCCTGCGCGCAGTTCAGTTGCCCGCGCACATCCAACCGCGCGGGGTCGGCCAGGCGCACGCCCTGCTCCATCAGTTCCAGCGCGGTGCGCTGCTGAAACGCGCGCTCCAACTCTGCCAGTTGCACCGGGCTGTTAACCCCCGCCACCTCCACCGCCGCGCTGATTTTGTGGGCCACCACGGACACCCCATCGGCCACGGCAAATTTCACAATATCGGTCAGGTAGTACTCGCCCTGGGCGTTGCGGTTATCCAGCCGCGCCAGCCAGATTTTGAGCCAGCGCGCCGGCACCGCCATGATGCCGCTGTAGACCTCGCGCAGCTGCGCGCGCTGCTCGGGGGTGGCGTCCTTGTGCTCCACAATGGCTTGCACGGCCTCGCCCTCACGCACGATGCGCCCATAACCCGTGGGGTCGGCCATGTCCAGGGTCAAGAGCGCCAGGCGGCCGCTGTCTTTGCTGTTGTTGGTATCACTGGCTTGGCTGGCGGCAATGAGCTGGCGCAAGGTGTCGGCCCGGGTCAGCGGCACATCACCCGAGAGCACCAGCACCAGCGCGTCGTCGGCCAACAGCGGCAGCGCCTGCTGCACGGCGTGGCCGGTACCAAGTTGCGGCTCCTGGCGCACACATTGAATGGGCAGGGCAACGCTGGCTTCATCTGCGCTAGGGGCCATAGAGACCAAGCTGGCCTCTACCTGGTCAGCCCCGTGGCCGGTGATCACCACCACCTGGCGCGCCGCCAACTGGGCCGCCGTGTCCACCACATGGCGCAACAGTGCACGCCCAGCCAAAAGGTGCAACACTTTGGGCAGTTGGCTCTTCATGCGCGTGCCCTTGCCCGCAGCCATAATGACCACCTCCAAGGCGGTGGCTCCGTTGTTATTGAGTGTGTGATTCATGCCTTTTTTTACCCGTTCTCGTTGTTCATGGCTTTCTCTGCGAAGCATTATCGGCTGGCTCAGTCTGTGCCTGGCGCTCTTTGTGCTGCCCGGTTGCAGCGCCGTCAAGCTGGGCTACAACCAACTGCCCACCCTGAGTTACTGGTGGTTAGACAGCTACGTGGACTTTGACAGCACCCAGACGACGCAGGTACGCGCCCAACTGGCCACGCTATTGGCCAAACACCGCCAGGAAGAGCTGCCGCTCTACGCACAAACGCTGTCCCAATTGCAAGTGATGGTCGCAGCGCCCATCAGTGCCGAACAAATGTGCCAGGTCTACACCGACTTGCAGCCCCGTGTGCAAACGCTTGTTGACCAACTGGAGGCGCCCATTGCGGCTATGGCGCCCAGCTTCAAGGCCAAGCAATTGCAGGAACTGGCCCGGCAACTCGAGAAGGGCAGTCAAAAATTGCGCGATGAATGGCTTGACGGCACGCCGTCGGAGCGACGTGAGGTGCGCGTCAAGCGATGGGTGGACCGTACCGAGATGATTTACGGCAGCCTGAACAGCGCACAAGTGGGGGTGCTGCGTGCCGGCATGGAAACCTCGATTTTCAACCCCGACCTGAGCCTGCGCGAATCGCGTCGCCGCCAAGAAGACCTGCTGCGCACCTTGCGCCTGATACAAGCCGGCGGCCTGAGCCCGGCTCAAAGCAAGACCGAGGTGCAGGGCCTGCTGCAGCGTAGCCTGAACTCACCCGACCCGCTCTATGCCGCCTACATGGACAAAATGAGACAGGAGTATTGCCAGGTTCTGGCCCAGCTGCACAACAGCACCAGCACCGCACAAAAACGCCATGCAGTCGAGCGGCTCAAAGACTACGAAGTAGACCTGCGCGCCCTGCACCTGACCAAGCCCTGAGCGTTCATCGCCACGCGGCATAGCCCGCAGAATGTTTTCAATGCTATGGTTAAGCCATGGCCTCCCCCACTCCAGAATTTGCCCGCTACTGCTGCGAGCTGCTGCACGCCGCTGGCCCCTGTGTGGCGCGGCGCATGTTTGGCGGCTACGGCATCAGCACCGACGGCCTCACGCTGGCGCTGCTGGTAGACCTGGGCGCCGGCGAAAAACTTTGGCTCAAGGCCGACAGCGATTCTCAGGGGCACTTTGAGGCGGCGGGTTGCGAGCGCTTTATCTACCATGCCAAAAGCAAACCGGTGCACCTGAACTACTACAGCGCCCCCGACGAGGCCATGGAGTCAGCCGCCTTGATGGCGCCCTGGGCCCGACTGGCCCTGCAAGCCGCCTTGACCGCACGCCATGCCCAGGCTGTAAAAAAACCTAGAACGCCGCAATCCACATCAAAGACAAGCGCCGCAAAAAAAGGACCTGCCCGTGGCACACCCTGAGCAACGGTTGCGCACCCGTACCATCGGCTTGGGCCACCTGCGCGCCTTCGAGGCGGTCGCCCGGCACCTGAGCTTTCGCGCCGCCGCCGATGATCTGTCACTGACCCAAAGCGCAGTCACCCGGCAAATCCAGGCGCTGGAGGACGACGTGGGCGTCAGCCTGTTCTTGCGCCACACCCGTGCCGTGGAACTCACCAGCGCCGGAGCGCAACTGCTGCAAACGGTGCGGCCCGCGCTGGCCCAGCTCGATAGCACCGTGCAAAACCTGCGGCGCCACGCTGGGCGACAAAGCGTCACCCTCACCACCACCGCCTCCTTTGCCTCCATGTGGCTGATACCCCGGCTGGAAGATTTTCAAAGCCGGCACCCCGGCATCGACTTTCGCATTGATGCCTCCGACGTGCCGGTGGACATGGATACTTGCGATGTGGACCTGGCCTTGCGCTACACCCAGCCCAGCAGCACACCAGCGGGCGCACAGCGTCTTTTTGGAGAACAACTCACCCCAGTGGCCAGCCCCTGGCTGCTCAAAAGCCAGGCACCGTTGCAGGGAGGCGAAGACCTGCAGCACTTTGCCCTGATTGAAGCCAGCGATGCGCACCGCAGCGCCAACATGGCGTGGCTCACCTGGCGGCGTTGGCTCGATACGCATGGCTTCACCCGCACCCAGCCCAAACGCTGGCTGTATTTCAACTTTGCGCACCAGATAGCCCAGGCCGCGCTCACCGGTCAGGGCGTGGCCTTGGCGCGCCTGCCCCTCATTGCCGACAGCCTGGCCAGCGGAGACTTGGTGGAGGTGTTGCCGGGCCTGCGGCTGGACTCGCCGTTGGCCTACTGGCTGATCGTGGGGCCGCGCAGCGCCGAGCGGCCCGAAATCAAGGCGTTTTGCAAATGGCTGGAAACCCAAGCCGCCCTGACCCGCGCCGCCATTGGCGATGGGCCAGACCCAGACACGCTGGAGCAGCAGAACTAAGTACGGTATAAAAAGCCAGGGCAGCGCCCGGCTCAGTAATTCAACGCGGCCCGCCCGCCTTGCGCAGCCTCTTTGAAGGCGCGGGTGATGAGGCCGGTGGTGACGGTGCAGTAAAACCGTGCACCCCAGGCGGCGTAACGTTGTTCATCTTCCGGGCTCAAGGCCAGCACACCGGGGCACTTGCCGGCAGCCGCCACGGCCTCCACCGCTTGCCGAATAGCAGCTTGCACCGGCGCCTCTTGCCAGCGGTTTTCATGGCCCATGCTGTGCGCCAAATCATTGGGGCCAATGAAGACGGCGTCAACGCCCTCAACGGCGGCAATGGCAGCGGCATTGGCTACCCCTTCGGGGGTTTCAATCATCACAATCAGAGCCACGCCTTCGTTGCTGGCTTGGGTGTGTGCGGGCCCGCCATAAGCGCCGTAGCCGGCCGCCCGCGTGCTGAATGCGCTGCCGCGTTGCCCTGATAGGCCGGGCACGCCGGCAGGCAGCGGGTATTTCACAGCCTGCACCAAGCGGCGGGCCTGTTCTGCGGTGTTGACCATAGGCACTTGCACGGCGCCGGCGCCGAGGTCGAGCGTGCGGGCCAGGTCTTGCTCCAGGCAGCGCACAGCGGCCGGCAGGCCACAGGCGCGCGCGGTGCGCAGCAGGTTCTCGGTGGTCTCAAACCCGGCCGGGCCGTGTTCGTTGTCGATCACGACAAAGTCAAAACCGGCAAACGCGCACATCTCCACAATAGCGGGCGAGGCAATGCCGTTGAAGATACCGCGCAGCTGCTGCTTGCCGCGCAACAGGGTGGCCAGGCGCGTGTCCAGGGGGCGAAAATGGTCGGGTGGGTTCACAGGGTGCTCCTCAAGGTTTCAACTCAACAAGTGTCCATCAGGATAACGGTTCCACAAACTGAACCCCGGCCCGGCCTAAAGTACAGGCTAAAAGCACGTCTCAGTCCAACCTAATTCAGCGCTGCGACCGGTCCACAAAACGCTTGGGGGCGACGAAGCCGTTGGCGTCTATGGCTTGGTCGTTCGTCGCGGCGGCGGCCAGCACCTCAGGGCACCACTGAATGGTTTTGCGGCCATCGCCTGGTGTCATCACCAGCACCACGGCATCTGTTGGGCCGGTGTTGTGGTAACTGCGCCAGCACTGTGCGGGCATGGCAAAACTGTCCCAGCTTTGCGGGCTGCTGGTGGCCAAGCTGTGCACGGGTACGCCGCTGGCGGGCTGCGAATTCTGGGCTGGCGGCTGCTCTTGTGTTTCCACCACCACATCAACTTGGCCCTGGTACACCACCAGCACCTGTTTTTCAGCCAACTGGTGGCGTGACATGCGTCCACCTGCAGGAATCTTGAGCCACTCGATAGAGAAGCCGTGCGAGTTGGCAATGGGGGCGGCATGGTTGCGGTCTTGCGTCATGCCCAGGCCAATCACCGGCGCCAACTGCGCACCGCAGCCGGGCAGGGTGCTGTCGAGCAAGGCGTGGGCCGACCAGTCCAGCTCGGCAAAGCGCACCACGCGTTGCGCCATCTGGGCCGGCGTCCAGGCCCGCAAGGCAGAAATCTCGGCTGTCGTCATGGGCTCCAACCGTTGGTCGGCCTCGTTCCAGGTCTGACCCAGTTGCTCGTCAATGATGCGGTAGTCCTCCGTCAGGTGCACGCCCTGGGCGCGAGCAGCCGCCAAGGTGTCGGGCCCCCACAGAATGCCACCGGTGTCGTCACGCCCCAGGGCGGTGAACATGAAACCCTCGTCTTCGCCCACGTTTTGAAAACCGCGGTACATCCAGGTCGGCATGCTGGCAATATCGCCGGCTTCAATGCCTGCCTTCAAGACCTCGGGGTTAAAACCCCAATGCAAATTCCAGTTCCCTTGGGTGCAAATAAAAACCTCGGCGGTGAAATGCATGTGGGGCGGGTTGATCTTGCCCGCAGGCATGGCCACGCCCCCCACCTGAAAGCCATGCTTCTCGCGCAGGCTCACCGGCTGGTTCGGGTTTTGCGACACACCCGCGCCAATGAGGGCATAGTTTTTCTTGGGCGCACACCCCGGTATGCGGTAGTCAATGAAGGCCTCGGTGCTGTAGCGCAAACTGCTGAAGGGGATGAAGCGGGCTTTGATCTGGTCTTGAGTCAACATAAGGTGTTCTTGGTGATTTATGAAAAATGGCGGGTCAGCGCTGCATCCACAGCCGCATGGCCTGGCTCAGGCGCGCTGGCGCCTCCAATGGTAAGAAATGGCCCACACGCGGCAGTTCCAGCCACTGCGCATCCGGCCTGGCTAAGTGCATGGCCTGTTGCCAGGGCGGTGGACACAGTCGGTCTTGTTGGCCGCTGGCCAGCAGCACCGGGCCGTCAAATGCGGCCAGCGCCGGCAGCCCGGCTGGCCGGCTGGCCGCCCAGGCAAACTCGGCACGCGCGGCAGGGGTGCGCGTCTTCACGGCCATGTCAGTCACCAGTGCCGTATGCGCCCGCCGGCACTGCACGTGGTGAAAATAATTAGGCAATGCCTGCTGCACCACCGCACGCGGCCCACGCTGCTTCCAAAGCCGCCACAGGCCTTCGCTGTGGCGCCGACCCTTGGCGCTGGCAGCGCGTGCATTGCTGGCAATCAGGGCCAAACGCTCCACCCGGTGCGGCGCCTGGCGCACGATCTCCAGCGCCCACAAGCCACCCAATGAAAAACCCGCCAGCGAAAAGCGTGGCGGCAAGCGCTCCAGCAAGGCAGGAACCCAATCGTCGAGGTGGCGCAACTGGCGGTAATCGAGCGTGTGAACATCGGCCACATCACGCAAAGCGCGGCGCTGGTGCGCAAACACCCGGCCGTCGCACAGCGTGCCGGGCAACATGATCAGCGCGGGGCGCGGGTTCATGGACTGGTTCATAGACTGTTGCCTAGGCTGTTGCATATGGCACGCGCCTTGTTGAATTCGCGCATGCGGGCCAGCACGTCCACGCCCACTTGCCGGTACACATGCAACAGGTCGACCAAGACCCAGTTCTCGC
This sequence comes from uncultured beta proteobacterium, assembly GCA_903960915.1. GTDB lineage: Bacteria > Pseudomonadota > Gammaproteobacteria > Burkholderiales > Burkholderiaceae_C > Rhodoferax. The sequence goes on from CAJCCO010000004.1 coordinate 13,930, forward strand.
GAATCAGGCCGTTTTCGCAGCGCCAAAAATCGAGGCTGCGCAGGGTGATTTGTTGACCGGCCGGCGCAATGCCCATCCAGCCGTCGCCGGTGAGGGTGGCGCGCATATTAGGCCAGCCAGTGATGGCGACGTAATCGCCTTCAGCAAAAAATTCGCCTTGACCGCCCGTGCCTTGGCGGTCGGGCATGCCGTTGAGAAACGGAATTTGGTGCCAGTGGCGAAAACCGGCAATGCCGCGCCCGGTGCCAATGCCCGCCGGGCCATACCAGTTCATGCGGGGGTGCCAGTATTTTTCAAGTTGCATGGCGGCTACGCCCCCCGTGGCATGCTGCGACAGACCGGTGAGCATGTCCATCACCAGCTGCAAACTGGCGCTGGCCCGGCTTGCATCGTGAGGTTGCTGAAACAGCCCGTCCTGCGTGGCCGGACCGGGCACCTGCCATTGGCGCCCCAGACTGGGCGCCATGGGCCAGGCGCGGGCTTGCATCATCAGCTCGGGTATGTCCCACAGGGCCTGCATCTCCACCACGCGTCCGTCTTGCATGCGGTAGAACTCGTGAAAGCGCATGGCCACCTGGTGACCGGTAGGAGGAATATCGAGCCAAGGTTTGACGAAAGTGCCGGTGTAATAGCCGCAGCAACCGACCCACTGCTCGCCCTGCGCGCTGTTACCGGCCAACACAATGGTGTCACGCCGCTCCAAGTCAGGCATAGCCTGGTGCAGCGGCGCATAGGCCTGCTCGTACAGGGCTTGGGGACCGTCCAGGTCTTCAAACGGGGTGGCCAGATGCACGGCAGCGTTGGGCAAAAAAACTGCGGTGAGCGCGGCGCGCACGGCGTCTGGCTGGTAGTTGTACTGCGCTGCGCGCAACAATGCCAATGCAGCTTTGTTGCGGGCATGGATAGCGTGCGTCATGTCAGTCTCACCCTTTCACAGCACCTTGCGTCAAGCCAGAAACAATCTGACGCTGGAACACCAGAACCAAAATAATCAAGGGGATGGTGATGCTGACCGCACCGGCCACGCCCTGCATTAAAAATGCTTCGCTATCGGCCGAAATAGCGTTGGCAATGGCGGCAGGCATGGTCATTTTTTCAGCATTGACCAGCGAGGAGCTCAACAGAAAATCGTTGTAGGCCAACAGAAAACTGAACAGGCCGGTGGTCACCACGCCAGGCCACATGACAGGAATGATGACGCGCCTGAACGCCTCAAAGCGGGTACACCCGTCCACCAGGGCGGCCTCGTCAAGCTCTTGTGGAATGTTGACAAAGAAGGAGCGCAACATCCAGATGGTGAAGGGTTGGTTGATCGCCACCAACACCAGAATCAGGGTGAAGTATTCGTTGCGAATGCCCAGCGCATCAAAAATGACATAGAACGAAGGCAGCAAGGTGGAATGCGGCAGAGAGCGAAACACCAGGGCGGTGATTAGTAGCCAAAAGCCCAGCGCGCCGCGGTAGCGTGACAGCGCGTAGCCCGCCAGGCAACCCACCGTGAGTGAAATGCTGACGGTGCCCAGCGTGACGATCACGGTGTTGAAAAAATTGCGGTAGAACTGCTTGTCTATCCACAGCCGGGTGTAGTTTTCAAACGTCACCGGCGCCAGCCAGCGCACTGGAATTGAAAAGGCGTCGACGTACTGGCGCAAGGAAATAATGGCGGTCCAGACAATGGGCAAGCAAGCCAGGGCCAGCCAGACAAAGAGCGCTGCATGCAGCAACAGGCGTGAACTGTGGGAGGAGAGTTTCATAGGGTCAGGCGCCGCGCCGTTGTTCTTTCCAGGTACGCACCAGCAGGGGGATGAGCAGCACGGCGATGCCAGCCGTGGTGAGCACCGCAGCGGCACTGGCCTTGTAGGGGTTGTTTTCCTGAATCAGGATGTAGTAGGTCAGGTACTGCACGCTGGTGGTGAAAGCGCCCTGGGTGAGCACCATCACCGGCTCAAAGACCCGGTAGGCGTCCATCAAATGAATGAGGGTCACAAACACGAACAGCGGGGCCAGGTGCGGCAAGGTGACATAGAGCATTCGCTGCCAGGCGCTGGCGCCGTCAATGCGCGCTGCCTCTAGGCTGTCTTGCGGTACCGACTGCAAGCCGGCATAAAACACGATGAAGGCAAACGGCACCACGTGCCAGACGCCGTACAAAATAATCAGCAAGCGGGCCGACCAGGCCTGCGCCATCCAGAACACCGAGATACCAAACTGCGACAAAAAGTAGGGCACCAAGCCGTTGTCCCGAAACAGCCACTTGATGGACAGCGCCGCCACCACCGGGGTGATGATGAAGGGCAGCAATGAGGCCGAAATGTAGAGCGGGCGCCAGCGCTTGCCCACCTGGTTAACCCCAAGCGCCAGCGCAAAACCCAGCAGCAAGACAAAGGGCGTGGTGACAAAGGTGTAGAGCAGCGTAAAACGCAATGCCCCCAAGAACTCGGTGGAACGCTGAGCTGTATCCGCAGAAGAACCCGCAGAACCAGCCGCCGACACGCCGCCTGCACCACTGGCATCAGGCGGGGCGCTGCCCACAGCGGACTCCGCGTCCTCGGTGCTCAGGCCCAGCACTTTTCGGAAGTAGTCCAGCCCGACAAAGCGACAGGCAATCAATGCCCGACCGTCGGGCCCCATCACGGCGCGCTGCGTCGTCACCTCCTTCGCTCCAAACGGGCTGGTTTCGGTGACGGTCACCACTTCCATCTGCATGGTGCAGTTACGCACCGACAGGTAAAAAGTGACCGCCAACGGGATCGCCAGCAGCAGCACCATCAGGGCCGCTGAAGGCGCAACAAATCGCAGGAAGGAGGAGAAACGCATGCCGCAGGTCTTACTTCAGGAAGCCCTTTTCAGCAGCGGCTCGGGCATAAGCCGAGGCTGCTGCATCGAGAGCTGCTTTGGGGGCGAGCGCGCCAGTCATCACGTCTGGAATGATCTTGCCAATCTCGCCGTGGGCCAGACCAAAGTAAGGCTCAGAGGGCCATTGCGGTGCGCCTGCCTTGGCAGAGGCGGCCACGCCGGTACCAAAGCGTGTGGGTTTGTAGGAGGAACGCACCCAGATGGTGAGGTCATTGCCCTTGCGAGTGGTTTCCTCATCCAGCGCTTCCATCAGCACCTGGAACACGGTTTCACGGTCGCCGCCTATGTTCTTGGGCATCACCACGCCGTCCCACCACATGTGGGTGGCCGACTTGCCGCCCGCCACCACGGCTGGCGCAGCGGTGAATTCCATTTTGCCCACAATCTTGGAGGCAGCGGGGTCGTCCATGCGCGAGGCGCGGCTGGCCCACAGCACGCCCATGGCGGCCTTGCCTTGCTGGTACTGGTTCATCACGTCATCCGAACCCGAGGCCAGGTAGTTGGGCGTCATGAAGGGCGTCATGGCCTTCATGGTTTCCAGGGCTTTCACGCCCGCGTCGCTGTTGAAATCAGGCGCGGCAGAACCGGGTTTGAAAAAACGACCGCCGTAACCGGCAAATATATTTGTGAATTCAGTGGCGCTGTCCCAGCCTTTGGCAAAGGTCTGGGCGATGGGGAATTCAATACTAGGTTCTTTCTCTTTCAGTGTTTTGGCAGCCACCAGCATCTCGGCGTAGGTGGCAGGCACCTTGATGCCATGCTTGTCAAACAGGTCTTTGCGGTAGAACAGGTTCTGGGCGTTTTGCATGAAGGCAATGGCCATCACTTCGCCGTTGACCTTGACCAGCATGTTGTCTTCAATTTTGTACTTGGCTTTGTACTTGTTCACCAGGTCGGTCATGGATTGCAGCTGACCCGCGCTCTGTAGCTTGGTGAAAGTGCCCATGGAGACCACGGCTGCGTCAAAAGCCGACTTGCCAGAAGAGCCAAAGGCCTGCAAGGTTTCCTGCTCATTTTGTGGCGAGGGCACCAGCTTGTACTGCACCTTGATACCACCACGGGTGCAAGACTCCATCTCCTTGGCGATGTGCTGCAGCGCTGGGAAGGTATTGCCCACGATGTTGATTTCGCCGGGTTTGGTATTGGCCAAGTTGTCGCAGCGGGCATACGACAGGCTAGGCAAAGTGGCCAGCAGAACAGCTGTGGCCAGTAGGGAACGGCGCAGGGTACGTTGTGTCATGTCATTCTCCAAAAATCCGGGCGGGTTAATTGGTTTGCAAACGCAGCCGGTTCTGCGTCTGGCCATCAAAAAGGTAGCAGCGGTCTGCGGTAACCGCAAAGCCGCAGGCGTCGCCAATGTGGGCGCGGTGGTGCTTATCGGCACGGGCCGTCACCACTTGGTCGCCCAAACGCACCATCACCAAGGTGGAGTCACCGGTGAGCTCGAAGCTGAAGACCTCGGCGCGGATTTGCGCCAGCTCGGGCGCCACCACGGCCATGTCCTCAGCGCGCACGCCCAACACCGCGTGGGCATGGTTGGCCGAGCCGAAACCGGCGATGTGCACGCCAGGCGCTTCAAACACGCCGTTGCGCAGCTCACCGCTGATCAGGTTCATGGCAGGCGAGCCAATGAAGCCGGCCACGAACAGGTTGGTGGGGTCGTTGTAAATAGCCTCAGGCGTGCCAATTTGCTGAAATTCGGCCTTGCTCATCACCACCACGCGGTCTGCCAGGGTCATGGCCTCAATCTGGTCATGGGTGACGTAAATGGTGGTCACACCCAGCGCATGGTGCAGGTGCTTGATGTGCGAGCGCATGGTGACGCGCAGCTTGGCGTCCAGATTGGACAGCGGCTCGTCCATGAGAAACACCTTGGGCTGGCGCACGATGGCACGTGCCAGTGCCACGCGCTGGCGCTGGCCGCCCGAGAGTTCTTTGGGCTTTCGGTCCAAGAAATCAGTCAGCTCCACTTGTGTGGCCGCCTTCATCACCGCCGGGTCGATCTGGTCAGCCGGTATGCCCCGAATGCGCAGGGGAAAGCTGATGTTCTCGTACACCGTCATGTTGGGGTAGAGGCCATAGCTCTGGAACACCATGGCGACGTCGCGGTCCTTGGGCTCCATGCCGTTGACGCAGCGCTCGCCAATCCAGATCTCACCGGTGCTGGGTTCTTCCAGGCCGGCCACCATGCGCATGGTGGTGGTTTTGCCGCAGCCGCTGGGGCCTAGCAGCACCAGAAATTCTCCGTCGGCAATGTCCAACGACATCTGCTTGACGCCCAGGGCATTTCCCCAGGACTTAGAAATATTGTTAAGTTGCACGCGCGCCATGTCAGAGCCTCAGGAATGCGGCGCGAGGATTTGCATCCACAACGCCACGTCATCAATCAAGAGCCATTCGCGAACGATGCGCCCGTCTACAAATTCCGCATGCGAAATTCCCAAAATTTCAATGGGCTTTCCCGTGGGTGGGCCATAACGACCGGCCCCGGTGTGCAGGGCTTGAACACGCCAACGCATGGCCACAGCGGCACAGCGTTCGGGGCGGTGGTTCTCGGTCAAATGCTCAATGCTGATCTCGGCCTGCGAAAAAGGCAGCAGCAATTGAGCCCAGAAATTTTGAACATCGGTGTGGCCATGCAGCGTCTGACCACCGGGAGCGGCCAAGGTAATGGCACGGTCGTGGTCATTTTGGAGCGAGGTCAGAACGCCAGTTTCCCAAAGACCCAGGTACAGATCGCGGTAGCACAACGCCAAGGCGCTGCCGGCCACGTGGGACTGGTAGCCCTGCGGCGCCGGCGGCATGGCTGGTTTGCGGATGGGCCCGCGCTCAGCCAACCAGGACTGAGCCAACTCGCGTTCATGCAGACCAATCTGGCGTGCAATGGCGGCCTGGTCGCGCACCAGCCACTCATGCACGATGCGGTTGTCCTTGCAGACGCAATCGGCAATGGTGCGGGCGTACAAGCGGCGTCCACTGGGCAGACCAAAAGGCCCGGCACCCTGGTGCGTCATGGGCGAGAGAATGCGGTGCGAGGACAGAAAGCCCCCTTCTTCGTCGCCCGACCACAGCACATCTTCGGCCAGCAGTTCACGGTCGGGAAAAATAGCCAGTGTGTCGCGGGTGGATTGAATGACTGGCGCAATGCCTACGCTCACGCTGCCGGGTGTTTCCACCGCGCAATCGCTGCTGTAGTAGCGCTCAATGTCGTCAATGCGGCGGCCTTCCCAGATGCGCTCGGTGATGACCCGGATGTAATGCTCCAGGTCGGTAAATTCGGCGTCAAAGCCTTTCATGGCTGCTCTCCAGGGTCAGGAATTCTGGCGGAGCGACGCACCACCAGCGTGCCAGGCACCACCACATTGCGGCTGGGCGGTGTTTGCTCTTGGCGCAAATAACTTTGCAACAGCTCCACGGTGGCTTCCACCATGGGCTGCACGGGTTGCTCAAAGGTGGTTAGCTGGTAAGACTCCCAAGCGGCCTGGGGCACGTTGTCAAAGCCCACCACGGACACATCTTGCGGCACCCGCAGGCCCAGCTCATGCTGGAGCGTGTCCAGCACGGCAATGGCCATTTGGTCACCGGCTACAAACACGGCGTCGGGTCTGTCGCCGGTCTGGCCAAAGAGTTCCCGGGCGGCCTGTTGGGCCTGGGCCACGTCGTAGTTACCCACAGCGCGTGCGTAGATTCGTTGGCCTGCCTGCGCCAGGCCGTCGCGAAAGCCGCGCTCACGCTCCAAGTTGGTGGAGGAATCTTCGCGCCCGGCAATGTAGGCGATGCGCTTGTGCCCTGCGGCCACCAAAAAGCGGGCGATCTCGAAGCCGCCACCCACGTTGTCCGAGCGCACCGAGCTGACCGCACCGGCGCTGCCTGAAGCCATCACGCGGTTGAACAGCACCACAGGAATACTGGCATCGGCGCAGCGTTGCGCCAAGGCCGACGACAGCGTGGTGGCGCCCAGCACAATGCCGTCCACGTTGTATTGCAGGATCTCGGCCACCAAGTCGTCCGAATTGGTGCTGTCACTGACAAATATCAGCAGGTGGTAGCCGTCTTGTTGCAGTCGCTTGGCCAGACGTTCCAGTACCACTGGGTAAAACAAATTCTCGATTTTTGACAACACCAGGCCAATGATGCGGGAGCGTCCCGTGATCAGGCTGCGGGCGTGGGCATTGGGCTGGTAGCCGAGTTTGTGCGCAGCACTCTGCACCTTGAGGCGCATGGGCTCGGACACACTGGCCCCAGGCGTGAAGCAGCGACTCACCGCCGACTGCGACACCCCGGCCAAGCGCGCCACGTCCAAAGAAGTCGCTTGTGCTTTCATTGCGCGGTCCATCCCCCATCAACCATCAAGGCGCTGCCGGTCACCAGGGCCGAGGCCTCGCTGGCAAGAAATACCACGGCACCCATGATGTCTTGCACCTGACCGAGACGGCCTAGGGCAATGCGCGATTGCACCAGCGTCATGAATTCGGGATCGGCCAGCATGGGGCGGGTCATATCAGTTTCAATGAAGGTGGGGCACAGCGAGTTGACGCGAATCTGCTGACCGCCCAGCTCCCAGGCCAGGGCCTTGGTCAAGCCTTCGATGGCGTGCTTGCTGGCGCAGTACACGGTGCGTTTGGGGCCACCCACGTGCCCCATTTGAGAAGAAATATTAATCAATGAACCTGGCATGCCGGCGGCGATCAGTCCGCGCGCCACTTCACGCGCCAGGTAGAAGGCAGCCTTGACGTTGAGCAGCAAAACGGCGTCCAGGTCTTCATCGCTGGTCTGGGTCAGGAGGGCGGGTCGGTTGGTGCCGGCGCTGTTGACCAAAATCTGGAACGGCCCCTGCGCTGCAATGTCGCGCTGCACAGCGCTTGAGTCGGTGACATCAAGCGGCAATGTCTTGGCGCGTCCGCCCTGCGCACGTATGGCCTGGGCCACTGCGTCCAACTCGGGCAAAGACCGCGCAGCCAGCGTCACCTCGGCGCCGGCCTGCGCCAGGGCGTGGGCTGCAGCCTCGCCAATGCCACGGCTGGCGCCTGTGACCAAAGCGCGCTTGCCATCGAGCCGAAACGAGGGCGTCAACAATTTAGCCGCACCCGTCAAACCGACTCTCCCTTGTCTGTCAGTGGGCGGGGAGCGACACGTTCGCCACGGTCAAAGGCTTCCCATCCCTGACCCTGGAACGGGTCCACGCCGAGTTGCTGCATCACATGGGGAAAGTCGACCGTGACGTAGTTATCCACGATCTTGCCGTCCACCACTTTCCAGAAATCCATGTAGCGAATCTCCACCCGTTTACCGGTGGGCGCTATGCCCATGAACTCGCCGCTGTGCGTGGCCTCCTGGCGACCAAAGGCGGCCATCCACTCGCCCTGCACCAGTCGCGCCTCGTCAATGCAGACTTTGTCGGAGAAGGCTGCCTGGAACGGGCGTTGCCAGTTGTCTTGAAATTCACGCAGGCCTTGTTTGGTGCCACAACCAGCGTTGCCCATCCAGCGGAAATCAGGCGCAAAGAAAGCGCCTATGCCGTCAATCACGTGGTCATTGAGGCCGTCAACCATGCCCTCCACGACGGCGCGGGTCGCCGCTGTTTGCGTCAGGTCGTTGTCGCGGGTGAGCACTGCCTGTTCAGGGCGAGACCCTTTCATGCCGTACCGCCGTCAAGCGCGGGCACCGGCTGGTACCAAGGCACTTCGGCGCGCGTGCCGTAGCGGCGCACGCGCAGGTTGGCCTGCTCGCCGTGGCCGGCAAAATTTTCCATGTGGCACAGGCGCGAGCAGTATTCGCCCACCAGGGCGGAGGCCTCATCGGTCAGCACTTTTTGGTAGGTGCAGGTTTTGAGGAACTTGCCCACCCACAGGCCCCCGGTGTAGCGGGCGTTTTTGTTGGTGGGCAGGGTGTGGTTGGTGCCAATCACCTTGTCGCCAAAGCTGACATTGGTGCGGGGCCCGAGGAACAGCGCGCCGTAGTTGGTCATGCCTTTCAAAAAGACATCGGGGTCGCGTGTCATGACCTGCACGTGCTCAGAGGCAATCTCGTCGGCCTTGGCCAGCATTTCGGCTTCGGTGTCACACACAATCACCTCGCCATACACCTCCCAGGCTTTGGCGGCAATGCCTGCGGTTGGCAAAATGGCCAACTGGCGGGTGACCTCGGCCATGGTGTCAAGGGCCAGCTTTTCAGAGGTGGTCAGCAGTACCGCGGGTGACGTGGGGCCATGCTCGGCCTGCCCCAGCAGGTCAACTGCGCACATTTCACCGTCCACCGACTCATCGGCAATGATCAGGGTCTCGGTGGGGCCGGCAAACAGGTCGATGCCGACGCGGCCAAACAACTGGCGCTTGGCTTCGGCCACATACATATTGCCTGGACCTACCAGCATGTCCACTGCGGCAACCGACTCGGTGCCAATGGCCATGGCGGCCACTGCCTGCACGCCGCCCAGCACCAAGATTTGATCGGCCCCCGCAAAGTGCATGGCCGCCACAATGGCAGGATGCGGCGCACCCTGGTAAGGCGGCGCGGTAGACACCACGCGCTTCACACCAGCCACCTTGGCCGTCAGCACACTCATGTGGGCGGAGGCAATCAAGGGGTATTTACCGCCGGGCACATAGCAACCCGCCGCGTTGACCGGAATATGCCGGTGCCCCAAGATCACGCCGGGCAGCGTTTCCACCTCCACATCGCGCATGCTGTCGCGCTGCACTTGGGCAAAGTTGCGAATCTGCGTCTGGGCGAAGCGAATGTCTTCAATCTCTCGCGCCGACAACTTGGCAATGGCCGCTTTGATTTCATCGGGCGACAGCACAAAACTGGCCGGGTCCCAGCCGTCAAACTGGCGACTGAAGGCACGCACCGCCTCATCACCTCGTTGCTCGATGTCCTTGAGGATGCCCTCAACCGTGGCACGCACCTGGGCGTCGTCCTGCGCACGACCTTGTGCATCCTTGCCTCTTTTGAGATAGCGAATCATGAGCGAAAAACTCCAGAGTAAAAATCATTGAATTGTTTTTGCATACGTATGCAATGTACGTTATAAGAACCGATTTGTAGATAGGTACTTACCCGACTCGCGGTGCTCATGCCGCAGCGCCCCGGCAGTGGCTTCGCACCCGGGCCAGCACATCAATGTCCATTTGCAGCAGCACGTTGATGAGGTCAATGGGCACCCAGTTTTCGCGAATCAGCCCTTGGTCGGCTGCATAAAAATCCATCACCCGCATGGTCACAGCCCGGCCAGTGGCCGGCAGCCCCAACCAACCCGCGCCGACGTGGTCCAGGTAACGGCTGGGCCAGCCGCCGGTGGCTGAGTACTTGCCGTCGCCAATGCGCACGTAGTGGCTCTTGCCGTCGAGCCGGCGCTCCTGCGTTTTAGGGGCTTGCGGTGCATTGGGAAAGGCGGTGCGAAAAGGCAGCTGGTGCACATCGACAAAGCCCGTCAGTCCACGCGCGGTGCCAATGCCGCTGGGGCCGTACCACATCATCTGGGGGTGCCAATACTGAACTTGAGGCATGGTCAGCAAACCCTGGCGACCGAGCTGGAGGGTGTCATCAAAAGCCCCCAGAGAGGCTTGCATGGCCAGGGTCAGCGCCAGGCTGGCGGCAGATTCGGTTGGGTCTTGGGGGGCCAGCAGCAGGCCGTCTGCCGAATGGGGGCCGGGCCACATGGCCTCCACGCCCCGGCTCGGGGTCAGCGGCCAAAAGCCCACCTGGCGAATGAAATCCAGGACATCGAACAGCACCGTGCTCTGAATGATCTTGCCGTCTTGCAACTGATGAAACTCGCCGTAGCGCAGGTAAATTACCTGCCCAGTGGCCGGCAACCCAATCCAGTCGCGCTTGAAACTGCCCGCTAAGTGGCCCATAGCGCCCACATAGGTGCGCCCCTCGAATTCGCCACCCATCAGAAGGCTGTCGCGCCGCTCCAGGTCTGGGAATGCATGAATGAGCGGGGCCCACACCGCCGCCTTGATGGCGGCCACGCCTTTGAGCTCATTGAAGGGGTGCGATCCCCGCCACTGAGCCTCTGGGTGGTAAGCCTGGGTCAAGTGGTCGTCAAGTGAAGCGGGCGTGGATTGCGCCAAGGCATTCATCAGGGAGCTGACCCGCTGTTTGTTGGTCAAATTCTGCGCGTCAGGGGTCATGGGCCAAAGTTCCTTCGTGCTGGGTTCAGATGGAATGCACCCGGCTTGACCCGGGAAGCGGCCATTCTAGCCACAATGCATACGCATGCAATGCGGCGCTTCAATGGCCCGACGAACAAGCAGGAATAGTCTAAAAATGGCGCCGCGCCCGACAAGGCAAGACCGGCCAAACCAACTAAACCGGCCAGACCACCCCGTTGTCGTTGAGGATGGCGTCGAGCGGCAGATCGTGCGCTTCGGGTTCGAAGTCGGGCACGTAGTTTTCTGCAAAGCCCAGCCCCACGGTGAAGGGGCGCGGCTCCAGCGAGGCGAGCATGCGGTCATAAAAACCGCCGCCATAGCCCAGGCGGTAGCCGCCCGGCGCGTAGCCCACGCAGGCCACAAACAACAGCGTGGGCACGATCACCTCGGTGTCCTTGGGTTTGGGAATGCCGTAGGCGTCTTCTTCCATCGGGCAGCCCGGGTACCAGGCATGAAAAATCATGGTTTTATGGACCTTGTCCACCACCGGCAGGCCAATGCGCCGGGGCTGGGGTTGGTCAATCAGTTCACCGTCTTCCTTCCAGCGGTGCAGGGCGGGCAGCGGGTCAAACTCGCCTTTGATGGGCCAATAGGCGCCAATGACGGCATCAGGCCGCCCCACCAGCCAGATGCGCATCACGCGCTGCAACAGGTCAGCGCGCTGTAGGCGGTCCGGCATGTTCAGGCGTTGTTCTATCAGTAGCTTGCGCAAGGCCTTTTTATCCTGGGCACGCTGGTCTTCAGAGTTATCCATAATCTCCACATGCAGTTTCACAACATTTTGACATCGATTGCGCTCCTCGCCGGTCTGGGGCTGTCTGCCCTGGGCCCGGTTCAGGCCGCGAGTAAATCAGCCCAGGACGAGGCCGTGCTTGAGATGGGTCAAGCCTTCCAGAAAAATGACCGCAAACGCCTGAGCGCCCTGTTGCCTCAAATGCGCGGTCACCTGCTGGAGCCCTGGGCGGCTTACTGGGAGCTGCGCGCCCGGCTCGACCTGGCCGGCGCCAGCGAGGTGCAAGACTTTCTGAGCCGTTACGCCGGCACTTACCAAGAAGACCGACTGCGCGCGGACTGGCTACAGGTACTGGGCCAGCGGCGCGACTGGACCGCTTTTAGCCAGGAGAAAGCCCGCTACCGCATGAACGACGACCGCGAGCTGCAGTGTTACAGCCTGGCGGTCGATTTTCTGAAGTCAGGCACCGACGTGTCTGCCGAAGTCAAACGCCAGTGGTACGCCCAAAAAGACGGGGACGACGGCTGCAACTTTGCCGCCAGCCAACTCTTCAACGCCAAAAAAATAACGCCTGCCGAAGTCTGGCAAAAAGTCTGGCTGGCGGCCGAAGCAAACCGCCCCCGTGTGGCCAAAAGCAGCGCCGAGATCGTAGCGCCCGAAGCTGCTAAACCGGTGGAAGAGATTCTGAACAACCCCGGTAAATTTCTGGCCAAACGCGTCAGCACCTCACGCCGTTACTCCGGCGAATGGGTGGTGCTGGCCCTGACGCGCCAGGCGGTGGTTGACCCCGACCTGGTGGCCACCGAGATGGCCAACCACTGGAGCGTGCAACTCTCACCGGCGCAGCGCGCCTGGGTCTGGGGCGTGGTGGGCAAAAGCGCTGCGCAACGCCTCTCCCCCCTGGCGGTGGAGCACTTTAGCAAGGCCAACAACAGCGACCTCAATGACGACCTGCTGGCCTGGAAGGTGCGCGCCGCCTTGCGCCAAAACCGTTGGAAAGATGTGCTTGCTGCTACCCAGGCCATGAGCGCCGAGGCCGCACGCGACAACACCTGGACCTACTGGCGTGCCCGCGCCCTGCTGCAAACCGGCAACACCGAGGCCGAGCGCGCCATGGGCAAAAAACTGTTGGAAGGCATGGCCAGTGTGCGCGGCTTTTACGAACAACTGGCCCTGGAAGACCTGGGCCAGCGCATCAGCGCCCCACCCCGCCCGGCGCCCCTCACGTCAGAAGAAAAAGACGCTGCCCGCCACAACCCAGGCCTTAAGCGTGCGCTGTACGCCATTCAGATAGGCTTGCGCCCGGAAGGCGTGCGCGAATGGAACTACAGCGCCAACCTGCACCAGCGCGGTGGCATGAGCGACCGCGAACTGCTCGCCGCCGCCGACCTGGCCTGCCTGAACGAGGTGTGGGACCGCTGCATCAACACCAGCGACCGCACCAAAGTAGAGATGGACATGGACCAACGCTACCCCATGCCTTACAAGGACAGCGTGCTGGAGCGCTCGCGCAAGATTGGCCTGGACCCCGCTTACGTTTACGGCCTGATTCGCCAGGAAAGCCGTTTCATCATGGACGCACGCTCCGGCGTGGGTGCCTCCGGCCTGATGCAGGTGATGCCGCCCACCGCCCGCTGGACCGCCAAGAAAATTGGTATGACCGACTTCAAGCCCCACCAAATAACCGAGCGCGATACCAACATCGCCATTGGCACCGGCTACCTCAAGCTGGTTCTCGATGACTTTGCCGGCTCCATGCCCATGGCGGCCGCCGCCTACAACGCCGGCCCGAGCCGACCACGCAACTGGCGCGGTCAAACCGGCGGCCCGGTGCTTGACGCCGCCATCTGGGCAGAGAACGTGCCGTTTCACGAAACCCGTGATTACGTGAAAAAAGTGCTGGCCAACACCACGCTGTACGCGGCCATCATCAGCGGCCAGCCCCAGTCGCTCAAAAGCCGCCTGGGGACGGTTGGGCCACGTGACAGCGCTGCGCCAGACCCGAGCCTAGAGCTGCCCTGAGCGTACGGGGCACGGCCGTCGCTAGCATTCCATCTTTGAAGGGACCACACACATGATCAAGCTTTACATCGGCAACAAAAATTACTCTTCCTGGTCCATGCGGCCCTGGGTGCTGCTCAAGCAAGCGCAAATTCCTTTTGAAGAGGTCAAGGTGCGCTTCGACTCTTTTGATGCGGGCTCCGAATTTCGCAACACCATGAACGCCGTGAGCCCCACCGGCAAGGTGCCGCTGCTGGTGCACGACGACGTGCTGGTGTGGGACACCCTGGCGATTGCGGAATACGTGGCCGAGCAGTTCCCGGTGCAGCATTTGTGGCCGCTAGACCGCACCGCCCGCGCCCATGCCCGCAGCATCTGCGCTGAAATGCACAGCGGCTTCACGGGTCTGCGCAGCAACTGCCCCATGAACATTGAGGCCTCGCTGCCCGAACAAGGCGCGCTGATCTGGCGCGACAAACCCGCTGTGCGCGCCGACGTAGCGCGCTTGATCACCATGTGGCAAACCCTGCTCACCAAGTACCGCGGCCCCATGCTGTTTGGTGCCTTCAGCGTGGCAGACGCCTACTTCGCCCCGGTCTGCATGCGCCTGAAAACCTATGGGCTGCCGGTGCCGGCCAACATCACGGCCTATATCGAACGCGTCTGCAGATTGCCTGGCGTCAAGGCCTGGATGGATGACGCCCTGGCAGAGGACGATTTTCTCGATTTTGAAGAGCCCTACCGCCTGCACCGTTAAGGCCAGCCCGGCCCGGGCCTGCGCCTTTCAGTAAACTGCCCCCATGCAAATTTACATGGTGGGTGGTGCGGTGCGCGATGCCTTGCTGGGCCTGGCCGTGAAAGACCGCGACTGGGTGGTGGTGGGCGCCACCCCCGAGGCCCTGATTGCCCAGGGCTATGTGCCGGTGGGCAAAGACTTTCCCGTCTTTCTGCACCCCAAGACGCACGAAGAATATGCTTTGGCCCGCACCGAGCGAAAAACCGGACCCGGCTACCACGGCTTTGCGGTGCACGCCGCACCCGACGTGACGCTGGAAGAAGACCTGGCCCGGCGCGACCTGACCATCAACGCCATCGCCCTGCCCGCCGCCGCGGCTCAATCCTCTGACGCGATCCACGCGATTCACGCCAACCACCCCGACCTGGTGGACCCCTTTCATGGCCGGGCCGACCTGCAAGCCCGGGTGTTTCGCCACGTCACCGCCTCGTTTCGTGAAGACCCGGTGCGCATCCTGCGCGTGGCCCGGTTGGCCGCCCGCTTTGCCGACTTCAGCGTGGCGCCCGACACGCTGGCGCTGATGCGCGAGATGGTGGCCCAAGGCGAGGTAGACCACCTGGTGGCCGAGCGCGTCTGGCAAGAACTGGCCAAAGGCCTGATGGAAGGCACGCCATCGCGCATGTTCGCCGTGCTGCGCGGCTGCGGTGCGCTGGCGCGACTGATCCCCGAGGTAGACCGCCTGTGGGGCGTGCCACAACGCGCCGACTACCACCCCGAGATCGACACCGGCGTGCACCTGATGCTGGTGCTCGACATGAGCGCCCGCCTGCACGCGCCCTTACCGGTGCGCCTGGCTTGCCTGACCCATGACCTGGGCAAAGGCACCACGCCGCCCGAGCTGCTGCCCCGGCACATCGGACATGAGGAGCGCAGCGCGCGCCTGCTCAAAACGCTGTGCCAGCGCCTGCGCGTGCCGACCGAATGCCGAGAGCTGGCCGACGTGGTGGCCCGTGAGCACGGCAACATTCACCGCAGCCAAGACCTCAACGCCGCTGCCGTGGTGCGCCTGCTGGAGCGCTGCGACGCCTTTCGAAAACCGCAGCGCTTTGCCGACATCGTGCTGGCTTGCGCCTGCGATGCACGCGGGCGTTTGGGCGCGGCTGAAAACAGCTACCCCCAAGGCCAGCGCCTGCTGGCGGCGCTGGCGGCGGCGCAAGCGGTTGCCACGCCGGCCATTGCTGAGCAAGCCATGGCCAACGGGCTGTCGGGCGTGAAAATAGGTGAACTGATTCACCAGGCCCGCGTGGAGGCGGTGACACACCCTTTGGCCACTTTTGATTGATGGAACCCCCACACCATGTCCAGTTTGCTAATTGTTGAAGACGATGACTTGCTGCGCGATGCCCTGAGCGCACAACTGGCCCAAGCCGGCCACACCGTGACGCCCGCTGCCGACGGCGCGCAGGCGCAAACGCTGCTGGAGAGCAGCCGTTTTGACGGGGTGATTCTCGACCTGGGCCTGCCCAAGGTGAGCGGTATGGAGGTGCTGCGCTGGCTGCGCAAACGCCTGCCGGCTTTGCCGGTGCTGGTGCTGACCGCGCGCGACGGCGTGGAAGACCGGGTGCAAGGCCTTAACGCCGGGGCCGACGATTACCTCACCAAACCCTTCAGCACCGCCGAGCTGCAAGCGCGGCTGGACGCACTCTTGCGCCGCGCCCGCTTGCCCGCGTTTGGCGGCTCTCTGGAAATTGCCACCGCCAGTGCCGCCCGTTTGCGCCTAGACGCCACCCTGCCCATGGCCTGGCTGGGCGACGAAGCGCTGGAACTCACCCAACGCGAATGGGCCTTGCTGTCCTTGCTGGTCAGCCATGCCGGCCAGGTGGTCAGCCGTGAAGACGTGCTGTCTAGGTGGCAGGCCGAACCCGGTGAAGGCGCCGGGGGCGGCTCTAACGCGCTGGAGGTTTATATACACCGGCTGCGCCGCAAGCTCGACGGCTCGGGCCTGAACATTCGCAACGTACGCGGCCTGGGCTACATGCTGGAGCCTTTTGCGCCATGACACCTGTGAAGCCTGTGAAGCCACCCGGCCACGGTCTGTCGCTCAAACGCCAGTTGCTGCTGTGGCTGCTGCTGCCTCAACTGGTGTTGTGGCTGGTGGGCGGCGCGCTGGCTTACCGCATTGCGCTGAACTACGCCGAAAAAGGCATTGACCAGTCGCTCACGCAATCGGTACGCTCGCTGGCGCGCCAGGTTAAACCGGTGGGCTCGGGGCTGTTGGTGGACTTTCCCAAGGCCGCGCAAGACATCATTGAGCAAGACCCCACAGACCGGGTGAGCTACATGGTGTCTTCGCCGCCCGGCAGTTTTTTAATAGGCAACCGCCGCCTGCCGGCACCGCAGACGCAGGACAGCCCGCGTGCTGGCGAGGCACTGCTCTACAACACCACGGTTGAAGGCAAAGCCCTGCGCGTGGCCTTGCTGGAAGTCGATTACGGCGAACCCGCCTCGCCCCAGATTTTGCGCGTGCAAGTGGCTAAAAGTCTGGCGGTACAAAAGCGCATCACCGCCGAGCTGGTTGCCGATATGTTGCTGCCCTTGCTGCTCTCGGGCGCTGTGCTGGGCGTGCTGGTGTACGGCGGCATCTCGCGTGGCCTGGTGCCACTGACGCGGCTGCAAGCGCAGTTGGGCGACCGGCGCGAACACAGCCTGCAAGCCCTCTCGCCCATTGAAATGACGCAAGCGCCGCAAGAAGTGCATGCGTTGGCCGGTGCGCTCAACCAGCTATTGGCTACCGTGCGGCGCAGTCTAAGCCAGGAAAAACGCTTTTTGAACGATGCGGCCCACCAGTTACGCACGCCCTTGGCCGGTCTGGTCAGCCAAACCGAACTGGCGCTGGCAGAAACCCGACCCGAGGCCGTGCGTGAGCGCTTGACCAAGGTGCTGGCCGGCGCCCAACGCAGTGCGCACCTGGTGCACCAACTGCTGTCCTTGGCTCGGCACGAGGCCGACATTCGCCTTCAAGCGCTGGACCTGGCCGCGCTGGCGCGGGGGGTGGCGCGTGACTGGACCCCGCGCGCCCTGAGCGCGGACGTCGACCTGGGCTACGAAGGCGAAGACAGCTTGATGGTGAATGGTGAGCAACTGCTGCTGCGCGAAGCCCTGAGCAACTTGCTGGACAACGCCCTGACCTACGCCGGACGCCAAAGCGTGGTGACGCTGCGCGTATCACGCCAGCAGCAGCAAGCCATTATTGAGGTGGAGGACAACGGACCGGGCTTGTCAGAGGCCGACCTGGGCCATGTGTTCGAGCGCTTCTGGCGCGCCAGCGAACTGCCCGGCGGCTGCGGCCTGGGCCTGGCCATCGTCAACGAAATTGCGCACCGACACGGCGGCACCGCCAGCGCCGCTGTGGTGCAGCCGCACGGCTTGCGGATTACCTTGGTGTTGCCGCTGGGGGCTTGAACCACGCACGACTGCAAGGCCCCGTATTTATTCAATTCCAATTACCCAGCCTCTAGAAAACTCATGAATTAATAGGGTTGGTTTTATCGATAACAGAAGCTTGAGGGGGTTGATAATCGGCTGAGTCTATTTTCAGGGGATACGGATTGGCACGATTGGGAGACAGGTCTGTTAAATCACAACATTTTGCTGGAGCCTCTTATTGCAGCATGGTCCCGTCAAAAACATGCGGAAAAGCAGTCGCGCCGATAAATCAATGAGCGATTTTTTCAGATTCCCACATACCCCGCACATCGCTTGGCTTGCAAAAGGCGAACCGCGTGACGACAAGGTGCTATCACCAGCCCAGGCGCAGTCGCTTATGTCGCATGCGGTGGTGGTGGAAGAAAAGCTCGATGGTGCCAACCTTGGTTTTTCGCTAGATGCAAATGGTCGGGTACAAGCCCAAAACCGTGGTCAGTATTTGCAGGCGCCATTCGCCGGTCAATTCGCCCGCTTGCCTGACTGGTTAGCACAGGCGGGGGATCGTTTGGAGCTGGCGTTGCTGGGGCTTGCGGAGTCGCCTGTCATTCTGTTTGGCGAGTGGTGCGCTGCCCGCCACTCACTTGGCTACGATCATTTGCCCGATTGGTTCTTACTGTTTGATGTGTACGACAAAACCCAAGGACGCTTTTGGAGTTCGCAGCGCCGCAATGCGCTGGCTGAGACTTACGGTTTTGTCACGGTGCCCTGCCTGTTGCAAGGTACGACGACCTTGGAGCACCTCAAACTGATGCTCAAGGAAACGCCGATCCGCTACCGCAGCGGTTCGCTCGAAGGCGTGGTGATTCGCCACGATTCAGAGCACTGGTGCGAAGCCCGTGCCAAGCTGGTTCGCCCCGATTTCACGCAAGCCATTGAGGAACACTGGAGCCTTAGGCGGGTCGAGTGGAATCGGCTAGCCATTTCGTCAATGGACCAATGAGGGCAAAACTTGATTCCTGCAACTGAATCCCTCACCGTCGAATTCAAAAGCGACCGCAAGCGCCTGTCGGATGCCGAGCTGGTCGAGGCCTTGGTGTGCCTGGCCAACACCGAGGGCGGCGAGCTGTGGCTAGGGGTGGAGGACGATGGGCAAGCCTCGGGCCTGCATGCCGACCACTTGGGCCTGACGGGTTTGGCTGGCATGGTGGCAGCGCGCACGTCGCCCGCTTTGCAAGTGACGGTAGAGGCGCTGCAAGTGAGCGGTGTACCAGTGGCCAAAATCACCGTGCCCAAAGCGCAGGGCGAGGTGGCCACGCAAGCGGGCGTGTATGTGCGCCGCCGCATCAAGCACGATGGCACGCCCGAGTGTGTGCCCATGCTGCCGCACGAGCGCATCAGCCGCGCCAGCAGTTTTGGCTTGGTGGATGTGTCGGCCCAGCCGGTGGCGGGCAGTACCCTTGCCGACTTTGACCCACTGGAGCGCGAGCGTTTGCGCCAGGCGGTGCAGCAATACGGCGGTGACCGTGTGTTGCTGGAGCTGGACGATGAGGCCATGGATGGCGCACTGGGCTTTACGCAGCGTTTGGCCGATGGCACGCGTGTGCCCACGCTGACGGGTTTGTTGTTGATTGGCCGCGAGTCGGTGTTGCAGCAGCGCGTGGCCACGCACGAGCTAGCTTTTCAGGTGCTGGCGCAGCAGGCGGTGCGCTTCAACGAATTTCGGCGCTTCCCTTTGCTCAAGGCGCTTGACTGGTTGGAGACCAACTTTCGCCCCTACAACCCCGAGCAAGAATTGCAAGTGGGCTTGTTCCGCGTGCCGGTGCCCTTGGTGGACATGGCCGCGTTTCGGGAGGCGGTGGCCAATGCCTTGATTCATCGCGACTACCACAGCATGGGGGCGGTGCATGTGCGGCTAGAGGACGAAGCTTTGGTGATCAGCAACCCTGGAGGCTTAGTGGACGGCGTGACGCTGGCCAACTTGCTGGTGACCGAGCCGCGCCCCCGCAACCGCGCCTTGGCCGATGCGATGAAGCGCATTGGTGTGGTGGAGCGTTCTGGGCGCGGCGTGGACACCATTTACCGGGGCATGCTGAAGTTTGGTCGCCCAGCGCCAGATTACGGCCGCACCGACTTGCACAACGTAGTACTCAGCCTGCCCACGGTGCCCGCTGATGTGGCGTTCCGGCGCATGGTGGTGGACGCCGAGCGCAACCGCAACGCCGAGCTGCCCATTGATTCACTGATTGCTTTAGCCGCTTTGCGCGAGTTCAAGCGCCTGCCAGCCGACGCACTGGCCAAGCACATTCAGCGCGATGCCGCCAGTGCCAAGCGCACGCTTGAGGCACTGACCGAGGCCGGTTTGGTGGAGGCGCACGGCAATACCCGTGGCCGCAGCTACACCTTGTCGGCTGCGGTCTACACCGTGGTGAGCGACAAGGCGGCTTACACCCGGCAAGTAGGGTTTGGGCCCATTCAGCACGAACAGATGTTGCTAAGTTTCATCCGCCAACACGGGCAGATCAAGCGGGCTGAGGTGATGGCTTTGTGCCATTTGACTGAAGGTCAGGTGAAGCGGCTGTTGCAAAGAATGCTGGCTGCCAAGCAAATCGTTATGCGCGGTCAAGGAAAAACGACCACTTATGTGGAGCCGGAGTGATCCACATGCCGCCCGATTCGGATCATTTGCGGATCATTTGCGGATCATTTGCGGATCATTTTAATTTCCTAAGCTGTTGATTTTTATGGCGAATTTTCCGAAACTAAAGTTAACCAGGTCCTTGCGGATCAAATTAAACGGACGTTTTTCTTGAACACATGACTCCCCTCAAACGCGCCCTGATCGAAAAAGCTGGCCATGACCATGGCTTTGAGCATGTACTGCCGCCCAGTAGCTCGGTGGTCAACCTGGGATCAGCCCGGCACCCGGCGCGGGTAGCGGTTTCGTTGTTACCGCAGGGCTATGCGGTGACCTTGGTGCAGGGGCCACCCACCTTGCTGCCCGAGCTGGAGCGCAGCTTTGCCCAGTGGCCGCGTGACGCCGCCGCATTTGTGGCGGCCAGCGATGCCGAACTTGCCTGGTGGTTGCGCAGGGCGTCAGCGTTGGCCCAGTCGCTGCCCAACCAGGCGGTGGAGGACTTTGACACCCAGGTGCAGCAGGCGCTGGCCGCGCTGCCCGCCACCGAGACTCAAAGTACAGCGGTCCAGCGCCTGGTGCGCCAGCGTGTGGGGCAAGACCGCTACAGGCAGGCTTTGCTAGCCTATTGGGGTGGCGCTTGCGCTGTAACTGGCCTGTCGCTGCAGCCCGCGCTACGCGCCAGCCACGCAAAGCCCTGGGCAGACTGCACGACTGACGCGGAGCGTCTGGACGTATTCAACGGCTTTTTGCTCAGCGCTAATCTAGATGCGTTGTTCGATAAATTTTTGATTTCGTTCAGTGATGCGGGCGAGTTGTTGATCGGCAGTTCTGTGTCCTTGGCCGATAGACATTTGCTGGGCTTGTCAGATGGGCTCAAACTGCGATGGATCGCGGTGGGACACGCCATGTATCTGCACTACCACCGCGTTCGCTTTGAAACGATGAATGCCTCAGGCAGTTGAGCCCAGCCGCAAGCCGCTGGCCACATCAAACCAGTTGGCGTGTGCGGCGCTGGCTGACAGGCCCACGCTGCTGCCCACGCGCACCGCGCTTTGTGGTGCCACGCGCACGGTGACGGGGCCGGTGGCCGTCTTCACCACCACAAAGGTGTCGGCGCCGGTAGGCTCCACCCCCGTGACCTGGCCGCGCCAGGTGGCGGCGTCAGACAAATGGATGTGTTCAGGGCGCACGCCCAGCAGGGCTTGGTCAACGCTCGGGCAGTTCAAGGCGAGCGTGCCGCCGTCAAAACCAAACTGCCCGCTGGCGCCAGCCACCTCAACGCGCCCGGTGATGAAGTTCATGGTGGGTGAGCCAATGAAGCCCGCCACATAGGTATTGGCCGGACGGCTGTAGATGTCGTCGGGCGTTCCGATTTGCTGCAGGATGCCGTCCTTCATGACGGCAATGCGGCTGCCCAGCGTCATGGCTTCAATCTGGTCGTGCGTGACATACACGCTGGTGATGCCCGAGATCTGGTGCAGCCGCTTGATCTCGGCGCGCATTTCCACGCGCAGCTTGGCGTCCAGGTTACTCAAGGGCTCGTCAAACAAAAACAGCTGCGGATCACGCGCCAGGGCCCGGCCCATGGCCACGCGCTGGCGCTGCCCACCCGAGAGTTGCGCGGGGCGGCGCTCTAGCAGGTGCTCGATTTGCAGCATGGCGGCCACCTCGTTGATGCGCTGGGTACGCGCCGCTTTGGGCACCTTGCGCATCTCCAGCGCAAAGCCAATGTTGTCGGCCACGCTCATGGTGGGGTACAGGGCGTAGCTCTGGAACACCATGGCAATGTCGCGCTGCGCCGGGGCCACGCCCACCACGTCTTTGCCATTGATAAAAAGTGCGCCTTCGGTCGGCTCTTCCAGACCGGCAATGATGTTGAGCAAGGTGGACTTGCCGCACCCTGACGGTCCGACCAGAATCAGGAACTCGCCGGGGGCGACATCGATGTCAATTTTCTTGAGAATTTCAACCGCTTTGTCGCCCTTGCCGAACACTTTACGAATACCTGAAATCTTGAGTGAAGCTGCCATGACGTTTATCCTTTCACCGCACCAGCGGTGAGTCCTTTCACAAAATACTGACCAGCCAGCACATACACCAGCATGGTGGGCAGGCCGGCAATGACGGCCGCAGCCATGTCGACGTTGTAACTTTTCACGCTGCTCGAGGTGTTGGCCATGTTGTTCAGGCCCACCGTGATGGGCTTGCTGTCAGCGCCGCTGAAGGCCACGCCAAACAGAAAGTCGTTCCAGATGTTGGTGAACTGCCAAATCAGGGTCACCATCAGGATGGGCGTAGACAGGGGCAGCACGATGCGCCAGAAAATGCGCCAGAAACCCGCGCCATCCATGCGCGCCGCATTCACCAGCTCTTTGGGAATGGCGGTGTAGTAGTTGCGAAAAAACAGCGTGGTACCGGCCAGCCCGGCAATACAGTGCACCAGCACCAGGCCACCCAGCGAGCTGGAAAGACCCAGATAACCCAGCACCTGGCTCATGGGCAAAAGCACCACCTGAAACGGCATGAACACGCCAAACAGCATGAAGCCAAACAGCAGCTCGCTGCCCTTGAACTTCCACAAGCTCAGCACGTACCCGTTGATGGCACCCCAGGCGGTGGAGATCAGCACCGCGGGCACGGCCATGATGACGGAGTTCCAGAAATAGGGCTTGAGGCCCCGGCAATCGACGCCGGTGCAGGCGGTGGACCAGGCCAGGCCCCAGGCCTCGAAGTTGAGCGAGTGGGGCAGACTCAGCAGGTTGCCCGAGCGAATTTGCTCGGCGTCCTTGAACGAGGTGACCAGCATCACGTAAAGCGGCGCCAGAAAAAAGAAGGCAGCCAGCAGCAGCACGGCGTAAATGGCGATGCGGGGCAGGTGTTTAGCGGTCATGGGGTTTGGCACGGAGCTCGCTGTAAAGGTAAGGCACCACCAGGGCGGCCACCAGGGCCAGCATCATGGTGGCGCTGGCGGCACCCAGGCCAATCTGGCCGCGGGTGAAGCTCATCACGTACATGAAGGTGGCGGGCACGTCCGACGCATAACCCGGCCCGCCCGCAGTGAGCGCCATCACCAGGTCAAAACTTTTAATGGACAGGTGGGAGAGCACCAGCACGGTGGAGAACACCACGGGCCGCAAAATGGGCAGGATGATGCGCCAGTAGATGCGAGGCAGGCTGGCGCCGTCCATTTGCGCGGCCTTGATGATGCTGTCGTCAATGCCACGCAGCCCCGCCAGGCTCAGGGCCATGGCAAACCCGGCAGACTGCCAGATGCCGGCAATCACCACGCAGTAAATGGCGGTGTCGCTTTGCACCAGCCAGTCAAACGAGAAGCTGGCCCAGCCCATATCGTGCATGAGCTTTTCCAGCCCTAGGCTGGGGTTGAGCATCCATTTCCAGGCGGTGCCGGTGACTATGAAAGACAGCGCCATGGGGTAGAGGTAGACCGTGCGCAGCACGCCTTCGGCGCGCACTTTTTGGTCCAGAAAAATAGCCAGCGCCATACCCAGCAGCATGGAGCCGCCCACGTACAGCAGGCTGAAAATACCCAGGTTCTTCAGTGCCACCAGCCAGCGGTCCATTTCCCACAGCCGCAGGTACTGCTCCAGGCCCACAAACTCGTCGTAATTGGGCAGCATGCGCGAGGCCGTCATGGACAGCACGCCGTTCCAGATCATGAAGCCGTAAATAAAGGCAAAGCCCAGCACAAAGCCCGGTGCAATCACCAGCTTGGGCAACAGGTTTTCAAGGTTTTTCATGGGCTGGCCAGGCAAGGCAAGGGGAATAAAGAGCTACCCCGCCAGCCCCGGCACTGCGCAACAGGGCCGGGGGCTGGCGGGGTGGGGAGGCATGACGGGGCATGCCGGTAGCGGCTTACTTGGTGGCAGCAGCCTTGGCAATGTTTTTCATGCCGTCGGCGACCGAGATTTTGTCGTCGTTCCAGAACTGGCTGACTGCGTCTTTGATAGCGCCTTCAGCGGCTGGCTTGATGGCCATGCCGTGGGCCACGGAGGGCACCAGGCCACCGGTTTTGGCGGTGTCCACAAAGTCCTTGCTGGAGAGCTTGGCGCAGTCGTCAAACTTGGCCATGCTCATGTTCAGGCGCACTGGGATGGAACCCTTGTTCAGGTTGAAAACTTCCTGGAACTCGGTGCCCATGATGGCGGCTGCCAGGTCGCCCTGGGCTTTTTGAGCCGCTGCGTCTTTCAGCTTGAACATGGCAAAGGAGTCCACGTTGAAGGTGTAGGCGTTGGCAGTGCCGGGGGCGGCGGCGCAGATGTAGTCTTTGCCGGGCACTTTGCCAGCGGCAGAGAACTCGCCCTTGGCCCAGTCACCCATGAACTGGAAGGCTGCCTTTTCCTGGATCACCATGGCCGTGGCCAGGTTCCAGTCGCGGCCGGGGGCAGCAGCGTCGGTGTAGCCCTTGACCTTGCGGAAGGTTTCCAGAGATTTCTTCATGGTGTCGCTCGACAGGGCTTTGGGGTCGAGCTTGATCAGCGCGTCGGTGTAGAACTTGGCACCGCCTACGCCCAACACCACCGACTCAAAGGTGGTGAAGTCTTGCCAGTTCTGGCCACCGTGCGCCACGGCAATGAGGCCGGCTTTTTTGACTTTTTCGGCGGCTGCAAAGAACTCGTCCCAGGTTTTGGGGGCACCGCTCACGCCGGCTTTTTTCAGCACAGCGGCGTTGGCCCACATCCAGTTGACACGGTGCACGTTGACCGGTGCGGCCACGTAGTTGCCTTTGTATTTCATGACATCAGCCACCACTTTGGGCAACAGGCTGTCCCATTTTTCGGCTCGGGCGGTAGCGTCCAGATTGGCCAGCACGCCTTCAGAGGCCCACTCTTGAATGGCGGGGCCTTTAATTTGAGCGGCGGCTGGGGGGTTGCCCGAGACCACACGGCTTTTCAGCACGGTGGCGGCGTTGTCGCCACCGCCGCCGGCCACAGCAAAGTCTTTCCAGACATGGCCCTTGGCTTGCATGATTTTTTTCAGTTCAGCCACCGATTTGGCTTCGCCGCCGGAGGTCCAGTAGTGCAGCACTTCGACTTCACTGGCCAGGGCGGCGCTTCCTGCCACTGCGAATGCCACGGCTGCGGCCAATTTGGAAAGTTTCAACATAAAGTGTCCTGAAGTTGGGCTCCGGCGCCGTTCAAGGCCGAGGAGCGGGTGGTGGATTCAAGCAGGCACCCTGCCGCTTGAATTAATTAATTGTTAATTAATTTTAAGCCCGCCACCATCAGGACTAACCCTAGCGCTGACCTCAGGCCACCAGGGCCAGGGCGCCAAAGTCGCCCACGCGCTCGCCCAAACCAGCACTCACCAGCTCGCAGCCCTCGGTCAAAGCGGGCAATTTGCCGCGCACCTGGGCTTGCAACTTGGGCAGCAACAGGGCGCGGTGGTGCCAATACACGCTGCCGCCCAGGCTGATGCGCGCCAGGTCCAGCGTGACGATCAGGTTGTACAAGGTGCGGCCCATGATGCGGCACAGCTCGTCAATCAAGGCCATGGCTTGCGCGTCGCCGGCGTAGGCGGCGGCAAACAAGGCGGCCGAGTCGGCATAACCCAAAGCGCCAAACCGGCGGGCCATGGCGTTGCCGGCCACCAGGCCTTCCACATCACCCACATTGCCGCAGCCGCACAGCGCATCTTCGTTGTCTGACACGAACAAATGCCCGGCGTGCCCGGCGTTGCCGTTTTTGCCGCGCAGCACATGGCCGTCAACGCACAGGCCCACACCAATGCCGGTGCTCCAGGTGAGGTAGGCGCAGTTCTCCAGCGCTTGGCCGTTGACTTGCAGCGCACCCCAGCGCCGCTCGGCTTCCAGGGCGCCGATGCCGTCGTTTTCCACCCGCACCTGGCCAAAGGCCTGGCGCAAGGGGGCTTCCAGCACAGCGGTCATCCAGTCATTGGGCAAGCCGCGCGCCTTGCCAGCCAAACCGCCACAAATGTTGGGCGCCGCCAACTCCACACAGCCGTCGCGCAACACAAACGGCCCACACGAGGCCACGCCCACCGCTGACACATCGGCCAGCGCCACGCCTGCAGCTTGGCAGCTTTGGCCTACCAGACGAATAATTTGCTGGGCCAGCGCGTCGTTAGCACCTTCCTTGGCGGTGGGCTCGGCCACGCGGCCACGCACGCCGGCACTGTCGGCCATGCTGACGGCCACCTTGGTGCCGCCAATGTCAACACAGGCCACGGGCGCGGCGCCTGCGGGCAGGCGCCAGCCATCTTGCAAAACGTGAGGCGTCATGGGGGGTTACCTTGAGGGGTTGAGGGTTGAAGAGGGAACGCGCCCGTAGGTGTCTTCCAGGCGCACGATATCGTCTTCGCCCAGGTAGTTGCCCCACTGCACTTCCACCACGTCGAGCGGCTCGTCTGTGGTGTTGCCCAGCCGGTGCACCTGCCCCAGCGAAATTTCCACATGCGCGCCCACGCCCAGCGTTTGCACGGTCTGGCCAATCGTCACTTGCGCCAGGCCACGCACGATCACCCAGTGCTCGGCGCGTTGCAAGTGCTTTTGCAGACTGATTTGCTGGCCCGGGTGCACGCGCAGGCGCTTGATTTTGGACACCGCATCTTCCGACACGGTTTCAAACCAGCCCCAGGGGCGCTCGGTTCGTGCGGCAGGCGCTGCTGGGTCGTGGCTTTGAACGGTGGGAGCAAGCATGGGTTGACGGGCTTTGAATGCGGTGGGCACAGCGCCATGCTAACTGCTACCCCCTGCACCGGTTACAGAACCGTTACAAGCCATCTCCAGCCGTTACCCGCTGGCAAGAAACGCCGGGCCTAGACACCCTGCCCGCGGGCCCAACGCACGATGTCGGCCGCCCCCATGGCGCCGGCCTGGCGTGCCACTTCCTGGCCTTTGTAAAACAGCGCCAGCGTGGGAATGCTGCGAATATTGAACCGTGCGCCCAGACTTTGCTCGGCTTCGGTGTCGACCTTGACCAGCCGGAAATGCGGCTCCAGTTGTGCCGCCGCTTGCTCAAAAGCAGGCGCCATCTGGCGGCACGGGCCGCACCAGGGCGCCCAAAAATCGACCAGCACCGGCAAGTGGCTGCGGCTGATGTGGCGGTCAAACTGGCTGGCCCCTAGCGCTAACGAATGCGCCACAAAGAGCGGCTGGTGACACGAACCGCAGTCAGGCGCCTGGGCCAGATCAGCCTGGCGCACCCGGTTGGTGGTGTGGCAATGGGGGCAAACAATGTGCAGTGATTCGGTCATGACAACTCCTGTTGCACTCTACATGGCGTCCAGTCGTTTTATTGCAAGTCAGCAGAAGCGAAGGCGCTGGCCTCAAGGCGGTAGTTTTTAAATGAATTTTTTTAAATGAATTTGGCAATGAGGCCGGCCACCAGGCTGAGCAGGATGGTGCTGGTGAACGGGAGAAACACCTCACGCCCAAAGATCTTGAAGCGCACGTCGCCGGGCAATTGGCCAACGCCGAGTTTGCGCACCCAAGGCGTTAAGGCGTTGACCAGCATCAAGACCAGAAAAATAACAAGTAGCCAGCGGTACATGGTGAGAGGGTCCTGGGCGTTAGAGGCAAGGGTGAAAGAAATCGAGAAATGGGACGGTTCACGCCATTACAGCGTGTGGGTGCGGTCACCCTGGGCAAAGCCCAAGGCCTGCCAGGGTTCGCCGCAGCACAGGCCAATGACCTTGAACAGCTCGCCCATTTCATGCTCCATGATCAAGGTTTGCGCCTTGACGCGGGTGGCCAGGGGTGCGCTTTCCATACGCTGGGCCAGGCCGCAGTTGATCAGAAAGCGGGCCTGGCTGGTGTAGCCCAGCACGGACCAGCCCGCGTCTTGCGCGGCCAGCGCCATCCCGGTGAAATTAATGTGCGCGGTAATGTCCTTGCGCCCGACCGCCTGCAACGGGTCGGGGTCGGCCTGGTGCTGCTGGTGGCACATGACGGTGCCGCCCGAGCGCTGCGGGTGGTAGTACTCGTGCTCGGGAAAACCGTAGTCAATAAAAAATGCTGCCCCAGCCGTTAGCTTGTCGGCCAGCGTGCGAATGAAAGACTCGCCCTGGGGGTGAATTTCGGTCAGGTAGTCGTGCGGACCTTCGGGCTCCATTGGCGCTCGCAAGCCAGTCACGCGGTCTTGCCACACCAGCGCTGGCGGCGCGCCCTCGCCCGCTTCGCCAGCATCTTGCGGCTCAGCCAGCACCACGCCACGCTCATGCCAAACGCCCTGGAGTCGGTGCAGCAGTTTGACCGGCATGGCGTCAAGCACCTCGTTGCCCACCACCACGCCCTGCATCTGGTCTGGCAAGGCCTGCACCCAGTGCACCAGGTCGCCAAACTTCTCCAGCGTGTGCTGCTGGCGCGCGCGCAAACTGCCCGACACATCCACGATGTTGTAGCGCGAGAGCGCCACGCCCTGCGCCAGCAGGCTGTCCAGCAACTGCAGGGCCAGCGCGCCCGTGCCGGCGCCAAACTCCCAGACCTCGCGGGTCTGCGTCTGTTGCAAAGCTTGCGCTACCTGGGCGGCCAGGGTCTGGCCAAACAGGGGCGTGATCTCGGGGGCGGTGACAAAGTCGCTGCCGCCTACCTTTTTGCCGTCTTGCGTGGTGTAGGGCAAAGCCCCAAATTTAAGGCTGTCGTTGGCGTAATAACCCAGCCCCGGCGTGTACAAAGCCATGGCCATGAAGGTGTCAAAGCCGATCCAGCCACCTTGCTGGCGAATCTCATCCGCGATAATTTGGTTCAAACGGACCGAAATATCTTCGGCGGGCAAATAGGTCATAAGAAATATGCACAAACAATCAGGACAAGCAGCGGAGGCACCAGGCCCGGCCCAGACGCTGCCCCAACAAACCCCGATTATGTTGCCGAATCGGCCCTTCACCGGCCAAGGGGCCGCTCGTGTCTGAGGTCAAAAGCGTACTGGTGACCGGCGGCTCGCAGCGCCTGGGCGCGCTGATTTGCCGCGCCTTTGCCCAAGCCGGCTGGACCGTCTGGTGCCATTACCAACACTCGGCCACGGCCGCCCTGGCGCTGTGCCAAGAACTGCGTGACCAGGGCGCGCAGGCGCAGCCGGTGCAGGCCGACCTGGCCGATGACGCCCAGCGCCAGCAGATGATGGCGCAGATACACGCGCACACCGGCCCCCTGCACTGCCTGGTCAACAACGCCTCCAGCTTTGAGCCCGACAGCGCCGATGCGCTCGACCCGCAGGCCACGCGGCGCCAACTGGAGGTGAATTTGCTGGCGCCCATGGCCTTGTCCAGCTTGATGGCGCAAAGCCTGGCGCCATTAGCGGCATCGGCCACACGCAGCATCGTGCACGTGCTGGACCAAAAGGTGCTCAACCTGAATCCGGACTATTTCTCTTACACCCTGTCCAAACTGGCACTGGAACGCGCCGTGGCCCTGCAAGCGCAGGCGCTGGCGCCGCGCTTGCGCGTGTGTGGCGTGGCGCCCGGGCTGATGTTTTTGAGTGGCCCGCAAACCCAGGCCAACTTTGACGCCGCCAGCCGCGTCAACCTGATGCGCCAGTCCATCGACCCGGCGCAGGTGGCCGCCACCTGCCTGTTTATGGCAGAAAACCCCTGCATCACGGGCATGACGTTGGCAGTGGACAATGGCCAGCATTTGGTGCCCCTGCCGCGCGACGTGATGTTTGTGGTGGACGACCTGTTGAAAGCCCCGCCCCATGCCCCTTAATTCGACAACCCAGACGCCCCATTTGAACGCGCGGCAAACGCTGGACCCGCTGACCGATCTGGCCCTGAACTGCCGGCGCATTTTTTTGCGCGACTTCATCGTGCCGGTGAACATTGGCGCCCACGCATTTGAAAAAATCCAGGCCCAGCGCGTCATCTTCAATGTTGAGCTGTTTGTGCCTTACGCCTTGTCCATGCCAGAGACTGACCAGCTCAGCGAAGTGGTGGACTACGACTTTGTGCGCGAGATCATTAAAAAACGGGTGGCTACCGGCCACGTGGAATTGCAGGAAACCCTGTGCGACGACCTGGCCGCGCGCTTTCTGGCCCATCCGCAGGTGCGGGCTGTGCGGCTGTCTAGCTGCAAGCCAGACGTTTACCCAGACAGCGCGGGCGTGGGTGTTGAAGTGTTTTGTATGAAAGATTTAAGCGCATGATCTCCTTGAACGGAAACCAGTCCCTCACGCTCACAGGGCTGCGGTTTGAAGCCAGCCTAGGCATTCTGGAATTTGAAAAACTGGCACCCCAACCTATTCAGGTGGACGCCGAGCTGAACCTGGGCGCGCAGTTGCTGCTGCCGCACGACGATGAAATAAACCACGTGCTGGACTACCGGCGGGTGCGCAAAATCATCATCGACGAGTGCACCGCCGAACACGTCAACCTGCTGGAAACGCTGATTGGCAAACTGGCCAACCGCCTGATGCAGTTGCCCGGCGTGCAAGGGGTGCGGGTGAAAATTGCCAAGCTAGAAATTTTTGACGACTGCGAAGTCGCCATTCGTGTTGAAACCGGTCAGTGGTGAGGTCTATATGAGTGCAGTATGGGTTGAAGACGAGGTGGCAACACCGGTCAAGGATCAAAAAATTGAGCGTGAAACGCACAAGCTGGAAAAGCGCCTGTGCCGTCAGGTGGGCCAGGCCATCATGGACTTCAACATGATTGAAGAAGGCGACCGCGTGATGGTGTGCGTATCTGGCGGCAAAGACAGCTACGGCATGCTCGACATCTTGCTGAAAATGCAACAGCGTGCGCCCATCAACTTTGAGTTGATTGCGGTCAACCTGGACCAGAAGCAGCCCGGTTTTCCCGACCACATACTGCCCGAGTACCTGGAAAAACTGGGCGTGCCCTTTCACATAGAAACGCAGGACACCTACAGCATTGTGAAGAAGGTGATTCCCGAGGGAAAAACCATGTGCAGCCTGTGCAGCCGTCTGCGCCGGGGCATTTTGTACCGCGTGGCCGACGAGCTGAAAATCACCAAGATTGCGCTGGGCCACCACCGCGACGACATGCTGCAAACGTTTTTTCTCAATATGTTTTTTGGCGGCAAACTCAAGGGCATGCCGCCCAAGCTGGTGAGCGACGACGGCGGCCATATCGTGATTCGCCCGCTGGCCAATGTGGCCGAGAAAGACCTGACCCGCTGGGCCGCACACCGCGAATTTCCCATCATTCCCTGCACCTTGTGCGGCAGCCAGGAAAACCTGCAACGCAAACAAATTGGCAACATGCTGCGCGAGTGGGAAAAGCAATACCCAGGACGCACCGAGACCATGTTCACCGCGCTGCAAAACGTGGTGCCCTCGCACCTGATGGACACCAAGCGCCACGACTTCAAGAACATCAAAACCACCGGCGTGCCCGATGACGATGGTGACAAGGGTTTTGACGCCGAAGAGTTTGCGCCGCCTACCTTGCCCGGCCTGGGCACGCTCAAGCTCGCCTGAGCGTTGACCGCAGCCCATGCAAGCGACCCGCCTGATTGCCATTCGCCACGGCGAAACCGCCTGGAACGTAGCCACCCGGCTGCAAGGGCATTTGGACATTGACCTCAACGACACCGGCCGCTGGCAGGCCAACCGTGTGGCGCGGGCGCTGGCTTTGGCCGGCGAACCCATTGACGCGCTGTACGCCAGCGACCTGAAACGCGCCTGGGACACCGCCGGCGCCATTGCAGCCGCCACGGGCGCCACGCCGCAAGTGCACACTGGCCTGCGCGAGCGCGGCTTTGGCGAGTTTGAAGGCCAAACCCACGCCGCCATTGAAGCCCAATGGCCCGAACAAGCCCTGCGCTGGCGCCAGCGCGAGCCGCACTGGGCGCCCGCAGGAGGCGAGTCCTTGCACGCGGTGCGTGAGCGCGTGGCCCAGACCGTGGCTGAGCTGGCCGCGCGCCATCTGGGCGGGCAAATTGTGCTGGTGGCCCACGGCGGCGTGATGGACGCGCTGTACCGACTGGCCACGCAGCAAGACATACAAGCCCCGCGCACCTGGGAACTGGGCAACGCCGCCATTAACCGCCTGCTCTGGACCCCAGACGGGCTCACCCTGGTGGGCTGGTCCGACCAGCGGCACCTTGAAGCACAGGCCGTACTGGACGAAACCAGCACCTGATAGAGCCCCAAATTGAGCCACAGATTGAGCACCTAGGCGACACCCTCAGGGTTGATACGCAGAGCGCCGCCCGGCAGGTCGCGCCACAATGGCCGCATGAATGAATTTCAAATCATTGTGCTGGCCACACCGGTGTTTTTCGTCTTGATCGGGCTGGAGTTTGCCTGGGGACATTGGCGTGAGCGCCGTGGCACCGGCCACAACAACTACCGCCTGAACGACAGCGTCAACAGCATCAGCCTGGGCGTGCTGAGCCAACTGGGCGGGGTCTTCAGCAAGTTGCTGTCCGTGGGCATTTACGGCGCCGTGTTCAGCAGCGTGGCCCTGTTTCCGGACACCGCCTTCTGGAGCACCTGGTACGGCGTAATACTGGCGCTGGTGTTTTACGACTTTTGCTACTACTGGGTGCACCGCGCCGGCCACCGCAGTGCCGTGTTCTGGGCGGCGCATGTGGTGCACCACCAAAGTCAGCAGTACAACCTGTCCACCGCGCTGCGCCAAACCAGCAGCGGCATGTTGCTGAGCTGGGTGTTTTACCTGCCCATGGCGGTGGCGGGCGTGCCGCCCCTGATTTTTGGCATCGTCGCGCTGATCGACCTGCTCTACCAGTTTTGGGTGCATACCGAGCAAATCGGCAAACTGGGCTGGTTTGACCGGGTGTTTTGCTCCCCGTCCAACCACCGCGTGCACCATGCCGTGAACGACCCCTACCTGGACAAAAACTACGGCGGCATTCTGGTGCTGTGGGACCGACTGTTTGGCACCTTCAAAGACGAGCAGGAGCCTTGCGTGTACGGCACGCGCAGCCCCCTCAACAGCTGGGACCCGCTGTGGGCCAACGCCGAGGTGTATGCCGTGCTGCTGCACGACAGCTGGCATGCCAAGCACTGGGGCGACAAGCTGCGGGTCTGGGTCAAGCCGCCGGGCTGGCGCCCCGCCGATGTGGCGCTGCGCTTTCCCAAGCCCGACTTTGAGATGGCCCAGGTGAACCTGTTCAACCCGTCCGTCAGCCGTACCGTGCAATGGTTTTGTGGCTTGCAATTTGTGGCGCTGCTGGGGGCGGTGTCGGGCATTTTGTGGTTTGCCGACAGTTGGCCAGTGCACCAGACAGTGGTGCTGAGCCTGGCCGTGATTTCTGCCTACTGGGCGCTGGGCGCCGCGCTGCAAGGGCGCCTGGGCCTGCTGTCGGTGCTTATGCTGGAGTCTGCGGCCCTAAGCACAGTGGGCGGCACTTTAGGCTGGGAAAACCTGTACCTCTTGTTCAAACCGCTCACCATGTTGCTGGCGATCTGGATGGTGGCCCGCCGCGCCCAGCCCGCACATAAGAACTCCCGCTTTCAAGCCTGGCTGGCAGCCGCCTTGACGGCCTCGCTGGTGGGTGATGTGTTTTTGATGCTGCCCGGCAACTTCTTCATTCCTGGGCTGGCGGCGTTTTTAGTGGCCCACCTGTGTTACT
The DNA here is from genome assembly GCA_903960915.1 of uncultured beta proteobacterium. GTDB lineage: Bacteria > Pseudomonadota > Gammaproteobacteria > Burkholderiales > Burkholderiaceae_C > Rhodoferax. The sequence continues at coordinate 48,010 of CAJCCO010000004.1, forward strand.
TGAGCTTGTTGCGCCAGGGCGTGCCCTTCTTGCCAAGCCGCAGCGCCTTGCTGGGCACACTGTCCTTTGGCGTGGCCATGCTGTCCGTGTTGTGGAGCAGCCTGGGTGACCCGGTGCTTAAAGGCGCGGTGAGCGCTTATGTGGGGGTGATTGCGCTGATGGCGGCGCAAGCGCTGGGCCGGGCGCAGGTGCTGAGCGGCCGGCAGGGCGACCGGGCCGCGCAACTGACGGCGCTGGGGGCCTGTGTGTTTTTGCTCAGTGATTCGCTGCTGGCCGTGAACCGCTTTGTGCAGCCGCTGCCACTGGCCTCATTTTGGGTATTGGGCAGCTACTACGTGGCGCAGTGGCTGCTGGTGCACCACGCACAAGCCGCACCGGCCAAAGTCAAACACCGCGACGTTTAACTGCCCGGCCCTTCAGTCGGGTTGGTGGGCGGCGTGACGCCCAGGTGCCGATAAGCGGCCAGCGTGGCAATGCGCCCACGCGGCGTGCGCTGCAAATAGCCTTGCTGAATCAGGTAGGGCTCAATCACATCTTCAATGGTTTCGCGCTCTTCGCCAATGCTGGCGGCAATGTTGTCCAGCCCCACCGGGCCGCCGTCAAAGCGGTGAATCACCGCCTCCAGGAGCTTGCGGTCCATCAGGTCAAAGCCCTGCGGGTCTACGTCCAGCATGACCAGGGCGCGGTTGGCAATGTCGTAGCTAATCTCGCCGGCACCTTTCACATCGGCGTAGTCGCGCACCCGGCGCAAGAGCCGGTTGGCAATGCGTGGCGTGCCCCGGGCGCGCCGGGCAATCTCGTAGACGCCCTTGTCGTCGGCGGGCACTTTGAGCAAGCCCGCGCTGCGCCGCACTATGCGGGCCAGCTCGTCGGAGGTGTAAAACTCCAGCCGCGCCACAATGCCAAAACGGTCGCGCAGCGGGTTGGTCAACATACCGGCCCGGGTGGTGGCGCCCACCAGCGTGAAGGGCTGTAAATCGAGCTTGATGGAACGCGCTGCCGGGCCTTCACCAATCATGATGTCAATTTTGTAGTCTTCCAGCGCCGGGTACAAAATCTCTTCCACCACCGGGCTCAGGCGGTGAATCTCGTCAATGAAAAGCACATCGTTCTTCTCCAGATTGGTCAGCAGCGCCGCCAAATCTTTCGGCTTTTCAAGCACCGGGCCGCTGGTTTGGCGCAAATTGACGCCCAACTCATGCGCAATGATGTGCGAGAGCGTGGTCTTGCCCAGCCCGGGCGGGCCAAACAGAAGCACATGGTCCAGCGCCTCGTCGCGCATCTTGGCCGCGCTGATAAAAATCTCCAGCTGCTCACGCACCTTGGCCTGCCCCACGTACTCGTCAAGCAACTTGGGCCGCAGCGCCCGCTCAATCGCCTCCTCGTTAGGCGACGAAGGCGCGGCAGACACCATGCGTTTGGGCGGCGGAGGGGCGAAATCGTCGGTTTGAATACTCACGGGGCAATGGGGGTGCTGAAGAGGAGTCTGACTATAGCGTGGAGGCTTAACTCTGAGCCCTAAACGTCAAAAATGGCGCTTGAGGCAACAGCAGGACGAACGATATGCTTCGATCCAGATCTGAAATTCAGGCCCTTTAACTCAAGTTCACAAAGCCGCAACTCGCCAAAGATAGCTAATGGCCCGCCGCAGCTATCGCGGCAAACTTGGCATGGCAGTCGCCGCACTTATGTGCGACTGATGCACGACAACTCGTGAATTACTGCGCCGTGTGGACCCAGTTCTCTGCTTCCAGCGCAGGGACCCGTGCAAACTCCCCCATGCTGTTCGTCACCAGCAATAGGCCTTCGCTACGGGCGTGCGCTGCAATGTGCATGTCGTTCACACCGATAGGTTGGCCGAGTTTTTCCAAGGCGGCGCGAATGGCTCCGTCATGCTGCGCGGCCTTGGGGCCATAGGGCAGAACTTCGAGGCGGCTGCAGCGTGCGCATGGTCGACTTTGGCCACTTGGGCGACGGTAACCTGCACTACAACGTGCAGTCACCCGAAGGCGCCAACGGCAAAGCCTTTTTGCGCGACTTCGAAGACCGGGTGAACACCCTGGTGTTCGACCAGGTTGCCAAATTTGACGGCTCCATCAGCGCCGAGCACGGCGTGGGCGAACTCAAGGTCGGCAAACTGCCGCTCTACAAAGACCCCACCGCGCTGGCCATGATGCGCGCCGTGAAAACCGCGCTGGACCCGCAGAACCTGATGAACCCGGGGCGGGTGCTGGGCTGAAGCGGTTGCGCGGCTTGGCCTTATTTCACCCGCTTGACGCCCGTTACTTCACCACCGCCGCATCGCTCAGTTTCTTGAGCAAAGCCGCGCGGCGCGCTTGAACCACAGCAGACTGCAGCAGGTTTTTGCTTTCATCAAAGCCCGGCACTTGGTAAGCCCGCTTGGCCGCCAGCTTGACCACATGCCAGTAAGAGCCGACTTGAATCGGTGCGGCAGATACAGCGCCGGCGGACAAATTAACCACCACGTTCGAGATCGCGGGCGTCATTTGGTCGGGCAAGAACCAACCCAGCTCACCGCCTTTGTCTTTGCTCGGGTCCAGTGATTTGGACTTGGCCACAGCGTCAAACGCTTGACCAGATTTCAACGCAGCTTGCACGGCCTTGGCTTCGGCCTCTGAAGCCACCACGATGCTGTAAATCTGAAACTGCTGCAAATCGCCTGCGGCCTTGAGCACCTTCACCTGGCGCTCGTACTCGGCTTTGAGTTCACCTTCGGTCACGGGGTTTTTGGTGAACTCGTCGTTCAACACCAACTCGATCAACAGGTTCTGGCGCAAGCCCTGCAACGCGTCTTGCGTGGCGGGCAATTTGTCCAGGCCGCGCTTTTGCGCTTCTTGTGCCATCAACTCGCGGGCAATGAATTCTTGCTTCAAGGCGGCGCGCAATTGAGGCGTGTCTTTTTGGCCCTGAGCGATATTGGCTTGCACGGTGCGATCCATGAAGCTCGAGGCGATCGACACACCGTTGACCACGGCCAAGGGGGCGTCAGCGGCATGAATGGTGCTGACCGCGCCTGCGCACCAGAACGCACAAGCCAAGGCACGCACCGACAATTTCAATTGAGACTGCATTCTTCACTCCAAATATTTCCAAAACAATTTCCAAAACCAATTCACTGGGCTTGTATTCACGGTGCTTTGACAATGCGAAGCACCCACTCACCCGTGGCTGACTTCAGGATCACCGGCGAAGGCAACCCATCGGCCAAAGCAATCACACTCAAAACGCCGCCCTTGGACAAGCGCACTGCTGGCGCGCCATTGGTATCCAGATTGTCGGATTGAATCACAGGCGCTGAAGCGGCAATCCATTCTTGCAGCGCTTGCGGCAAGGCAATCTGCTGCTCCACCAACGCATCTTTGATTTCGATGTGCACCAAGCCCGACTCACCAGCACCAGGCCATTTGGCCACGGTGACACGGTAAGGCATTTGTGACAGCGCCAAGCGAGGCTCGACCACGACAGGCACAGTTGGCAAGCTGGGTGCAACCTCTGGTTCGGCTGGAATACCACCACGCCCAGCCACCACGCTGTGCGCTGCAATCACCGTGACGGCGCCTGCAAAGCTGTTGTTCGAGTCGTTCAACAGCACATCAAAAGTACCTGCATTCAAACTGGTGGCTCCAGCCACGGTGACCGGACCAGTTTGTGTAATGCCACCGCCCGTGCTGTTCACACTCAGGTTGCCGCCCACCGTCAGTTGGCCCAGCACCACCGGTGCGGCCGTGGCCGCAATTTGTGCCTGGCCGGTCACGTTGATGCTACCCACACCGCTTTGGTTAAACGCCGTGGTCGTACTCAAACTGCCAGCCGTCAAACTGCCCGCTGTCTGGCTCAGGCTGGCCACCGCCACCGCCCCGCTGCTGGTCAAGGCACCGCCGCTTTGCGTCAAGGTGTTGAGCTGTATGCCCCCCGCCCCGACGTTCAACGCACCGGCCGTCATGGCCAAGCTGCCTGCCGTGATCAAGCTTTCAAGCTGAACCAAGCCGGCTTGCGCTGCGCCCACGGGTGCGTTGTCAAAGCTGACCGTCACGCCAGCCGGAATGGTGATGTTGGCCACGTTGGCCAGGTCAGGCACCGCGCCGCCGGCCCAGTTGGCGGGGTCAAACCAGCTACCGGTCGTGCCGCCCACCCAGCTCACTTGCGCCAAGCGCGTGATGCTGGCAGTGGGGTTGCCGCCAACGGCGTCCACCGTGTAGTTGCGCGCGTCTGCGCCGCTCAAGCTGACACCGCTGACCGCGACTGACTTGGCCGAGGACACGTTCTTGTCCGCAAAATTACCTGTGGCCGTCACGGTCAAGGCGTCGCCGCTGATGCGGTTGTCGCTCGCAGTCAAGCTGGCTGTGGTGTTGCCGTCGTACACCTTGTCGCGCGCTGCAAACGTGGGGCGGAGCAAAGCGGGGTTCACGGTGTAGTTGCTGTTGGCATAGGTCACGCTGTAGTTGCCCACATCCGTACCTGCAGCGGCCAAGTCCGACCTGTAGATGCCTGCGTTGCGCTGGCTGACTGCGCCTGTCAATGTCACCGCATCACCGCTCAGCACGCCACTGGTGGAGGCCTGCGTTTGGGTGCTGCCGTTGTAGGTGGTCGTGCCTGGCGTTGCCGCCACGGTCACGGCCAGTGGCTGCACCGTCAGGTTACCCGTCACAGTGGCTGTGTTGGATGTCAGGTTGTTGGTGGTCTTGCTGAACTGCTCGGCCACCAAACCGTAAGAACCCACCTTGACGTTCCCGCCCGCAGACAGTGCCGTTCCGGTGGGTACCGCCGCAAAGCTGGCTGTACCACTCGCGCCATCGGTGTAGGTGTACACCGTGGCGCCGCTCACCACCGCCTGGCCGCTCAAGCTCAGGCTGTGGATGGTGCTGCCGTTCGCGTCCAAATACGACACCGATGCAATCGGGTTGTTGCCCGTTGTGCCGTAGGTGATGTTCGAACTGGTGGTGCTCACCAACAACTGCCCGGCGGGCACGATCGTGTAATTGCCCAGCACATAGCTGAGCGCATAGTTGCCAATCGCAGCATTGCCGCTGGGTACCAAAACATCGGCGTATACATCGGCCAAGTTCATTGCCGCGTTAGACCGCGTCAAAGCAACGCCGGCAGCAATGCCTGCGCTGGCTGCAGTCTCGCCGCCGAGCAGGCCCGTCACGGCATAACCCGCGTAGCCTGCCGTGTCAGCCTGCGTCACAAACTTGGCGTCGTTGATGGCTGTGACCGTCAATGGCGCTGGGGTTATGTTGGCCGTGCCTGTGGCTGATGTTGAGGACAAGGCGTAGTTGCTGTTCAAACCGCTGCCCAGGCTGATGCCTGTCGCCGTGACGGTCTTGGCCGTGCCCACATTCGCATCAGCAAAACTGTAGCCCGCAGCCACGGCACTGGCCGTTGCCGCATCGACGCTGAACACGCCCGCCAAGCTGACTGCACCATTGGCCGTGGCCGTGGCGTCGTAGACCTTGTTGCGGGCGGTGACGGTGGGCGTGAGGGTGGCTTTGCTGATCTGACCCACGGCGCCCGTGATCGTGCGGGGCAATATGTAGTTCAGCAGGTCCGTTGAACCACTGGCCAGATAGTCGCCCGGGGTCAAGTCCACGGACACCGTTTTGCCTGCGCCCGCGTTCGCACTGTCAAAGGTGCCCGTGGTCTTGGACACGGTGGCCAGATCGCCACCCAACCAGCCCGTGAGCACATAGTTGGACGCACTCAAGGTCGCGACGTTCGTGCCGTCATAGGTCTTGCTCACCGCGCCTTGCAGCGCGCCGTTGATCAAGGTGATGGGCGCCGCACTGATGTACAGCGAACCATTGACACCCGTGACGGTGTAGTTGGGCTGATCGGCCACGGTCACGGTGTTGGCATAGCTGCCCACGTTCATCCCGCTCGCGCCGGATGCGCTGATGCCTGTCAGATCACTGGCGTTGTCGCCGCCCTGCATACCAGACACGGTGTAACCGACCACCGACTGGGTGGTGCCGCTGTACCTGAGCTGCAAGCTATTGCCCGTGGCCGTCAGCGGGGCCTTGGCAATCACCATGGCACCGTCCACAAACGTCAGGTTGTAGTTGCCGTCTGTGCCGCTGGCGGTGGTGGTGTAAGTGCCTGCGTTCTTTTCTGTGCGGGTTGCACTCACACCGGTCAGCACGCTGGCCGCTTCGCCGCCCACCAAGCCGGTGGCCGTGAAGCCGCTGGTGGTTTGGTTGGCGCCGTTGTAGGTCAGCGCCGCGCCATTGGCTGTGACCGTGGCACTGGCTTTGCCAATCACCATGGCGCCGTCCACAAACGTCAAGTCGTAGTTGCCGTCGGTGCCGCTGGCCGTCGTGGTGTAACTGCCTGCGTTCTTTTCTGTGCGAGTGGCACTCACGCCGGTCAGCACGCTGGCCGCTTCGCCGCCCACCAAGCCGGTGGCGGTGAAGCCGCTGGTGGTTTGATTGGCACCGTTGTAAGTCAACGCTGCGCCATTGGCCGTGACCGTGGCGCTGGCTTTGCCTATGAC
>CAJCCO010000005.1 GCA_903960915.1 uncultured beta proteobacterium
AGTAAAAAACGCAGAACAGTTAAACTTATCCACAACCGACTAAGCCAAATTATTTAAAAACCGGTGGCTCAATATTGGTTGCAAATAGTGGCTCACTTTGCGTTGCAATTCAACACTTCCAAGATTCTCTGTGAGTCTGGATGTATTCCTTAGCAGCTTTCTCAAACGTAATGGAATGAGCCTTTGCTGCCTTGACTTCATCCTTGACCTTGTCACGTTCGTCACGTGGATTCAAACCACTGGCGACTATCTTCTTGCAATCGAGAGTCTTTGCCCGTGCATCTGCAAGTGACACGTCTGTGAGAGCACCTAAACCCATCGTGTTTTTGCCTTGTGCACCCCACCGAAAAATCCAACTTTTGTTCAGTGAATTTGTCTTCTTTGACAGCTGTATTTTCAGGTGCAAACCATTGCCATCTGAGTGCATGCCAACACTAGTTAGCGACTTGATTTTTAGTGCGTTTAACTTGCTCATTTTTAGCCCAAAAAAGTCACAAAAAGATACACTCTAAGATACACTATATCTTGAGATCAGTCAATTTTAGTTTGGACAAATTTGGACGATAAACCACGTAACTATATGATTTATATGGATAAATAAAGTCAGTTTGGACGAATAAAGACATGTTTAAATGCACAGTAATAATGACTAAGCTTCCGCCAAGAACGAACCCTAAGTGATTGATTTACTTGGGGTTTTTTAATTCTCACGAGAGAAAAGATACATTTTCAGCGTTTTTTGCTTAAAAACAGGCAAATTTGCGCAAATTAGCATGGACAGAATTAATCCGCTACAGGTCGAGCACCACCTCGACACTGAGCAGGTCAAGATGCTCAGCAAGAAGGTCTGACCAAAGGCAGTGGCTGCCTAAAATAACAAATTAGCGCTGGCCCAAAAACGGTTTTTAACCAACGAGCCATCTTGGTCTGATCCCGTAATAAGGTCGGCGTTAGGATTATTGCCAATTCGCCGCGCCCAAATGGCTTTCAGCTCTAAACCATTCTTGACCTGCCAGTTGATGGCAACACCAGCACCTTTGATCACAAAATCATTCACTGCTGGGGCACTGCTGAAGTTGTTGCTTCGGTTCACCGTGACATGACCCGCGTCGAAAAATCCAACCCACGAATAGCCGCTTGCAACTTGCCAGCGAAGTTCTAAATTGAGCGCAGTGCCGCTGGCGCCGCCGCCCTCGCTGCTGGGATAAGCCCGCACGCCACTGCTCCCACCCAAATAAAATTTTTCCGAAGAATCCAGATTTTTATTGGCCAATTGACCTGACAGCGCAGCATACAGACTCAGTTGATTGGTGACTTCTTGCTGACGAATTAAGGTGTATCGCAATTTGCGATAAAGGCCATTGGTTTGTGTGGTGAACGCCACCTCTTCAGCGTTCGGTGAGCCATCAAGATTTAATTTACCTTGGAAAAGAGTGAGGTTGGCGCTATTTGCACCACCGCCGCCAAGGCTATCAAACGAATTTCCAGAAAGACCCAGCGAAATAATTTTGTTTTTGTACTCAGAGGACACCTCGCCTGCGCTGAGATTTTTGAAGTTTTTCCCGTCAACACTGAAGTTGACAGAAAGGTTTTGCAGTCGCGAACGAATCAAGGGATAGCTCGCCTCCAGGCCCAGTGTGTCAGAGGATCCTTTGGCTTCGAGCTCAGCCGCCAGTTGAAGCACGTTGTAATTCAGCTTTGAAGCATTTACGCCCACGCGCAAGCCGTAAACACCGATCGGCATAGAGTTACCAATGCGAATGTATTTGGTGCCCGTAGTAGACATTAACTGCGTGCTCAATGTATCTCCCGCAGCAAGGAAGTTATTCACGCCGAGATTGACCAAGATGCGTGAAGCGCCAGTAGAGACTGCGCCTGTGTTGTCAGTGGTAATGCCGCCCTGGAGTAAGGGCTTGCCCAGGAGTTTGAGCAACAGATCTGTTTGACCTTCTACCTGACCCTCCTGCAGACTGCCCGTCACTAAAGCGCCAGAAATGTCACCGGCTATCAGCAACGCTCTGTCTATGGCCTGTGAGCTCAACAATTGGCTGGACTCTTGCTGCGCATTGATGATCTTCTTCAGTACCTCAGAAGTCGCTACGCCAGGCAGTTTTTCCTTGACAATGACCTCACCAAAAGTGGCTTCAATAATCTGAATATCCACGATGCCGTTGACGATGTCTTGCTCCGGCAGAAATACTCTGACCACCCATCCCGCTTCACGGTAAGCCTCGGACACATCAATCAATACAGCTTCGAGCTGTGAAAATGACAAGGACTTTCCCAGGTATTGAGAGACCACCGCACTGAGCATTTGCGAGGACAGCTTCGAGTTACCCGTGAACCTGAATTGCTTTAAAGTCACCAAAGGACCCGTTATAGAGGACTCCGCAATAGGCAACTTGTCAGACTTGGGAGAGATCATAAGAGGCAGCTTCAGGGGCTGGCTCCGCTCCATTTGTTGCTGCAGCAAACCAGCATCCACTTCCACTGCCTGGACTCCGATAGCCAGGGCTGCACTCATGAAAACAGTCAATCGGGCAAGCAATTTTGTACGCCCATAAAAGGTTGGCGCTGACACACTCTTAGCCATCGTCAGACGGCGCAGCACGGTTCTAGTTTTCAATTTTTGCCACCTTGATCAACTGCTGTACGTACTCAGCCCGCTGATTGGCCAGCAAACCCTGAATAAGCTGTGGCTTACTCTCCTCAAAACTTGGTGCTACAAATTTTCTCTTTTCCTCCAGCTTGATGATCTGCCACCCGGCCTGGGTTTGAATAGGGGCTGCGGACAATGCCCCCTTAGCCATGTTCACCACCACATTGGCCAAGGGCTGGGACAACTGATCGGCCATCAACCATCCCAGACTACCGCCATTGCGCTTGGAGCCATCCAAGGATTTTTCCCTAGCCACCTTATCAAATGCTTCCCCACCACGTAATTCAGCCAAGACTGCCCTGGCTTGGGTTGGGGTCTCCAGCACAATGTGGCTCACCAGATACTGGTCTACGTCTGCGAGGGCATTCACCTGGCGCTGATATTCGACCTTGAGAAGTGAATCCGTCAGCGGATTTTTTTCGGCATTTTTCAGGAGTACTTGGTTGCTCAGCACTGTGGCCGTTGCTATTTTCAGTTGATTTTGGGTCATCGGCAACTTGTCCAAACCCTGGCGGCTGGCTTCCTGACTCAGGACGGTGCGGGCAATCAATTCTGCTTTTAGCCCTGCTCTAAGCTCAGGTGTATCCCTTGCACCATTCAGGACAGATTCAGCCACCAATAGCTCCAAGAGTTCAGCAGAAATGGCAACGCCATTCACCTTGGCTATCGCAGTTTCCAGACCTTTTGTTTGCGCTTGGCTTGATGTATGAAACACCATGAGCGATGTGCAAACCAAGCTGGCTACCACCAGCGTACTCGTATGCAGCCGAGTCAATTGCAGGAAAAACATAAAAACCTCTATATTGAATTATTTCAGTGCAGATTCAGACACTACCACGACCGTGCGCTGACTGCCGACGTTCAGCACCACTGAGATCGGGAATGTCGCTCGGGCATCGGCTGCAATGACAAAAGCCTTTTGTCCAGGGTCGAAGCGAATCCATGCTGGCAGGGGTTGGTTGTTGGCCAGAGTGGCTGTCACAGGTGAATTGGTTTCCTGGGCGCGCGCCGTGATCGCCGGTGGCAGCGCAATTTGCAGGCTGGAGCCGTTGCCGGCGGTTCCTTGTGGCAACACCACGGTGACCATGCCCGATGTTTGGTTGGTGGGTGTGGTCAGCATCGTAACCCTCACGCCCAACTGGGAGCCACTGCTTGTCGAGCCCGAGCCTGGGGCTGCAGCCGCCGGTGTGGCCAGCGCAGTGGTCGCGTTAGCCGTCGTGCTGGATGCTGTGCTAGTCGTGCTCTTGGCGTCACTGTCGGCTTCTTTTTCAGTGGCTGTTGTGCTGGTAGCTGTTGCGCTGACTGCAGACTCGGCGCTGGAAGAGGCCGCTGTTGTCGAGGCAGGGGCCGCAGTGTCGGTTGTTGTGGCTGTTGTCGTTGCCGCGGCTGTTGCTGTAGGTGCTGCGGACACATTGCTGGCGGGCACAGCCGCAGGGCTTGGCGCCACACTTGAGGCCATGAGCAATGGCTGTGGCGCCACAGTCGGTGCCACCACGGGTAAGGCGGGCGGCAGAATCACCAGGTTCATGGGTGATTTCAGTTTGACAGCATTTTGCGAAGTACCGGCCAGACTGTTTGCCGCGAACGTCAGCTGGTAGTTTTCTACCTGGGCCGTACCGCCGCCGCTGATCATGCTGGTGACAAAGTTGACGTTGTTTTTAGAGACGTCCTTGTTGTTGACAGTGACCGATTTCAGTTCTGTGATGGTTTCGCCATTGACCAGTCCGGTGATGGTAAAGGTGAAGGCTGGAGGAGGATCAATCACAGTAGTGCCACTGTAATTGCCCTCAAAGGTGATGCCGATCGGCGCCTTGCTGATCGCGCCGACCATCCCTGTGGTCGAGGTGCTGCTCAGGGTGTAGCCATAAACCGGTTTGCTGCCATTGACAGGGGTGATGGTGAGGCCGGAAACACTGACTATTTTGCCGTCGCCAGCGTCTTGGGCTGCCAGTCCGGTGCCCGCGCTGGTGTAGATCCCGCTGACAGGGTTGTTCAGGGTCGGTGAATCTGCATTCACGGCGCCGCTGACCGAATAGTTGGCAGCCTCTAGCGTCGCCAGGGTATTGCCGTCATAAGTCTTGCTGACGAGGCCATTGAGGCTAACCGTCAGCACCGGTGCCAACGTATGGAGAAGGCCATTGCCCACGCCCTGCACGGTCGTGGTGCCGTAACTGGCGTTGTACTGGACAAAGTCGTTGGGCAAGCCCGCCAATACGTCGCCATTGGCCGAGTTGTAAGGGTCTGCATTGGTGCTCCAGACCTGCCATGCGTTGTTGCCGCCTGCGCGCAAGGCCGCAGACCCTGCATTGTTGATAAATTTTCCAGCCGTCAGCACGACCGGCCCGTTGAGGGTGTTCACAAAAGCGCCGTTGGCAATCGTCAGCTCACCAACGTTGAGCAATTTGACTTGGCCGGCACTGCTGATACCGGCGTAGCTATTGCCACCAACACTGACCTGGCCCAGCACCAGTCCCGCCTGGTTGGCCAGTTGGACTGAACCAATGGTCTCCAGGGTCGCCAGCGAACTGAGGCTGTTGGCTGGGTTGTTCATCTGAAGGTCGCCCGAGCCCGCCAGGACCAAGCCGTGACCGTTGGCGGCCACGGGTCCGAACAGCTCCAATTGCGAGCCTTCCACACGAACCAGGCTGTTCGCGCCCAGGCTCACCAAGCCGGCAAAGCTGTTGGTGCCGGCAGACGTTGACAGCATGCCGCCATTCAAGGTGATGGCCTGTGCTTCAAGAGCCACGCCCTGCAGGTCCAGGGTGGCGCCACTGGCCACCAGAGCATTGCCTGTTGAACCCAGGCCACGGCTCTTTTGCAGGGTGAGTGTGCCGCTTTGAACGCTGGTGTTGCCGCCGTAGCTGTTGTTTTCTGCGAGCGTCAGCACACCGGCGCCCGACTTGTCGAGTGTGGCCGTCAAGCCAGACACCACACCGGCCACGGTGCCCGATACGCCAGGCGCGAGTGTGATCTGTCCGGTAGCCGCTATGGCGCGGGTGCTGATGGTGCCTGCCTCAACGCTCAGGGTTGAAAGTCCCTGGCCTTGTCGCTGGCCTGTGCCCAGGTCGCCAGCCAGGGTGACCGAGCCGTTGCCTGCTGTCACGCTCAGTGATTTCAGGCCGTTCAGTGTGTCCAGTGCACCCGCAATGAACAGGTCGCCACCGGTGCTGTTCGTCCCTGTGGTGTTCAAGACGGTGTTGGACTGCAGTCCCACCTGAGCGTCATAGCGCTGCAAGCCCGTGGTGGTGACGGACATGTCCGACGATGTGCCCAGCACCGTGCTTGCCGCACTGGTCACCAGGCTCGACAAGGGCTGGTTGGCGCCAACCGAGGCTGCGAGCCTGACGTTGCCTGTGCCGGCCGCTATCGTCAGGCCTTGCGCGCCTGGCGCGTTGGCGTCAATCGGACCGCTGACGGTGATGTTGCTGTCGCGGGCAGTGAGCGCAGCGCTGCTTGTCAGGCGCAATTCGCCGCCATAGTTTTGGCTGCCTGTGGTGCTGACGTTGCCGCCCAGTCGAGTGGTACCACTCACATTCAGCGTGTTGACCAAGCTGACATCGCCACCGATGCTGGCGTCGCCTGTCAGGGTCAGGTTCTTACCCGCGCCGGCCAGTGTGCTGCCGATTTGCAGGCTGCTGCCCGTGAGTGTGGTGTTTTCGCCCAGGGTGACAGCGCCGGTGTAGCTTTGCGCGCCGGTGGTGGTCACCGCTGTGGTGTTGATGCCAGTGGTGCCGCTGACGGTCAAAGTGCTCAGGCCAGTCACGCTATCTGGCGCGTCGTTGCCCAGCACGGCGTTGCCGGTGATGCTCAAGGACTTGTTGTTGCCGGTCACGCTGCCTTGCGTGGTGACCGTGCTGCCGGTCAGTGTGGTGTCTGTGCCCAGCGTGACCGCATCGCCATAGGTCTGCGTGCCGGTGGTCAGCACGGTGGCGCCGTTGAGGGCGGTGCTACCGGCGGCGTCGGTGGTGAGGCTGGTCAAAGCTTCGGATGTTGTCGTGCCGCCGATGGCGCCCGTCAGTGTCGTAGCGCCACTGTCGTTGATCGTCAAGCTGCGGTTGGTGCCGTTGGACTGGACGGTGCTGCTCAGCGTGATGCCTGCACCGGTGAGTGTGGTGTCAGCGCCCAGGGTGACCGCATCGCCATAGGTCTGCGTGCCGGTGGTCAGTACGGTGGCGCCGTTGAGGGCGGTGCTACCGGCGGCGTCGGTGGTGAGGCTGGCGAGTTTGTCGCCAGCAGTGCCCGTGCCGCCGATGGCGCCCGTCAGGGTGGTAGCGCCGCTGTCGTTGATGGTCAAGCTGCGGGCCGTGCCGTTCGACTTGACGGTGCTGCCCAGCGTGATGCCCACGCCACTCAGCGTTGTGTCGGCGCCCAGGCTCACGGCGCCGCCGTAAGTTTGCGTGCCGGTGGTGCTGACGCTGCCGCCGTTGATCGCGGTCGTGCCTGCGGCGTCGGTGCTCAGACTGGCGAGCTTGTCACCCGCCAAGCCCGTGCCACCGACC
>CAJCCO010000006.1 GCA_903960915.1 uncultured beta proteobacterium
GCACGACGGGCAGGCGCAACAAAATTGTCTCTACATCAGTTATTTTCATTTTTGTACCCGATCTATTGAGTGGGTCATATTAACCCGAACCCCTGAACCAAACTGGCCCCTGGACCCCAGCGCATCGTGTGCCATGAAAACGTCGGCGTCAACAATTACCCATAATCACATCAGGCAATAGCCTGGAGGCCTCCACCATGACCCATGTGTTTCACCGTCACACCCAGTCGCTTATGCCCGAGGCAGCTTCGGCTAGCGGACTTGAAATCACCGATACAAACGGTAAAACTTATATAGATGCATGTGGCGGCGCTGCCGTTTCTTGCCTGGGGCATAACCATCCAGAGGTGATTGCAGCTGTGGCTGCCCAGATGAGCCGGTTGGACTACGTACACAGCAGTTTCTTCACCAACCGTTCTGCAGAAGAGTTGGCCGAATTTTTGCTGGAGCGAGCCCCCGCCGGCATGTCGCACGCTTTTTTGGTGTCGGGCGGCTCAGAGGCAATGGAGACGGCCTTAAAGATGGCGCGCCAATATTTCGTGGAAATCGGACAGCCCCAGCGCTGTCACTTTATTGGCCGTCGGCAAAGCTACCATGGAAACACTTTGGGCGCATTGGCTGTGGGTGGCAATGCAATGCGCCGGGCTCAGTTTGCGCCTCTGCTCTTTGACGTGACCCATGTGGCTCCGTGTTACGAGTACCGGGACAGACTTCTGCATGAATCGGCGGAGCAGTATGGTTTGCGGCTGGTGGGTGAATTCGAGGTGGAAATTTTGCGCCTAGGTCCAGAGAATGTGATCGGCTTTTGTGTCGAGACAGTGGTTGGTGCAACTCTGGGCGCAGTGCCAGCGGTACCCGGCTATTTCAAGGGCATACGCGCTGTCTGCGAGCGTCACGGAATTTTGTTGATCGCAGACGAGATCATGTGCGGTATGGGTCGCACAGGCGTCATGCATGCCGTTGAGCAGGAGGGAATTGTTCCCGACCTGATGGCCGTAGCAAAAGGTCTGGGGGGCGGCTACCAAGCGATCGGAGCAGTTTTGGTGCAATGCAATATTCATGATGCTTTTGCGCGGGGCAGCGGCCGCTTTATGCACGGCCACACCTATATGGGGCATCCGGTTGCTTGCGCCGCAGCGCTTCAAGTGCAGCGCATAGTGCAGCGCGAGCAGTTGGTTGATGCCGCACGGCTTCAAGGCCATGCTCTGCACGGTAGACTCGCGGCGGCTTTGGGTGGCCATAGGCACGTGGGCGATATCCGAGGCCGTGGCTTGCTGCAGGCCTTTGAAATAGTGGCTGACCGCAGCGACAAAATTCCATTTGCTCCAACACTGCAACTCAATGCCCGCATTCGTGAGCAGGCGATGGCGCGCGGCTTATTGGTTTATGCCATGGGCGGGACGATCGATGGCCGACGCGGCGACCACATTCTCTTGGCCCCGCCATTTACCGTGCAAGACAAGGACCTCGACCTGATCATCGACCGCCTCGCCGATGCAATCGATGCGGTATTGGCAAGTCTGCCAACTGCCTGATCAATTGCCAAAGGATGCTCTGAACAACCCGCCCCTGAATCGGGTAGGCGCCATCCAGTTGTCGGATCGTGAGATTGCGGCTTCAAACCTTTGAAGCTGCACCGTTTTCCTTGACCCTTTGGTGCTCTGGCACCGCTTTGCCGGCCAGAATCCCTGATTTCGGGCGCACTCATGCCCCCGCACCCATCAATTTGTGCCGCACCATCCACAGGTTCGACAGCGCAAACAAGGTCTTGAGGTGCGCCGTGTTCTTTGCTAGCCCCCGGTAGCGCACCTTCACAAAGCCGAACTGGCGCTTGATCACTCTAAAAGGGTGCTCCACTTTGGCCCGAATTGCGGCCTTGAGCTTTTCTGCCTTGTCGATCAGGGCATCCGCCTCATCGTCCTTGTTGAGTGCTCTGCGCTTGCCCGGGCGCATGGCCACGTGCCAGGTGACACCGCCTTTGGCATCAGTGCGTTTGTCGATACCGCGGTAGCCCGCATCACCAAAGGCCACGCTCTCCTGGCCGTGCAGCAGGGTGTTGCCCTCGGCAATGTCAGCCACATGGCCTGCGGTGCCACGCACGCTGTGCACCAGCCCGGAGTCGGCATCAGCGCCGATGTGGGCCTTCATCCCGAAGTACCATTGATTACCCTTCTTGCTCGAATGCATCTCGGGGTCTCTGGCCTTGTCTTGGTTTTTGGTAGAGGTGGGTGCTGCGATCAAGGTGGCATCAACCACGGTGCCGGTTTTGAGCAGCAGGCCGCGCTGGCTCAGAATGCCGTTGACCACGCCCA
>CAJCCO010000007.1 GCA_903960915.1 uncultured beta proteobacterium
GACGAGCGCCTGAAGGCCCTCGACGCGTTCAAAAAAGGCGAGGTGGACTTGCTGGTGTGTACCGATGTTGCAGCCCGTGGCCTGGACATCAAGGACGTGCCGGCTGTCTTCAACTTTGACGTGCCCTTCAACGCTGAAGACTATGTGCACCGCATTGGCCGCACGGGTCGTGCGGGTGCTGCGGGTCTGGCGGTCACTTTTGTGTCCAAGAGCGATGCCCGGTTGGTGGGTGACATTGAAAAGTTGATCAAAACCAAGATTGAGCTGGAAGCCGTCGAGTTTGAAGAAAACCTGCCCGACATCCGCAAGCAAGGCCGCATCAACGATGGCCGTCGCATGTACGCCGAAGGCGCGCAAGATGATTCACGTCGTGAAAGCCGCCAAGATGGCCGCCGCTCGGGCGCCATGCACGATGTGGCGCATGAAGGTCAGTTTGCCCGGCCCGACCGTGCAGAGCGGGCCCCCCGGCGCGATTACACGCGTCCCGCACCGGCCTCGCGCGACCCTTTCTTTGACAAACCCTACGAGCCTTCAGCGACCCCTGAGGTAGCCGCAACCCCGTCCTGGGAAGCTGCAGCTGTTCGCCCTGGCGCCCGCGCCCTCTCTGCCAATATCAAGCCCAAACGCCGTGTGGCGGCGCTATTCAAGTCAGAGCCTAAAGCCGAGTTCAAAGCCGAGCCGGCCACTGAGCCAAGCACCGAGTCGGTGTAAGTTTGTCTGGGCGTCAGCCCGGCGCCTGCGCTTGCTCGCAGGTCACTTGAATCAGCTCGGTTCGCACCGAGCCTGGTAAGTTACCTTCCAACGCACCTTGCACCGAACTTTGCAGCCCGCTGGCGGCGCTGCCATCTTCGAGCCGCAAGGCACTTAGGCAGCCGCCCCAGACGCAGCCGGTGTCCATAGACCACACATCGGTGCGATTGAGCCAACCCAGTGTGGACCAATGGCCGAAGGCCACGATCACATCAGCGCTTTGCCGCCCTGGCACCTCAAACCAGGGCATGTAGCCGGATGGTTTGGCGTCGGCCCCTTCTTTGGTAACAAACTCCATGCGGCCCTGCGCATCGCAAAAGCGCAGGCGCGTCAGCGCGTTCACAATCACACGCAGGCGGGCCGTGCCGCTCAGGCTGTTGTGCCACTGCGCGGGTTCGTCGCCATACATCTCTTGTAAAAATTGCTTCAGGTCGGGGCTGCGCAGCACAGCTTCGACTTCAGCCGCCAGCGCCAGGGTTTGCGGCGCGGTCCAACCCGGGAGCACACCGGCATGCACCATCAGTACGCCTTGGCCCTGTACCGTTTGAAACAGGGCCATGTGCTGGTGTGTGAGCCAGTCCACCATCGCAGCGCGGTCAGGTGCGGTGAGCACACCGGACAGCGTGTCTTTGCGGTGCGGCGGGCGAATACCGTGAATCAGCGCGAGCAAATGCAGGTCGTGGTTGCCCAGCACACATTGGGCGGCGCTGCCATAGCCCATCAGGCGGCGCAGCACACCGGCTGAGTCGGGTCCGCGGTTGACCAGGTCACCCAACAGGTACAAGGTGTCGCGGCTGGGCGAGAAAGATATTTCGTCAAGCAAGCGTTGCAAGGCGCTGTCGCAACCCTGCACGTCGCCAATAAGGTAGAGTGCCATGGTGTTTATTCTCGCTTGTGCCCCATGGAATTTTTGCTGATTGTTTTTCTGACCCTGCTCAATGGTGTGTTTGCCATGTCAGAACTGGCCCTGGCGGCCAGTCGCAAGGCCCGGCTCAACGCCATGTCGGAAGCCGGCGACAAGGGCGCGCAAGCGGCGCTGGTTTTGCTGAGCAACCCCAACCAATTTCTCTCGACGGTGCAAGTGGGTATCACCTCCATTGGCGTCCTCAACGGCATTGTGGGCGAGGCCGCTTTCAGCAGCGGTGTGGCCGCCTGGCTGCATGGCCTGGGTGTAGCAGATAAGGCGGCAGCCCTCTCTGCCACGGGCATTGTGGTGACGCTGATTACCTTCACCACCATTATTTTTGGCGAGCTGGTGCCTAAGCGCATTGGCCAGTTGTACCCTGAACCCGTGGCGCGTTGGGTGTCGCGCCCCATGCTTTGGCTGGCCACAGGCGCCAAACCGTTTGTCAAACTGCTTTCAGGCACCACAGCGGCCACACTCAAGCTGCTGCGCATAGACACCAATTCGGCACGCGCCGTGACCGAGGAAGAAATCACCGCCAGCCTGGAAGAGGGCGTTGACGCCGGCGTGATTGAGCAGCATGAGCACCAGATGGTGCAAAACGTGTTTCAACTTGATGACCGGCCGCTCACTTCGCTGATGGTGCCGCGCACCGATGTGCAATGGCTGGACGCCTCCAACACCGTGGCACAAAGCCTGGCACTGGCCGGCGCGGGTGCCGACAACGGCGCCCATTCCTGGTACCCGGTGTGCCGCGGCTCGCTAGACGATGTGGTGGGCGTGATCAGCGTGGCGCGCTTGCTGCAACTCGGCACACAGACCCCCGGCACCATAGAGGCGCATGCCATGCCGGCGTCGTTTGTGCCCGAGACGCTCAGTGGCATGGAGCTGTTGGAGCAGTTTCGCGCCAAGGCCGGGCGCTTTGTTTTTGTGGTGGACGAGTACGGCGTGGTGCAGGGCCTGCTGACGCCGCGCGATTTGTTGGAAGCCATCACCGGCGAGCTGCAACCTGGCGCGCAAATTGACGCGTGGGCCACGCAACGGGACGATGGCTCCTGGTTGCTTGATGGCCTGATGCCTGTGGGCGAACTGAAGGTGCGCCTAGACATTGATGAATTGCCGGAAGAAGACCGCGGCCGCTACAACACGGTGGCGGGCTTGTTGATGTCGGTCTCAGGCCGGCTGCCCGGGGAGGGCGAGCGCATTGTGTGCGGTAGCTGGCTTTTTGAAGTGGTAGACCTTGACGGCAAGCGCATTGACAAGGTGCTGGCTACGCTTCGGCCCGCTTCCTCCCAGGCCAGCAGCTGAAGCTACCTCAAGCGCGACCGGCCACTCGGTAAGCCAGCAAGCCGGCCAGCTCATGCAACACCAGGTGCCATTTCTGCGCACCCTTCGCCAGTGAATATTGGCCCCAAGGCGTTTGGGCGCCGGTGCGGTAGTCCACCGGGTAGGCGGTTACGTTCCAACCGGCCTGGCGAAAAGTCGCCATGGCGCGCGGCATGTGCGAGGCTGAAGTGACCAGCAACCACGGCAGCGTGGGGTCAACGCCCGGCATGGCGGCACTCAGCACGGCGTTTTCATAGGTGGTGCGGGATTTGGACTCAAACAGCAAGCGGTTGGGTGCAACGCCCACGCTGGCAAAAAATAACTGGGCGCGCGCCGCCTCCGACAGCCCTTCAGCCCACAAATCCCCCTCGCCCCCGGTAAACAGCAGTTTCCACTTGGGGTGTTGTTGCAGCAGGGCCAGAGGCGCTGTCATCCGCTCAGCGGCATCATTGAGGGCGGGCTGTGTGCGCCCATCCCAAACAAAAGCGGGCTCTAGCGCCCCCCCCAGCACCACCAATCCAGCATAAGACGGCAAGGTGTTTTGGGGGGCTGGCCCCGGGTACTGGTTTTCAAGCTGGCGCAGCAGGGCGTCCGGCAGGGGCTCCCAACCCTGCAAACCCAGCGTCAGGCAGGCCAGCAGCACCAAGTGGCGTCCCCAGTGGCGGCGCAAAAAAAGCCCAAAAAGAGCCATTAGCAATAAAACCAAAACCCAGGCCAAAGGCTGGGTCATGAAGGCAAGCAGCTTGGAGGCGATGAACATCTTTTTTCTCCAGAACCATGTTTTTGACCCAAAGGGTCAACGTAAGTAGGGGCTGGCGCATTGTAGGAAACTAATATTTCACTCTTTACAATTTGTTCACACCCGCCATACACGGGAGCGAAAACAAGCCATTACGATGGCCATGTGTCAAAACAACTGGAGATCAAACATATGAAAAACATCTTGATTTTGCTGTCTGGACTGGTGCTTGGTGGGGCTGCAGGCGCGCAGGAATTCGGTCGGGTACTTTCCTCAACGGCTGTGATTCAGCAAGTGGGTGTGCCGCGCCAGGTTTGCACCACGGACCAAGTGACCGTGCAACCCTCCAAATCGGGTGCTGGCGCTGCCATGGGTGCCATTGCCGGTGGCGCTTTGGGCAATGCTGTGGGTGACGGCTCCGGGCGAACCATCGCCACCATTCTGGGCTTTGTAGGGGGTGCCATGCTGGGTGACCGGATTGAAGGCGCGCCCGCAGCACAAACCCAAAACGTGCAACGCTGCTCGACCCAGACTTTTTACGAAAACCGCACCGTGGGCTACAACGTGATCTACGAGTATGCGGGCCGTCAGTACACGGTGCAGTTGCCCAACGATCCCGGCCCCACCATTCGTCTGCAAGTGACGCCGGTAGAAGGCGCCAGCAAAATCACCAGCTCGCTGAGTTCGTTTAACTCAGTGAGCACGGTGACTTCAGTGGTGGAGGCCCCCATCGTGGTGGTGCAACGGGCGCCCACCCTCGTGACCCCCATTTACCGTTACGGTTACTCGGTGCCTCCCCGGGTCAACATCTACCTTGACGACGACGAGCGTGGGCATGGCCGGCGCCGCCACAACCACTGGAATTAAACCTGCAGCCCTGGGGGTGGTTTAACGCCCCCTGCCAGGCGGCTTTCGCTTCGTGACAAAATCGGCACTTTGCCAGCGACTCCGCTGGATCCTGGAGTTCGCCGTTGACCGCCTTTTTTAACCCACCAAGTTCACACTCATGAGCATCAAAGACGCCATGAGCTGTTTCACCACCGGCGTGACCGTGGTGACCACCCGATTCAACGGGCAAGACTGGGGCATGACCTGCAACTCCTTCAACACCGTATCGCTGGAGCCCGCCCTGGTTTTGTGGAGCGTGCGCAAAGAGTCACAAAGCCGTGAGGCGTTTGTCCAAAGCGGGGGCTACCTCGTCAACGTGCTCGAAAAGAGCCAAAAAAACCTGGCGCTTCAATACGCCCAAGGCACCCAGGCTGAACGTTTTGCCGGTCAAACCCTGGTGCGCAGCGCCCAGGACTACGTGCGTTTGCCTCAGTCATTGGCCTGGTTTGAATGCAAGCTGTCGCAAGTCGTGTCAGCCGGCGACCACGATATTTTGATTGGTGAAGTGGTCGACTTTGGCTTGCAACCTGGCCAAGGCCTGGCCTACGCACAACGCAGTTTTGGCAGCTTGGCAGCGCTGGTCTGAAGCGTTGTAGCCGCAGGGCCTGGCCTTTTTTTTACACGCTCAGTGCTTGTCTAAACCCAGTGCAGACGGCGCTGCTTCAGCACCCTCTGGCGCCGTGGCCTGTTGTTCTGCGTTGCGGTACAGCGTGTTGACATTGGGCAGACGTGCCAGCATCTCAGTCCATTCAAAATCAAACGGCAAGCCGATCCATTCCCCAGAGTGCTTGAGCTCTTCAATGCAGGCTTTGATGGTTTTTCTGGCGCGGTCAATGCTTTCCAACTCCTCGGTGGTCAGGCTTTCTCGCTTGCTGGTGGACAACTCTGCCTCCAGCACCACCAATTGGTCATGGCAGTAGGCACGTTCCCGGCGAATGATCTCGGGGCTTCTGTTGCTGGCATCACTTGGCTGCAAGGTGTTGAGGCGGTTCGAAATATCGCGCAGACTTTGCTGGGTGTAAAAGTAAAACAAGATGAAGCTCATCAAAATCAGAATCAGAAAAACGATGATGATCAGTAAAAAGTTTTCCATGGTGTGCATTCTCTTGAGCGCCTAAGTTGAAAGTAAACGAACGGGCAGGTGCGCCATGGCGAATGAATTCAGCGGCGCACTGTTTTCATTGGCAGTCATTGGGAGTCGACCTGAGTGCCGGTAACTTGAGCCAGGCCAGCAGCCCTGCACACCATACACCCTTACGGCCACGTGCGGTTGAGCAGCCCTGCCAAGCGCGCACCGGCCATGGCCAGGCGTTGCAACAAGACCGGCGTGAACTGCTGAACATAGCGCTCTGTCACTTGGCGAGCTGGATAAAAACCTGGCGTGGCCACCAGGCGGCAAGACTCTTCAGCAGCCTGGCTTAGGCTCAGATTGCTCTGCTCCAGCTGCGGCATAGATTGGCGCACCAGCGCCGTCAAAGCCGCGTTGTCTAGGTTCAGGCTTTTCACCAGCCCCCCATCCCACAAAGCGTGCAGATTGCGCGCTTGCATGAAGGCTTGCAGGGTATAGCTGTTGCCGCCCCGGTCGTCTTGGTAGCCGGCATGCAAGGGTTGGTGCAGATCGCCCACCAGATGAACCACATATTTCAAGGCTTTTAGCCGTCTCTCGGGCGTGGGGTTTGAGGCTAAGGTGTCCAACTGCCGCGCCAGGGCCGCCACCACGCACTGGCCGTCAGGGCAGTCGCGCTCGGCTTCAAAGCTACAAGTAGCGCGTGGAAAGTTGACGTAATGCCAGGCCCCGGTGGCGGGGCTTTTGTGCTCGTCAGCCCACATTGAAATCGACGCCAGCGACTCGCCTGGCTCCAGTGCCAGCAACTGCTTCACCTCAAATTGCGCCTTGGGGGTAAGCGCCGTGAAGGCCAACTCGGCCACCACCTGGTGGCCTTGCGTGCCCCAAGACCAAGCCGGCGCTGTGAGCGTCCCCAACAAAACCAGCAAACATCCACGGCAAAGCCCGCGAACGCATGAGCGTAACCAAGACATAGAGCCCCGTTCCAACGACTATTTTTCTGCCCGCATTGTGCGTCACTTACGTTCATTAAGTAGCGCACACCTTTCAAATCCTCTGTGCTAAGAGCCGCTGGCACTTCAGCTGTCCTGCATGAATTCATTTTTGTCGATTGACTGCATCGACTCTCTGCGGCGAAGCTCTTAAAGTGAACGCCATGTCAACACGCCAAGAAGGAGCCGTTATGCCCGCTAACCCGTTGCTGTCAGAAGCCAATCGCGACTATGTGGCGCATTACTGGGAACACGGCTACGCGGTGGTGCGCGGCCTGTTCACGCCGGCCGAGATGCAGGAGGCGCAGCGCGAATCACGGCGTATTTATGAAGAGGGCCTCAAGCACCACGCCACCTACCGCGACCACAACGTGCTGTTTGAAATACTCCCCGAGTCGTTTTCCGGGCAGCGTTATGTGTTGCAGGCGCACTGGTATGCGTGGTTCAGTCCGCTGTTCGAGAAAATGCGGCGCGACCCGCGCGTCCTTGCCGTGATGGAGCCCTTGCTGGGCAACGACATCAAGCAGGTAGCGCAGCAAATTCACTGGAAACCGCCGGGTGCCACACGGCGCAGCGGCTACCGTTTCCACCAGGACCTGCGCTTTCGTGATCGCAACGATGTGTACCGCGACCTGATGACCTCGTACATCAACACCGGCTTGGCCATTGACCCCGCCACCGCTGAAAACGGCTGTTTGCAAGTGTTTCCCGACAGCCACAAACTCGGCTACCTCGGCTTGTCGGACGACGGCCCCATCATGAAAGGCAGCACCCAGGCCCATGAAATGGTGGCCGCCGGACTGGACCCCGCTAAAGTGATGAACCTAGAGCTTGAGCCCGGCGACCTGGCCCTGTGGGGCTTGCTGACCGTTCATGGCTCCAACGCCAACCAGTCACAAAAAGACCGTGCGTTTGCGATTCAAAGCTACGTCAAAGCCTCCAGCAGCGAGCGCGGGGAATGGGCCTTCAAAAACGGCGTCTCCACCCCCCTGGGCGCGACGCCTGAAATTTGCAAATACGAGCAACTGCGAGAAAAACCCGGGCCGTTTTATTCGGACGATAAATGGTACGAGTCGGGGACCTGAGCTTTGGCCTTGTGAAATTTTAAGCGGCATATCTCAATTGCCCCAGGGGTGATTCACCCGCTTACGAAAGATTTGGCCCATAGTCATACTTGATGATTTGGTGGCGGCAGACAGGCCAGTAGTTATACCGAAAGCAACTGCGTCAGGGCTATTTTCGCAATAGACCCTTCATAATCCACAACAAATCAGAAAACAGTTGCTTTGTTCCTCCAGCTCACCCCCTACCAGTCCCAATACAAAGCGTGGCTTCTGTCACGCCGAATGGGCGCTGACTCGGCCGACCTACTTGCGTCCACACTGGTAGACGCCCAGGTGGACCTGAACCCGCATCAGGTTGAAGCAGCGCTGTTCGCCTTCCAGAGCCCTTTGTCCAAGGGTGTCATCCTGGCGGACGAAGTGGGTTTGGGCAAGACCATCGAAGCCGGGCTGGTCATTGCCCAGCGCTGGGCCGAGCGCAAGCGCCGAATCCTCATCATCACCCCTGCCAATTTGCGCAAGCAGTGGCACCAAGAGCTGCAAGACAAGTTCAGCCTGCAAGCGCTGATCCTGGAGGCTAAAAGTTACAAAGAGCTCGTCAAAGGTGGCAACAAGCAACCCTTTGACCAAGACAGCCGCGTGCTCATCTGCTCTTACCAGTTCGCCAAGACCAAGGCCGACGACCTGCGCCGCGTGCCTTGGGACTTGGTGGTGATGGACGAAGCCCACCGCCTGCGCAACGTTTACAAACCCAGCAACGTTATAGGCAAAGCCCTTAAAGACGCGTTGGCCCACGCCTTTAAGGTGTTGCTCACCGCCACGCCCCTGCAAAACTCGCTGCTGGAGTTGTATGGATTGGTCAGCTTGGTGGATGAACGCGTGTTTGGAGACCTGCCTAGTTTTAGGGACCAATTTGGCGCGCTGGGCAACCCCGACACGGTGGCCAAACTGCGCGCTCGCATGCAATCCGTGTGCATGCGCACCTTGCGCCGACAGGTGCTACCCTATATCTCGTACACCCGGCGTATCCCCATGGTGGAGCAGTTCACCCCGTCGCAAGACGAACAGGTGCTGCGCGATATGGTGGCCGACTACCTGCGCCGTCCGGCGCTCAACGCGCTGCCTGCTGGGCAGCGGCAACTCATCTCGTTGGTGTTGTGGAAGCTGCTGGCCTCCAGCAGCTACGCCATCGGCGGCGCGCTAGGCACCATGGCGCAGCGCCTGCAAGACAAGCTGGGTGCGGAATCCAGCGACAAGTCTGAGGGCGAGCTGGCTGACACGCTGGACCAAGACTATGAATCTTTGTCCGAGACCGAAGACGAGTGGTCAGAGCAAGACGGCGAGGCACCCGCCGCACCCCTGGCCAGTGTGGCCGATGAGATTGCCGAGCTGCGCGAGTTCCAGCGCCTGGCCACCACCATTAGAGACAATGCCAAAGGCCAAGCGCTGCTGATAGCGCTGGGCAAAGCCTTTGCCGAGCTGGATAAACTGGGGGCCAACAAAAAGGCGCTCATCTTTACCGAATCCCGCCGCACGCAAGACTACTTGCTAGGGCTGCTGGAGCAAAGTTCGTATGCAGGCCAAACCGTCCTGTTCAATGGCACCAACACCAGCGAACAATCCAGCCATATTTACCACGCATGGCTGCAGCGGCACGCTGGCACCGATCGCATCACCGGCTCACGCACGGCAGACACCCGCGCCGCACTGGTAGAGCACTTTAGGGATTCGGCCCAGATCATGATCGCCACCGAGGCCGGGGCGGAAGGCATCAACCTGCAGTTTTGCTCGCTGGTCATCAACTACGACCTGCCCTGGAACCCCCAGCGAATTGAGCAGCGCATTGGCCGCTGCCACCGCTATGGCCAAAAGCACGACGTGGTGGTGGTCAACTTCATCGACCATAGCAACCCGGCAGACAAGCGCGTGTATGAGCTGCTGGCGCAAAAATTTCAGCTATTTGAAGGCGTGTTTGGTGCCAGCGACGAAGTGCTGGGCACCATTGGCAGTGGTGTGGACTTTGAGCGCCGCATTGCCGAGATCTACCAAACCTGCCGCAACCCACAGGAGATAGAAACGTCATTCCAGCAACTACAGCTAGACCTGTCGGGCGAAATCAACGCTGCCATGCTCAAAACCCGGCAACTATTGCTGGAAAACTTTGACGAAGCGGTGCAAGACAAGCTCAAAACCCGTCAGACAAGCAGCACCAGCGCCCGCAGCCGCTACGAGCGCCTGCTGATGGACCTGACCCAAGCCGAGCTTAACGGCTACGCCGAGTTTGATAACGATGGCTTTACCCTGGCGCAAACACCACCCGGTGTACAACCATCGGATGCCCCACCTGGCCGCTACGAGCTGCCACGGCGCAGTGGCGAATCTCACCTGTACCGCACCGGCCACCCGCTGGCCCAAGTCCTGATAGCCCAGGCCAAAGACCGCCAGCTACCCCTGGCCAAAGTGCGCTTTAGCTACGACAGCTATGGCGCCAAGGTGTCAACCCTGCAGGCACTGGGCGGCCAAAGTGGCTGGCTGGCTTTGAGCGTGCTGTCGGTAGACGCGCTGGGCATGGTGGAAGACTACCTGCTGCTGGCAGGCACAACCCAGGCCGGCGAAGTCTTGCATGAGGAAGATGCCGAAAAACTGTTGCGCCTGCCTGCGCAGGTGCTGGAAGATGACTTGTTCATGAGCCCCCCCAGCGGGCTAGCCGATGAAATCGTGCGGCTGGAAAAGCAGCACATTGTGGCCGTCAACACCCGCAACCTGGGCTACTTTGATACCGAGGTCCAAAAACTCGACGCCTGGGCCGACGACCTGAAAGTGGGCCTGGAAAACGAAGTGAAAGAGCTGGACCGAGAAATCAAAGACGTGCGGCGCACCGCCACCGTGGCTGCCACGCTGGAAGAAAAATTGCATTGGCAAAAGCACCAGCGCGAACTGGAAGACAAACGCAATCAGTTACGGCGCAAGATATTTGACCGGCAGGATGAGATTGATGGGCAGCGCAACAAGCTCATTGAAGAGCTCGAAGCTGGACTGTCCAGGCATGTCGAGAGAAAAAAAGTGTTTACGATCCAATGGTGTCTTGACTGAAAAATAAAAGAGGCCAACAAGCCCATCAGTCTGCCGATCAACAAGGGAGTTTCAAGTGAGTACAAAACAGATAACACCGGTTACCGCCGGATTCGAATCGCTGAAGCAAACCAACGAGCACAACGCTGAATACTGGCGTGCCCGTGACTTGCAGCCTCTGCTGGGTTACGCCCAGTGGCGCCGGTTTGAGCAGGCGGTAGAACGTGCCATGACCTCATGCGATGCATCAGGCAACCAGGCAGCGCATCACTTTGCCGGCGCCGGCAAACCGATCGTGGGGGGTAAAGGTGCCGTGCAAGTGGTTGACGACTACCACCTCTCCCGCTTCGCCTGCTACCTCATTGCCCAAAACGGCGATCCACGCAAGCCTGAAATTGCCCACGCACAGCAATACTTTGCCATCCAAACCCGTCGCCAGGAGCTGAGCGACCAGGCGGTGGCAGATGTGGAACGGCTTGGGCTGCGAAAGCAGACGGCGGAAGAGTTCAAAGCCCTGTCCGGTGCAGCACAAGACGCAGGTGTGCAGAGCAAGATGTTTGGCGTCTTTCATGACGCGGGTTACAAAGGCCTGTATGGCGGCTTGGGCCGCGACGCCATCAAACAACGCAAAACCATTGCCGACAAAGACAACCTGCTCGACCGCATGAATGCCACCGAACTGGCCGCCAACCAGTTCCGCATGACACAAACCCGCGACAAACTGGCGCGCGGTGTTAACAGCCAGTCCCAAGCCATCCAGACGCATGAGCAAGTGGGCAAAGAAGTGCGTGACGCCATCAAACGCATCGGCGGTACCTTGCCGGAAAACATTCCACCGGCCGAGCACATAAAAGAAGTTGAAAAACGGATTAAAACCGCGACGCCCAAATTGACGCTAGACGACCGCGACGCCAATGGCTTGCTGGGTGGGAAGACCAAATCATGACCGAACCCACCATCACCTGGCCCGACTGCAAAACAGAAATCAAAACCAACGAGTCGCTTTATGTTCTGCAGTGTTTAATTTGTATTTGGGTGTTGAGATGAAAGAAGAAGAGTTCAGTCTGATTAAACAGAGGTTGCAGACCTACGTACCGTTTCTACCGACTTTACTTCCGCCGGTCCCCCTAGGTGATGGTGCCGCGACAAAGAATACCGCGCGGGCGTTATCAGCGTATACGCTTGAAAAAATGTTTGGACTGACTCCGAAAGTTGCAGCCGAATCGGTTACCGATGATTTTGGTGATCAGGGCATCGATGCTGTTTATTACCACCAAGCGGACAGGACCCTTTATCTTATTCAATCCAAACTCAAGCTAAAAGATGGGTTTATCCAAGAGGATGTTCAGCCATTTATTGTTGGAGTTCGGTTGCTACTGTCGGAACTTGATTTCGCTAAGTTTAATAAGAACTTTCAGGCACGAAATTCTGAATTGGATCAAGCACTTAATGATTGCCTGGCAATTAAGCTAATTTTGTCATTTACTGGCGGGCCAACCACTGGGCCGGTAAAAACACAGATTCAACAAATGTTGATTGATAAATCGAACCTTGATGAACGGCTGTCGAATCAATGGATCGAATATGGGCCTGACGATATCTATTCTGATTTACTTCTTGAAAAAGCCCAGCCACCAGTGGATAAAACCTTAGTGCTATATGGCGGCATAAAATTTGATCAGTCCCGCGCTGCGTACTACGGCACCGCTCGACTTGCTGATTTGGCAGATTGGTACACAAAGGAAGGAAAAAAAATTCTTGAAAAGAACATTCGATTCTCTTTGGGCGCAAACAAAACTACCGTCAACAGTGCTATTTACGAGACACTAAAAAATAAACCGTCAAACTTTTTTTTCCTTAATAACGGCGTTACTCTGCTAGCGCGTGAAATTCAACCCATGCGTGGGAGCACTTCAATTCGAAAATATGGATTGAAGGCGGTCTCCATCATCAATGGAGCACAAACAGTCGCAACTGCTAGTAGTTATTTTTCGGCAAATCAAGATGCAGATCGCGATTTGGCGCGGGTGATGGTTACTTTGATCAAGGTCGATGCAAAGGATGAATTTAGCATTGCCGTGACCAAGGCACGCAACAATCAAAATCCAGTTGCTCCAAGTGTTTTTGCTGCGTTGGACTCAGCCCAGGAAACACTGCACCGATCCATGGCGTTAATGGGGTGGGAGTATTACTACCGTGCAGAGATTGCAGAAGGTTTTCCATCCGCCAAGAGTTTGAGAATCGATGAGGTCAGCGAGGCGTTGGCGCTTTTTCATCCAAATCCCAACATGCCGTTGCTATTGAAGACAGAGCCTTCCCGTCTTCGGACATTCGGGACATCAGAGTACAAATTTCTTTTTTCGCTAGAAAACTTGTCAGCACGAAAGTCAATCATCGCATCGTTGTACGTCAAAGATATATTGGCGCGAATTGATAGAGAAGCAAGTCATTCCAATAATAGCCTCAGTGAGCGCGCAATTTATCGTCATGGAAAATATGCGATAACTTGGATTCTTTGCTCCTGTAATCACGAATGGCTTAATGCCGAGGAAATTCCAACCATGGTGCAAATCGCGTCGACCGTTGATACGCAGTTTGACTCATTAAGACAATTGGCAGTCGAGAAGGCCGAGTCGTTAATTATTGAAAAGGGGCCGCTTGCATTCTTCAGAAATGCGACCGATAGCAAACCCTACATTGCGGCGGTTAAGGCGCAGTTCACTGAAGCTTGAAAAATAATATGGCAATACAAAAACTAGAACTAACCTGGATCGGCAAAGACCAGCGGCCACGGCTGGAGCCGCGCATTTTGCTGGAAGACCCCAAGCGTAGTTACCACGCGAAGCAACGGGTGACGGACAAGGACCTGTTTGACAACAGGCTGATCAAGGGCGACAACCTGCTGGCGCTGAAAGCGCTGGAGGCGGAGTATGCGGGCAAGGTGAAGTGTGTGTTCATTGATCCGCCGTACAACACCGGCAGCGCGTTCACGCATTACGACGACGGGCTTGAGCATTCGATCTGGCTGGGGCTGATGCGGGATCGGCTAGAGATTATTCGCCGTTTGCTGGCTGACGATGGCTCACTGTGGATCACGATTGACGACAACGAGGCGCACTACCTTAAGGTGCTGTGTGACGAGATCTTTGGCCGTCGAAATTTTGTAGCTTCAATTGCCTGGGAGAAGGATCAAGCAAGACACAACGATGCAGTGATCTCTGGCGCCCACGATCAGGTTCTTTTGTACGCAAAGGATCAGTCAATTTGGAAACGTATTCGAAATCTACTTCCGCGCGAAGCGGACGGTAATGCTCGGTACAAGAATCCAGACAACGATCCGCGGGGGCCTTGGTTACAAGGAGCTTGTAGTACGGCCAAGAGTGGCTCGGAAAAGAATAGATTCCCGGTGGTGTTGCCATCAGGTCGTCCAATACAACCACCGCCTGGAAATTATTGGCGCTACGCTGAAGAAACGCTGAAGCAAGCGCAACTTGATAACCGCGTTTACTACGGAAAAAATGGTGACAGGTTACCTATCATTAAGAGCTATCTTTCTGAGGTCCAGGATGGATTTGTTCCAAAGACGCTTTGGTTGGCGTCTGAGGTCGGTTCCAACCAATCTGCCAAAAGAGATCACCTTAGGAAGCTACTGGGGGGTATTGAGCCTTTTTCGACACCCAAGCCAGAAGGGCTGATCCATCGCGCATTGCATATTTCCACCAACCCTGGCGACCTCGTCCTAGACTCCTTCGCCGGTTCCGGCACCACCGGTGCCGTCGCCCACAAAATGGGTCGCCGCTGGATCATGGTGGAGCTGGGCGAGCATTGCCACACGCACATCGTGCCGCGCCTGCAAAAAGTCATCGATGGGCAAGACCCCGGCGGTGTCACTCAGGCCACAGGGTGGTCGGGTGGCGGTGGTTTTCGCTATTACGAATTGGCACCCACGCTGCTGTCCACCGACCGCTGGGGCAATCTGGTTATCAACCCTGAGTACGACGCGGGCATGTTGTCGGCCGCCATGTGCAAGCTGGAGGGTTTTAGCTACGCACCGTCTGAGACGGTGTGGTGGCAGCAAGGGCGCAGCAGCGAGAATGACTTTATCTATGTCACCACCCAAACGCTGGGGCCTGAACAACTGGAGGCACTGAGCCACGAGGTGGGCACCGACCCCAACGACCCGCGCAGCCTGCTGGTGTGCTGCGGTGCCTACCGGGGCCTTGGCTCGGGTAATGGCGCCGCGCAAGCCGCCCAGCGCTGGCCTAACCTCACGCTCAAGAAAATCCCCAAGATGGTGAAAGACCGCTGCGAGTGGGGCCATGACGACTACAGCCTGAACGTGGCCAACCTGCCCATGGCGCAAAAGGTGGCCGAGGTATTGCCGCCGCAAGACGATTTGTTCAGTGGAGGTGCGGCGTGATGGCCGCGTTGCTTGAGAGGCATGTGTTTTCCGATGGCGAATTGAACCCGGACGCAACTATCCGGAAATTCCGGACAGTTGCCCGGAAAGGCGCATGCCGTTTGAAAAGTCTGGGGGCGCACCGCAAAGTTCAAGCTACAACTAAAAACATAAAGGGAGCATCGTGAGTCAACGCGAAGTCAACAACATCGCAGGCCGCCTGAGCCTGCGCCCGCCGCAATCCGAGGCGCTGGCCAAGCTGGCCAGCGCCATTGATGCCAGCCCTGCCATGCTGCAGCCCAACCGCGATGCGGCCGATGTGGCCGCCATTCTGGCCACGCTGAAGGCGCAGTTCCCCAAGTTGCAAGACTTTGAGCGCGAGTTCCCGTCGCTGTGCTTTGCGCTGGCCACGGGCGTGGGCAAGACGCGGCTGATGGGCGCGTTCATCAGCTACCTGTATGCGGCGCATGGCATTAAGCACTTTTTTGTGCTGGCCCCTAACCTGACGATTTACGACAAGCTGATTGCTGACTTCACGCCCAACACGCCTAAGTACGTGTTCAAGGGTGTGGCCGAGTTTGCGGCCTACCCGCCCGAGATCATCACCGGCGACAACTACGAAGAGCGAGCCCAGGCGCTGGGCGATTTGTTATCGCCCGTGTCGATCAACATTTTTAACATTGCCAAAATTGCTTCCGAAGTGCGGGGCGGCAAGGCACCGCGTATCAAGCGTCTGAGCGAATATATTGGTCAGAGCTATTTTGACTATGTGGCAGGCCTGCCGGACCTGGTGCTGCTGATGGATGAGTCGCACCGCTACCGTGCCAGTGCCGGAGTGCGGGCCATTAACGAGCTGCGCCCTTTGATAGGGCTGGAGCTGACCGCCACGCCGTTTGTAGAAACCACCAAAGGGCCGGTGCCCTTCAAGAATGTGGTGATGGACTACCCGTTGGCCCGCGCAATGGAAGACGGCTTTGTCAAAGAACCCGCTGTGGTCACCCAGCGCAACTTTGACGCCAAAAGCATGCCCCCGGAAGAGGTGGAGCGCGTCAAGCTGCAAGATGGCGTGCGCATGCACGAGGCTACCAAAGTGGAGCTTAAAACTTATGCCCGCACCAACGGGGTGAAAGAAGTCAAGCCCTTCATGCTGGTGATTGCGCGGGACACCACGCACGCCAGCGCGCTGCTGGCGCATTTGCAGTCTGAAGAATTTTTTGCCGGGCGCTACCGCAACAAGGTGATTCAGGTAGACAGCAGCAAGAGCGGCGCGGAAGAAGAAGAGATGGTGCGCAAGCTGCTGGCGGTGGAAAGTGTGGACGAGCCCACAGAAATTGTGATTCACGTCAACATGCTCAAAGAGGGCTGGGATGTGACCAACCTCTACACCATCGTGCCTCTGCGCGCGGCCAATGCCCGCACGCTGGTTGAGCAGTCGATTGGCCGGGGCTTGCGCCTGCCGTATGGCAAGCGCACCAAAAATGCAGCGGTAGACCGCCTCAACATCATTGCGCATGACCGGTTTCAAGACATCATTGACGACGCCAACCGGGCCGACTCGCCCATCAAGCTCAAAACGCTGATTCTGGACGCGCCCGATGCGGGCAATGACCGCCTGCAAAGTCGAACGATTCAGCCCAATCTAGCGCAGACCTTGGGGTTGGGGCAAAACGGTGATGCATCCGACGTTGCGGATGCCGATGCAGCCCAGGTTGCGGCCGGTGGCGTGCCGCTGCCTGCGCCTATATTCACCACCGCGCAAGAACGGCAAGCAGCGCATGTGGTGATGGAGGTAATGGCCGAGTACGAGCTGCGCACCACGGACGCACCCACGCGGCAGGCCTTTCTGACCCCCGCGTTGCAGGCCCGCATTGCCGAGGCCGTGCAAGAGCGACTACCGCCTGTGCAACTCAGTGTGCTAACTGGCGCTGACGCACCGCCGGAACTAGACTTGGCCGATGTGGTTCGCCGCACGGTGGACGTGGTGGTGAAGCAGACTATCGACATTCCGCGCATTGCCGTGGTGCCCAAGGGTGTGGTCACCAGTGGCTTTAAGCCCTTTACGCTGGATGTGAAGGGCTTGCATTTGCAGCCCAAAGACCGTTCACTGGTCGGCCAGGCGCTGCGCACACACGAGCAGTTCACGTATACCGCGCAGGCCGGGCGCGCCGAGCGGCGGCTGGAGGATTACATCGTCCATGCGCTGATCGACTACGACGATATTGATTACATGGTTCACGCCAGCCTGCTGTACGACTTGGCAGGGCAAATGGTGGCGCATCTGCAAAGCTATCTGCCAGAAGCCAATGAGGTGATCAATGTGCTGGACCTGGACCGGCAACTGATTGCCAAGAACATCCATGCGCAGATGATGGAGCACTTCTATGAATCGGCCACAGAATACGCCGTGGAAGTGCGGCGCGGCTTTACGACGCTGAAAGAGCCCACCTACACTGTGGGCGCTGGCCAGCCGCTGCGCGACTACCGCGACACAGTGAATGAGCCCAGCCGCATCAAGCAAATGGTGTTTGGGCATTTTTCACGCTGCCTGTACCCACAGCAAAAGTTTGACTCAGACACCGAACGCCGCTTTGCCGTGATTTTGGAGCGCGATGCGGACAAGTGGTTCAAGCCCGCCAAGGGGCAATTCCAGTTGTTTTACAAGCTGGGCGTGGAGCAGCCAGAGTACGTGCCTGACTTTGTAGCTGAAACGGCGCATTACAGGTTGATGGTTGAGACTAAAGCGCGCAACGAACTTGGTGCAGAAGAGGTCAAGGCGAAAGCTGATGCTGGTACCTTATGGTGTAGGCATGCTTCAGACCATGCTTACACCAAAGACGCTAAGCCCTGGAAGTATCTGTTGATTGCGCACGACTCGGTGACGGAAGACAAGAGATTGGTTGACTTTATGTGATTTGAAGAAATAGTTTGAGGGCGTTGCAAAGGTGATTTGCCCGGTTACACAGGACTTTTGAAGCAAAAAATTGGCGAGTGTCCACACAAATTAGCGCTTATAAATCAAGTGAATTCCTGCATTAAACATTCAATTGGAGATTCAGTATTCTTGAGGCGTACTCTTTATGCGGTTTCAAAGTGGGCGCATCTTTGACTAATGAGTTGCTCTACCGACTGAGCTACACCGGCAACTTGCAAATGTGAAACGGGGGGCCTTTTAAGCCTCCAGGTGGTAGCGGGTCACCCGGTCTACTTCGTTTTTGGAGCCCAGCACCACGCTCACGCGCTCGTGGAGTTTGCCGGGCTCTATGTCCATGATGCGTTGTTTGCCGTTGGTGGCGGCGCCGCCGGCTTGCTCTATCAACCAGCTCATCGGGTTGGCTTCGTACATCAGGCGCAACTTGCCGGGTTTGCCGGGTTCGCGTTTGTCCCAGGGGTACATGAAGACGCCGCCACGGGTCAGGATGCGGTGCACATCGGCCACCATGCTGGCGATCCAGCGCATGTTGAAATTTTTGCCGCGTGGCCCGTCTGTGCCTTGCAGGCATTCGTCAATGTAGCGTTGCACAGGCGTGTCCCAGTGGCGCATATTGCTCATGTTGATAGCAAATTCTTGCGTATCTTCAGGCACCTGCACGTTCTCTTGCGTCAGGATGAAGGAGCCTTGCTCGCGGTCCAGGGTGAACATGGCCACGCCGTCACCCACGGTCAGTACCAGTGTGGTTTGCGGGCCGTACACGCAGTAGCCGGCGGCCACTTGTTTGTGTCCGGCTTGCAAGAAGTCTTGCTCGGACACGCCAGCGCCTTCGGGCTTGCGCAGCACGCTGAAGATGGTGCCAATGCTCACATTTACATCAATGTTGCTGGAGCCGTCCAGGGGGTCAAACAGCAGCAGGTATTCGCCCTGGGGGTAACGGTTGGGCACCACATAAATGCCTTCCATTTCTTCGCTGGCCATGGCCGCCAGGTGACCGCCCCATTCGTTGGCCTCGATCAGCACTTCGTTGGCAATGATGTCGAGCTTCTTCTGCATCTCGCCTTGCACGTTCTCGGTCTCGGCGCCGCCCAGCACCCCACCCAGCGCACCTTTGTTGACGGCTTGGCTGATGCTTTTGCAGGCGCGCGCCACCACTTCAAGTAGCAAGCGCAGTTGCGAGGGAATATGGCCTTCAGAGCGTTGCTGCTCGACGAGGTAGCGGGTGAGAGAGATTTTTTGAGTCATGGCGTTCACTTTGGGTGGGGTCAATCAGCAAGTGCCCGACTCACGACTTCGCGCACGTCGTTGCTCAGGTCGGTCTTGGCGGCCACGCGGACGATGGCTTCGCGGGCGGCGCTGCGGTAGGGTTCGGCCAGTTTTTTCCAGCGGTCCAGGGCGCGGGCCAGGCGGGCGGCTACCTGTGGGTTGAAGCCGTCGAGTTCCATCACGCGCTCGCTCCAGAAGACGTAGCCTGCGGCGTCAGTCCGATGGAAGGCGCCTGGGTTGGCACTGCAGTAGCTGAAGATCAGGCTGCGCGCACGGTTCGGGTTTTTCAGGTGAAAGTCTGGGTGCGCCATGAGTTGGCGAACGGCTGGCAGCACTTGGCCGCCCCGGTCGCAGGCGCCGCTTTGCAGGGCAAACCATTTGTCCAACACCAATTCTTCGTTCTTGAACTGGGTATGGAAGCGGGCCAGCGCGGGTGTGGCCAGTGCATGGCCGCTTCCCACCAAAGCGCTCAGGGCGTTGAAGCGGTCGGTCATGTTGTCGGCGTCCTTGACGCGTTGCAGGGCTTTGCCGGGCCAGACGGCATCGCCGCTGTGGCTGGCGTGAAGGCACAGCATGGCCAGGGCCAGGCCGGCCAGGGCGCGTCGGCCAGAAGAGACGGGGTCGGGGCGGTAAGCGCCGTTGTCTTTGTGGGTGTCAAACGCCCATTGCCAATCGGCTGCCAGCTCGCTGGCCAGTTGCGCGCGCATGGTTTCGCGCACGGCGTGAATGCGCTGCGGGTCGACCACGGCCAGTTGTTCTGCCA
This sequence comes from uncultured beta proteobacterium, assembly GCA_903960915.1. GTDB lineage: Bacteria > Pseudomonadota > Gammaproteobacteria > Burkholderiales > Burkholderiaceae_C > Rhodoferax. The sequence goes on from CAJCCO010000007.1 coordinate 20,156, forward strand.
AATAGGTTTCAGAAGGCAGGGTCAGCACCAATTCCTTGAAAGCGGCGTCGAGCTGGGGGTCGCGCAGCAACTGGTGCATGGCTTGCAGGTAGGCCGCATTGAGCACCTGGGCGCCCGCAGGCTCGGCGCTGCTCTGAATGAAGGCCAGCGCACTGCGCAGTGCCAGACGTTGCCCGGCTTCCCAGCGGTTGAAGGCATCTTTGTCGTGCGCCAGCAGGGTCAACAGCTGGGCGTCGGTGTAGTCAATGTCCAGCACCACCGGCGCCGAGAAGCCGCGCAGGATGGAAGGCACTGGTTCCGCGTCCACACCAGTGAAGGTGATGGACTCGGTGGCTTGTGTCATCACGAACAGGTGGCTGTCGCTGCCGGTGCTGCTCGTGGTGCTGCTGTCTTGCACATGGGTGTGTAGGTGCAAGGGCAGGGCGGCACCGCTGGCGTCCAGCAGTCCTAGGCTGACCGGCACCACAAACGGTTCTTTCACGTCTTGGCCCGGCGTAGGTGCGCAGCTTTGTTTCAGGGTGAGGGTGTAGCTGCGCGCTGCCGCGTCAAACTGGCCGCTGGCCTGAATGTGGGGCGTGCCCGCCTGGCTGTACCAGCGCTTGAACTGGGGCAGCAGGCGCGCCAGGTCAGAGGCGGGGTTGGCGTCGGCAATGGCCTGGGCAAAGTCGTCGCAGGTCACGGCCTGGCCGTCATGGCGCGCAAAGTACAGCGTCATGCCTTGCTCGAAACCGGCACGACCCACCAGGGTCTGCATCATGCGCACCACTTCGGCCCCTTTTTCGTAAATGGTGACGGTGTAGAAGTTGTTGATCTCGATGTAGCTGTCAGGCCGCACCGGGTGCGCCATGGGGCCGGCGTCCTCTGGGAACTGCGCAGTGCGCAGCACGCGCACGTCTTCAATGCGCTTGACGGCGCGCGCCGATGGTTCATGGCACAGGTCTTGAGAAAACTCCTGGTCTCTGAACACCGTCAGGCCTTCTTTCAAGGACAGCTGGAACCAGTCGCGGCAGGTGATGCGGTTGCCGGTCCAGTTGTGAAAATACTCGTGCCCCACCACGCTCTCAATGTTGGCGTAATCGGCATCGGTGGCGGTGGCCTGGTTGGCCAGCACGTACTTGGTGTTGAAGATGTTGAGGCCCTTGTTCTCCATGGCGCCCATGTTGAAGTCGCTGGTGGCCACAATCATGAAGCGCTCCAGGTCCAGCCCTAAGCCAAAGCGGGCTTCGTCCCACACCACCGAGGCCATCAGCGAGTTCATGGCGTGTTCGGTTTTGTCCATGTCGCCGGGGCGCACGTACACCTGCAGCAAATGTTCTTTGCCGGCGCGCGAGTTAATGCGTTGTTCCCGGCACACCAACAGGCCCGCCACCAGCGCAAACAGGTAGGCTGGTTTTTTGTGCGGGTCTACCCAGGTGGCAAAGTGGCGACCTTCGTTGCCGGCGCCTTCCAGTGCGCCGCTGGCCACCAAGTTGCCGTTGGACAACAGCACGGGGTATTTGTCTTTTTCAGCCCGCAGCGTGACGGTAAAGCTGGCCATCACATCGGGGCGGTCCAGGTAGAACGTGATGCGGCGAAAGCCCTCGGCTTCGCACTGTGTGAAGAACGAACCCTGGCTCACGTACAGGCCGGTCAGGCTGGTGTTTTTGATGGGCGCGCAGGTGGTGAAAATTTCCAGTTCAAAGCTGCCTTCAAGCGGCAGGTTTTCCAGTACCAGCTGGTTGTTCTCCATCTTGAATGATGTGCCCTTGCCGTTCACCAGCACACGCGCCAGGTTCAGGTCTTCGCCATCCAGGCGCAGCGGCTCGGCCGCCACGTCTTGGTTGCGGCGCAGCGTCATCTGGTTGAGCACCCGGGTCTTGGCTGGGTCCAGGTCAAAGGTCAGGTTGACGGTGTCAATCCAGTAGGCGGGGGCGGCGTAGTCGGCGCGGCGGATGACGCGACCGGCGCCTTCACCATCAAGCATTTGAAACATGCAGTTTCTCCAAAAATTTTCAATCCATTAAGACGTGTGCTTGGCACACACGTGCCAGCACAAGCCTTGCCATCACACGCCCTGCTTGAGTGAAGCCTCGATGAAGGGGTCCAGGTCGCCGTCCAGCACCTTCTGCGTGGCCGAGGTTTCGTAGTTGGTGCGCAAGTCCTTGATACGGCTGTTGTCCAGCACGTAGGAGCGAATTTGGTGGCCCCAGCCCACATCGGTCTTGGTGTCCTCGAGCTTTTGCTGGGCTTCTTGCTGCTTGCGCAACTCGAAATCGTAGAGACGGCTGCGCAGGCGTTTCCAGGCCACGTCGCGGTTACCGTGTTGGCTGCGCCCGTCCTGGCACTGCACCACGATACCGGTGGGAATGTGTGTCAAACGCACGGCCGAATCGGTTTTGTTGATGTGCTGACCGCCTGCGCCACTGGCACGGAAGGTGTCCACCCGCACGTCGGACGGGTTGATCTCAATTTCAATCGAGTCGTCAATCTCGGGGTAAACAAACACCGAGGCAAAACTGGTGTGGCGTCCGCCTGACGAGTCAAACGGGCTCTTGCGCACCAGGCGGTGCACGCCGGTTTCGGTGCGCAGCAGGCCAAAGGCGTATTCACCTTCAATCTTGATGGTGGCGCCCTTGATGCCGGCGGTATCGCCCGCTGTCTCGTCTTCAATGGTGGTTTTGAAACCCTTGCGCTCGGCGTAGCGCAGGTACTGGCGCAGCAACATGCTGGCCCAGTCGCAGGCTTCGGTGCCACCCGCGCCGGCCTGGATGTCGAGAAAGCAGGGCAGGGGGTCGGCCGGGTTGTTGAACATGCGGCGAAATTCCAGGCCCTGGATGATTTCTTTGAGTTTGGCGGTCTCGGCTTCGATGGTCTCCAGGCCGGCCTCGTCGCCGTCTTCCTTGCTCATCTCGAACAACTCGGTGTTGTCGGCCAGCTCACGCTCCAGGTTGGTCAGGGTCAGCACCACGCCGTCCAGGGCTTTTTTCTCTTTGCCCAACTCCTGGGCGCGCTTGGGGTCGTTCCAGACGGAGGGGTCTTCCAGCGAGGCGTTGACGGTTCTCAGGCGTTCAGCTTTGGCATCGTAGTCAAAGATACCCCCGTAATTCGAGGGTACGCGCGGTCAGGTCAGTCAATGTGCTGCCAATGAGGTTGATGCGTTCTGCTTCCATGATGCGGGTCCTGACGTGATCGGTTTGAAATAACCGGCTATTTTAGGTCCCGCCCAGGGTGTGTCCTGTCAGGTGCCGGGTTGCCAGCGCCGGGCTGGCTGGCCGCTTGGCTTGCTTTGCGCTGAATCAGGCGATAAAGCGCTCAATCAGCGTGGCCAATTGCTCGGGCTGGTCGTGGTGCATCATGTGGCCGGCATCGTTGATGACGGCAATTTCCACCTGGGTCACGTGTTGCAGGCGCTCGTGGTATTCCTGCAGCTTGAATTTCCCGTTCCACCACACGTCCAGGCTGTTGTCGGAGGCTTCCACGGCCAGCACCGGCATGCTAATTTTTTTGTAAATCTCCAGCACCTCGGGCAATTGGTACAGGTTGGCGTTGGTGATTTTGTGGGCGGCTTCGCCCAAAATAGTCCATTCCCCTTGCGCATTGGCCGCCGCCCAGTGCTGGGCCAGCCAGTTGGCCTTGTCCTGGCTCAGGCGCGGGTTGGTTTTCATCAGGCGGCGGGCCACGCCGTCGGCAGACTCGTAGGGCCGCAGGGCCAGTTCGCCCCGGTGCAGTTGTTTGAGTTCGTCCATCCAGCGGGCGTAGCGCTTGGGCGCCTGGTCGGGCGTGGTGGCGGGCATGCCAAAGCCTTCCAGGTTGACCAGGCGGCGAATGCGCTCGGGGCGCACCCCGGCGTACAGCATCACCACGTTGCCGCCCATGCTGTGGCCCACCAGGTTGACCTGGGTTTGCGGGGCGTAGTGGTCCAGTAAAAAGTCCAGGTCGGCCAGGTAGTCGGGAAACCAGAAGTTGTCTACCCCGCCAGAGTGGGTTTGGCCATAGCCGCGCCAGTCGGGGGCAATCACGTAGTGGTCGTGGCTGAGCGCGTCCACCACAAATTGGTAGCTGGCGGCCACGTCCATCCAGCCGTGCATCAGCACCAGCGGGGTTTTGTCGGCGCTGGGTGTGCCCCAGATCTGCACGTGGTAGCTGAGGTTGCGAATATTGACAAATTCGCTTCGGGAGGGTCTTTTGACTTGGTACATTTGCCCAATCATACGGAGACCGCTCATGCGCTTCAGTCAAAAACGAGACAAGCCCAGCCTTTTGGCCGCCCAACCGGCGCCAGACCACTACGCCAACCTGCACGCCAGCTTTGGTTGGCAGGTGCCCCAGCACTTCAACATGGCGCAGGTCTGCTGCGGGCGTTGGGCTGCCCGGGCCGACGCCTCCACCAGAACAGCCATTACGTGTCTGGACACTGAGGGCCGCACCACCTCGTACACCTACGCGGCCTTGCAGGAGCAGGCCAACCGCCTGTCCCACGTGCTGGTGGGCTTAGGCGTGCAGCGCGGCGAACGTGTGGCCATCGTGATGCCCCAGCGCTTTGAAACCGCCGTGGCCTACATGGCCGTGCTGCAAATGGGCGCGGTGGCCATGCCTTTGTCCATGTTGTTTGGCCCGCAAGCGCTGGAATACCGCCTTCAGGACAGCGAGGCCGTCTGGGCTATCAGCGATGAAAGCTCAATCAGCAACCTGCAGAGCGTGCGCGCCAGTTGCCCGCAGTTGCGCGGTGTGCTGGGTGTGGAGGGCGCTGCGGCCCAGGCCGACCTAGACTACACGGCCGCACTGGGCAGCGCCCCAACCCGTTATCAAGCGGTGCGCACCCTGGCCGAAGACCCGGCCGTGCTGATTTACACCAGCGGCACCACCGGCAACCCCAAGGGCGCGCTCATTCCCCACCGTGCGCTCATTGGCAATTTGTCGGGCTTTGTGTGCAGCCAAAACTGGTTTGGCTTTGATCCCTATGCCACCCCGGCGCCCGGCAAGGCCGAGCTGCGCACCGATTCGCAAGCTGTGTTCTGGTCGCCGGCCGACTGGGCCTGGACGGGTGGCCTGATGGACGCGCTCTTGCCCACGCTCTACTTTGGCCGCCCCATCGTCGCCTACAGCGGGCGCTTCAGCCCGCAGGCCGCGTTTGAGCTGATGCAGCAGTTTGGCGTGACCCACACCTTTTTATTCCCCACCGCCATCAAAGCCATGATGAAGGCCTACCCCGGCATGCCCGGCCAAACGGTGCGCCAGCAGTTCGGCTTGAAGCTGCAAGCCATGATGAGCGCGGGCGAGGCCGTGGGCGACGCGGTGTTTGATTACTGCCAGGCGCAATGGGGCATCACCGTCAACGAGATGTTCGGCCAGACCGAAATCAACTACATCGTGGGCAATTGCTCGGCGCTGTGGCCGGCCAAACCCGGCAGCATGGGCAAGGGCTACCCAGGTCACCAGGTGCGGGTGATTGACGAGGCCGGCCAGGAATGCCCGGTGGATGTTCCAGGCGACGTGGCCCTGAACCGGCGCGATGTGCACGGCCAGCCCGACCCCATCTTCTTTCTTGGCTACTGGAAAAACCCGGCCGCCACGCAAGACAAATTCACGGGCGACTGGTGCCGCACCGGCGACCTGGCCACCCGCGATGCCGACGGTTACCTCTGGTACCAGGGCCGTGCCGACGACGTGTTCAAGTCTGCCGGCTACCGCATTGGACCGGGCGAGGTGGAAAACTGCCTGGTCAAACACCCCGCCGTGGCCAACGCCGCCGTGGTGCCCAAGCCAGACAAGGCGCGTGGCGCGCTGGTGAAAGCTTTTGTGGTTCTGGCGCCTGATTTTGCGGCGGTGCGCCCGCCCGCAGCGGCCCAAAAAGCGCGCCAGCGCTTTGATGCGCAGCTGGTGGCCGAGCTGCAAGCCCACGTCAAAGGCAAGCTGGCCCCGTATGAGTACCCCAAGGACATTGAGTTTTTGGATGCCCTGCCCATGACCACCACCGGCAAGGTGCAACGCCGCGTGCTGCGCCTGCAAGAAGAGGCGCTGGCACGGTTGGGACAGCCCGCATGACGCTTGCGTGAATAATCACCCCCCATGACTACTGACCATCCGCTGATTCTCATCAGCCCCGAAACCCACGACGTGCTGCTGGATTTGCTCTACGCCACCCCCCGCAACATTGCCGGGCGGCCCATTTACGCCCGCGAACTCTGCCTTTTGCACCACGAGGCCGAGCGCTGCCTGCGCGAAGCGGTGCAAAACGCGGCCTTGGCGGGCTACCGCCTGAAGATTTTTGATGCGTTCAGGCCGCACGAGGCCCAGGTTCTGTTGTGGGACAGCGCCCCAGACAAGCTCTACGTGGCCGACCCCGCCATTGGCTCCAACCACACCCGCGGCACCGCCATTGACCTCACCCTGGTAGACGCGCAGGGCGAGGAGCTCGACATGGGCACCGGTTTTGACGACATGACGCTGCTGTCGCACCACTTCAACGAGCAAGTGTCCGCCAGCGCCCAGGCCAACCGCCTGCTGCTGTTGCGCATCATGACCGACGCCGGCTTTGAGCACATTGCCCACGAGTGGTGGCACTATGCGCTGCCGGGCAAGCATTACCCCCTCATCAACCACCAACTGCCAGACCACATGAACCCCATGCGTCCTCAGTTTCAAGCCTAAAGCCTCGCCATGAAAAATATTCAACTTGGCCGCAGCGGCCTGCACGTCACCCCCATCTGCCTGGGCACCATGACCTTTGGTGAGCAGGTGGACGAAGCCACCTCGCACGCCATACTCTCGCGCTCGCTGGAGCGGGGCATCAATTTTCTGGACACCGCCGAGATGTACCCGGTGCCCACCAAGGCCGAGACCTTCAAGACCACAGAGGCCTACATGGGCAACTGGTTTGCGCAGAACCCGGGGGCGCGGCAAAAACTGGTGCTGGCCACCAAAGTGGCCGGGCCGGCGCGCGGCATGCCCTGGGTGCGCGGCGGCAGTGCCGACCTCACGGCAAACGACATTGTGGAGGCCTGTGAAGGCAGCTTGAAGCGCCTGCAAACCGATGTCATCGACCTCTACCAAATTCACTGGCCGGTGCGCAACACGCCCATTTTTGGCTCGCCCTACTACGACCCGAGCAAGGACCGGCCTGTCACCTCCATCGACGTGCAGCTTGAAGCGATGGCGCGGCTTATCAAAGACGGAAAAATTCGCGCCATTGGTCTGTCCAACGAAACCCCCTACGGCGTGCATTCGTTTATTGAAGCCGCCGAAAAACATGGCCTGCCGCGCGTGGCCACCATGCAAAACGCCTACTGCCTGACCAACCGCACCTATGAGAACGGCATGGACGAAAGCTGCCATCACCTGGGTGTGTCTTTGCTGGCCTATTCGCCGCTGGCCTTTGGCCTGCTCACTGGCAAATACGACGTCAGCGGAACAACTGGCCCCGACGCGCCGCCCTTGGCCCGCATCACCAAATACGAGTCCACCCGCAAACAACGTTGGGGCCGCCCCGAAGCCCTTACCGCAGCGCGTACTTACAACGCGGTGGCGCGTGAACACGGCATGACGCCCACCCAAATGGCCCTGGCCTTTTGCTACACCAAGTGGCAGGTGGCCAGCACCATCATTGGCGTGACCAGCGTGGCGCAATTGGACCAATGTGTGGACGCCTACGGCACCGTGCTCTCGCCCGAGCTGCTCAAGCAAATTGACGCCATTCGCTGGGAACACCGCGACCCTACGCAATAAAGCCGATAGGCCGCCAGCCCGTCAAGCCCGCAAGACACCAGAGCATCAGGCGCATGGCCAAACACGTCTCGCAAACTCCGGCCACCCAACTGCTCAAGGCCCACCAAGTGGTGTTCACCGAGCACCCCTACGAATACCTGGAGCACGGCGGCGCGCTGCACAGCGCCGAGGTGTTGGGCTTTGACCCCTTCATGGTGGTTAAAACGCTGATCATGCAAGACCAGGACGCCAAGCCCTTGGCGGTGCTGATGCACGGGAACCGCAAAGTCTCCACCAAAAACCTGGCGCGCCAGATGGGCGCCAAATCGGTGGAGCCCTGCCTGCCCGAGGTGGCCAACCGCCACAGCGGTTACCTAGTGGGCGGCACCTCGCCCTTTGGCCTGCGCCGCGCCATGCCGGTGTTTGTGGAGGCCAGCATTTTGGGCCTGCCGCGCATACTCATCAACGGTGGGCGTCGGGGGTACCTGGTGGGGCTGGACCCGCAGGTTTGCGTCACGCTGCTGGGTGCCCAACCCGTCAACTGCGCCCTGGCCGACTGATACTCGCCCCTGCAGGCTGGCAAAATGGCCTGCAGCAACCCTTAATCAGCACGGCGGGCCGTGCCTCAGGAGACAATTTTTGGAATCCATTCAATCTTATTTCCCCCTGCTGGCCATTGTGGCCGGCTACTTGTTGGGGTCGCTGTCGTTTGCGGTCATCGTCAGCCGCGCCTTTGGCCTGAGAGACCCGCGCACTTTTGGCAGCAAAAACCCTGGCGCCACCAACGTGCTGCGCTCGGGCAACAAGCTCGCCGCCATCGTCACCCTGCTGCTCGACGCCCTCAAAGGCTGGCTGCCCGTGGTGCTGGTGCAGTGGTACGGCAAGCCCTACGGCCTGGGCGACGACACCATGGGCCTGGTCGGTCTGGCGGCTTTTCTGGGCCACCTGTACCCGGTTTTCTTCAAGTTCAAAGGCGGCAAGGGCGTGGCCACGGCGCTGGGCGTTTTGTTCGGTATTCACCTGGTGCTGGGGGTAGCTACGGGGGCTACCTGGCTCATCATGGCGTTCTTTTTTCGCTACTCCTCGCTGGCCTCGCTCACCGCTGCGGTGTTCGCGCCGGTGTACTACTACTTTGGTGACGGCCTGGCTTGGTACATGAGCAAAGGCGTGATGCTAGGGGTCTCGCTCATGTCCTTGCTGCTGCTGTACCGCCACGCAGAAAATATAGGCCGCCTGGCCAAAGGCACCGAGTCGCGCATTGGCAGCAAGAAAAAATAACTTGAACGTTAAGAAAGACCCCGCCATGAAACTCTGCGTGCTGGAAAGCGATGTGCTCGACGGCGAAATGGCTGCCAAGTTCGTCAGCTTTTCTGCCATGTTCGAGCGGCTGTTCCGTGAAGCTGGCGCCGACTGGCGCGTGGAGGCATTCAACACCCAACGTGCCGAGTACCCCGACAACTTTGACGCTTACGACGCCGTGCTGCTGACCGGTAGCCGCTTCGATTCATTCTCGCAAGACCCCTGGGTGCTTGAACTGCGTCAACGCGTAGAACAACTGCTGGAGGCGCGCAAAAAACTCATAGGCGTGTGCTTTGGCCACCAGCTCATCGGCCTGTGCCTGGGTGCCCAGGTGGGCCGTGCCCCACAAGGCTGGGGCACTGGCCGCATGACCTACCAGTGGCACGCCCCAGATTTGCCGCAAGCGCAAGGGCGCTCAGAAATAGCCCTGTTGGCTAGCCACCAGGACCAGGTTTTTGAGCTACCGCCAGGCGCCACCTTGCTCGCCAGCAGCGAGTTTTGCCCGGTGGCTGCTTTCGCAGTCGACCAACATGTCTTTTGCATTCAGCCGCACCCGGAGTTTGTGCCGGTCTTCAGCGACTACCTGCTGAACAAACGCCGCGCCTTGCTGGGCGAAGACCATTTCAACGCCAGCCAGCAAAGTCTGGCCCACGGCCACGATGGCCTGGATGTCGCCCGCATGATGGTGGCCTTCGTCGAAGGCTAAAGCGCGGCAATCCACCAAGTCCGTCATTGCGAGCGAAGCGCGGCAATCCACCAAGTCCGTCATTGCGAGCGAAGCGCGGCAATCCACCAAGTCCGTCATTGCGAGCGAAGCGCGGCAATCCAGGCCGCTGGGCCCCCCGGCTTAATCTCTGAAGTTGTCAAAACTCAGGGGCAGATCGGCCATTTCTTTGCGGATGAGTGCCATGGCGGCTTGCAGATCGTCGCGCTTGGCACCGGTGACACGCACTTTTTCTTCCTGAATGGCACCCTGCACCTTGAGCTTGCTGTCTTTGAGCAGGCGCTGAATTTTCTTGGCCATCTCGCTCTCAATGCCATTGCGCACCTTGATCACGCGTTTGACCTTGTCGCCGCCCATTTTCTGGATATCGCCCACGTCCAAAAAGCGCACGTCCACGTTGCGCTTGGTGAGCTTGTTGCGCAAGATGTCTTCAATCTGGGTGATCTGAAACTCGGCGTCGCCAATCAGGGTCATCTCTTTGTCTTTGAGTTCAATGGCGGCAGGCGTGCCTTTGAAGTCAAAGCGGGTGGTGATTTCTTTGGTGGTGTTTTCCACCGCGTGCTTCACATCCACCATGTTGGCATCGCAAACTGTGTCGAAAGAGGGCATGGCAATAGTTCCGGGAAGAGGGCAGTCAAAAAGTGACGAAAAATAGGCTAATGCGAGAATGGACGCCATGTTAGTCGAGAAAAACGTCCCCCTGGAAGCCTGCAACACCTTCCACATCGTCGCCAAGGCCCTGTCCTTGGTGCGCGTGCGCAGCCAAGCCGATGTGCAGGCCGTGCTGGCCAGCCCCGAATGGGCCGCTGCCCCCAAGTTTGTGCTGGGCGGGGGCAGCAATATTGTGCTCACTGGCGACGTCAAACCGCTGGTGCTTAAAGTCGAAATTCAGGGCCGTCAGCGGGTGCAAGAGACCGCCAAAGCCCACATTGTGGAAGCCGGCGCCGGAGAAGACTGGCACGAATTCGTGGCCTGGACCCTGGCCCAGGGCTACCCCGGGCTTGAGAATATGGCGCTGATTCCGGGTACCGTAGGCGCCTCGCCGGTGCAAAACGTGGGCGCGTACGGCGTAGAACTGCAAGACCGTTTTGAGTCTTTGGACGCCATCGACCTGCACACCGGCCAGGTTTTTACCCTGAACGCCGCCCAATGCGCCTTTGGCTACCGCGACTCGGTGTTTAAACACGGAGCCGGCGCGCCTGCACCCGTGGGCGGTCACCAGACTGTGGGGCTCAAAGACCGGGCGCTGATTTTGCGCGTGCGCTTTGCCCTGCCCAAAGTCTGGAAACCCGTGCTGGGCTACGCCGATCTGGACAAAAAAATGGCCGAACACCAATGTTCATCGCCCACAGCCCAGCAGATTTTTGACTGGGTGTGCGAGATACGGCGCGCCAAACTGCCCAACCCGCAGCTTATTGGCAATGCCGGCAGCTTCTTTAAAAACCCCACCGTGTCGCCCGAGCAGTGCGCCGACATCATTGCCCGTGAACCGCGTGTGGTGCATTACCACTTGGCCGACGGCTCGGTCAAACTGGCCGCGGGTTGGTTGATAGACGCCTGCGGCTGGAAGGGCAAGTCGGTGGGCAACGCCGGCGTGTACGACAAACAAGCCCTGGTGCTGGTGAACCGCGGTGGCGCCACCGGCGGCGAGGTCATGACCTTGGCCAAAGCCATACAAACCAGCGTGTACGAACGCTTTGGTATCCTGCTGGAGCCCGAGCCTGTGGTGGTTTAAGCGCCTTTTTTGCCTATTTTTGTGGAGGGAAAAACCATGAAGACAACTAATCTGACTAGCGTTTTTCGCCTCGGCGCTGCGGCCTTGTGGCTGGCGCTCATGGGTTCTGCCAGTTGGGCGCAAGACGCTGCGCCGTCCAGCCCGGGCAAGCTGCTGCCCTTGGCTGGCGTGCGTCCCGGCGGCAATTCCACTTACTGGTGGATGCCGCGCGAGGGCGCCAGCCACAGCGTGCTGTTGATCTCGGGTGGCGCAGGCGGCATGGGTTACGACGGCAAGCAACCCGCCTCCGACAATTTTTTGATACGCACCCGCGACCTCTTTGCTGCGCAAGGTTTTAACGTGGCCATTCTGGGTTTGACCGCTGACATGCGCAACCTGAACGAAGCCGCCCGCGTGAGCGCCGACCATGCGCGTGACGTGCTGGCGGTGGTGCAGTCTGTCCAGCAAAAAAGCCCGGTGCCGGTCTGGCTGGTGGGCACCAGCAGGGGCACTATCTCGGCGGCCGCCACCGCCATTCTGGACCAAGGGCAAGCCGTGGCAGGCGTGGTGTTGACCTCGGGCTTCTCGCCCGTGACCCTGCGCTTGCAAGACGGCCCCCAGGGCAAGCAGGGCCTGGAAGCCATCAATGTGCCGGTGCTGACCCTCCACCACAAAGACGACGCATGCCGCGTGACGCCGGTGCGCGGCGTGGTCAACATCGTGCCAGCCTTGAGCGCCAGTCCGGTGAAAAAACTCATTTTGGTTGAAGGCGGTGGTCCACCCAGCGGCGACCCCTGCCAACCCCGCGGCTACCACGGCTTCGTCGGTATGGAGCAGCAGGCGGTGGCGCTCATCGCTGACTGGATTAAGCAGCCTCAGAATTAATGATCCCCCCGTTACAAATCTCCCCTTCGTTCTGCCTAGCCTCAGGGCCTGCTCAGGACGTCCTGTAGCGTGGCACCCAACACATCGTCATTGCGAGCGAAGCGTGGCAATCCACTCCCGGTTTTAATGCCGGGCGAACCCGAGGAGAAAGGGTGGGCGGGAGAGGACAAGCGCGTTTCAATCCACGCCCAGCGTTAATGCCGGGCGAACCTTGGTCTCAGTCGTGGTGGTTTGCAGCTTGCCCTGTTTCAATCCACGCCCGGCGTTAATGCCGGGCGAACCGGTGCGACTTCGTATCCTACAACCCAGACTTTCCAGTTTCAATCCACGCCCGGCGTTAATGCCGGGCGAACCTGCACGTCGTCGAACTGCGCCAGCGCTTCGGTGTGTTTCAATCCACGCCCGGCGTTAATGCCGGGCGAACCCGCCTTGCCATTGACTACATTGCTGTTCGGTCAATGTTTCAATCCACGCCCGGCGTTAATGCCGGGCGAACCC
>CAJCCO010000008.1 GCA_903960915.1 uncultured beta proteobacterium
TGGCGTGTTCGCTGCCATCTTGTGCTCATTCACCTACGTGGTGGCACAGATTTATGGTGTCGGCCTGATCACCGCACGTCTGACCGGTCTGGCTTTCGAAGTGGGTATTTTTGCCGGTCTGGCCGGTATCCTGGTGTGCTCTTTCTTGGGCGGTATGCGTGCCGTGACCTGGACCCAGGTGGCGCAGTACGTGATTTTGATCATTGCGTACCTGCTGCCAGTGGTGTGGCTGTCGGTCAAGCACACAGGCGTGCCGATTCCCCAGGCTGTTTACGGTTACACCCTTGAAAAAGTGAGTGCCAAAGAAGAGCAGCTGCTGAAGGATCCGAAAGAGCTGGAAGTGCGTGGCATTTTCAAAGCCCGTTCAGATGCTGCAGTTGAAAAACTCAAGGATGTCCCTGCTTCCCTGGCTGCCGACAAGGCCGCTGCAGAGAAGAAAGTGGAAGAGCTGAAGGCTGCCAATGCTCCGGTGGCCGAGATTCAGGCTGCAGAAGCAGCGCTGGCCAAAGTGCCCAAAGACGAGGCTGCAGCACGTGCCGCCTACACCGCGGCCCGCACCTCGAACGCAGCACGCGCAAACCCACCGATCCGTCACGCCCAGGCTTTCCCGGGCAAGGACGAAGCGGCTCAGAACATCGCACGCAAGAACTTCCTTGCGCTGGTCTTCTGTCTGATGATTGGTACTGCAGCGCTGCCGCACATCCTGATGCGCTACTACACCGTGCCTTCGGTGCGTGAAGCCCGCGAATCGGTGAGCTGGTCACTGTTCTTCATCTTCTTGCTCTACTTCACCGCGCCTGCTCTGGCGGTGTTGGCCAAGTACGAGGTCTACACGGTGCTGGTCAACACGCCGTTTGCCAACTTGCCGGACTGGATTGCACGCTGGAGTACGGTGGATGCGAGCCTCTTGTCGGTGGTCGACGTCAACAAGGACGGCATTTTGCAGCTGGCCGAGATCTCGATCGGCGGCGACATCATCGTCTTGGCTACACCTGAAATCGGTGGTCTGCCTTATGTGGTGTCGGGCATGGTCGCTGCCGGTGGTCTGGCCGCTGCGCTGTCTACCGCTGACGGCCTGCTGCTGACGATTGCCAACGCCTTGTCGCATGACCTGTACTACAAAGTGCTGGACCCCAATGCGTCTACCGCTCGCCGCGTGATGGTCTCCAAAATGCTGCTGCTGGTTGTGGCTTTGGCTGCAGCCTATGTGGCGGCGCAAAAACCGGCGGACATTCTGTTCCTGGTCTCTGCTGCCTTCTCGTTTGCTGCCGCTGCTTTCTTCCCGGCCCTGACACTGGGCATCTTCTGGAAGCGCGCTAACAAGTGGGGCGCATCGCTTGGCATGGTCGCTGGTCTGGGTGTCACGTTCTATTACATGGTCACCACCCAGCCTTGGCTCTACAAGCTGACCCATGGCGTGGCTATCACGCCTGAGATCATCAAAGCCAACACCTGGTGGGATATTGCACCGATCTCGGCCGGCCTGTTTGGCGTGCCGCTCGGTTTTGCAGTGATCATCATCGTGTCCCTGCTGACCAAGGCCCCTGGCCGCGACATTCAGGAACTGGTGGAGCACGTGCGCTACCCGAGCCTGGATGGCAAGACTTCCGCAGCCACTGCTGCGCACTGATCGGGTATTTCAGGGGGCTGAAGTTGGCGCCATGCGCTGACAACCCGGCCTCCTGAACCCTAGGTGTTCAATCGGAACCCCCGTCACCCTTGGTGGCGGGGGTTTTTTTATGGGCGGGTAAGTTTGCGTTCAGTTAGGCGCAAGCCAGTGTTGGTTTGGCGTAAGAGCCGGGTCAGAGCAACTCCACATAATAAATGAGGCCTTTGTTTTAAAGGCTCTATTATTTGGAGACATAAGTATGGCAACAGCAGCGGCCGCACGGCCCATGAGCGCCGAAGAAAAGAAGGTTATCTTCGCCTCGTCACTTGGTACCGTTTTTGAGTGGTACGACTTCTACCTGTACGGCTCGTTGGCAGCCATCATCGCCAAGCAGTTTTTCAGCGGTCTGGATGAGGGTTCTGCCTTCATTTTTGCCCTGTTGGCGTTTGCTGCTGGTTTCATCGTGCGTCCCTTCGGTGCCATTTTCTTTGGCCGCCTGGGCGACATGATCGGTCGTAAATACACCTTCCTGGTCACCATCCTGATCATGGGTTTGTCCACATTCATCGTGGGTATCCTGCCTAACTACGCGTCTATCGGTGTGGCGGCTCCCGTGATTTTGATTGCCCTGCGCATGTTGCAAGGCCTGGCACTCGGCGGTGAGTACGGCGGTGCCGCAACTTACGTGGCTGAGCACGCGCCTCACGGCAAGCGTGGTGCCTACACTTCCTGGATTCAGACCACGGCCACTTTGGGCCTGTTCTTGTCCTTGATGGTGATTTTGGGAACCCGCACCATGATTGGTGAGGCTGCTTTTGCCGACTGGGGCTGGCGCGTGCCGTTCATCGTTTCCATTCTGTTGTTGGCCGTGTCGGTCTACATCCGTTTGAGCATGAACGAGTCGCCCGCTTTCGCCAAAATGAAAGCTGAAGGTAAAACCTCCAAGGCGCCGCTGTCCGAGTCTTTCGGTCAATGGAAAAACCTGAAGATCGTGATTTTGGCTTTGGTCGGTTTGACCGCTGGTCAGGCTGTGGTCTGGTACTCCGGCCAGTTCTACGCCCTGTTCTTCCTGACGCAAGCCCTCAAGGTGGACGGCGCTACTGCCAACATCATGGTGGCTATCTCCCTGATCATTGGTACACCCTTCTTCATCTTGTTCGGCGCCTGGTCTGACAAGATTGGCCGCAAGCCCATCATCATGGCCGGCTGCTTGTTGGCTGTGTTGACCTACTTCCCCGTGTTCACCGCCTTGACCAAGGCTGCCAACCCTGACCTGGCTGCTGCACAAGCCGCCAACAAGGTGGTGGTGACGGCTGATCCGAAAGAATGCTCGTTCCAGTTCAACCCCACAGGCACGGCCAAGTTCACCAGCTCCTGCGACATCGCCAAGCAACGCCTGGCCGGTGCTTCGGTGAGCTATGACAACGTGGTAGCCCCTGCCGGTACCCCCGCCACCATCAAGGTTGGCGAGACCGTGGTGAACGTCAAGTACAGCCCTGAAGAAGTTGCTGCGGCCAAAACCAAAGCGGAAGCCAAATTGGCTGAAGTGACTGCAGCGCAGCCACAGGATGCCAAAGCTGTTGAAGCCGCCGCCAAGACCGTCAAGGACCTGAGCAGCGACAAGACCGCCAGCACTACCCTGCTGGGCAGCAACCTCAGTGCCGCCTTGAAAGCCGCCAACTACCCCGCCAAAGCCGACATGGCCAAGTTCGACAAAGTGACCGTTATCGCCATCCTCACCTACCTGGTGATTCTGGTGACCATGGTTTACGGTCCAATTGCTGCCATGCTGGTAGAGATGTTCCCCACCCGTATTCGTTACACCTCCATGAGCTTGCCTTACCACATTGGTAACGGCTGGTTCGGCGGCTTGCTGCCCACCACGGCGTTTGCCATCGTGGCGCAAACCGGCAACATGTACAACGGCTTGTGGTACCCCATCATCATTGCTGGTATGACCTTCGTCATCGGCATGTTGTTCGTTAAAGAAACCAAAGACATTGACATTTACGCCAACGACTAAGGTTTGAGTGAATTGGCTAACCGCGTCGTCATGGCCGGTTAGCTTGCACCAAGCCCTCTTTGAGAGGGCTTTTTTTTGCCTCCTAGGGGCTGGTTAATTAAAAAGGGAATTTTGTATGTGGAAAATTGCAGTCGGATTTGCCGTATTTGCCGGATTAGCGCTCTTCATTCTGAGCAAAGGCGGAGACATTGACATGGGCGGCGAAAAGCACGGCGCTGAAGCCACCCACACCGAAGCGCCAGCCGCGGTTGCCTCTGCACCCGCTGCTGCCCCTGCTGCACCCGCCAGCAAATAACTTGATTCCCCCAAGCCCCGCAGGTCCATTGGCGGGGCTTTTTTGGGGTACCCGCAGCCGCCTGCGGGCCAAGGCAAAGTGCCTAGAATGTCTGGCCCCTACAGGAAAGACATCCAGCCATGCCACAAGGTCTCATCCGCATTCGCGGAGCGCGTCAACACAACCTCAAGAACATCGACCTGGACATTCGCACGGGCGAACTGACCGTGGTCACCGGCCCCAGCGGCTCGGGTAAATCGAGCCTGGTGTTTGACACCCTGTACGCCGAAGGCCAGCGCCGCTACGTGGAAACGTTTTCTGCCTATGCGCGCCAGTTTCTGGACCGCATGGACAAACCGGCGGTGGACAAGGTAGAGGGCGTGCCCCCGGCCATTGCCATTGACCAGACCAACCCGGTGCGCTCGTCGCGCTCCACCGTGGGCACCATGACCGAGCTGAACGACCACCTCAAGCTCTTGTTCGCCCGCGCTGGCCACCTGATAGACCGCGACACCGCCCAAGCCGTGCGCCATGACACCGCAGACACCATTTACGCCCAAATGCAAGCCCGCGCCCTGGTCGCTGACCCGCGTCTGGTGGTGACTTTTCCGGTGGAGTTGCCCGGCAGCGCCACCCCCGAAGAAATTGAACAATGGCTGTCGGTGAGCGGCTTCACCAAGGTGCAGGCGCAGCGCGAAGTGGCCACCTTGACCGGCCCACGCAAAGTGCTCGACGTGGTGGCCGACCGCTTTCGCCTGGGCACAGCCGAAAGAGTGCGCGTGCTGGAGGCCATTGAAGTGGCCCTCAAGCGCGGTAGCGGTCGCCTGTCGGTCTATGCCCTAAGCGCAGACGCCGAGGCCGTCCCCGACATCTGGAAGTTCTCCACCGGCCTGCATTGTCCGGAGAGCGATGTGCGCTATGCCGACCCCATCGCCTCCATGTTTTCCTTCAACTCCGCAGTGGGCGCCTGCGAGACCTGCCGGGGCTTTGGCCGCGTCATTGGGGTGGATTACGGCCTGGTGATTCCCAACGAAAAACTCACCCTGCGCACCGGTGCCGTCAAGCCCATGCAGACCCCGGCCTGGCAAGAAGCGCAAGACGACTTGATGCGCCACGCTGAAACCGCCGGCATCCCGCGCGACACCCCCTGGTACAAGCTCACCCCCGAGCAAAAGCACTGGGTCATCAACGGCTCGTCCCAATGGAACGGCAAGTGGAACCAGCACTGGTTTGGCATCAAGCGCTTTTTTGAATACCTGGAAACCAAGTCTTACAAAATGCACATTCGCGTGCTGCTGTCCAAGTACCGCAGTTACACGCCGTGTGGCGCCTGCGGCGGTGCCCGCCTCAAGTTGGAGAGTCTGCAGTGGCGCTTGGGCACCCAGGCCGATGCCGACGCCGTGCTCGACCCGGTACGCCGCTTCATGCCGGTGGGCGTGAAGTGGTCGCGTGCCCAACTGGAGGCCTTGCCGGGCTTGTGCCTGCACGACCTGATGCTGCTGCCGCTGGACCGGCTGCGCCACTTCTTTGACCGCCTGCAAGCGGCCAATGCCGGCGCGGCCACCGCGCCCTCTGCTGGCACGCCAGGCAGCCCCAACCAGGGCGACACCCAGGCCCTGAAACTGCTGCTTGAAGAAATCACCACGCGCCTCAAATACCTGTGCGAGGTGGGCATTGGCTACCTCACGCTGGACCGGCAAAGCCGTACCCTGAGCGGCGGCGAGGTGCAGCGCATCAACCTCACCACGGCGCTGGGCACCTCGTTGGTCAACACCTTGTTTGTGCTGGACGAGCCCAGCATTGGCCTGCACCCGCGCGACATGCACCGCATCATCGTGGCCATGCAGCGCCTGCGTGACGCCGGCAACACCCTGGTGGTGGTGGAGCACGACCCCGCCGTCATGCTGGCGGCCGACCGCATGATCGACATGGGCCCCGGCCCGGGCGAGCGCGGCGGGCACATTGTGTTTGACGGCAGCACCGCCGATTTGCGCCAGGCCGACACCCTGACCGGCGCCTACCTGGGCGGACGCAAGCAAGTGGGCATGGGCTTCAAGCGCTTGGTCAGCGACAACACACCCCGCCTGTTGTTGGAAGGCGCGCGTGAGCACAACCTGAAAAACATCAGTGTCGAGTTTCCCCTGCAGCGCCTGGTGTGCATCACCGGGGTCAGCGGCTCGGGCAAGTCCACACTGATTCAAGACGTGCTGGCACCCGCCTTGCTGCGCCACTTTGGCAAAGCCACAGAAACACCGGGCGCGCATGACCGCTTGCTCGGCGCCGAGCAACTCGGCGACGTGGTGTTTGTAGACCAGTCGCCCATTGGCAAAACCGCACGCTCCAACCCCGTCAGCTACGTGGGCGCGTGGGACACCATTCGCGAATTATTCGCCAATGCTTACGTGTCGCGCCAGCGCGGCTACACCGCCTCCAAGTTCAGCTTCAACAGCGGCGACGGCCGCTGCGCCACCTGCGGCGGTTCAGGCTTTGAGCATGTCGAGATGCAGTTCTTGAGCGACGTTTACTTGCGCTGCCCAGACTGCGACGGCAAGCGCTACCGCCCTGAGATTCTGGAAATCACCATCGACCGCAAGCTCGCGCCCGGCCAGCCGCCATTGGGCCAGCCCAGCGCGGCGGGCATCGTCAGCCTCAACGTAGCCGATGTGCTGAACCTCACCGTCAGCGAAGCCACGCAACTGTTTGCTGGCGACCGTGACGTGCTGCGCGCCTTGCAGCCCATCCTCGATGTGGGGCTGGACTACGTCAAGCTCGGCCAACCCGTGCCCACCCTTTCAGGCGGCGAGGCCCAGCGCCTGAAGCTGGCCGGTTTTCTGGCCGAGGCCGCCAAAAGCGCCACCCAAAGCCGCCAGCCCACCGCCAAGCGCGGCGCCCTGTTTATGTTTGACGAGCCCACCACTGGCCTGCACTTTGACGACATCGCCAAACTCATGCGCGCCATGCGCAAGCTGCTCGATGCTGGGCATTCGCTGATCGTCATTGAACACAACCTCGACGTGATTCGTGCCAGCGACTGGCTGATTGACCTGGGCCCCGAAGGCGGCGACGCCGGCGGCCTGGTGGTCGCCACCGGCACCCCAGAAGACGTGCTGCTGCACCCCACCTCCCACACCGGCCTGGCCCTGAGCGAGTACGCCGCCGCCATGGGTGTTGTGCACGCCGTACACGACGAAGCCTCGCCACGGCCCTCCGGCTCGCCACCACGCCCTGATTCCTCATTGCCCTCCACCCCGTCATTGCGAGGCACGAAGCAATCCATGCCCGCACACCCTGGATTGCCGCGCTCCGCTCGCAATGACGAAGACCAGCCGCCCGCCTCTGCCCCGTCATTGCGAGGCACGAAGCAATCCATGCCCGCGCACAGCAATGACATTCAAATCATTAACGCGCGGGAGCACAACCTCAAATCCTTGAGCGTCAACATTCCGCGTGGCAAGTTCAGCGTGGTCACGGGCGTGTCGGGCTCGGGTAAGTCCACGCTGGCGTTTGACATTTTGTTCAACGAAGGCCAGCGCCGTTACCTGGAATCGCTCAACGCCTACGCCCGCTCCATCGTGCAACCGGCGGGCCGGCCCGAGGTGGACGCGGTCTACGGCATTCCGCCCACGGTGGCCATTGAGCAGCGCTTGAGCCGTGGCGGGCGCAAGTCCACGGTGGGCACCACCACCGAGGTCTGGCACTTTTTGCGTTTGTTGTACGTCAAGCTCGGCACCCAGCATTGCATTCATGACGGCACCGCCGTGGCGCCGCAAACGCCCGACAGCATTGCCGCGCAGTTGCTGAAAAACTTTCGGGGCCAGCACATCGGCCTGCTCGCCCCGCTGGTGATGAACCGCAAAGGTGTCTACACCGAGCTGGCCGACTGGGCGCGCCCCCGTGGCTTCAGTCACCTGCGCGTGGACGGTAATTTTTTACCCACCACCGGCTTCCCGCGTATTGACCGTTTCAAAGAGCACACCATTGAGCTGCCGGTGTTCAGCCTGGACGTGCGCCCCGAGAACGAAACCGTGTTGCGTGAAGCCCTGGCCCAGGCGCTGATGCACGGCAAAGGCGTGGTGCATGTGCTCAGCGGGCTAGACGGCCTGCGCGAAGCCCTGTTTGACAAACTGCCCACGCAAGACATCGGCACGCTGCAAGTGTTCTCCACCAAGCGCGCCTGCCCGGTGTGCAGCACCAGCTACGCCGAGCTGGACCCGCGCCTGTTCTCCTACAACAGCAAGCACGGCTGGTGCCCGGACTGCGTGGGCACCGGCGTCAAGCTCACCCGGGAACAGCGCAAGGTGTTTGATGACTCGGTGCGCGATGACGAGAACAAAGGCCGCGAGCAAACCTTTGCCGAGGCCGACGTAGAAGACTTGCTAGACGCCACCTGCCCCAGCTGCCAGGGCACGCGCCTGAATGCCACCGCCCGCGCCGTGAAGTTTGGCGTGCAGCTGGCCACGGCGGCCACGCCCGGCCACGCCGCCAAGTTGGCGATTGACGCGGTCACCATCACCGACCTGGCGCGCCTGAGCGTGACCGATATTCGCCAGTGGGTGCAAACCTTGCAACAGCACGGCCGCATGAGCGCACGCGAGAGCGATATTGCGCGCGACCTGGTGCCCGAGATCAGAAGTCGTCTGGAGTTTCTGGAGCAAGTGGGGCTGGGCTACCTCACGCTCGACCGTGGCGCCCCCACACTCAGCGGCGGCGAGGCCCAGCGCATTCGCCTGGCCGCGCAACTGGGCAGCAACCTGCAAGGCGTGTGTTACGTGTTGGATGAACCCACCATTGGCCTGCACGCACGCGACAACCAGATCTTGCTGGGCGCCCTGCAAAGCCTGAGCGAAAAAGGCAACACCTTGGTGGTGGTGGAGCACGACGAAGACACCATTCGCCATGCCGACCACATCATTGATATTGGCCCCAGCGCCGGCAAGCGCGGTGGCCGTCTGGTGGCGCAGGGCTCGGTGGCCGATATTCAGAATGCAGCTGACTCGCAGACCGGGCGCTATTTGCTGCACGCCATGAAACATCTGCTCATGACGCGCCGCCCCGTCGATATTGCTGCACCTGCCCCAGCGCCAGCCTGGCTGACGGTGCAGGGCGCGTCCTTGCATAACTTGCAAAACGTCCAGGCGCAAGTGCCCTTGGCGCGGCTGGTAGCCATCACGGGCGTATCGGGCTCGGGCAAGTCCACCCTGGCGCGCGATGTGTTGCTGGCCAACGTGCAAACGGCGGTGCAAAAGCGCAGCACCAAGGCCGGGCGCGATGCGCTGGCTGCGGGTGAAAAAATTCAATGGGTGGGTTGCGAGTCGGTCAGCGGCTTTGAGACGGTCGACCGCGTGCTGGAAGTAGACCAAACCCCCATCGGCAAAACCCCGCGCTCCTGCCCCGCCACCTACATTGGCTTTTGGGATGTGATTCGCAAACTGTTTGCCGACACGCTGGAGGCCAAGGCCCGAGGCTACGCCGCCAACCGCTTCAGCTTCAACACCGGCGAGGGGCGCTGCCCCGGCTGCGAAGGGCAGGGCATACGCACCATCGCCATGAGCTTTCTGCCCGACGTGAAAGTGCTGTGCGAAACCTGCAAGGGCGCGCGCTTCAACCCTGAGACACAGGCCGTCACCTGGCGTGGCAAAAACATTGGTGACGTGCTGCAAATGGAAGTTGACGAAGCGGTCGAATTCTTTGCCGCCATGCCCAACATCAGCCACCCGCTGCAACTGCTCAAAGACGTCGGCCTGGGCTACCTCACGCTGGGGCAGCCCTCGCCCACGCTCAGCGGTGGTGAGGCCCAGCGCATCAAGCTGGTGACCGAGCTGAGCAAGGTGCGCGACGACATTACCCGCCGTGGCCAGAAGCCACCGCACACCCTGTACGTGCTGGACGAACCCACCGTGGGCCTGCACATGGCTGACGTTGAAAAACTCATTGCCGTGCTGCACCGCCTGGTGGGCGGTGGCCACAGCGTGGTGGTGATTGAGCACGACCTGGACGTCATTGCCGAAGCCGACTGGGTGATAGACCTTGGCCCAGACGGAGGCAACGGCGGCGGTCGCGTCGTCGCCGCCACGACCCCTGAAGGCGTGGTCGGCTTGAAGACGCATACCGGCCTGGCCTTGGCGCCGGTTTTGGCGCGCCAGCTGGTTCACTGATACATAACGAAACAAACGGATACCCCACAGAGATGACCTAAGCAGTGTTCCCCGGCACCATCACAGTCCTGTTCAACACCTTTATTTATAGGAACTACTGTCATGAAACGCTGGATCAAACGCTCTCTCTTCGCCCTCTTTGGGGTCTCCGTATTGGTGGCTGGTTTGTCAGCCTGCGGCCACCGAGACCATGACTTGGGTGACAAGCTCAGTGCCGAGGAATACACCGAAAAGCGCACCAAAATTGTGGACCGTATGGCCGGCAAACTGGACCTGAACGACGACCAGAAAAAGCGCCTCGGCATGGTGGGCGACAAATTCTACGAACAACGTACCGCCCTGATCGGGCAGACCACAAACCCGCGTGCCGAGATGAAAGCACTGGTGGCCGCGGGCAAGTTTGACCGCACCCGCGCACAGGCACTCATCACCGAGAAAACGACTGTCATGCAAACCAAGAGCCCCGAGGTGGTTGCCGCATTGGCCGATTTTTACGACAGCCTGAACCCCGCTCAGCAGCAAAAAGTGCGGGACTATATAGAGGGTCGCGGCCGCTGGTTCTGGAACCGCTAAGCCGCTGCCAGGCGGTGCGTGGACTGATGCTTTTGCAGTGGGACAATGCCGCATGCACCGGATTCTTCTGATTGACGACGACGCGCAACTAGGGCCGCCTCTGGCGGCTTACTTTGCGCGTTTTGACATGGCGCTTGAATGCGCCCTGCGCCCCAGCACCGGCCTGGATCGTTTGCGCAGTGGTGGGATCGATGCCGTCATTCTGGACGTGATGCTGCCCGAGATGGATGGTTTTGCGCTGTGCCGCGCCATCCGAAAAGAGAGTGACATTCCAATCATCATGCTTACCGCGCGTGGCGAAGTGATGGACCGCGTGGTGGGGCTTGAGTTGGGGGCTGACGACTACGTGCCCAAACCCTTCGAGCCCCGCGAACTGGTGGCACGGGTGCAAACCGTGTTGCGTCGGCGGGTGCTAACGCCCGCCAACACCGCCGCCCCGTCTGGCCCCCATAGCGGGGCACGGCTGACTTTTGACGGCTTGGTGATCGACCCCGTTACCCGCCATGTGGTGCGCCAGGGTGAAGCACTGGAGCTGACCAGCACCGAATTCGATTTACTCTATTTGCTGGCCGCCAGTGCGGGCAAGGTGTTTGGCCGCGACGACATCCTCAACCACTTGCGTGGCCACGAGGCAGAGCTCTACACCCGCGCCGTAGACATTGTGGTGAGCCGATTGCGTAAAAAGCTGGAGCCTCTGGACTGCATCAAAACCATGCGCAATGCCGGTTATGCGCTCGCTCTGGCGAAGGTTGGCCCATGACCGCGGCACGCCTGCAACAGCAGTTGCGCTGGCTTCGGGGTGCTCGGCACGCGCTGACGCATTCATTGCGCGTGCGCTTGGTGGCTTTGTTTTTGCTGTTGGCGCTGGCCATGGCAGTCACTTTTGTTATTGGCATGCAAACCGCGCTGTCGATTGGATGGCGTGATGCGGCGCGTCCGTTGGTCATGGACTATGTAGACCAGCTGGCCAATGAGATCGGTAGCCCGCCCAGCCTGGCGCGTGCGCAGGCCTTGGTGCAGCGCCTTCCGTTGAGCGTGCGCATCAGCGGCCCGGTGGTCAATTGGCGCAGCAACCCCAACGAACCAGACCACGCGCACGACGAGCGCCAGGAACAGGGGCAGGGCGCCACTGAGTCCAGCCGATGGGGCGGCGACGCACCGCGCTTCTTTGAGCGCAACACACCAGACGGCCACAACATTCGCTTCGGCTTGAACGTGCAGGCCTGGCAAGACCGCCCCCGTTTTATTGGCTGGGCTACCTTGGCCGCCATGCTGGTGTTGACCGCGCTGGCCTACGCCCGCGTGCGCCGCATGCTACGCCCGCTGGACGATATACGCGCCGGTGCACAACGTTTTGGTGCCGGTGAATTCGGGCAAGCCATTGCGGTGCAGCATGCCACTCACCCGGACGAGTTGGGCGAACTGGCCGCCACCATCAACACCATGGGGGGCGACATCCACCAGATGCTGGAGGCCAAGCGTGCCCTGCTGCTGGCCATAAGCCACGAGTTGCGCAGCCCCCTTACCCGCGCGCGCCTGAATACCGAGCTGCTGCCTGAATCGCCCGACGTGCAGCCCCAGCGCGAAGCCTTGCTGCGCGACCTGGCCATGATGCGCGATCTGGTTACCGACTTGCTGGAGAGCGAGCGCCTCGCCAGCCCCCATGCCGCGCTCAACCGCGAGCCTGTCGACCTGGCCGCTCTGGTGGACGATGTGGTGTCTGAGCAGCAAGCGCTGCGCGACCCGGCTGCACCTGAGCTAGGCGCTGCGACAGATGTTGTGTTGGACCCCGGTTTGCCCCTGCTGCAGTGGGACCCAGTGCGCATGCGTTTGCTCTTGCGCAATTTGCTGGGCAACGCGCTGCGCCACAACGCTGGCTGCGCCAAGCCGGTGCAGTTGACGGTGTCCAGGCAGGCTGACGGAGCGGTGCTTATTCTGGTTCGCGACCACGGGCCGGGCGTCCCCGAAGCGCAGATCGGCTTGTTGGCCCAGCCCTTCTACCGCGCCGATGCTGCCCGCACCAGGGAGGGTGGCGGTGTGGGTCTGGGCCTGTACCTGTGCAAGCTGGTGGCCCAGGCGCATGGCGGCCAACTGATGGTGCGCAACGCCCATCCTGGCCTGGTGGTGTCTGTGACGATTCCGGGGACCCTTGCCTGAGCAGCACCCCAGAAAACGACTTTTTCAGTTTTTAAAATAGTAGCTTCTTATGCCTATTTCATAAGGGCCTGAAGCTAATTTCCTCCCCCAATTTTTTTAATCCAAACAGCCGCATGATTACCTACTTCAACCCCCACCACGCCCTGCACCAGGGCCAGTTTGAAATGTTCCGCGGCGCGCTGGTGCCCTGCCATGAAGTGCCGGCCCGCGCCGACCACGTGCTGGCCGAATTGCAGCGCCGTCAGTTGGGCGAGGTGCGCCATCCGCAGCCCTTTGACGCCGCCGCCTTGGTGTCT
The DNA here is from genome assembly GCA_903960915.1 of uncultured beta proteobacterium. Lineage (GTDB taxonomy): Bacteria > Pseudomonadota > Gammaproteobacteria > Burkholderiales > Burkholderiaceae_C > Rhodoferax. Next base: position 13,088 of record CAJCCO010000008.1, read on the forward strand.
GTTCACAGCCCGCGCTACCTTAATTTTTTGGAAACCGCCTGGAACCAATGGGTGGCCCTAGACCCGGCCAACGCCGCGCACGACGCGCTGCCCAGCGTGTGGCCCACGCGCGGGTTTCGGACCGACGTTGAGCCCACCAACTTTGCCGCCCGCATGGGGCTTTACTCGTTTGACGCCGGTTCACCCCTCACGTCTGGCACCTGGGCAGCCGCCCGTGCTGGCGCTGATTGCGCCCTGAGCGCCGCGCAACATGTGGTGCAAGGCGCACGCGCCGCCTTCGCCCTGAGCCGCCCGCCCGGCCACCACGCGGGGGCCGACTTTTTTGGTGGCTACTGTTTTCTGAACAATGCCGCGCTGGCCGCGCAGCACCTGCGCAACAGCGGCCTGGAGCGCGTGGCCATTGTGGACGTGGACTACCACCACGGCAACGGCACACAGGCTATCTTCTACGACCGCCCCGACGTGTTCTTTGCCAGCCTGCACGGCGACCCGCGCACTGAATACCCGTTCTTTCTGGGTCATTCCGACGAGACCGGCCACGGCGCAGGCGAAGGCGCCAACCTCAACCTGCCCATGCCACGCGGCACCGCCTACCCCGAATGGTCTGATGCCCTGGAAGTGGCGCTGGCCGCCATTGCCCGCTTTAATCCGCAGGCGCTGGTGGTGTCGTTGGGCGTGGATACGTTTGTGGGCGACCCAATTTCAGGCTTTGCCCTGCAAACCGACGACTACCTGCGCATGGGCGAACGCCTAGCCGCCGCAGGCCTGCCCACCGTGCTGGTGTTTGAAGGCGGCTACGCCGTGGACGCGGTGGGGGTGAATGCCGTCAACGTGCTCGAAGGCTTCATGCAAAGCGCCCGGTAACTTGCTAACCCACTTATCCACTTACCCGCTTAATTTGGCCCTGGCTTAGACGCAGGCCGGGCAAGTTTGAGAATGCGGCTGGCCAGCAAAAAGCAAATCACGCCGGACAGAAAGCTCAGGGTGGACAGGCGCAAAAACTCCAGCCACGTGGTCTCGCCTAAAAAGCATAGACGATCCTGATGAACAAAGGCCTTAGCCCGCGCTGCCCAACGACAGCCCGGCGTGTTCGCGCAGCGGGTGAAAGTGAATTTTTGGAAAGCGCTCTTGCGCCAGCCGCACGTCATACGGACTGGTGCACAAATAGGCCAGCGTGTTGGCCGCATCGCGCGCCATGCGCATGGGGTAGGCATCGCAAAAGGCTTTCAGCTCGGCCGGGGTGTCGGCGGTAATCCAGCGCGCGCCGGTGTACTGGCAGCCCTCTAGCCGAATGTCGGCGTCGTACTCGCCCTTGAGGCGGTGTTGCACCACTTCAAACTGCAACTGCCCCACGGCGCCCAGCAGCATGTTGCCGCCCACCTCGGGGCGAAACACCTGAATGGCACCTTCTTCGCCCAGCTGCGCCAGGCCCTGTTGCAACTGCTTGGTACGCAGCGGGTTCTTCAACACCACGGTCATAAACAACTCAGGTGCAAAGAAGGGCAGACCGGTGAACTGCAGGTTGACCGAACCGTCGGTAATGGTGTCACCCAGCTGCACGCCGCCGTGGGTGGTAAAGCCCACAATGTCGCCGGCATAAGCCTCTTCTACGGCCTCGCGGCGCTGGCTCATAAAGGTCACTACGCTGGTGGGGCGCAGCTCTTTGCTGGTGCGCATCACCTTGAGCTTCATGCCCGGCGTGTACTTGCCCGAGGCCATGCGCACAAAGGCAATGCGGTCGCGGTGCGAGGGGTCCATATTGGCCTGCACCTTGAACACCACGCCCGAGAAGAAGTCGTCTTCGGGTTGAATTTGTTTAATCACCGGCTGCTTGTTCACCTGCAGCGAACTGGTGCGTGGCTGCGGGCTGGGCGACAGGTCTACCAGCGCGTCCAGCACCTCCATCACACCAAAGTTGTTCACACCTGAGCCAAAGAACACCGGCGTTTGCTTGCCCGCCAAAAAGGCCTCACGGTCCCAGGACGGTGAGGCCCCGGTGGCCAGCTCCATGCTCTCCGAGGCGGTCTCAAACTCATGGCCAAAACGCTTGATTAAAGTGGCCTGGTCGGCCAGAGGAATGGTGGTGAAGTCTTTGGGGCCGCGGTCGCTGCCGGGCTCAAACACGGTCATCGAATCGGTGCGCAAATTGATGATGCCGCCAAAGGTTTTGCCCTGGCCCACCGGCCAAGTCATGGGCACGCAAGGCATGCCCAACTCACGTTCAATCTCGTCCAGAATGTCCAGCGGCTCGCGCACCTCGCGGTCCATCTTGTTCACAAAGGTAATGATGGGCGTGTTGCGCTGGCGGCAAACCTCAATCAGGCGGCGGGTTTGCGCCTCCACCCCGTTGGCCGCGTCAATCACCATCAGCGCCGAGTCCACGGCGGTCAACACCCGGTAGGTGTCTTCTGAAAAGTCCTTGTGGCCGGGCGTGTCCAGCAGGTTAATCACGTGGTCGCGGTAGAGCATCTGCATCACGCTGGAGGCCACCGAGATACCCCGCTGCTTTTCAATCTCCATCCAGTCCGAGGTGGCATGGCGCGTCGCCTTGCGCGCCTTCACCGAGCCCGCAATCTGAATCGCACCCGAGAACAGCAAGAGCTTCTCCGTCAACGTGGTTTTACCCGCATCAGGGTGAGAAATGATGGCAAAAGTACGGCGGCGGCGGGTTTCAGCGAGAAAAGTCATTGAACAGCAAAGTGAACCAAAGGTGCTGATTCTAAAGATGCAGGGTTTTGGGGGCTGGTAACCCCCGTGCCACCCAGCGAGCCAAGGGTTTTTCTGAGACGGTAAATAGCAAAACAAATACAGTTCTTATCTTGGCATTTGCTAGACTCCGAACAAATATTCAAAGTCAGTCAGGGAGAGAAAAATGCAGAGCCACAACAGGGGCCTAGCTGCGCGTAGCACTTCGTGCAGCACCCGGCCTATCAACACGTGTGTCACCACGTGTATCACCAAACTTCATAAGAACAAGCCACGCCTGCCTGGGCTTTTAGCCTCGTACGGGCTAATACCACTTAGCGGCTTGCACAGGCCGCATTCCATGTGTTCGCAAGGGTCACTGGCTTATGTCGCAGCTAGTTGCAATTCAAATCTAAAGCGCTAGAAATTCTCATGTCAACTCAAGGGGTTCTCTATGTTTCGTTCTAATTCGTTTTTCTCGTCGAGTGTCTTGCTTTTGGCGCTTGCCTTCCCTGGGTTGGTATTGGCGCAGGGTGACGCGAAGCAGGTCGCTATTGATCGCTACATGGGCATTATTTCAATGCGCGACTTGATGGAGGAATCCTTCGTGGCGATTGCAAAAAACGTCCCTGATGACAAGCGTGTTGAATTCCTTGCGGACATGCGAGCTGTCATCAATCTTGCAGAGATCGAGCAAATAAGCAAAGATGGGTTGGCAAAGACATTCACCGTGGATGAACTCAACGCGCTTTCAGACTTTTACACGTCACCACACGGGATTAGCGGCATGCGGAAATTTGGCGCTTATTTGGGGGAGGTTATGCCTGGACTGAACAGGGAAATTCAGCGTGCCTTGAAGGAACTTCAGGCCAGGCATAAGAAGTGACCGCAGTCTTGTGTCGAGGGCAAAAATTCCAAGTTCCCAAAGCTTAAGTCACACCCATCTGTTGTGACCAACCATCTAAGCATTCAGCCCTTCCACGCAATCATCAAGCCTTAATGTCTGACCATCTCATACCCGCATGCGCCCGGATACGCCTGAAGCCGGGTTCATTACCCCAGGTTCGCAGGTGGGCGCAATATATGTCTGAACACCGTGGAGAGGCGCTTCAAACGCTAATGGCGGAAGGGGTCAGGCTTGAGTCGGTGTTTCTTGAATCATCCGAGGATGGGGATTTTTTGGTTTACTACATGCGAAGTGAATCGCAGGAAAAAGCCGAAGCCGTTGCGGCGCGCTCGGTTGCAGCTATTGATCACTATCACCAGCAATTTAAAAATGAAACCTGGGTTTCTGCAACCCGCCTGGAGTTGTTGCTTGACCTTGAACGCTGACAAAGGGCAGATATTCACCCCAAGATCAAAAAACTTCGTTCAGCAGAACGAGTAGTTCACTCCGAAAAAAGCTCTTGCAGGGTTGCTAGGGTCGCTGTCAGGGTTTTGGCAGATACCGAGCCAAGCCGCTTGACCAAGCGAACCTTGTCAACCGCACGCATTTGATCCAGCACAATCACGCCTCTTTTCCCAGCATGTGTGACAGGCACGCGAAACGGGGCAGCAAAGCCCTTTGAGGTCATGGGTGCAACTTCTTGATCTCAGTGCCGAACGTCGGGTCCAGGTCAACCCAACTCTTCCATCAACAAGACCTCGTTGCCCTGCGAAGCCAAGGCATGTGCCGCCTCGGCCCAGCCCGCCCTGACTGACGTGGCGGACTTTCGTAAAACAATGGCGCCATTTTCAAAACTCAATTCAGCGATGCGCTGGTCATCAAGCCCCGCCCGGGCAAGTAATGGCTTTGGTAGCACGACACATTTGTTGTTTCCAATGGTTCGAATGGTGATGCGCATGATTTCTCCGTGGCAACGTTGGTATTCCCGTGTCAAGCGCCTGTCAATCGTCCGATCAGCCAAGGCGCTGAAGCTAATTAGAGTGTGACCCCAAATAAGGATCACGCACGCCTTCTGGCGCAACGCACCACTGCCCCGACGCCGGGCACACGCTGCCCGGGACGCCATGCACCCAGACTTGTTCTTCATCGAGCCGCAGGGCGGCTGCGGGAGCGGTGTCAAATTCGATTTGTAGTGCACGCGCCACCCCGGCGTTTTCAAGGGGCAGTTCCCAGGTTAAAAACAATTGCGTGCGATCAAGCTCGGTGGCAAAGTCGGCCGCGTCAAAGCCCTTGCTGCCGCGCAGAATAACCGCGTGCGGCTGGCCTGTGTCAAACACCACGGCCGTGCCCCTGACCAAAGGAATACGTTGGCCGGTGAAAGGGAAGTGCAAGTCCAGTCCCCGGTCTTCGCTCAAAAAAAGGTTGGCAAAGGCGGTGCCGCCGTACTGCGCGCCGTCGTGGTGGTACCTGGCACCGCGGCAGGCCATCAGGGCCAGCTCACAGTCGGCCAGCAGCGGCAAACCCAGCGTGCGTGTCCAGTCCGACATGGCTTGCACGCCGTAGCGCATTTCAGGCCAGCGCGCGCGCGCGCGGGCCAGCGGCAAGGCTTCGACGTCGCCCGGCACCAGCACCAGATGCAGCGACACCTCGCGTTGCCAGTCGGCCGTCACTTTGGCGGGCGGCACCGGCACATCGAGCGTGGCCGTCAGCACGTGCGCACTGACGCTGCGGCTGCGAATGGCATCGCCGCTGCGAAAAAAGCAGACAGGGCGGTCAGTCGCTGCAAGCGCGGGGTTGTAGGGGCTCATCGGGGTTAAGTTAATTGGAATCTGACCCCAAATAAGGGTCGCGCACGCCTTCTGGCGCGTTCATGAACGCGAAGGGGTTGAGAAACTGGCGGCGCCAAAATAGCATTCGGTCTACTTGGCTTAAGGCCGCCTCATCGCACGTGGCCTGCCATTCTTGTTCAATCACCGTTACTTGGTGGTTGACGATGTGGATGGCTTCTTGTCGATTGAGTAGATATGACGAGGCCGCAGCAATGCATGCGCCCACCTGGCTGGTGCGATCTGCGGCGCGAATGAGCATGGCTTGCGAAGCCTGCTCACCAGAGCGCGACTGCGGACAAATATCGTAGGCGGGCGTTAAGGTCAGCTGACTGCCGTCCCAAAATGCCGCGTGATTGCGGGCGTGGTCGTCGTTGTTGCCGCACAAAATGTTGAAGATAAGCCGAGAGAAAAGCTCACGCAAGGTGGCTTTTGCATCGACGAAGCGATGGCGAATGATCTCTGCCAGCTTGTCGTAACTGGCGTAGGCCGCCATCATTTCATCAAGCTCAAAAAGCGTTAGCGCAGACACCATGGCGCGCCTGCGCCATTCGCCGCCAGAGTAAACGCGATCGAAGCGTTCAATCAACAACACGTCTTTGCCCAAGGCGCTGCGCAGATGTACTGGCGCCACATTCAACCCCACCTTGCTGGCCAGGCGCATGGCGATAAATTCTGCTTTGATCACGCTGTAGAGGTCGTTGCTTGCAGAGAATTTGGCAATGAACTTGCGCTCGCCGTCTTCCAGCAACACCTTGGGCCTGGCGCCGCCCAAGGAGGAACCGTGTAACAAGGCTTGGTCCAACTCGGGTGAGAGCGGCTGGCCGCGCTCGACTTTTTCGGCCGCGCTGAACAACGCCTCCAGCGTGGCTTGTTGGGCGTGCCTCGGCACATACTGGGTTGATGAAGTTTGAAAATCCAGCGCGCCAATTCTGTCGGAGCCTGATTCGAGCAAATAGGTCAATTCATCGAGTTCAAACTGGGAAGCATCTGCCCCTTGAACGCCCAGCTTGCGGTTGATCAGCACGCGGCGGCCCCATGCATCGGGGGATGCATCGCGTAGGCAGCTGGGCATGCTCAAACCAGGAAGCAAGGCCTGCGCGCCTGAGCGCAATGGCAGCTCTTGCGCATACAGCGAGATGGCATCTTGACGCGCCAAATAGCTGCGGCCATAGTTGAAAACTAATTGTTGTCCTTGCTTGAACAGGCGTCCTGCCACGACAGGCTGCGTGGCGTCTGGGAGCCAGACCCAGACGTAGGCCTCTGAATACTTGGCGTCTATCTCAGAAGTCATCTTTTACCTCCTTGACGCCAGTTCTTACGGCTTTGGGTAGCAAGGCCATTTTTTCTCGATGCAGCGCCAGGTGGGAGGCCAACTGCCGTTGCTCTTGAACAAAAAGAGGCACGCCGCACAGGGCGGCCACTTCAAACACCACGCCAATAGAGCACCCTGGGTCGCCCCGCTCAATGCGTTGGAGCAAGGCACGTGAGATACCCGCACGAGCGGCCAGATCGGTGGTGGTCATCGCCTTGCCCAGACGGGCTTCACGCACCAGTTGCCCCAACAAAGCAAGCGCATCTTTGCTGTATTGCGATAAGGGACGTGAAACGGGTTTAACCATAATTTGACTCATTAATGAACCATTAAGACTATTGCGGCTTATTAATAGAGCATTATTTCTTGCGATCAGGTCAAAGTCAAGCCAAGGCTTTATCAACAAGCCACCCGCAACGGGCAGGGCCCCTGAAGTCACTGGCGTGCAGCGCGCCATCAAAAACCAAAGAATCAACGCCCATTTCCCAAGCCCGTATAATCGCCCCCATTCCGAGGAGCGTTGCAGTTCACACCAGGTGAACGAGGCTCGGACCCGGTGGTTGACCAAGATTTGATCAACCCCGCATCAACTGCGCTCACCCACTGTTCTGTGAGGTGAGTCTCCCCCCAGAGTTTTGCCTTGAGCGTGTTGCTCGAACCGTGGTCATTTTTTCAAATTTATTTGGAGTTACCGATGAGCGTATTGAAATTTGCCCAGAAACAAGACTACATGATTGCCGACCTGAGCCTGGCGCCCTGGGGCCGCAAGGAGCTGACCATTGCCGAGACCGAGATGCCCGGCCTGATGTCGATTCGTGAAGAGTTCGCCAAGGCGCAGCCCCTGAAGGGCGCGCGCATTACCGGCTCGCTGCACATGACCATTCAAACCGGCGTGCTGGTAGAGACATTGCAAGCACTGGGCGCGCAAGTGCGTTGGGCTTCTTGCAACATTTTCTCCACGCAAGACCACGCGGCTGCCGCGCTGGTAGCAGTGGGCACCCCCGTGTTTGCCTACAAGGGCGAGAACCTGGTGGACTACTGGGATTACACCCACCGCATTTTTGAGTTCGGCCCCAAAGGTTCCAAAACCGAAGGCCCCAACATGATTCTGGACGATGGCGGCGATGCCACGTTGCTGATGCACCTGGGTGCCAAGGCCGAGAAAGACATCAAGGTCTTGTCCAAGCCCTCCAGCGAAGAAGAGATTTGCCTCTTCAACAGCATCAAGGCCAAGCTCAAGATTGACCCTACCTGGTACAGCCGTCGCCTCAAGCAGATCATTGGCGTGACCGAAGAAACCACCACCGGCGTGCTGCGCCTGAACGAAATGTCGGCCAAGGGCACGCTGGCGTTTCGCGCCATCAA
>CAJCCO010000009.1 GCA_903960915.1 uncultured beta proteobacterium
GCCACCAACTGGGTCTGGATCATTGGCCGCATTCTGGTGGACGGCCAGAACGATGTGCCGGTGGTCAATGCCTTGCAAGACCAGTTCCGTATTCAAACCTTGAGCGACTGGAGCCACCAGGACAGCACCACCGTTCCTCAAGAAAATCAAGCTAGCCCAGCACGCCGCTTTGATGCCCAGTTTGATCCCCGTGCTCCGCTCACGTCCGAGCGCTTTCGCACCATGGTGAATGACGCCTTGCGCAGCTGCCCCGCCCAAGCTGGTGATGCGCTGCTGCTGGCCCAGTTTGAAGCGGTAGGCATTGGCGCCAACCAAGACGCGGGGCTCGCGCCCGAGGTACAAGCGGCCTTGGCACAGGCTGTTGGCAGTGTGCAAGCACTGGTGCAAAGTCATGAGAGCCACGTGTTTGGAAAAGCAGTGACGCAGACCGCACAGCAGGCCTGGAAACTACCGGACTATCTGGGGGACAGCTTTGGCACCCATTTGCTACGCCGAGCCTTTGTGGCACGACAAGGTATTGGTCAACTCACCACCGACGAGGCCGCCTACCTGCGCTGCGAGGTGGATGCTGACGGCGCGCTGCTCAATGGCGCTCACACCTACACCCTGCACTTTGCCCCAGGCGAGCTCCCGCCTGTGGACGCCTTTTGGTCGATCACGCTCTACCGCTACAGCGATTATTTTTTAGTGGCCAACCCCATAGAGCGTTATTCAGTGGGCGATCGCACGGCCGGTCTGGTGCGCGATGACGACGGGGGGCTGACGTTGACCCTGGCTGCCCATGCACCGCTGGATGCGAAGGCGCGCGCCAACTGGCTCCCTAGTTGCGACGATGATTATTTCTTGTGTTTGCGCGCCTACCTGCCGCGTTCAAACCTGCTCAACGGCGACTACTTGCTGCCTACCCCCCAACGACTCTTTTAAATAGCCCATGACCACTTCCAACCCCTACCGACTCCTAGGCGGACCTGGCTCCCCTTACTCGCTGAAAATGCGCGCTCTGCTGCGCTACCGCCGTTTGCCGCACCACTGGATTGTTCCAAACTCTTACCTCGGTACAGGGGGTGAACTGCAACAGGCTGGCAAAAAAATTATTCCTGTCTTGCAATATCCGCAAGGCAGTTACTGGGCCGACTCCACACCGCTTGCCTACGACCTCGAAAGGCGCCATCCGACAGAGCGATCCATCCTGCCGTCTGATCCGGCACAGGCCTTTCTGAGCCTGCTGATTGAGGACATGGCCGATGAGGTCATGTGCCTGATGATGTTTGAGCGGCGCTGGGGGAGCGAGACAGACCTGCAGTTTTGCGCCCGCCGCCAGTTGTCGGGGTGGCTATCCCCGATGCCGAAAGATGCATTTGAAACCCATGTGAGCAACTTCATCGGACGCCAGACTCGGATACGCGGAAAATTAGCGGGCGCCTCGCAGCAGGCCCTGCTGCATGCCCTATTTCCAGAAATCATTGGGGCGCTTGAGTACATGTTGGAAACGTCACTATTTCTATTTGGGTCGCGCCCCAGTCTGGCTGATTTTGGTCTGTACGGACAACTCAGCCAGTGCGCCATAGACCCTAGTATGAGCCAGCAATTCAAGCTATTGGCACCGCGCGCCTTCCAATGGGTTCAGACGATGGACGATGCCTCAGGCATAGATGGCCACTGGTCTCCCGACTGGCAACAAATGCCCTGGCTGCCGAGTTTGCTGCGCATCGTGGGCGAGGTACACCTCCCGCTGCTCATGGCCCAGGTCCATGCCTTGCAAGACGGCCAGCGAGAATTTTCTACCCAAGTGCGCGGCCACACCTGGCAGGCCAAAGTAGACCCCTATAAATTGAAATGTTTGGCTTGGCTGCGCCATGCCTGGGCCGCGTTACCGGCTGCTAGCCAAGCACAACTCACGCCCATTCTCCAAGACACGTCTTGCTGGCAGGCGCTGCAAGCTGATGGGCTGGACTTATCAGCGGCTGGGGAGATGCGGCCAAATTAAGCAGCGCGGTACGCTTCAACGGTGCGCCCGGATCGACGCCAGAATGCCCAGGGTAAAAAACGCGCAGGCCAGCAGCGGCCAGGCGGTGGGCCACTGGCCGTCCAAGGCGTAGGAATAGGTCAGCGCGAACAAGGTCTCGCTCACAATCAACTGGCCGCACAGGCTGGGGCTGAGGCGCTGGCTGGCCAGGTTCCAGAAAATAGTGGCCGCCCAGGCCGAGCCAATACCGGTGGCCACGCAAATCAGGGCCGAGCGGCCAATGCCTTCGAGTGCCATCAACACACCCAACGAGGAGCCCGCCCCCCACCACAGCAAAACGGCGCCCACGCCGGTTGCAATGCCCAGCCAGTTGGCCCAGACCGTGGCATTGACCTCGGGGTGGCGTTTGAGCCAGGCGGCGTTGAGCAGGGTAAAAGCCGTCCAGCACAAGGTGGCGGCCACCGCCATCAGCACACCACGCAGCAAGTCTGGCGCCTGCACCAGCGTGTTCGCCAGCGCTTCAGGGGGCAGGCTGTCGCGGGAGACCGACACCGCCATCAGCACCAGACCTGCAGTGGTGAGCATCAAGCCCATCACCAGCGACGACCACTTAAGCCCCAGCGGTTTCCCCAGCAACATGACCCAGATGGGAACGGTGCCAATGATGAGCGAAGGCATTTCGGTGCCCGCGTCTTGAATGGCCATGACCAGCAGCAGGTAGTAACCGGTAAAACCCAGCAGGCTCATGCCCAGCGCCATGAAGGCCTGCGGCCAGGTTGGCAGGCGCTGGCTGCGCCCGGCCAGCACCATCATCAGGGCGGCAAACAAGCCGTAGCTTATAAAACGGCCCGCCGCCAGGTCGACCGAGGACAAACCCGGCGTCATGCGGGGCGCCACAAACACCAGGCCCCACAAGGCGCCCGCGGCCAGACCGGCCGCAATGCCGGTCAACATGCGGGCGCAAACGCCCAGCGGCCAAAGACGGCCAAGTCTGGAAAAATCATGCAGTCGGGCATCAGAAAAACCTTCAAAAAAACAGAGGGAAAGCCGGCCCGTCAGGACCAAGGGATTCACAGAATAAAATCAGCCGCTAAATCGGATAAGCCAATAAGCCAATAAGCCGATCGACCCGAAGCGGACCAGCCACCCCGGCATCCCTCCGATTATGAAACGAGACACAGCATGACAAATCAGGAAATACTGGCCCAGTTCGGCCCGCGTGAAGCGATGGAATACGACGTGGTGGTGGTTGGCGGCGGCCCCGGCGGGCTGGCCACGGCGATTCACCTGAAGCAGCTCTCTGCCGCCAAGGGCCAGGACATCTCGGTGGTGGTGCTGGAAAAAGGCTCTGAGCCTGGCGCGCACATCCTGTCGGGCGCCATCATGGACCCCAAGGCCCTGACCGAGTTGTTCCCCAACTGGAAAGCCATGGGGGCGCCGCTGAACCAGCCGGTGCATGACGATGCCTATGTGATGCTGGGCGAGACCTCCGGCTTTCGCATTCCCAACATGTTTTTGCCCCCGTTTGCCAACAACCACGGCAACTACATCATCAGCCTGGGCGCGCTGACCAAATGGATGGCCGAGCAGGCCGAGAGCCTGGGGGTTGAAATCTTCCCCGGTTTCACCGGCGCTGAAGTGCTTTACAACGAGAACGGCTCGGTCAAGGGCGTGGCCACTGGCAACATGGGCGTGGGCAAAGACGGCGAGCCGACCGAGAACTTCCAGCTGGGCATGGAGTTGCTGGGCAAGTACACCGTGTTTGCCGAAGGCGCTCGCGGCCATCTGGGCAAGCAGCTCATTGCCAAATTCAAGCTTGACGAGGGCCGCGACCCACAAAGCTTTGGCTTAGGCATCAAAGAGCTGTGGGAAATTGACCCCAGCCGCCACAAGCCCGGCTTTGTGATGCACACCGCTGGTTGGCCCATGGAGCCTGACACCTATGGCGGCGCCTTTTTGTACCACCTGGAAGGCAACAAAGTGGCGCTGGGCTTTGTCACCGGCCTGGGCTACAGCAACCCTTACCTCAGCCCGTTTGAAGAATTCCAGCGTTGGAAAACCCACCCCAACGTGCGTTACTACTTTGAGAACGACAAGGGCGAAGTTACCGCCAAGCGCTTGTCCTACGGCGCGCGCGCCATCAACGCCAGCGGCATCAGCGCCCTGCCAAAAACCGTGTTCCCGGGGGGCGCACTGGTGGGCTGCAATGCCGGTTACCTCAATGTCAGCCGCATCAAGGGCAGCCACGCCGCCATCAAAACCGGAATGCTGGCCGCACAGGCTGCGTATGAGGCGCTGGTAGCCGGGCGCCAGCACGACGAACTCAGCGCCTACCCCGAGGCGTTTGAGAAAAGCTGGCTGCACACCGAGCTGAACAAAGACCGCAACTTCAAGAACTGGTTCAAGTACGGCCTGACCACCGCCACTTTGATGAACGGCTTTGAGCAATTTGTGCTGCGCGGCAACATACCCTGGACGCTGCGCCGTGACAAACCCGACCACGCCTACCTCAAGCCCGCGGCTGAGTGCAAGCCCATCATTTACCCCAAGCCCGATGGCAAGCTGACCTTTGACCGCCTCTCCAGCGTCTTCATCAGCAACACCAACCACGAAGAGCAGCAACCCGCGCACTTGACCTTGAAAGACGCCTCGGTGCCTGTGTCCATCAACCTGGCCAAGTACGCTGGTCCCGAGGCCCGCTACTGCCCGGCCGGGGTGTATGAGTACGTGAAGAACGACGACAACACCGACCGCTTGCAGATCAATGCGCAAAACTGCGTGCACTGCAAAACCTGCGACATCAAAGACCCAACGCAAAACATCGTCTGGGTCACCCCCGAAGGCGGCGGTGGCCCCAACTACGCCGGCATGTAAGCGCTTAACCCGGCGCGGCCACCACGCAGGTGTTGGCCGTGCCCGTTACTTTTCTTGAGAAACCCCCATGATCAAATTCACCCACGAGCACATCTGGATCCAGCCTGACCAGGACGACCCGTCTGTCATGACGGTCGGTATCACGCCGCACGCCCAAGATGCGCTGGGCGATGTGGTGTTTGTGGACCTGCCCGCCGTGGGCAAACACTTTGAGGCCAATGAGGTGGCGGGTGTGGTGGAATCGGTCAAAGCCGCCTCCGACCTGTTCATGCCCGTGGCCGGCGAGATCGTGGCGGTCAACGAAACCTTGCGCGCCGACCCGGCGCTGGCCAACTCCGACCCCTTTGGCGCGGGCTGGTTCTTCAAGGTACGCACCCAACAGCCACAAGCGCTTGACGCGCTGATGGACGAGGCCTCTTACGCCGCTTTCGCCAGCTAAGGGCTGGCCTGGCGCGGGAAACACAGCCCCAGGAAGAACAGCCGTGGCGCAGCGTCTGAATCTTTCATTAAACTAAGTCCATGAACCTTCAACTCTCAGGTATTCGGGGCGCGCTGGTGCGCATGTCGTGCGACACCCTGGAGCCCAGCTTGTCTTTTTTTGTGCAAAGCCTGGGCTTTCGCATTGAGGCCATCTACCCCGCCGACAGCCCCAGCACGGCCATCTTGTCTGGCCATGGGCTGGGCATTGAGCTGGTCGGCGGCACTGCCGATGGCGTGCAAAGCTTGAGCTTGCTGTGTGACAACCCGAACGAGGTGGCGCAAGGCGCCCGCGAACTGATTGCCCCCAATGGCGTGCGCATTCAACTGGCCTGGGCCGACCCGCCCATGCAACTGCCCGAAACCCAACAGGCCCTGGTCATCAACCACGCCAATGCAGAGGCCACCTGGAGCGTTGGGCGTGCCGGTCTGCGCTACCGCGACCTGTTGCCCCAACGCCATGGCGGCGCCTTCATTGCCTCGCACATCCGTATTCTGGAAGGCGGGCTGGTGCCGGACTATGTGCATTTCCATAAGATCCGGTTCCAGATGATTTTTTGCCGCAAAGGCTGGGTCCGGGTGGTCTATGAAGGCCAGGGCGAACCCTTCCTCATGCACGCCGGTGACTGCGTGCTGCAGCCGCCCATGATTCGTCACCGGGTGCTGGAAAGCTCTGCCGGCGCCGAGGTGGTGGAGATTGGCAGCCCCGCCAAGCACATCACCATTGCCGACCACCAGATGCCCCTGCCCAACGCCCCGCTCCCACCCGAGCACGACTTCGGCGGCCAACGCTTTGTGTTCAACCAGGCAGACAAGGCCACCTGGCAGCCGTGGCGCCTGCCAGGCTTTCGGGTGCGCGATACCGGCATTGGCGCGGCCACCGCCGGCCTGGCTGGGGCGCGCGTGGTGCGCTTTGTCAAGCCTGGGGAGCTAACTACACAAGTCTCGGCGCAGCAACACGCCACCGAGTTCTGCTTTTATTTTGTGCTGGCCGGTCAACTCACCCTGAGCTTGGGCGACGCCAGCCACGTGCTGCAGGCGGACGACAGCGTCACCCTGCCCGGTGGCCAACGCTACGCCTTTACCGCGTGCTCTGACGATCTGGAGTTGTTGGAGGTGACGCTGCCCGACACCTTTGATACCCGCCTAGAGGCCCTAGCCTAGCTGGTTCATGGCCTTGCTCACCTCCAGCGTACCCTGCGCGGCACCGCTGGCGGGCACGGTCTCTCCGGTGCGGTCAGTCACCTGGGCCAATTGCTCGGCCAGGCGCTCAGGCGCCAGCACATCGGTGCCCACCCAGACGCCTTGCGTCATAGTGATGTGGGCGGCCTCAAACGAACCAGCCCCGGCGCACAGAATAGTGCGGGTGGGCGCGTCTTGTGCGGCCAACACCAGCATGGCGGGCACCACGGCTTCGGGCTGCAGGGCCGCCAACACGGCCTCGGGCATCAGGCCTTCGGTCATACGGGTGGCCGCAGTCGGCGCCAGGCAGTTCACGCGGATGTCGTTCTTGGCCCCTTCAAGCGCCAGGGTTTGCATCAAACCCACCAGCGCCATCTTGGCCGCACCGTAATTGGACTGGCCAAAGTTGCCGTAGAGGCCGCTGGATGACGTGGTCATCACAATGCGGCCGTATTTCTGCGCATTCATCAGTGCCCAAACCGCCTTGGTGCAATGCACCGCGCCCATCAGGTGCACGTCCACCACCAGCTCAAAGTCGGCCAACTCCATCTTGGAGAAGGTTTTGTCGCGCAGGATGCCTGCGTTGTTGACCAGAATATCGACCCGGCCCCAGGCCTCTACCGCCTGCTGCACCATGGCCTGCACGGCCACAAAGTCGGTCACCGAGGCGCCATTGGCCAGGGCCTCTCCTCCGGCGGCACGAATTTCATCCACCACCGCTTGTGCTGCGGTAACTGAGCCGCCCGAGCCATCGCGCGCACCACCCAGGTCATTGACCAGCACCTTGGCGCCACGTGCCGCCAGCGCCAGCGCGTGCTGACGCCCCAAACCACCGCCTGCGCCGGTCACGATGGCAACACGGCCCTTGAAATCTATCGTCATGCTGTTCTTTCTGAAATATGGGTGACAAAGGGAGCGCAGGGACTCTGCTAGTCTCCTGCGACAAGCAGCTACTTTAATTCACGGCCCATGGCCTGAAAGTCACCCATGGAACTCAACACAGAAATCATCCACACCCCACCCCGCGACGCCGCTACGGTGGTGATGTTGCGCGATGGCAGCCAGGGCCTGGAGGTTTTTCTGGTGAAACGCCACGGCTTGTCCGATGTTTTGGGTGGCGCCTATGTCTTTCCCGGCGGCAAGGTGGACGCCGCCGATGCCCACCCCGACCTGCAAGCGCGGCTGGACCAGCCAGCCCAGGCCCTGCACGCCAGCTTGAACGAGCCGGCCTTGTCGCACCTCACTGCAGCCAGCCTGTTTGTGGCGGCGGTGCGCGAGGCATTTGAAGAATCCGGCATTTTGTTTGCCCACCAAGCCGAAGCAGCCACCACCGCCCAGGCCAGCGCCCTGCTGCGCGAAGGGCTGGGCTTTGAGGCCGTGTTGCAACGCCTGGGCCTGCAACTGCAAACCCGCAGCATCCTGCCCTGGTCGCGCTGGATCACGCCCAAGCAACCCGCCGTCATGAGCAAGCGCTTTGACACCCGCTTTTTTGTGGCCGCCGTGCCGGCGCACCAGACCGCGCAGCACGACAATTTTGAAGCCACCGAGAGCGCCTGGCTGGCCCCGCGCACGGCGCTGGCGCAGTACTGGGATCGGCAGATTGAACTGGCGCCCCCTCAAATCATGAGCCTGATCCACCTGGCCCGCCATGCCACCGTGCACAGCGTGCTGGACGCGGCGCGGCGCCAACCGCCGCCCGTGATTGCGCCAGAACCTTTTCGCAACGACCAGGAGCTGATACTGTGCTACCCCGGCGATGAGCGCCATTCGGTGCGTGAACAAGCCCTGCCCGGCCCCACGCGGCTGATTCACCGCAACCAGCGCTTTGAGCCGCAGGACGGCTTTGAGGCCTTGTTTATTTAGGGCCGAATTTCCTTTACCCCGTGCAGCGTTTCAAGCGCGCAGCAAAACTGGCGACAAAGCGGGCTGCAACACACGACCGGCGGGGGTGAGCGGGTAGGCGTTAACGGCCAGCCAATGGTCAATGGCGGCCGGGTCGGTCAACGTGCGCAGCGCCATATAGGCTTCTCCAGCTTGCGGAAAACGACGGCGTAAAAAATTGAGCCACTGCTTCAAGCGCCCGGCTTGCTGACGCCGCTCCAAGCGGGCACACACCAACTGCCAGAAGTCTGCAATCAGGGGCAACAGGGTTTGCCAGCTGACCGGCGCAGGCATGGGCGTTGCGATTGAGTCCGTGGCGTACGAAGAGGGAGGCAAAGAGGCAGGCAAAGAGCCTGACAAAGTGGCGGCCCGAATGGCGTGGGCCAGCCCGGGGTCGGTGACCATGCCGCGCCCCAACATCAGGCTGGTGCAACCCGACAGTTCGCGGCAGCGCAGCGCGTCTTGCACGTTCCATATTTCTCCATTGGCGACCACCGGCAGGCGCACCGCCGCGCGAATATCGGCAATGCGCTCCCAATAGGCGGGGGGGCGGTAAGCATCGGCCTTGGTGCGGGCATGCACCACCAGCTCATCGGCACCCCCTGCCGCCAGCGCCAGCGCGCATTCGACCGCGCGCGAGTCGTCGTGGTAGCCCAGGCGCATCTTGGCCGAGACGGGCATTCCGGGCGGCACGGCGCGGCGCACGGCGGCCACAATGCGCAGCAGCAGCTCCGGGTCTTCCAGCAACGCGGCGCCGCCGCCATGGCGGTTCACCACCTTGGCCGGGCAGCCAAAGTTCAGGTCAATGCCCTCAGGGCCCAGTGCGGCCAGGCAGGCCGCGTTTTCTGCCAGACACACTGGGTCTGAACCCAGCAACTGCGCGCGCACCGGCACCCCGGCGTAGGTGCGCCCCCCGTTCAGCAGTTCAGGCACCACGCGGATAAAGGCGCGGTCGGGTAGCAAGGTGTTGGTGACGCGGATGAACTCGGAGACACATCGGTCCACCCCGCCCACACGGGTCAAGATGTCACGCAGCACGAAGTCCAGCAAACCCTCCATGGGCGCGAGAAGAATGGTCATAGCAAGGTCAGGTAGGGGGCCAGTGGATTGAATCCACTCTTGAGCTTAATCAATATGACCGGGGCCAATACGCCTAAGCTGGGCCCTGATTAAACAACAAAGGCTCTCATGTCCCACTTTCACGCAGTCGTCTGGCTGGACCATTCTGAAGCCCATGTCATGCACATTGCGCCCGACGACGTCGAGTCCACCCGGGTCCACACCACCCAGCCACACGCCCACCTGCACGCCAAAAGCGGCCACGTGGGTTCGGGACGACAAGCCGTGGACCAAGACTACTTTCACGCCATCGTGCACGCCCTGGAAGGTGCGCAGGAGATTTTGGTGGTCGGCCCGGCCCAGGCCAAATTGCACCTGATCAAACACATCCATTCGCACGACCCCGCCATGTCCAAGAAAGTGGTGGGCGTGGAAAGCGTAGACCACCCGAGCGACGCCCAAGTGGTGGCCTATGCCCGCAAATACTTTCTGGCCAAAGACCAGATGCTGGCTTAAGCCCGGTCACCCACCCTCTGCTTTTCCCCTGCACCTTTCACCCTACTTGTTCTTGCCCTTGACCCCGCCATGACCTTGCTCGTCCACCTCGACCTCGGCTACGAATTTGACGTCAAGGCCAAGGCGCGCGAGGTGTTTGACGTGCTGTCAGACGTTCCCACCTCGGCGAGTTTTTTCCCCAACGTCGAGCACCTGGTAGACCTGGGCGGCGGCGCTTACCGCTGGGAAATGGCCAAGATCGGCATTGCCACCCTGAGCCTGCAAACCGTGTACGCCTCGCGCTACGTGGCCAACCGGACGCGCGGTACGGTGGTCTGGGAGCCGGTCAAAGGGGAAGGCAACGCCGAGGTGTCGGGCGACTGGCGCATTGCGCCGCAAAAAAATAGTACCCATATTGAGCTGCGCATTCAGGGCGACCTGACGCTGCCCCTGCCCGCCTTGATGAAGCTGGTGGTATCGCCTTTGGTGCAAAAAGAGTTCTCCCAGATGGTCGAGCAGTACATCGCCAACCTGACCCAGCGCTTTGGAGGCGTGGCCTGAATCGGACTGATAATGCGCGGCAGCCCGGAAGGTTTCCGGCCATTATTTTTTCGAGACAAGTGCCATGTACCCAGTCGCCATCAGCTCTACCGGCCTGTTCACCCCGCCAGAAGTCATCACCAACGAAGAGCTGGTAGAAACCTTCAACCGCTTCGCCGACATCGACAACGCCGTCCACGCCAGCGCCATTGCCGAGGGCACGCGCCAGCCGGTGCCCTACTCCAGCGTGGAGTTCATTGAAAAAGCCTCTGGCATCAAACGCCGCTACGTGATGGAAAAATCCGGCGTACTCGACCCGCACCGCATGCTGCCCAAATTTGCGCCCCGCCCGGACAGCGAGATTTCCATGATGGCCGAAATTGGCGTGGCCGCGGCCCGCGACGCGCTGGCGCGTGCCGGCAAAACAGTGGCCGACGTGGACGGTGTTATTTGCGCCGCCGCCAATATGCAGCGCGCCTACCCGGCCATGGCGGTGGAGATTCAAACCGCGCTGGGCATCAAGGGCTTTGGTTTTGACATGAACGTGGCCTGCTCCTCGGCCACTTTTGGCATTGAGATGGCGGTCAATGCCGTCAAATGCGGCTCGGCCCGTGCGGTGCTGGTCGTCAACCCCGAGATCACCTCGCCCCACCTGGCCTGGAAAGACCGCGACTGCCATTTCATCTTTGGTGACGTCTGCACGGCCGTTCTGGTGGAGCGGCTAGAAAACGCCCCGGCCGGCGCCTTTGAGGTGCTGGGCACCCGGCTGCTGACCACGTTTTCCAACAACATTCGCAACAACGCAGGCTTCATGTCACGCAGCGAGGACCGCAACCCCGAAGACCGCGACCAACTCTTCTACCAGGAAGGCCGCAAAGTCTTCAAGGAAGTCTGCCCCCTGGCGGCCGAACACATCACCGGCCACCTGGCAGACCACCAGATGACGCCGCAAGACGTGCGCCGCTTCTGGCTGCACCAGGCCAATTTGTCCATGAACCAGTTGATCAGCCGCAAACTTCTGGGGCGCGATGCCACGCCCGACGATGCGCCGGTGATTCTGGACGAGTTTGCCAACACCGCCTCAGCCGGCTCCATCATCTCGTTTCACCGCCACCACGCCGACTTCAAGAGCGGCGAGATTGGCGTGATTTGCTCGTTTGGGGCGGGCTATTCGATTGGCAGCGTGGTGCTGCGCCGAACTTAAGAAAACCGGCACAGCGCCGGGTTCAACAGCGCCATTAGCTCAAAGCGCGCTTGAGCCGAATTTCTTCAATCTTGACCGTGCCCACCGGCACGGTCTTGATGGTGTTCATCTCCCGCTTGAAGCCGGCCATGTCATGAAAACGCAGGGCGCGCTCGTTGCCCAGCGGAACCCAGATCGTGACTTGCGTGCAGCCCTCTTCAATCAGGCCGTCGCGCGCGGCATCCCACAAATTCAAACCCACGCCCTGACCCCAATGGCTGGTGGCGGCGTAAATAGCCCAGATTTCGCCCATGGTGTTGGGCGTGCCTTTGTCGCGTGACCGGTCAAAACCGACAAAGCCCACTACCTTGCCGTCTTCTACCGCCACGTGCACCTGCGGCTCGCTGTATTCAATGGCTTCGCGCCAGTAGGCCTGGCATTTGTCCAGCGGCACGCTGATGATCTGGTCGTCGGAGAGCAAACTTTTATAGGCTGCCCGGCTGGAACTGATGTGGATTTCGGCAACCGCTTTGGCATCGCGCAAGGTGGCGGGCCGGACTTCAATGAGAGACGTTGGAGACATGGAAACGGCCTGGGTAAGGCCCAGGCGGAAAATTAAAAATGAGGCGCAATTGTCGCCGCTAACGCAACCCCGGGCGACAGGGGTGTTTTTTAGCGCTATTTTCAACACACCGCGTAGTAGCATTGGCTTGCACCGGGGCGCGGCCCTGACAGGTTCAAGCCCAGTGTTTCGTAAGCTTCCGTATTCCTCTGTTCCCCTCAGTTCCCCTCAGTTGTCCCATGTTGCGTTCATTCATGCGTTTGCTCCCCCTCTTTCTGCTGGCCTGGCTTTTTTCGCTGACAGCACAGGCCGCCCCGTTTGAGGACAGCATGGCCCAGCGCACGCAGGCCTGCACCGTTTGCCATGGCAAAGACGGCCGGGCCGGGCCCGATGGCTACTACCCTCGGCTGGCCGGCAAACCGGCAGGCTACCTCTACAACCAGTTGCTCAACTTTCGGGACGGCCGGCGCCACTACGGCCTGATGGCCGGGCTGGTGGCCCCCTTGTCAGACGCTTACCTGCTGGAAATAGCGCAGTACTTCTCAGCGCTTGATGTGTCTTACCCCGCGCCCGTGGCGTCCACGGCACCGGCCCAGGTACTGGCGCGCGGGCGCACTCTGGCGCTCAATGGTGACGCCAGCCAAAAACTGCCGGCCTGCACCAGCTGCCATGGCGCTGCTTTAACCGGCGCGGCACCGCACGTGCCCGGTTTGCTGGGCTTGCCTCGCGACTACCTCAACGCCCAGCTAGGCGCCTGGCAAACCCGCCAGCGCCAGGCCATGGCACCCGATTGCATGGCCCACATAGCCGGCCAGCTCAGCAGCGCTGATGTCAGCGCGCTGGCGCACTGGTTGTCTTCACAGCCGGTGCCGGCCAAAGCCAAACCCCTTGCCGTCCTGGCCCCCGATTCGCCCGCGCTGCGTTGCGGCAAGGCGGCCTGGCCCACACCTACCGCTTCCACTGGGTCCACCCGGGCCGTGCCCAGTACGCCCTCACCCATCCAAGGCCAGCCAGCCGCCCTCACCACCGGGGCTTACCTGGCACGCGTGGGCAATTGCATGTCGTGTCACACCGCCCAGGGTGGCGCGCCCTACGCCGGTGGCCGGGGCATTGACACCCCCTTTGGCACGGTCTTCGCAGGCAACCTGACGCCCGACCCCAACACCGGCCTGGGCCGCTGGAGCGCCGACGATTTCTGGCGCGCCATGCACGAAGGCCGCTCGCGCGATGGCCACCTGCTGTACCCGGCTTTCCCCTACACCAACTTCACGCAACTGAGCCGCACCGATGCCGACGCCTTGTTTGGGTTTCTCAAAACGCTGGCGCCGGTCTCTCAAGCCAACACACCCCACGCCTTGCGCTGGCCCTACAGCACGCAAACGGCACTGGCCGCCTGGCGCGCGCTGTACTTCAAGCCCGGCGCGTTTCAGGCAGACAGCAGCCGCAGCGCCGAATGGAACCGGGGCGCCTACCTGGTACGCGGGCTGGGCCACTGCAGCGCCTGCCACACCCCGCGCAACGCGCTGGGCGCCAGCCAGAACAGCGCCGAACTGGGCGGCAGCATGATGCCGTTGCAAAACTGGTACGCCCCCTCCTTGCGCAACCCCCAAGAAGCCGGTCTGAATGAAGCCAACCAGGCCCACCGCCTGACGTTGCTGGCCGGTGGCGTATCGGTACAAGGCGCGGTCACCGGCCCCATGGCCGAGGTGGTGCAAAACAGCACGCAGCACTGGAGCCGCCAAGACCTGGATGCGATGGCCGTGTTTTTGAAAAGTGTGGCCGCCAGCCCATCGCCGTCCCCTCAATCTGCGCCCCAGTCTGCGCGCCCCTCAACGCCAACGTCTAGCTCAGCGGCTGTCACCCAAGGCGCCAAGCTGTATGACAAACACTGCGTGCAATGCCACGGCGCACAAGGCGCTGGCGTGGGCCAGGCCTACCCGGCTTTGGCGGGCAATTCGGCCGTCACCCTGCGCAACACCGCCAACCTGGTGCAAACCGTGCTTTACGGCGGTTTTGCCCCCGCCACGCGCGACAACCCACGACCTTTTGGCATGCCGCCCTATGTGCTCGAACTCAAAGACCAGGACACCGCCGCCCTGCTGACCTTCATTCGCCAGGCCTGGGGCAACCAGGCCCCCGCCGTGACCGAGTTGGAAGTCAACCGCGCCCGCAACCTGCGGCCCTGAGCGGGGTTTCAGACCCGCTGACGCGGCCCAGACAGACGCCATAATCTGGCCCTGATGGCCGCGCCAATCCAGGCCATCCAGACCTCGACCACCTAGCCCCCAGCACCCAAGGACCCAACCATGAACCTGACCCGTACCGCCCTTTATGTGCTGGTGGCCGCCTCTTTGTCAGCCTGTGCCAACGCGCCCTGGCTTGGCCCTGAAAAAGACAAGACCTACCGCATCACCGTGATGCACACCAACGACCACCACGGCCGCTTCTGGAAGAACAGCGACGGTGAGTACGGCATGGCTGCGCGCAAGACGGTGATTGACGGCATCCGCGCCGACGTGGCAGCGCAGGGCGGGCAAAGCCTGCTGCTTGACGGTGGCGACGTCAACACCGGCGTGCCCGAGTCTGACCTGCAAGACGCCGTGCCCGACTTCAAGGGCATGAACCTGCTGGGCTACCAGGCCATGGCAGTAGGCAACCACGAGTTTGACAAGCCCCTGTTCGTGCTCAAGATGCAGCGCGACCTGGCGCAGTTCCCCATGCTCTCGGCCAACATTTACGAGCGTGGTGAGCGCATGTTTGCGCCCTACAAAATTTTCACCTTGGGTGGCTTGCGCGTGGGCGTGATGGGGTTGACCACCGAAGACACCTACAAGATGGTGCACCCAGACAACGTCAAAAACATCGAGTTTCGCAACACCATTGCCGAGGCCACCAAGGTGCTGCCTGAGTTGCGCAGCAAAGCCGACGTTGTGATTGCCGCCACCCACATGGGCCACTACGCCAACGGCCAGCACGGCACGCAAGCCGCGGGCGATGTGGAGATGGCGCGCGCCACCCGGGGCATTGATTTGATTGTGGGCGGCCACACCCAAAACCCGGCCTGCATGAAAGCAGAAAACGTGATCGACCAGGCCTATGTGCCGGGCACCGACTGCAAGCCCGACCGGCAAAACGGCACCTGGATTGTGCAGGCCCACGAATGGGGCAAGTACGTGGGCCGCGCCGATTTTGAGTACCGCAACGGCGAGTTCAAACTGGTCAAATATTCATTGATTCCGGTCAACCTGAAAAAACCGGTCAAAGGCGCTGACGGCAAAACCAGCCTGGTGACCTACACCCCTGAAATTGCCGAAGACAAAACCATGCTGGCGCTGCTCAAGCCCTACCAGGACTTTGGCCAGGAAAAACTGGGCATGGACATTGGCAGCACCGATGCCAAGCTCGATGGCGACCGCGCCGTGGTGCGCGCCAAACCCGCCGCCATGGGCTTGCTGGTAGGCCTGGCCACCATGGAGAAAACCAAGGCCGACTTTGCCGTGGTCAACGCCGGGGGCGTGCGCGACTCGATTGCTGCAGGCCGTATCACCTACAAAGACGTGCTCAAGGTGCAGCCCTTTGGCAACACCCTGGTCACGCTGGACCTCAATGGCCAGGAGGTCATGGACTACCTGAATGCAGCGGCCAAGATGTCGGTGGGCTCTGGTGCCTTCCCGCAGTTTGCCGGCGTCAAGCTGGTGATTAGCCAGGGCGTGGTGACCAGCGCCAACATCAAAGGCGCCCCAGTAGACAAGGCCAAAACTTACCGCCTGGTGGTCAACAACTTCCAGGCATCCGGTGGCGACGGCTACCCCAAAATGACCGGCCACCCCAGCTTTGCCAACAGCGGCTTTGTAGATGCAGACGTGCTGCGTGCCTACATAGCTGCCAAAAGCCCCTTGAAGGCGGCAGACTTTGACGCCGCTTCCACGGTGGAGCGCCAATAAACTTTTACGCGGCAGATCTGCAACAAGGGGCCAGCGCCCCGATAATTCACAACTCACTCTGCAGCCCACCCCCCGGTGGGCTGCCCTTAGCAACTCAGGAGTTCAACATGGCAAAAGGTCAGCAAAGCAACAAAATGGTGAAGAAACCCAAGAAGGACACTTCGCCCCCCAAAGCGGTGTCGCCTGATGCCGTGCGTCCCACCGTCACCACGGTGGTGCCGGTGCGCGGCAAGTTGAAAAACGCGCCCACACGCTAAACAACTGCTGCTCTAATGCCAGCTAACGCCAGCTAACGCCAGCCAGCTAAAGCGGCCCCCATGGGCAGTTCACTCGACGCCTGGCTGCTGTATGCTGACGACAGCCTGCTGGTGCTCAACAAGCCTGCCGGTTTGTTGTCAGTTCCCGGGCGGGGTGAAGACAAACAAGACTGCTTGAGCGCCCGGGTGCAAAGCCGGTTCGCCGATGCCCTGATCGTGCACCGGTTGGACATGGCCACCTCGGGTCTGATGCTCATGGCACGTGGCCCCACGGTGCAGCGCCAACTCAACGAGGCGTTTGCCAGCCGCGCGGTACACAAGCGCTACATCGCCGTGGTGGATGGGCATTTGCCAACGCCCCTGAACACTTTGGACGACTGGGGCGATATTGACCTGCCGATTGCCGTGGACTGGCCACGGCGCCCCTTGCGTGTGATTGACCCGGTGCTGGGCAAACCCAGCCAAACGCGCTGGCGCGTGCTGGCCCACAGCACCGCCCATAGCAGCGCACCTGACGACAGTCCGCACTTCATGCCCACTACCCGGCTCGAACTCGAACCGGTCACCGGCCGTTCTCACCAACTGCGTCTTCACCTGCAAGCCGTTGGGCACGCCATACTCGGCGACGCCCTGTATGGCTGCGCCCGCAGCCAGGCCCGCTCGGACCGGCTGCTGCTGCACGCGCACTCGCTCGCGCTGGCGCACCCGCTGGACGGCCGCGAGCTGGCCTTGACGTGCCCGGCCCCTTTTTGACGACACTTTTTTCTACCCACCTGACTTCACACGGAGCTACACCACCATGACAAAAGCCCTCTTTATCCTCACCGGTGCCTCGCGCGGCATGGGCCTGGCCATGGCCCAGCAACTGCTCAAGCCCGATCATTTCTTGCTGTGCATCTCGCGCAACACCCATGAAAACCTAGCCGCCCAAGCCGCCAGCGCCGGTTGTGCCCTGGAGCAGTGGCCGCTGGACCTGGAACACAGCGTGCCCGCAGCGGCCAAGCTCAGCCAGTGGCTGCAAAGCCTTGCCAGTGACAGCTTCAACCGTGCCACGCTGATCAACAACGCCGGCGTCATCTCCGCGCTGGTGCCGCTGTCTGACAGCGACCCGCTCGACCTGACCCGCGCCTTGCGCGTTGGCTTGGAAGCCCCGCTGCTCCTGACAGCGGCTTTTTTGAAAGCCACCGAGGCCTGGCAGTTGCCACGCCAGGTACTCAACATTTCCTCCGGCCTGGGCCGCCGGGCCATGGCCTCGGGCGCGGGCTACTGCGCCGCCAAGGCCGGCATGGACCACTTCACCCGCAGCCTGGCCATGGACGAAGCGCTCAAACCACACGGCGCCAAGGTCTGCTCGCTGGCGCCCGGCGTCATAGACACCGACATGCAAGTGCAACTGCGCAGCGCCGACCCCTCCAACTTTCCCGGCCTGGGCGGCTTTGTGGACCTGAAGCAAAGCGGCCACCTGGCCTCGCCTGACGAAGCGGCCCGCCGCGTGCTGGCCTACCTGGCCCGGCCAGACTTTGGCAGCCAGCCCGTGGCCGATGTGCGGGACTGAGTTCGCCCTTGGGCGCCCCCGTAAGATCGGAATAAGCGTTGTAGAACACACTTGACCGTTTGAATTTTTAATCCAACGAGGAGAATTACATGAGTCGTGAAGTTGTTGTGGTCAGCGGTGTGCGCACCGCCATTGGTACCTATGGTGGCAGTCTGAAAGACATTCCCCCCACCGAACTGGCCGCCCAAGTGGTGCGCGAGTCACTGGCCCGCGCCGGCGTGGACGGCAAAGATGTGGGTCATGTGGTGTTTGGCCATGTGGTCAACACCGAACCCAAAGACATGTACTTGTCGCGTGTGGCGGCCATCAATGGCGGCTGCGGCCAAGCCACCCCGGCTTTCAACGTGAACCGCCTGTGCGGCTCGGGCTTGCAAGCCATTGTGTCGGCCAGCCAGTCCATCCTGCTGGGCGACTGCGACATTGCCATTGGCGGCGGCGCCGAGAACATGAGCCGTGGCCCCTACGCCGCGTTGAGCGCGCGCTGGGGCGCCCGCATGGGTGACACCAAGATGATCGACATGGTGGTGGGGGCGCTGCACGACCCCTTCCACGCCATCCACATGGGCGTGACGGCCGAGAACATCGCCACCCAATTTGGCATCACCCGCGACATGCAGGACGCCTTGGCCGTTGAAAGCCACAACCGCGCTCAACGCGCCACCGAAGCGGGCTACTTCACCAGCCAGATTCTGCCGATCATGCTCAAGAGCAAAAAAGGCGATGTGGCCTACGCCACCGACGAACACTTCCGTCCCAACTGCAAGCCTGAAGACATGGCCAAGTTGAAGCCCGTGTTTGTCAAAGAAAACGGCTCCGTGACCGCCGGCAATGCCTCCGGCATCAACGACGCGGCTGCTGCCGTGGTGCTGATGGAAGCCAAAACCGCACAAGCCCGTGGCGCCAAGCCGCTGGGTCGTCTGGTGGCCTACGCCCACACCGGCCTGGAGCCCAAAATCATGGGCATGGGCCCGGTGTCTGCGTCACGCCTGGCCTTGCAAAAAGCCGGTTTGACGGTGAACGACATGGACGTGATCGAAGCCAACGAAGCCTTTGCTGCCCAAGCCTGCGCGGTGAGCAAAGAGCTCGGCTTTGACCCCGCCCGGGTCAACCCCAATGGCTCCGGCATCTCCCTGGGCCACCCCATCGGCGCCACCGGTGCCCTCATCACCGTGAAGGCCTTGTACGAGCTGCAACGCATCAACGGCAAATACGCCCTGGTGACCATGTGCATTGGCGGCGGTCAAGGCATTGCCGCCATCTTCGAGCGCATGTGATGCACCACCGGTCTGCACACTGCAGCAGGCCGTGACCCAGACCAAGCACTGGAGTCTGGGCGCCAAGTTGGCCCTGGTGGGCGCGCCCTTTCTGTTGCTGGCCCTGTTGTCCACGGCGGCCACCCTGTGGGTGTCGTGGCAACTCGATGGCGGGGCTGCCGCCGTTAATGAAGCGGGACGCATGCGCATGCAGTCCTACCGCATGGCCTTGTCGGTCAGCACCGGTGAAACGCAGGCCTTGGCCGAGCAGGTCGCCCAGTTTGACAAGAGCCTGGCGCTGTTGCGCAGCGGTGACCCAGATCGCCCGCTGTTCGTCCCCTGGGACGCTCAAGTCACCACGCGGTTTACCGTGGTCGAGCGTGGCTGGGCCAATTACCAAAAACGCTGGATCCAGTCGAGCCCCACACCCCTCATCGAGTTACGGGCTCAGACCGTGGCGTTTGTCACTGATATTGATGCCTTGGTCAACAGCATCGAAGCCCACCTGGCGCACTGGACGGCCGTGCTGCATTTGCTGCAAGTGTCCATGCTGGCCATGGCCGTACTGGGCGCGGCGGTACTGCTTTACACCGGCTACCTCTTTGTGCTGGAACCCGTGGGGCAACTCAAGCACGCGATTGAAAAAATGCTGCGCGGTGATTTTTCAGCCCGCGTAGAACGCGTCACCAGTGATGAGTTTGGCACCCTGGCCGACGGCTTCAACGGCATGGCTGAACATGTGCAGTCCATGTACCGTAATCTGGAAAGTAAGGTGGCAGAAAAAACGGCCCAGCTGGAAGAAAAACACGAACGTCTGGAAAGCCTTTACGAGGTGACGGCGCTGGTGGCCAAGGCCACCACACTCGATGAGCTCGCCCAGGGGTTTTCCAATAGCATTCGGCGCATTGCCCATGCCGATGGTGTGGCGCTTCGCTGGTCCGACCAGTCGAACCAACGCTACCTGATGCTTGCCGCCCAAGGACTGCCAAGCACCCTGGTGGATGCTGAACTCTGCATTGACAAAGGCGACTGCCACTGCGGCGCCCCAGCCACTGAACCCGGCATGCGCGTGATCCGCATCCAGCCCGAGGGCAGCACCTCGCTCAACCATTGCGCCAAGGCGGGCTATAAAACCGTGGTGAACATTCCTATACGCCTGCATGACCGGCTGATGGGCGAGGTAGATCTTTTCTTTCACGCCATCTTCAACCCGGCCCCGGCTGAACGCTCGCTGTTGGAAGCCCTGAGTAGCCATTTGGCCAGCGCCATGGAAAACTTACGCCTGAGCGCCTTGGACCGCGAGGCGGCAGTATCCCAAGAGCGCCACCTGCTGGCGCGCGAGTTGCATGACTCCATTGCCCAGTCCCTGGCCTTTCTGAAAATTCAAGTCCAGCTGATGCGCGATGCCCTGCGTTTGGGTGACGCCAGCCAGATCAATCTGGTGCTCGAAGAAATTGATATCGGCGTACGCGAAAGCTATGGGGATGTGCGCGAACTTCTGCTGCACTTTCGCACCCGCACCAACACCGAGGACATTGAACCAGCACTGGCTACCACCCTGCGCAAGTTTGAGCACCAAAGCGGTTTGAAAGCCTCGCTGACCATTCAGGGGCAAGGCATGCCACTGTCGCCCGACCTGCAAATTCAGGTGCTGCATATTGTTCAGGAAGCGCTCTCCAATGTGCGCAAACATGCACGCGCCTCGCAAGTCTGGGTCGATGTGCAGCAACAACCCTGCTGGCGCTTCGAGGTGCGCGATGACGGTATGGGTTTCATCACCCACAACGAACAGCTCGATGAAACCCACGTGGGTCTGCGCATCATGAGCGAGCGCGCCCAACGCATTGGTGCATCCCTTGAAGTCATCTCCACCCCTGGCCACGGCAGCTCAGCTATTCTGACCCTGCCACTGCCAGCGAGCCCCATGAGCGCGCACAGTGTTGCGGAAAACATCGACACTCGCCCCACTGCAACACTTGTCGGCCCCGTTTAATGAGCCCCTCTGACCGTCCTCCCGTGCGTATTCTTATCGTGGATGACCACACCCTGTTCCGGCGTGGTTTGACAGCGCTGCTGCTGCGCGAGCCTGGCTTGTTGGTATTGGACGACGCTGCCGATGCCAGCCAGGGCATCCGCAAGGCGCAGGAGTTGCAACCCGATGTGATCTTGCTGGACAACCATCTCCCCGGCGTCAATGGGGTGGACGCCCTGCCCGCGCTGCGGGAGGCCGCGCCGCTGGCCCGAATTCTGATGCTGACCGTCAGCGAAGACGAACACGACCTGGCTGCTGCCTTGCGGGGAGGGGCTGCGGGTTACCTACTCAAGACCATAGAGGGCGAGGCCCTTGCCCAAGCCATCACACAGGCCATGCAGGGCGACAGCGTGGTGGCGCCAGAAATGCTGAGTAAATTGGTCGCCGCCTTTCGCGGTAGCCTGCCCGATGCATCGCCCACCGAGTCAACACCCTTTGCTGCGCCCTCATCCCCCTCACCGCACCACGCAGCACTTGCCAGCCTGTCGCCGCGTGAGCTTGATATTTTGAGCGGCATCGCTCGCGGTGCCAGCAACAAGGAAATCGCCCGTGAACATGGCATTGCCGAAACCACGGTCAAGATCCATGTGCAGCACATCTTGCGCAAACTCGATGTCAGCTCACGCGTACACGCCGCCGTTATAGCCACCGAGAACGGTCTGCTTTGACCTGCCACAAGCTGGTGTGAAAAAAGCGCAGCATAGTTCTTTGGAACTAGGCCGAAGCGGCGCTGAATAGTTCCATTGCACAGGTCCAACACTCCTTCAGCAGGATGTCAAAAATGAGTTGAGCGCCCTAAAGTCATGGCCAGTCTCTGGAGGTTTTGACATGACTAAAAATGGGCAAGCACTCTCAGTGCTCATCGTCAGCACGCTGGCATTCACCGTGTGCTTTATGGTGTGGATGATGTTTGGCGTGATCGGTATCCCGATCAAAAAGGCGCTCGGCCTCAACGCCACAGAATTCGGCTTACTGACCGCCATGCCGGTATTAACCGGCTCGCTGATTCGCGTGCCCCTGGGCATCTGGACTGACAAATACGGCGGTCGCCTGGTGATGGCCCTGCTCATGGCACTCACGGTCCCCGCTATTTGGCTCATGAGTTACGCCACGGAGTACTGGCACTTTCTGGTCATCGGCTTGTTTGTGGGCCTGGCCGGCGGCTCATTCTCGGTGGGCACCCCTTATGTGGCGCGCTGGTTCCCCAAAAGTCAGCAAGGCTTTGCTATGGGCATTTATGGCGCGGGCAACTCGGGGGCTGCGGTCAACAAGTTTGTGGCACCGGCCCTGGTGGTGGCCTTTGGCTGGGCCATGGTGCCGCAGGTTTACGCGGCCATCATGCTCGGCTCCGTGGTGCTGTTCTGGTTTTTCAGCTACAGCGACCCCGCCCACTTGGTGCCCAGCCACACCAAATTCAGCGACCAACTCAAATCACTGAAAGACCCGCGTGTGCTGAAGTACTGCCAGTACTACAGCATCGTGTTTGGCGGTTATGTGGCCCTGTCCTTATGGATGGTTCAGTACTACGTGGGCGAGTTCGGATTGGACATTCGCAGTGCCGCCCTGCTCGCCGCCTGCTTCTCCCTGCCCGGTGGCGTGTTACGTGCCGCAGGCGGCTGGATGTCAGACAAATGGGGCGCACACAGCGTGACCTGGTGGGTACTGTGGGTCAGCTGGATTTGCCTTTTCTTGCTGAGTTACCCACAAACCGACTTCACCATTGCCACCACCACAGGCCCCAAAACTTTTCATCTGGGTCTGAACGTTTACGCCTTCACCGGGCTGATGTTCATCCTGGGCATTGCCTTTGCCTTTGGCAAGGCCAGCGTCTTTAAGTACATCAGCGACGACTACACCGACAACATCGGCGCCATCAGCGGCATGGTGGGTCTGGCCGGTGGTCTGGGTGGCTTTGTGTTGCCCATCTTGTTTGGCGTGCTCATGGACCTAACGGGCATTCGCTCCAGCGCCTTCATGCTGATGTACGGGGTGGTGTGGGTGTCGCTGATCTGGATGTACTGGACCGAAGTACGCCAGCGTGAAGTGATGGGCAAGAACACCGGTCTGCTCAGCCTGAAATCCTAATTTAAATAAAAAACGAAAGAAGGAAATCTATGAACCCAACACCTAGCTCACGGGCTGACATCAGCGACTGGCGTCCGGAAGACGAGCGTTTCTGGGAAAGCACCGGCAAAGCCATCGCCTACCGCAATTTGTGGATCTCCGTGCCGGCGCTCTTGTGCGGCTTTGCGGTCTGGGGCATGTGGGGCATCATCACGGTGCAGATGCTTAACCTGGGCTTCCCGTTTACCCAGGCCGAGTTGTTCACGCTTACCGCCATTGCTGGCATTTCGGGTGCCACCATGCGCATCCCGGCCTCGTTCCTGATTCGTTTGGCCGGCGGCCGCAACACCATCTTTCTGACCACTGCCATGCTGCTCGCACCGGCCATTGGCACGGGCATGGCGCTGCAGCACAAGGACTGGCCGTTGTGGGCCTTTCAACTGATGGCGCTGTGGTCGGGCGTGGGCGGTGGCAACTTTGCCTCGTCCATGTCCAACATCAGCACCTTTTTTCCCAAGCGTCTGCAGGGCACAGCGCTAGGCCTGAATGCCGGCCTGGGCAACTTTGGCGTCACCACCATGCAAATCGTCATACCGCTGGTGATGACGGTGAGCCTGTTTGGCGACTGGGGTGGCGGCTCCATGCAACTGGTCAAGGACAGCGGCTGGATCTTCGGCAAGATTGCTGCGGGCACGCCCACCTGGATCCAGAACGCTGGCTTTGCCTGGGTGCTGTCGCTGGTGCCACTGTCGCTCTTGTGCTGGTTTGGCATGAGCAACCTCAAGACCGTCTCGCCCGATACCGGCAGCCCCTTGGTGGCTTTTGCCAAGGTCACTTACCTCTACACCCTGGCCTTTATTCCGGCCATTCTGGGCTTGTACCTGTACCTGCCGGCGCCCACCGGCCTGGGCCTGATCAGCATGTGGGTTGCTATTCCGCTGGACATTGCCAGCGCCCTGCTCATCATGCGCCTGGCTGCCTTTGGCACCATGAAAGAAAACGTTTCCAAGCAGTTCGAGATTTTCAGCAACAAGCACACCTGGGCGATGACGGCGCTGTACATCGTCACCTTCGGTTCCTTCATCGGCTTTTCCATGGCGCTGCCCTTGGCCATTACCGTGATCTTTGGCTTTCAGCATGTGGTCGATCCGGCGACTGGTTTGGTGGCCCACGCCCTGAAAAATCCTAACGCACCCTCGGCCCTGACCTACGCCTGGATTGGCCCCTTTGTGGGCGCCGCCGTGCGCCCAGTGGGGGGCTGGATTGCCGACAAGGTGGGTGGCTCCATCGTCACTCAGTGGATTTCCGCGCTGATGGTGCTGGCCTCTGCCGCCGTGGGCTACGTCATGCTGCTGGCCTACCAAAGCGCCCAGCCCGAGCAGTACTTCTTTGTGTTCATGGCGCTGTTTGTCGTGCTGTTTACCGCCAGCGGCATTGGCAACGGTTCGACCTTTCGCAGCATCGGCTTCATCTTTGACCGCCAGCAGGCCGGCCCCGTGCTGGGCTGGACCTCGGCGGTGGCTGCCTACGGCGCCTTTGTCGCCCCGGTGGTGATTGGCGCTCAGATCAAGGCAGGCACGCCGCAAAACGCCATGTATGGCTTTGCCGTTTTTTACGCCGCCTGCCTGTTGCTGAACTGGTGGTTCTACCTGCGCGCGGGCGCCGAAATCAAAAACCCCTAAGCCCGTCCAAGACCGCTCTAGGCCGCCCTTTTCATTCCATTTTTACCGAGGTACTGCATGAGCCATTTTCTTGACCGACTCAGTTATTTCTCCCAGCCGCGCGAAGCTTTCAGCGGCGAGCACGGCGTCACCACCGGCGAAGACCGCACCTGGGAAGATGCCTACCGCAACCGCTGGGCCCACGACAAAATCGTACGCAGCACCCACGGCGTCAATTGCACCGGCTCTTGCTCCTGGAAGATTTACGTCAAGGGCGGCATCGTCACCTGGGAAACCCAGCAAACCGACTACCCTCGCACCCGCTGGGACATGCCCAACCACGAGCCACGCGGCTGCGCCCGGGGTGCCAGCTACAGCTGGTATCTGTACAGCGCCAACCGGGTGAAGTACCCCCTGGTGCGCGGACGCTTGCTCAAACTCTGGCGCGAAGCCCGCCTGGCGCACGACCCCGTAGACGCCTGGGCCTCCATTGCACAGTCCGACAGCAAACGCAAAGACTACCAAAGCGTGCGTGGTTTGGGGGGTTTTGTGCGCTCAGGTTGGGACGAGGTCAACGAAATGATCGCTGCAGCCAACGTCTACACCATCAAGCAGCACGGGCCAGACCGCATCATCGGTTTCTCGCCCATTCCCGCCATGTCCATGGTGTCCTACGCAGCGGGTAGCCGCTACTTGAGCCTTATCGGCGGTGTGTGCATGAGCTTTTATGACTGGTACTGCGACTTGCCCCCAGCCAGCCCGCAAATCTGGGGCGAACAGACCGACGTGCCTGAATCGGCCGACTGGTACAACGCCACCTACATCATCGCCTGGGGCTCCAACGTGCCGCAGACCCGCACGCCCGACGCCCACTTCTTCACCGAGGTACGTTACAAAGGCACCAAGACGGTCGCGGTCACGCCGGACTACTCTGAAGTGGCCAAACTCTCCGACATCTGGATGAAACCCAAGCAAGGCACCGACGCCGCAGTGGCGATGGCAATGGGCCATGTCATCCTCAAGGAGTTCTATTTCCCGGACGGCGGCAAGCCCCGAAGCGCCTACTTTGACAATTACGTACGCCGCTACACCGACATGCCCATGCTGGTCATGCTCAAGGAGCAGCAATTGCCCAGCGGCCAGACCGTCATGGTGCCGGACCGTTATGTGCGCGCATCCGACTTCAACGGCAGATTGGGCGCCGCCAACAACCCAGAATGGAAGACTGTGGCGCTCAATGACAGCGGCAAGGTCGTGCTGCCCCAAGGCGCGATTGGTTTTCGCTGGGGCCCGGACGGCCGCGCCGATGAAGGCCAATGGAACCTGGAGGCCAAAGAGGCTCGGCATGGTACCGAGGTCAAACTCAAACTTTCGGTCATGGAAGGAGAGAACCCCAGCAGCGAAACAGCCTTGGTTGGATTCCCCTACTTTGGCGGCATCGTCAGCGAGAACTTTCCCAACAATGCCACGGGTGACGCCAGCAACAACGTCTTGGTGCGCACCGTGCCGGTTCAGCGCATCTCGTTGGGTAAAGAGGGTGAAAAACGCGACACCCTGGTGGCCACCGTCTTTGACCTGCAAGTGGCCAACTACGGCGTAGCCCGTGGTTTAGCCGGTGAAATGGCGGCTAAGGACTTCAACGACGACACGCCTTACACACCCGCCTGGCAAGAGCGCATCACCGGCACCCCGCGCGAGCAACTCATCACCGTGGCGCGTCAGTTTGCCGACAACGCAGACAAGACCAAGGGCAAGTCCATGGTCATCATCGGCGCGGCGATGAACCACTGGTACCACGCCGACATGAACTACCGCGGCGTCATCAACATGCTGATGATGTGCGGTTGTATTGGCCAAAGCGGCGGCGGCTGGGCGCACTATGTGGGCCAGGAAAAACTGCGGCCCCAAACCGGCTGGACTGCGCTGGCCTTTGCGCTGGACTGGATTCGCCCACCCCGGCAAATGAACTCCACGAGTTTCTTCTACGCCCATACGGACCAGTGGCGCTATGAAAAGCTGGGCGTGGAAGAGGTGCTGTCACCGCTGGCCGACAAAAAGCTATTTGGTGGCAGCATGATTGACTACAACGTGCGCGCCGAACGCATGGGCTGGCTGCCCTCGGCGCCGCAGCTCAAGACCAACCCCTTGAAGGTGGTGAAAGACGCCACGGCTGCTGGCATGGAACCCAAGGACTTTTTGGTCAAGGGATTGAAAGACGGCTCGCAAACCATGAGTTGCGAAGACCCGGACCACCCCAACAACTGGCCGCGCAATATGTTTGTCTGGCGCTCCAATATCCTGGGCTCCAGCGGCAAAGGTCACGAGTATTTCTTGAAGCACCTGCTGGGCACCAGCAACGGGGTGCAGGGCAAAGATTTAGGCAGTGAAGAGGCCAAGCCCGAAGAAGTGGTGTGGCACAAAGACGCCCCTGAAGGCAAGCTGGATTTGCTGGTGACGCTCGACTTCCGCATGAGCACCACCTGCCTTTACTCAGACATCGTGCTGCCCACGGCCACCTGGTACGAGAAGAACGACCTCAACACCAGCGACATGCACCCTTTCATCCACCCCTTGAGCACGGCGGTAGACCCCGCCTGGCAGTCACGCAGCGACTGGGATATTTACAAAGGCTTTGCCAAAAAATTCAGCGAAGTGTGCGTCGGTCATTTGGGGGTGGAGCGCGACCTGGTGCTCTCACCCTTGATGCACGACTCACCGGCCGAACTGGCGCAGCCCTTTGGCGTGCAGGACTGGAAACGCGGCGAGATTGATCTGATTCCCGGCAAAACGGGCCCCAACATGGTGGTGGTGGAGCGCGACTACCCCAATGTCTACAAACGCTTCACGGCTCTGGGGCCGCTGCTGAACAAGGCGGGCAATGGCGGCAAGGGCATTAACTGGAACACCCAGATTGAGGTCACGCAACTGGGCGAACTTAACGGCTTGGTCAGTGACGCAGGCGTGACCTGCGGCATGCCCAAGATTGAGACCGACATTGATGCCTGCGAAGTGGTTTTGCAACTGGCACCGGAAACCAACGGCCACGTGGCCGTCAAAGCCTGGCAGGCGCTGGGCAAGCAAACCGGGCTGGACCACACCCACCTGGCGATTCACCGCGAAGACGAGAAGATACGCTTTCGCGACATCCAGGCGCAACCGCGCAAGATCATCAGCTCGCCCACCTGGAGCGGCATTGAAAGCGAAACCGTGTCCTACAACGCGGGCTACACCAATGTGCACGAGATGATTCCCTGGCGCACCCTGACCGGGTGTCAGCAGTTCTACATGGACCACCCGTGGATGACGGCTTTTGGGGAAGGCTTCACCAGCTACCGTCCGCCCGTAGACCTCAAGACCACTTCGGGCATTCAGGGCATCAAGCCCAACGGCAACAAGGAAATCGCGCTGAACTTCATCACGCCGCACCAGAAGTGGGGCATTCACTCCACCTACAGTGACAACCTGATGATGCTCACCCTCAACCGTGGCGGCACCGTCGTCTGGCTGAGCGAAGACGACGCCAAGAGCGCCGGTATTGTGGACAACGACTGGATCGAGCTGTTCAACATCAACGGCGCCATTGCGGCCCGCGCCGTGGTGAGCCAACGCGTCAAGAATGGCATGGTGATGATGTACCACTCGCAAGAAAAGATCATCAACACCCCGGGCTCTGAGATCACCGGCATGCGCGGGGGCATTCACAACTCAGTCACCCGCATTGTGCTCAAGCCCACCCACATGATTGGCGGCTACGCCCAGTTCAGCT
The DNA here is from genome assembly GCA_903960915.1 of uncultured beta proteobacterium. Classification (GTDB taxonomy): domain Bacteria; phylum Pseudomonadota; class Gammaproteobacteria; order Burkholderiales; family Burkholderiaceae_C; genus Rhodoferax. The sequence goes on from CAJCCO010000009.1 coordinate 28,752, forward strand.
ACGGCTTTAACTACTACGGAACCATCGGCACCAACCGTGACGAGTTTGTGGTGGTTCGCAAGATGAGCAAGGTGGACTGGCTGGAAGAAGAAGCCCAGTTCAACGCCCGCGCTCCCGTCCACGCTTAAGGAATCACGATGAAAATACGCGCCCAAATCGGCATGGTGCTTAACCTGGACAAGTGCATCGGCTGCCACACCTGTTCGGTCACCTGCAAGAACGTCTGGACCAACCGCCCCGGCATGGAGTACGCCTGGTTCAACAACGTGGAAACCAAGCCAGGCATCGGCTACCCCAAGGAATGGGAAAACCAGGACAAATGGAATGGCGGCTGGCATCGCCTGGCTAACGGCAAGATCGAACCGCGACAAGGCGCCAAATGGAAGCTGCTGATGCGCATTTTTGCCAACCCCAATCTGCCAGAAATAGACGACTACTACGAGCCCTACACCTTTGACTACGCGCACCTGCAATCCGCGCCCGAGATGAAGGCCGCGCCCACGGCACGCCCCCGCAGCTTGATCACCGGCAAGCGCATGGAAAAAATACAGTGGGGCCCGAACTGGGAAGAGATTTTGGGTGGCGAATTTGCCAAGCGCAGCCAAGACAAAAACTTTGACGACATTCAGAAGGACATTTACGGCCAGTTTGAAAACACCTTCATGATGTACTTGCCCCGCCTGTGCGAGCACTGCCTGAACCCGGCCTGTGTGGCGTCCTGCCCCTCGGGCTCTATTTACAAGCGCGAGGAAGACGGCATTGTGCTGATCGACCAGGACAAGTGCCGCGGCTGGCGCATGTGCGTCAGCGGTTGCCCCTACAAAAAGATTTACTACAACTGGAAGTCTGGCAAAGCCGAGAAATGCATCTTTTGCTACCCGCGCATTGAGGCCGGTCAACCCACCGTCTGTTCAGAGACCTGCGTCGGCCGAATTCGCTACCTCGGCGTGTTGTTGTATGACGCAGACCGCATTCAGGAAGCCGCCAGCGTCGAGCATGACCGCGACCTGTACCAGGCCCAGCTCGATATTTTTTTGGACCCCAACGACCCCAAGGTGATCGAACAAGCCCGCGTCGACGGCATTCCAGACAAATGGATGGAGGCTGCACGCAAGAGCCCGGTCTACAAAATGGCCGTGGACTGGAAGGTGGCCCTGCCCCTGCACCCCGAGTACCGCACGTTGCCCATGGTGTGGTATGTGCCGCCACTCTCGCCCATCAGCGCTGCGGCCAACGCCGGTCATATTGGCATCAACGGCGAGATTCCCGACGTCAAGCAGCTGCGTATTCCGGTCAAGTACCTGGCCAATCTGCTCACGGCCGGTGACACCATGCCGGTGGAGCGCGCCTTGGAGCGCATGCTGGCCATGCGCGCCTACCAGCGCGAAAAACACGTCGATGGACGCATCAACACCGCTGCGCTGGACCAGGTGCAAATGACCCAGGCCGAAGTGGAAGAGATGTACCACGTGATGGCGATTGCAAATTATGAAGACCGCTTTGTGATTCCCAGCTCGCACCGGGAGTACGCCGAGAACACCTTCGACATGCGCGGCGGCTGCGGCTTCTCATTTGGCAATGGCTGCTCCGACGGGGAGAGCGAAGCCAGCTTGTTCGGTGGGGCCAAGCGGCGCACCATTCCCATCAAAGCGCAGGTGTGATGTGGCCCGCCCTGCATTTTCTGGCTGTGCTGCACGTTCAGCAGATTGGATAAAACTCAATGATTAAAACCTCATCCCTGACGCTGCGGGTGCTCGCTCGCTTGCTGTCTTATCCCGACGCCGTACTGCGCCAGCACCTGCCCGACCTGCGTGCCGCTTTGCACGCGGACAAGGCGATCGCGGCCAGCCGACTGGCCGAGTTAGACGCCCTCATGAACAGCCTGGCACATGGCGACGCCCTGGCTATTGAAGGCCGCTACGTAGAAATTTTTGACCGTGGACGCGCCACCTCCCTGCACCTGTTTGAACATGTGCACGGCGACTCGCGTGACCGTGGCCCGGCCATGATTGACCTGGCGCAGACCTACGAAAAGGCCGGCCTGTTTCTGGCACCGGGTGAACTGCCCGACTACCTGCCGGCAGTTCTGGAATTCGTCTCCACCCAACCGCCGAAAGAAGCCCGTGCCTTTTTGAGCGAAATGGCCCACATCTTCAACGCCATATTCAGCGCCTTGCATCAGCGCCACAGCCCCTATGCCAGCGTGCTGGGTGCCCTGCTCGAACTCAGTGGCGAGAAAGCCCAGGCCGTCAAGGTAATAGCCGATGAAGCGCTGGATACCAGTTGGGAAGAACCCGTGGTGTTTGATGGCTGCTCCACCAAGGGCCAAGCCAAGCCCGGCACGAGCCCACCTACCTACCAGCCGATGCACTTTGTTAAACACAACACTGGCCAAGCCAGCGCGCAGGCAACCGCAACCGCAACACCAACCGCAGGAGTACTGCTATGAATGCCCTCGACAATTTTTTGTTTGGTTTGTACCCCTACATTGCGTTGACGGTTTTTTTACTGGGCAGCCTGATCCGGTTTGACCGCGACCAGTACACCTGGAAGAGTGACTCTTCGCAATTGCTCAAAGCTGGTCAGTTGCGTTGGGGCAGCAACCTGTTTCATGTGGGTGTGCTGTTCCTGTTTTTCGGCCATTTCTTTGGCATGCTGACACCGCACTTTTTGTACGAATCCTTCATCAGTGCCGGCACCAAGCAACTGGTGGCCATGGTCAGCGGTGGCGTTGCCGGCGTGCTGGGTTTTATTGGCGTCAACCTGCTGTTGCACCGCCGCTTGTTTGAGCCACGCATTCGCATCAACTCCAAGGTCAGCGACATTGTTTTGCTGGTTCTTTTGTGGCTGCAACTGGCCCTGGGCCTGGCGACTATTCCCATGTCGGCCCAGCACCTGGATGGCAGCATGATGATGAAGTTGGCGCAATGGGCGCAGTACATCGTCACGTTTCGTGCAGGTGCGCCTGAGTTACTGGAACACGCGGGATGGATTTTTAAGATGCACATGTTTTTGGGCATGAGTATTTTCTTCATCTTCCCGTTTACCCGTCTGGTGCATGTATGGAGCGGTTTTGGCACGCTGGCTTATCTGGTGCGCCCTTATCAGGTGGTACGCGCACGCCGTATGAATTTACCTGCCGGCCATAACCAGCCACGCCAACCTGGCGCTGGCGTTTAAGAAAGCACACCATGCCCCCACTTTCTTCAGCCCCGGACCAAGTAGCCCGCATCAACGGCGTGCCGCTGCACAGGGCGGGTGAGCAACTGAGCGCCGATGAACTGCGCCAGCGCGCCTACTCGGAGCTGTTGCGTCAAGCTGCGATGGCCGAAGACCTGCTGGCTGCCGACGATACGCCCGCCGCAGATGGCGTCCTCAGCGAAGCGGCCAGTAGCGCCATTGAGCAAGTTTTAGAACACAGCCTAACGATTCCAGAACCTTCTGAAGAGGCCTGCCGGCGGCACCATGCAGCGAACCAGGCGAAATACAGCACGGGTGAAAAAGTTCAGGTGCGCCACATTTTGTTTGCTGTGACCCAGGGGGTTGTTGTGGTGGCACTTCGCAACCGTGCCGAGACCACGCTGCTTGATGTTCGTTGCCACGACGGTCAGCGCCTGGAGGATACTTTCTCTCAAGCCGCCCAGACCCTGTCCAATTGCCCCAGCGGCACCGAGGGCGGCATGCTGGGTTGGTTGACTGCGTCGGACTGCGCGCCTGAATTTGCCAAGGAGCTGTTTGGCCACGCTGAAGTGGGCGTACTGCCGCGACTGGTGCACAGCCGTTTTGGATTGCATGTGGTGGAGGTGCTGGCGCGCGAGCCTGGCGAGGCCCAAGCCTACACCTCGGTCAGTGGCGCCGTGGCCATGGCGTTGCGCCAAACCAGCTACATCACCGCCTTGCGCCAGTTCTTGCAACTGCTGGCCGGGCAAGCTGTGATTGAAGGGGTGAATCTTGAGTCGGCAGATACCCCTTTGCTGCAGTAGCCGGTTCGTCCTGTGACTGACGATCTGCTGCACCGGTTACGCCGGTTTCACGACCACACCTTTCCTGGGGTTCAGGCGCAGTTTCAAAGCCTGGTGGAAGACGGTCAACACCCCACCATTTTGTTCATCGGTTGCTCGGATTCACGCCTGGTGCCCTACCTCCTGACGGGCACTGGCCCGGGTGAGCTCTTCATTGTGCGCAACGTGGGGGCCTTTGTGCCACCGTATGACGGCTTTCTAGAAAGTACTGCGCAAGACTGCGGTACTGCCGCCCCAGGGGATCCCAGCCCGCAGGAGCCGACACGGCGTTGGGTGGGCTACCACGGCACCGCAGCGGCAATTGAGTTTGCGGTTTTAAACCTGAAGGTGTCGCGAATTGTGGTGTGCGGCCACAGCCACTGCGGGGGTATTCGTGCCCTGTATGAAGAGCCAGACCCGCGGGCCAAAAATCTGCAGGCCTGGTTGCAATTGGGACGTGAAGCAGTGCTGCCCGTACAGGTCAGCCCCGAAGCCTTACGCCGTACTGAGCAGCGCGCCGTGGTCTTGCAACTCGAACGTCTGATGGACTACCCGATGGTGCGCCAGCAGGTGGAAGAACAGCAGCTGACGCTGCACGGCTGGCACTATGTGATTGAAGAAGGCGAGGTGCATGTGTTTGATGTGCAAAGCGGTGCGTTTGTGCCGGCCTCCACCGCCTCGCACAGCGGAACGGGGCCCTACCCGCTGATGGAAGACACGCTGGCCCCACACCCGCTGGTTTAACTGAACCCGCCGGTTTAACTCAGGCTCACGGTTTCACCTTCGCGGTCAAAGGGGATGAGTGAGCCCAGTGTTCCCGCCTTGATAGCCTCCACCATGCGTTGCAAGGCTTTTTCAGCCGTTTCTGCCGTCGGTGCCACGCCTGCGCTGCCCGACAGGGCGGCGACAAACACAATGCTCCAGGCCTTTGAAAACTCGAGCGACTCTTGCACCAGGTCAGCAAATGAATCCAGTTCTTCAGGGGTTTTATCCACGCACAGATTCGGCACCAAGGCGCCGCCCTGCCCCGCCAAAAAACTCGCCCGCTGTGCCGAAGTGGCGTCTTCTGGCAGGTCAGCACTGGCAAAGACAAACAGCAAACGCTGTGGCTGCGTTTGCTGGCGCGCGGTCTTTAACAGATCGTCAAAGTTAGAAATAGTCATGGGTATTTTGTTCTCAGAAAGCTTGTTGCAGGTCAATCACTTTGAAGGGTGTCAGCCCTAGTATTTCCCGGTATCTACCTGGACCCATCATGTCACAAAAAAACATCAACAACACCGTTAAAAACCCCACACTCGCCCCACAAACCATCAGTGAAGAGGTACTGCTTGAAAAGTACAGCAAAGGCAGCGAGCGCAGCATTCTTGATGTGAACCAGCGCGTGGCGCGGGCCTTGGCCAAGGCTGAATCGCCCGACCAGCAAGCCACCTGGGAAGCCAGGTTTTTGCACGCGCTGCAAAGTGGTTTTCTCCCGGCCGGCCGTATTCAATCGGCGGCGGGTACCGACCTGGCGGCCACCTTGATCAATTGCTTTGTGCAGCCGGTGGGCGACTCGATTGCTCACGTGGAAAACGGGCACCCGGGCATCTACACGGCGCTGACTGAAGCCGCCGAGACCATGCGCCGCGGTGGGGGCGTGGGGTATGACTTCTCACGCATTCGCCCACGCGGTGCCTGGGTGGGTAGCACGCAAAGCAGTGCGTCCGGACCGGTGAGTTACATGCGCGTGTTTGACCGCTCCTGTGAAACGGTGGAGTCTGCCGGGGCACGCCGTGGCGCGCAAATGGGCGTGCTGCGCTGTGACCACCCCGACATTGAAGAATTCATCCATGCCAAGGACGCGGGGGATTTAAAAAACTTCAACCTCTCAGTGGGTATAACCGACGCCTTCATGCAGGCGGTACAAAACAACGAAGCGTTCTCGCTGTTGCACCACGCCGAGCCCGGCCTGGCGCAAAAGGCGGCCGGCGCTTACCAAGACAAAGACAGCGGCCCGTGGATTTACCGGCGCCTGCCGGCACGCGATTTGTGGGACCAGATCATGCGCTCCACCTACGACCACGCCGAGCCCGGCGTGCTGTTTCTCGACCACATCAACCGCGACAACAATTTGTCTTACTGCGAGACCATTACCAGCACCAACCCCTGCGCCGAGCAGCCCTTGCCACCCTACGGCTGCTGCTGCCTGGGCTCGATTGATCTGACACGTTTTATTGATCACCCCTTTCAAGGGGATGCCAGTTTTGATGAGGCCGGATTTTGTGACGTGGCGCGCGTGGCCGTTCGCATGTTGGACAACGTGCTGGACGTGACCGTGTGGCCGCTTCCCCAGCAACAAGAAGAAGCCCGCAGCAAGCGCCGCGTGGGCCTGGGCTTTACCGGTCTGGGCGATGCGCTGGTGATGCTGGGCCTGCGCTACGACACACCCGAGGCGCGCGACATGGCGCAACACATAGCTGAGCTAATGCGCAACACCGCGTACGACGCCTCGGTAGAACTGGCCCGCGAGCGCGGCCCTTTTCCGCTGTTCAAAGCAGACCTGTACCTTGGCGAGCCCACCTTTGCCTCGCGTCTGCCTGCCGCCCTGAAGGAGCGTGTTCGGGACCACGGGCTGCGCAATTCGCACCTGCTCTCCATTGCGCCCACCGGCACCATCAGCCTGGCCTTTGCCGACAACGCCAGCAACGGCATTGAGCCGGCCTTTAGCTGGTGCTACACGCGCAAAAAACGCATGCCCGATGGCAGCCTGAAGGAATACGCCGTAGAAGACCACGCCTGGCGCTTGTACCGCCAACTGTTTGGCGAACACTGCGCGTTAACGCCAGCATTTGTCACCGCGCTGGAGATGAGTGCCCACGCACATGAAGCCATGGTGGCCGCCGTGGCGCCTTTCATCGACACCGCCATTTCAAAAACCGTGAACGTGCCGGCCGACTACCCCTATGCCGAATTTCAAAACCTGTACCTGCAAGCCTGGCAGTCCGGCTTGAAGGGGCTGGCTACTTACCGGCCCAACGCCGTGCTGGGCTCGGTGTTGAGCCTGACGCCCAGTTCAAGTGGCAGTTCAACCACCAGCCCAGCCGCTACGGCCCTGCAGCTTGAAGGCGCCAACCAGCGCCTGGTGTTGGAGCGCCTGCCGGTGCCGGTGCTGTCGTCGCTGCGCTGGCCGTCGCGCCCCGAACTGCCCGCTGGCAACCCCGCGTGGACCTTTATGGTGCAACACCCGTTTGGTCACTTTGCGCTGTTTGTGGGCGAGGTGGCGCCGCAAGAAGGCGGCCCGCCGCAACCGTTTGAGGTGTGGGTTAACGGCACCGAGCAACCGCGCGCTTTGGGTGCCTTGGCTAAAACCCTGTCGATGGATTTGCGCGCCAATGACCCCGCCTGGCTGCAACTCAAACTCGACGCACTGGCCACCGTGGCTGAAGAGCATGCGTTTGAAATGCCGTTTCCGCCGCACGGTGAAAAGCGCCTGTTTCCTGGCGTGGTGGCAGCCACTGCGGCGGTGATTCGCTGGCGCTGTGAACAGCTCAAGGCCCTGCCCTCTGGTAGCGAAAACAACAGCAGCAGCAGCGCCCCCACGCCCGTGCTAGACGCCATGTTCAGCCGCGACGAACCGCTCACCGGTCCCTCGGGCACGTTGGCTTGGTCGGTGGACGTGAACAACCCCGCCACGGGCGAAGCCTTTACCTTGACCCTGAAAGAAGTGAACCTGACCGGCCATGACGGCAGCACCGTGACCCGCCCGTGCGCCTTGGGTTTTTCAGGCAATTACCCGCGCGCCATGGACGGGCTGGCGCGCCTGCTGTCGCTCGACATGCGGGTGATTGACCCCGCCTGGATTGGCATGAAGCTACGCAAGCTGCTGAACTACGCCGAGCCGCTGGGCCATTTCATGGCCTTTGTGCCCGGCCTGCCCCATGGCACGCGCCGCCAGCAAACCTGGCCGTCCACCGTGGCCTACCTGGCCCGCCTGATCATTCACCGCTACGCCATGCTGGGCGTGCTGGACGAACACGGCTTTCCGCTGCGCGACATGGGTGTGCTGAACACCCCCGGTGCCGCAGAAAAATCAAACCTGCTTGCCGGCAAACCCTGCCCCGAATGCGGCAACCCCACCGTGATTCACAAAGACGGCTGCGACTTTTGCACGGCTTGTGGGTATGTGGGACAGTGTGGGTGACCTTTGGGTGACCTATGGGTGACGTGTAGGTGACCTATGGGTAAAGTGTGCAGGCCATGCCTCAAGGCTGCAAATGCAAGGCCAGCAGCAACACCTGGCTGACCCCCTTTTCTCGCAACAACGCTGCCGCCACCGTCGCAGCCCAGCGGGTGCGCACCTCGGTGGCCACCAGCAGCACCGGCCCGGCGGGCAGCGCGGTATGGGGTGCCAGGCAAATGGCAGACTCCAGGTGCGCCACCACGGGCGTGGATGCCGTGTCATCGGGTGCGGGGCCGCCTCTCCAGCTCAATACATCGTGCAAGGGCAATCGGCCTTTTTGGGCAATGTAGGCGGCCAATTGCTGGTTGGCGGCCATGCTGGGTGCGGGGGCGGGCAAGGGCATCACACACACGGGCCTTGCTGGCCAGCTTTTGGCCCAGCGGCCCAGCGAGCGCACAGCGCCGGCCAACAGTTCTGGCGGAACCTCCGCAGAACCTGCACCCTCCCCGCGTGTGGCCCAGCGCAAGGCCTGCAGTTCAGTGACCCAGCCCGGGTCGTCGGCAAAGGCCACCGCACGGCCTGCGTCAAAGCCACTGATCGTGCCCTTGCGAGACACCCCGCCGGGCCAGCGTTTGCGCGGCTCAATGTCCACATCCATGCCGCGCAAAAAGTCGCGGGCGGCCATCAGTTTGTCGGTTGAAGGCGCAAGCCCCGGAAACGGCAAATGCCCGGTGCACACCGAGCAGCGTCCACACGGCGCGGGCGACGGGTCGTCCAGCGCGGTCTGCAAATAGGCCATAAGACAGCCCTGGCCATGGGCGTACTGGCGCATGATGCCCGCCTCTTGCTGGCGCACCTGGGCCAGCGCTGCCCACTTGGCCGTGTCGTGCACATAGGTCCTACCCGTGGCACGCCAGGCGGGGCCATCCTTGTCCACCACGCCTTCCACGGCCAAAATTTTCAGCAACGCTTCAAGCCGCCCCCGGCGCACGCCCGTGTCGGCTTCAATCTCCAGCAAGCTGCGCCCCTCGTTGCGCAGGCTTTGCAAGACTTTGGCCGCCGTGGCGGCATCTGGTATGGACGCGGTGGCAAAGTATTCCCAAATGCGCTCGTCGGCGTCAGACGGCAGCAACACCCCTTCGGCATGCGCCACCGCCCGCCCTGCCCGGCCCACTTGCTGGTAATAGGCCACCGGGGTGGAGGGCGAGCCCACGTGCACACAAAACCCGAGGTCCGGCTTGTCGTAACCCATACCCAGCGCCGAGGTGGCCACTACCGCCTTGACCTGGTTGTGGCGCAAGCGGTATTCAACTTTCAGGCGCGTGTCGGCGTCGGTCTGCCCGGTGTAGGCATCGACCGAATGGCCGCAGCTGCACAAAAACGCGGTGAGGCGCTCGGCCTCGGCCACCGTCAGCACATACACAATGCCTGAGCCGGGCAGCTGCGTCAGCGCGTCGGCGATCCAGGCGTAGCGCTGCAAAGGCGACAAATCAGGCACCACTGAGAGCGTGAGCGAGGTGCGGGCCAGCGTGCCGCGAAAGGTCACCGTGCTCTGGCCCAACTGTTTACCAATGTCGAGCGTCACCCGCTCATTGGCTGTGGCCGTAGTAGCCAGCACGCTGGCGGTGGGCGTGGACAAGAGCGCCCGCGCCAGCCGCTGGTAATCGGGCCTGAAGTCAAAACCCCAGTCGCTGATGCAATGCGCTTCATCGATCACGATCAAACCCACCCGGGACAGCAAAGCGCCCAGCCGCGCCGCAAAGCGCGGGTTGCCCAAACGCTCGGGCGAGACCAGCAGCACGTCGATGGCGTCCGCATCAAGCCGCTGAAACACATCGTCCCAGTCGTCGAAGTTGGTGGAGTTGACGGTGGCGGCCTTCAGTCCCGCCCGCTCGGCGGCGCTGACCTGGTCGCGCATGAGTGCCAACAGGGGCGAGACCAACAGCGTGGGGCCAGCGCCCCCGCTGCGTATGGCGTGCGTGGCCGCCCAATACACCGCCGACTTGCCCCAGCCCGTGGCCTGCACCACCAAAACGCGCGATGCGGGTTGCAGCACGGCATGCACCGCATCTACCTGATCGGCCCGGGGCACCGCACCCGGCCCGGCCAGGCGAGCCAAAATGGTGTGCATGTGCTGCTCGGCAAAGTCGCGGGTGGGCGACGTTGGTGCCTGCAAGTGGCTTGGTGTTTTCATGAGCTCCCCTATCGCCTTGACCGGCGTTTGTAATGGAGCCATCTTGCCACGTTGAAGTGCCCCTGGCCTTACAAACCCAAGGCAGTGGCTTGTTTACGTAAAATTTGACCTCAGCCAACCCCAGCACTTTTGCTTGTTCATGTTCAATTTTTTCAGCCCTATGAAAACCTTCTTTTCACGTCCGCTTATGGGCTTGTGGCTGTGCGCTTTGCCAGCGCTCGCCTGGGCACATGGCATTTCAGACGAAGACCGCCAGCGCATGCTGGACGGCAGTTACTTGCAGTACGTGGGCTTGGGGGCCAGCCACATGCTCACGGGCTACGACCACCTGCTGTTTCTGTTTGGCGTGGTCTTCTTTTTGACCACCTTCAAGGACATTGCCAAATTTGTCACCGCGTTCACGCTGGGGCACTGCATCACGCTGATCTTGGCGACCTACTTCAAGATCACCTGGAACTTCTATTTGGTAGACGCCATCATTGCCCTCAGCGTCATCTACAAAGGCTTGGACAACAACGGCGGCTTTCAAAAGCACTTTGACATGAAGTCGCCCAACTTGTTGGTGGCCGTTTTTGGCTTTGGCCTGCTGCATGGCTTTGGCCTGTCCACCCGTTTGCAGCAACTGCCTTTGGGTGACGACCCGGTGGCCATGTTGTGGCGCATTTTGAGCTTCAACGTGGGCGTGGAAGTTGGGCAGATCGCGGCCCTGAGTGTGATGGTGGCGGTACTGGCCTTGTGGCGAAATCGCCCCTCGTTCAAGCGCTTCAGCCACATCGCCAACCTGGGCCTGATGTATGCCGGCTTTTACCTGTTGTTCACGCAGTTGCACGGTTACCAGCACGACAGCCAGCCCGACAGCTTTCGCTTTCCTGTGCAAGAGCATCAGCACATCCACGAAGACATGGTGATTGGAAACACCACCGACGACAGTCGCAACACGTTGAAGTGACCCGTTTTTTATTTAATCTAATACTTAAAGATTCATCATGAAAAAATTTATCTTCGCCGCCCTGACGCTGAGCACTGCTTTGTGGACACCTGCTGCATTGGCATCCGAGGGCGGTAGCTGTCACTTTCACGGCAGCAAGCCAGCCGCCGAAGCCACCGTGAGCGGCTGTGCAGCCCAACGCAAAGACGCCTTGGTCAAAAGTGCCAAACTCGACGCCGCTTGGCGCACTGTGAAACCAGAAAAAATAGAAATGGTTGAAGGCAAAAAAGGCAAGGAGTGGAAAGTGACCTTCAAGGACCCCGCCGCCAAGGACAAAACCAAAGAAACGCTCTACATGTTCTTCACCCCGCCGGGCAACTTCATCGCGTCCAATTTCACTGGGCAGTAGACGATTCGCTGGGGGTCAATGCGTGCAGCGCTGAAAGGTGGGCTGCTGGCTTTGCTGGTAGCCCCCGGTGATTCACAAAGACGGCTGCGAGTAATGTGCGGCTTGTGGGTAGGTGGTGGATTTTGGGTGAGATGAATCTTTTATTGGCGTAAGGTTAGCGGGCCGTGGGTGGGTTGGATGCTGGACTGTCTTGGGGGGTAATTTAGCAATCCAAAGGGTGCATCCGACCCAAAGCAGACGGACGCGGCGCTGCCTTGGGCGTCAGCGATGCAGCGGGCGCCGCCAGTAGCAGTCATTGCAAATGATCCTCGAAGACCGTCACCCGTTCACGCCGCCGGTCCGGTAAGTGTGGCCGCCGATGCCACAGCGCGCAGATGCTCGGCGCTAGTGCCGGGAAAACCGAAAAACTCCAAGTAAGCGGGAATCTGTTCGAACAGCATGTCCGCGCCAATCTGGGTGCGGCAACCACGCGCGCGCGCAGCCGCTAGGAAAGCCGTCACCTCCGTCGCCATGACGACTTCGCCGACGAAAGTTTCAGGCGCCAGACGGTTCACATCCAACGGCAGCGGATCACCCGCGTGCATGCCCAGAGGGGTGGCGTTGACCACCAGATCGTGGCCAACCGGATCGTTGGAGCCGGTGCGCACCTGGATGCGCGGATAGTTGTCCCTCAGGCGCGCGGCCAACGCGGCCGCCCTATCGCCGTGCACGTCAAACAGACTGATGCTGGCAACGTCCACGCCGGCCAGCGATGCCGCGATGGCCGAGCCGACGCCGCCGCAGCCCACCACGAGCGCACGCGCATCCGTCAGCGGCAGGCCCTTGCGCTGCACGCCGCGCACGAAGCCGGCGCCATCGAACATGTCGCCCATCAGGCGGCCGTCGGCCGCGCGCCTGACCGCGTTGCAGGCGCCAGCGACGCGCACCGTGGGCGTGACTTCATCGAGCAGATCGACGGTGGCCACCTTGTGCGGCATGGTGATCAGCGCGCCGCGGATGTTGGTCAGGCTGAACACGGCCTTGAGCAAGGCAGGGTAGTCCGGCACCTGGCAGCCCATGGGAACGACGATGGCGTTGATCCCTGCATGCTCGAAGTAGGGGTTGTAGATCATCGGCGACTTGAAGCTGAAAGTCGGGTAGCCGATGTGGGCGATGATTTCAGTGCTGCCGTTGATCATGGGATGCTCACGAATTTAGCTGTGGGGCGTGCTTGCGCAGCCTGGCCAGCACCACGCTCGGGAATCGGTTTGATGAACTGACGCTTCATGCAGATCGCCTAGCCGGTGTATCCCGCCAGCCGCGGCAGCACCAACACAAAATCGGGCCACACGGTGACGAGTGCGAGGGATCCGATCATCACCAGCAGGAATGGCATGGTCTCGCGTACGAGTACGGCCATCGATACGTTGGCAATTTTCATCATCATGAACAGCAGCAACCCATAGGGTGGCGTGACCAGGCCGATCATGATGTTGAGAACCGCCATCACGCCAAAGTGGACCGGGTCGATCCCCAGCGCCACGGCTGTGGGCAGCAGCACCGGCAGGATGATGAGGATGATGGTAGACCCTTCCAGAAACGCACCCAGCACCAGCAGGACCACGTTCACCAGCAGTAGGAACATCTTGGGCGATAGCTGCAGTCCCTGCAGTAGGGTACGCAGCGTGGCGGGGATGTTCTCGGACGTGATCACGTAGTTGAACACCAGCGCGCCGGCAATCAGCATGCCAATCGAAATGCTCATGCGCGCACTGGACAGCAGGGCGTCATACAGCTCAGGCCAGCGCAGGTTCCGATACAGGCCGACGGAGATCAGTAGTGCGTACGCGGCGGCCACCCCGGCGGCTTCAGTCGGCGTGGTGATGCCGCTGTAAAGGCAGCCCAGCAGGATCACGGGCAGCATCAGCGCGGGGAAGGCCTCGCGCGTGATGCGCGGCATGTCGCGCAACGGGACGCGCGGCTCAACCGGAAACCCCCGGCGTTTGGCCAGCCACCAGATTAAGGCCATCTGCACCCCGCCCAGCAGCAGGCCGGGCAGCACGCCGGCCATGAACAGATAGCCGATGGAGGTACCCGAGACCAGTGCATACATTACCAGCGGGATGGACGGTGGCAGGATGGGCCCGATGACCGAAGACACTGCACTCAGCGCTGCCGCAAAACCCGGCGTGTATTTGCCGTCCCGCGTCATCATGGTCTGCATGATCTTTCCGGATCCGGCGGCATCGGCCAGCGCACTGCCCGACATGCTGGCGAACACCACGCTTTGCAGCACATTCACCTGGGCCAGGCCGCCGCGAAAACGACCGACTACGGCATTGCAAAAGCGCAGCAGCCTGTCCATGATGCTTCCCGTGCTCATGATGGTCGCCGCCAGGATGAACAGCGGAATGGCCAGCAACAGGAAACTGGAGTAGGTGCCGTTGAGCAGCTGTTCGGCAGCAGCTCCCATGTCCATGCCCTTGAGATACAGGTACAGGATAGAACCGCCGATCATGGCGTGCCCCAGCGGCACGCCCAGCAGGCTCAGGCCAATGATGACGCCAAGCGCCAGGGAAAAGGGGCTGGTGAAGTTCACAGTGCTGACGCTGAAGTGGATTCGCCGCCCTTGGGCGCGGGACCGCGCACGAGCTGGCGCAGGCTGCGGGCGATGACGGCCACGGCAAAGACGATGTAGATGGAATACATGAAGTCCATACGGACGCCCAGGTAAGCGGCCTTCTCGACCTTCATGAAGGTCACGTAAGCCCATGACGCTGGCAGCGACATGCCGAAGAGCACCATGATGCTCACAGCGCCGATAGCCTGCACCACACGGCGTCGGCGCGGGCTGCCGCTGTCGGCAAAGGTGTCGATGCGGATTTCTTCATTGTCCCGCAGCACAAAGGCTGCCCCCCACAGCACCAGCCACAGCCAAGCCGCCAGGGACAGTTCTGTCGTCCAGCCTACGGGCCAATTGAACACGTAGCGCATGACGATCTGCACGAGGAAGGCGAGGAAAATCACCGCCAGTAAAAAGGCCGCCACCGCCTCGGCCAGGCGGTGCAGCGGCCGGATAACTCGGTCAAACATCCACCGTGCCTTATTTCACTGCATTGATCTTGTCGACGATACCTGCCGGCCAGTTCTTGGCGTCATCCGATGCCAGGTACATCTTCTGCGCATGCTCACGGAATGCGTTCACATTGGGAACGTACACGTCCAGGCCCGCCTTGCGGAACGTCTCGGCCAACTCCGCTTCGCGTTTGGTGTGCTCTGCGGCGCTCCAAGCGATGGCTTTGTCGGCCGCGGCCTGAAATGCCTTCTGCCTGGCGGGTGACATGCTATTCCAAGTCTTCAAATTGACCGTGAGCAGGTCAAACGCCACCAGATGGGAGGTCAGCACGATCTGCCCCATGACCTCGTAGAACTTCATGTTCTGCACATTGGGCAGGGGATTGTCCTGGCCGTCCACCGCGCCGGTCTGCATGCCGGTATAGGTTTCGGCGTAGGCCATGGGCGTGGGGTTGGCACCCAGTGAACGGCCCAGCATCTGCCAGGTTTCTCCCGGCGGCATGCGCAGCTTCACGCCGACCAGGTCAGCGGGCACGTTGACCTTCTTCTTGCCTTTGAGGCCCACATGGCGGGTGCCGAAGAAGGTGGGGCCCAGAATCTTGACCTTGACCTGGTCTTCGACCATCTTCTTCATCTGCGCGCCCAGATCACTGGCAAAAAACTGGGTCAGGTGGTTGGCGTCGCGAAACAGGTAGGCCGACGCCAGCACCGACCACGCCGGCACCTGCTTGGAGATGTCCTGCGGGGAGATGTTGCCAATCTCCAGGTTGTCACGCTGAAGCGCCACCAGTTCAGTGCCCTGGCGGAACAGCGTGGAGTTCAGGTGCATTTCCAGCTTGAAATCGGCGGCCACCTCCTTGGCAAACATATTCATCATCTCGGCGCGAATATCCTTGTCCGAGAACACGGCGGCAAAACGCAGGTTGGGCTGAGCCTGTGCCCAGGTGGGCAGTGCAGTCATGGTCGCGAGAGCAGCGCCTGCAGCCAGCAAGTTGCGGCGGTTGGTCGAGTGGGTCATGGTGAGGTCTCCTTTATATTGGTTAGTCGATAGCGTTGAACAATTCGGTTTGATCTTCAGGCGACAGGGCTTGCTGCGGCAATACGCTGGGCCACGGCGCGTAGGGCCATTTCGTAGCCATAGGGGCCAAAGCCGCAGATTACGCCCGTGGCACCCAGTGATATTACCGAGTTCTGGTACAGCGCTTCGCGTCGATGGATGTTCGTGATGTGCACCTCGAAGACGGGCTGATCCAGTGTCTTGAGGGCATCCAGTAGGGGGATGGAGCGGAACGACAGCCCGGCCGGATTGATCACGACCGCGGCACCCTGTTCACGCGCTTCCTGCACCCAGTCGACCAGCACGCCCTCATGGTTCGACTGCAAAAACCGGCAGGTCAGCCCGACGTCCTGGGCCACACGCATGCACTGTTGTTCCACCTGAGCCAGCGTGGTGCTACCGTATAGATGAGGCTCGCGGATCCCTAGGAGGTTGAGATTCGGGCCGTTGAGGACATAGACGGATGGAGACATGGGTTAGGCTTCGCTGCGATAACGGTTGTTTATGACTCTAATTTTTAGCCTGTGATCCGCATTCCACTTCCATTTTGGAAAGTGATTTCGTAATATAGAATAAACGCCATGAGTTTGGCACTGGACCGGGGACTTTCACTGCTGGAGCATCTGGCTCAACAGCCCGATGGCGTGCCTTTGGGCATGCTGGCCAGCGAGTTGGACATTCCCCTAAGCGCCTGTCATCGCCTGCTGGTCGAATTGCAAAAACGTGGTTATGCGCGGCAAGAGTCCGATGGTTATAGGCTGACCACCAAAGTAGTGACCCTAGGTCTGGGCTATCTCACCAATGTGGGCATCGTTGACATGGCCGAGCCCTTGCTTGAGCGGCTGGCCACAGCGTCTGGTGAACTCGTACGTTTATCCATCGTCGATGATGATCGCCTGACCTGGGTCGCCAAGGCCCAGGGCATGCGTCGGGGGCTGCGCTATGACCCCGACATGGGAAGCGACGCCAGACTGTCCTGCACGGCCTCAGGCCATGCTTGGCTGCTGACGCTCAGCGACGAAGAGGCGCTGACACTGGTGACAAAGCAAGGCTTTGGACTGGTCAGGGACTATGGCTCCAAGGCGCCCACAACCGTCAAAGCGTTGTTGGGATTTCTACATGCTGCGCGAGTACGGGGCTACGCCATGATCGACGAGGTGTTCGCGCCGGGTATGACGGCCATAGCGGCGCCTGTAATGAGGCGTACCGAAGCGATTGGCGTAATCAGCATTGCAGGGCCACGTCTGCGATTTACCAAAGATCGCATGCATGCACTTGCGCCAGCACTTTTGGCAGCCGCAGGCGAACTCGGGGCCATCAGTCGTAGCGGAAATTTGTCCGGACGTCCTCCGCTTGGTAAGGGGTAAAGGACCTGGCAGCGCAGGCTAGATTACTAATGCGAGTAGCCAATTCTTCAAAAAACAAGTGGCGCTATGTGGGACGTGCAGCGTGGCTCAGTTGGGGAAATGAATAAACAATGCAGCGGGATCGTAGCAAACGGAACTCTGCTTGCTAGCGCCGCTGATAGCAGTCACTGAACGTCTGCTTTTGCATACCATTTACATTCACTTTGGGCAGAATGGCGACCGACACGAACGACAACTGACTGGTATCGGAATAGTAAATCCTTGGTCGTCGCTTCATCTGCAACACTCCTTCCGTTTTCGCGGTGGTTAGTATGTTGCATCGACCGGTCGAATCCGCCGCCCAATGCAGTCATGAGCAACCACTTTCTCCCTTGCTTCTTTTCAAGTGCCCAAGCACTCAATCAAGCCATTGCAGTCGTTGCAACTCCCGATTCAACGGCCAGTCACTAATTGCTTGAGTCAATAGTCTCCGCAGCCGACAACACCGCACCCCCAGTCAAATTCACATCAACTGAGTTCGGCCGAGCAAGCAATGGTTTTTTGTAGAGCAACACGAGTGGACGTGTTGGCAAATTGGGGGTAGCCCCCCTGGGCAGAAAAGGTAACTGCCGTTGGCGCGCGGTTTGACGCTGCATATTTCTCACTCCCTGACTTACTTTATTTATGTGCTGGAGTCTAGCAAACGCCCTCTGTAAAAACCGTGTTCGTTTTGAAATATTTCCCCAAGGGAAAATCCTTGGTCAATGCCTTGGTCTATGCCTTGGGCTATATCTTGGTCTACGCCTTTCTCAATTCCTTGGCCCGTTAAAAGTCTGCAGATAATCAGCGCATGAACCTAGCGCATCTGCCCCAAACAATCACTGGCCCTGCAGCCTGGCTTGGCCCAGCCATGGCGCTGGACGAAGGGCGATGGTTGTACCAACTTTCGGCAGAAGATATGGCGGACCTGGAAAACGCTGCGCGGCATTTCCTCTCGTTAGAACGCGACTTGGGCGAGATGACTGCGGCTGACTTCCCCTTGTCTTCATTTGCCGGCCACTTGCAAGCGCTGCGCAACAAGCTGTTGCATGGCAACGGTATTGAGGTGCTGCGTGGCTTGCCGCTTGCGGGCTACTCGCAGAAGTTTGCAGCCACGGTTTTTTGCGGTGTTGGCGCGCATCTGGGCACTGCACGGTCACAGAATGCGGCGGGCCACATCCTCGGGCATGTTCGCGACCTTGGCGCATCGTCCGCAGACCCCAATACGCGCATTTACCAAACGGCCGAGCGCCAGACTTTTCACACCGACAGCGCCGACGTGGTGGGTTTGCTGTGCATTCGCGAGGCCAAGGAAGGTGGCCGGTCTTTGCTGGTGAGCGCGGAGTCCATCTACAACCGCATGCAAGCGCTGCGCCCCGACCTGCTAGAAAAACTGTTCGACCCACTAGCCACCGACCGCCGGGGCGAAGTGCCCGAAGGCGCCAACCCCTGGATGACGATACCCCCGCTAAGCTGGCATGAAGAACGGCTGACCGTGTTCTACCAACGCCAATACATAGACAGCGCGCAAAGGTTCGAAGGCGCCATGCGCCTGACCCCTGCGCACGTTGAAGCGCTGGACATGTTTGATGCCTTGGCCAACGACCCCCAATTGAATTTCGGCATGCAGCTGCAGCCCGGCGACATGCAGTTCGTCTACAACCATTCGCAGTTACACGACCGCACCGGCTTTACCGATTGGCCTGAACCAAACAAGAAGCGACACCTGCTAAGGCTCTGGCTTTCCCTACCGGGCGACCGCCCGCTGCCGGAATGTTTCAAGCAGCGCTACGGCTCCCTAGAGATCGGCCAGCGAGGCGGCATTGTGACCAAGGCCACGCGGTTGCATGCGCCTTTGGACTAGGCCAAACTTCAAACAACCAACAACGCCCTGAAGTCATTCACGTTCGTATGCGTGGGGCCGGTGACGAAGAGGCTGCCCAGGGCTTCAAAGTAGCCGTAGGCGTCGTTGCGGTCTAGGTGGTCGCTGAGTTTCAGGCCCAGTTGGCTGGCGCGGGCCAGGGTGTCGGGGGTGACGAAGGCGCCTGCGTTGTCTTCTACGCCGTCAATGCCGTCGGTGTCTGCGGCCAGGGCGTACACACCGGCTTGGCCTTGCAGCGCTTGCGCCAGGCCCATGCAAAATTCGCCAGCACGGCCACCGCGCCCGCGCGGGGTGCCGGGGGCTTGGGGGCGTATGGTGACGGTGGTTTCACCGCCGCTCAAAATTACGCAGGGTTTTTGAAACGGTTGGCCGGTGCGGGCTACGGCGCGCGCCAGTGCGGCGTGCACTTTTCCCACATCGCGTGACTCGCCTTCTATTTCGTCGCTCAAGATATAGGCGGCAACACCGGCCTGGCGTGCGGCTTGTGCTGCTGCCTCCAGCGACTGTTGCGGCGTGGCAATCAGGTGCACCTGGGCGCGCGCAAACACCGGGTCATGGGGTTTGCGGCTCTCCAGCTGGCCCGTGGCCAGTTGCTCGGCAATGGCGGGCGGCAGTTCAATTTGGTAGCGGCGCAAGATGTTCAGGGCGTCAGCGCAGGTGCTGGCATCGGGCACGGTGGGGCCGCTAGCAATGACGCTGGGGTCGTCGCCGGGCACGTCGCTGATGAGCAGCGTGAGCAGGCGGGCAGGCGCGCAGGCGGCGGCCAGTCTGCCGCCTTTGATACGCGAGAGGTGTTTGCGCACACAGTTCATCTCGGCAATGTTGGCGCCACTCTCCAGCAATGCTTGGTTGATGCGTTGTTTGTCTTGCAGCGTGAGCCCATCCGCAGGCAGCGTCAGCAGCGAGGAGCCGCCGCCAGAAATCAGGCACAGCACCAGGTCGTTGTCAGTCAGGCCTTGGGGCAAGGCCATCATGCGTTCGGCAGCGGCCAAACCGGCGGCATCGGGCACCGGGTGGGCGGCTTCCACAATTTCAATACGTGGCCGCACGCCCGCAGGCCGCTCGGGCGTATGGCCGTAACGGGTGACGACCAAACCCGACAAGGGCGCCTCGGCGGGCCACAAGGCCTCTACCGCATGCGCCATGGCGGCGGCAGCTTTGCCAGCGCCCAAAACTACGGTGCGCCCAGAGGCTTGGGGCAAAAATGCGCCCATGCTGTGCAAAGGCATGGCGCGCCGCACCGCAACGGCAAACAACTGCTGAAGAAACGCCAGCGGCGCAGTTACCGGGTCAGCCGTTACAACGTTGTCCAAGGGCGTGGTTTTATTCATAGGAATGGGGTGCGCGGGTGGTGCTCTGGGGTACGCAGGGTTTAGCGAACCAGGCAAGGCGATTTGGGATTGAAGCTCCAGCCGGGCAGCAAGTACTGCATGGCCACCGCATCGTTGCGGGCGCCCAGGCCATGTTGCAGGTACAGCTGGTGGGCTTTTTCTACCTCCACCATGTCCAACTCTACGCCCAGCCCAGGCTGGGTGGGCACGGCAATGTTGCCGTCCACAATTTGCAGGGGGTGCTGGGTCAGGCGTTGGCCGTCTTGCCAGATCCAGTGGGTGTCAATGGCGGTAACTTTGCCGGGTGCGGCAGCCGCCACATGGGTGAACATGGCCAGTGAGACATCAAAGTGGTTGTTGGAATGCGAGCCCCAGGTCAGCCCCCAGGTCTGGCAGGTTTGGGCGACGCGCACTGAGCCTTGCATGGTCCAGAAATGCGGGTCTGCCAATGGAATATCTACCGACTGCAAGGCCAGCGAATGGGCCAGCTCGAGCCAGTCTGTGGCCACCATGTTGGTGGCGGTTAATAGCCCGGTAGCACGCCTGAACTCGGCCAGTATTTCGCGCCCGGAGTACACGCCTTCTGCCCCGCAGGGGTCTTCGGCGTAGGCCAGCACCTGGTGCTGATCGCGGCACAGACGCACCGCATCTTTCAGCAGCCAACCGCCGTTGGGGTCCAGGGTAATGCGCGCCTGGGGAAAGCGCGCATGCAGGGCCTGCACAGCTTCAATTTCTTCCTCGCCACGCAGCACGCCGCCCTTGAGCTTGAAGTCCTTGAAGCCATAACGTGCATGGGCGGCTTCAGCCAGGCGAACAATGGCGTCGGTGTCCAGGGCTTTCTCATGCCGCAGGCGCAGCCAGTCGTCATTAGCCTCAGGTTCGCTGCTGTAAGGCAGGTCTGTACGTGTGCGGTCGCCCAGGTAAAAAAGATAACCCAGCACCGCTACATGGCTGCGCTGCTGGCCTTCACCCAGCAAGGCGGCCACGGGCACATTCAAGTACTGGCCCAACAAGTCAAGCAAGGCGCTTTCAACAGCGGTAACGGCATGTATGGCAATGCGCAGGTCAAAGGTTTGAAGGCCGCGGCCACCGTGGTCGCGGGTAGAGAAGGCCTCGCGCATGCTGTTCAACACCTGGTTCCAGGCGCCCAAGGCTTGCCCAAGCACCAGGGGCACGGCATCTTCTAACGTCTGGCGAATGCTCTCGCCACCGGGCACTTCGCCCACACCGGTGTTGCCGCTGCTGTCGGTCAAGATGACCAGGTTGCGGGTGAAAAACGGGGCATGCGCGCCGCTGAGGTTGAGCAACATACCGTCGCGCCCCGCAACGGGCACCACGCGCATGGCGGTGATGGTGGGGGTGTTGCCGACGGGGGTAGTGGTAGTGGTAGTGGTGGGGGTGGGGTTGTGGGTAGAAGCGTGCATGTTCAATTCAAATTTCTAGCTGCGAGCAGCTGCAAGCAAGTGCCGAAACAAATCAGTCATCATATGACTAGCTGGGTTCAACCTGAGATTTCTTGAGCCGGTCTTTGCTGTTGGCCAGGTGGGTTCTCATGGCGGCACGGGCGGCATCCACGTCTTGGTTGAGCAAGGCGTTGTAAATGTTTTCATGCTCACCATGCACGCGGCGCAGGTAGTTCAAGCGGCCTTCTGGGGCGCTATTGGGCGTGTTCACGCGGGTGCGCGGAATGATCATGGTGCCCAGGTAAGTCATCAGGTCAGAAAAGTGGCGATTGCCCGTGGCGCGTGCCACCTCCATGTGAAAGTTGAAGTCTGAAGGCACCGCGTCAGAGTCTTCTTCAATCGAGGTTTCAAAGGCATCGAGCATGGCTTGCATGGCCTGCAAATTTTGGGGCGTACGCCGTTGCGCTGCCAACCCAGCCGCCTCGGTTTCCAGGCTGATGCGCAGTTCCAGCAGAGCGATAACGTCAGCAACGGTGGCAAAGTCAACGTCGGCAATTTTGAAATTACCGGTGTCTTGAATGGCCAGCGCAAAGGTGCCCACCCCGTGGCGGGTTTCTACCAATCGATTCGCCTGCAAACGCGAAATAGCCTCACGCACCACGGTACGGCTGACATCAAATTGGGCCACGATTTCGGACTCGGTGGGCAACTTGTCGCCAGGCTTGATCAGGCCCTCACGGATGCTGGCCGCCAGGCTTTCCATCACCTCATTCACCAAGCCGCGCACACGTCGCGGCCGCACCAATGCGGCGTCGGCATCGGGCACCGCAAGCGCGCCGGGCAAGGGCTGGGGGTGGCCGGGGTTTTGACTAGGGGTTTGCACTAGGTCCATTCAAAATTCCTTGACGTGGATGAAGTCAGAGATAACAATTTAACACATCAGACAACATACAACAATAAGTTTTACCTTCTTTTATGTCACTTAAAGTACATCACACTTTGCTCCTCACCGGGGCGGCAGGCGGCCTGGGTCAGGCGCTGCGCAGCCGCTTGAAAGCCAACTGCTCGGTACTGCGCCTGTCAGACCGCGAAGCCCTGGGCGAGGCCCAAAGCGGCGAAGAAGTGGTGCTGGCCGATTT
This sequence comes from uncultured beta proteobacterium, assembly GCA_903960915.1. Lineage (GTDB taxonomy): Bacteria > Pseudomonadota > Gammaproteobacteria > Burkholderiales > Burkholderiaceae_C > Rhodoferax. The sequence goes on from CAJCCO010000009.1 coordinate 51,694, forward strand.
GGCCGACGCACAGGCCGTAGAGCAAGCCGTTGCCGGGTGCCAAGCCATTGTGCACATGGGCGGCATGTCGGTTGAAGGGCCGTTTGGCCCCATTTTGCAAGCCAATATTCTGGGCGTTTACAACCTCTACGAAGCCGCGCGCAAGCAAGGCGTGAAGCGCGTGGTGTTCGCCAGCTCCAACCACGTGACGGGCTATTACCGCCAAAGCGACACCATCACCCCGGCGCACCCTCCCCGGCCTGACAGCATGTACGGTGTGAGCAAAGCGTTTGGCGAAGACCTCTCACGCATGTACTTTGACCGCTACGGCATAGAGACGGCCTGCATCCGCATTGGCTCGGCTTTTGCAGAACCCAAAGACCGCCGCATGTTGGCCAGTTGGCTGAGTTTTGATGACCTGCACCGCCTGATCTCCGCTTGCCTGACCACCCCAGTGCTTGGGCACACCATTATTTTTGGCATGTCAGACAACGCGGTGGCGTGGTGGGACAACGCCTCTGTTCGGCATGTGGGCTATGTGCCCCAAGACAGCTCCGACGTATTTCGTGACGCCGTCTATGCGCGTACCCCCGAGCCCGATCTGAGTAGCCCTGCCGTGCAGTTTCAGGGTGGCGGCTTTTTGCTGGCCGGGCCATTTGGCCTTTGAAACATCGAACGACAACACGAGCGCGCACCCCTGCCATGCAAGCCCAAGTTTTAAGCCCAACACGCGACCGCGTGGGTGAAAGCCCCGTTTGGTCGGTGGCGCAGCAGGCGCTTTACTGGGTTGATATTGAAGGGCGCACAGTGCACCAGCTGGACTGGCAAACCAAGCAGCAGTCCTCTTGGGCGCTGGATGAGCGCGTGGGCTGCATTGCCTTGAGTGTGAACCGCACCGTGATTGCCGCCATGGAAACCGGCGTTTTTGAGCTGGTGCTGGCGCCTGGCGCCCAGGCCCAAAGCCGCCTTCTTGCTTCCATAACGCATCCACAGGCTGACATGCGCTTTAACGATGGGCGCTGCGATGCGCAAGGCCGCTTCTGGATCAGCACCATGTGCCGCGACATGTCGCTGGCCCAGCCCGCCGGTGGTGTGTATTGCCTGGATGAGCGCGGTTTGACCGGCCCAGTGGTGCAAGGCCTGATCACACCCAATGGCATGGCTTTCAGCACCGATGGCCAGCGCGCCTACCTGTCTGACTCGCACCCTTCAGTTCAGAAAATTTACACACATGACTTTGAGGTGGCTACCGGCCACTGGGGGCCAGGCCGCTTATGGGTGGATATGAAAAACCTGCCGGGCCGCCCCGATGGTGCCGCCGTCGACACAGAAAATTGCTATTGGATCTGCGGCAACGACGCCGCTGTGGTGCACCGCTTCAGCCCCCAGGGCGAGTTGCTGTTGTCGCTACCCGTGCCCGTGAGCAAACCCGCCATGTGTGCGTTTGGCGGGCCAGCGCTTGACCAACTGCTGGTCACCTCCATTCAACCCGCACAAGCCGCCCCAGGGTTTGACCCCAGCCTGGATGGCGCCGTGTTCGTTCTGCAAGCCCCGGTTCGCGGCTTGCCAGAGCCCGAATTTTCCCGTTTTCCCGCGACAGTTCATTCCACTTAAATTACTCCAGGAGACCTTCATGACATTTCGTCGTCACTTCATTTCGCTCACCTTGGCCTCCACGGCCGCCTTCACGCTGTACGCGCCTTTGAGCGCCTCCGCTCAGACGGTTCTCAAAGCCGCTGACGTGCACCCACCGGGCTACCCCAATGTGGTGGCGATTGAGAACTTGGGCAAAAAACTTGAAACTGCCACCAAGGGCAAGTACAAGATGCAGATGTACCCCAGCAGCGTGTTGGGCGGCGAAAAAGAAATGATTGAACAGGTGCAAGTGGGCGCCATCAATATTTTGCGCACCTCACTGGGGCCATTGGGTACCGTGGTGCCTGAGGTCAATGTGTTCAACATGCCTTTCGTGTTCCGCAACGAAGCCCACATGCGCGCCGTGATTGATGGCGCTATTGGCCAAGAGCTGCTGGACAAAATTACCGCCAGCCCCGCCAAGATGGTGGCACTGGGCTGGATGGACGGTGGCTCACGCAGCCTGTACACCAAAAAGCCAGTCAAAACACCAGCTGATCTCAAAGGCATGAAAGTGCGCATGATGGGCAACCCCCTCTTTGTTGACACCATGAACGCCATGGGCGGCAACGGCATTGCCATGGGTTACGGCGAGGTGTTCAGCGCGCTGCAAACCGGCGTGTTGGATGGTGCAGAAAACAACCCACCCAGCATGTTCACCTCTAACCACTTCAGCGCGGGCACCAAGTACTACGCGCAAACCAACCACCTGATCATTCCTGAGATTTTTGTGATGGCACGCCCCACCTGGGACAAGATGAGCAAAGACGAGCAGGCGATGGTGTTGAAGTTCTCCAAAGAAGCGCAAATAGAGCAGCGTGCCCTTTGGGACAAGAGCGTGGCCGATTACACGGTCAAGCTGAAGGCGGCTGGCGTGGAGTTTGTCAGCGTGGACCAGAAACCTTTCTATGACGCTACCGCAGCGGTGCGCGCCAAGTACGGTGCTGCTTACGCAGAACTGATCAAACGCATTGAAGCGGTGAAGTAAACACTTTTCATCCTGCCCCGCTGACGCTTAGCGCTAGCGGGGTTTTGCAGTGATTGCCCGGTCTCTGACAGGGCCTTTTCCTTTAGATAGCGCGGTATGAAAGAAAAAATCCATTCCATTCTTGATGGGGTCTACCAGTTGTCCATTTGGACGGCAGGTGTAGCCATTGTTTTCATGAGCATCATCATCCCTATTGGGGTTTTTGCCCGCTATGTGCTGGGCTTTGGCGCCCAATGGCCCGAGCCCATTGCCATCATGTTGATGGTAATTTTTACCTTTCTTGGCGCTGCCGCCGCGTACCGCGCCGGTGCCCACATTGCGGTGGCCATGATGACCGATCGCCTGGCACCGCCGATGCAAAAAATTGCCGAATACCTGGTCGACGCCGCCATGGCGGCCGTCTGCCTGTTTGGCATGGTGTACGGCACGAAACTGTGCTTGGGCACCATGGGGCAAACCCTGGCCGAACTGCCCTGGATGCCTGTTGGCTACTCCTACATACCGCTGCCCCTGGGTGCGTTTTTAACCTTCTTGTTTGTGCTTGAAAAAGTGCTGTTTGGCTCTCAACACCAACGTGCCGTGGTTCGCTTTGACCACTCGCTGGAAGAGTCAGCCCCCACCCCTGAAGGAGCATAAGCATGGATGCACTGGTTTTAATGGGCAGCTTTGCCCTTCTCATGCTCATCGGCATGCCCGTGGCTTACGCACTGGGCCTGGCTTCTTTGGCCGGCGCCTTGTGGATTGATCTTCCGCTGGATGCAGTGATGATTCAACTCAGCAGCGGCGTGAACAAGTTTTCGCTGCTGGCTATCCCGTTCTTTGTTCTGGCCGGCGCCTTGATGGCCGAAGGCGGCATGTCGCGCCGCCTGGTGGCCTTTGCCAGCGTGCTGGTGGGCTTTGTGCGCGGCGGTTTATCGCTGGTCAACATTCTGGCTTCAACCTTTTTTGGCGGCATATCGGGCTCGGCTGTGGCCGACACCGCCTCCATTGGCTCGGTGCTTATTCCTGAGATGGAGCGCAAAGGCTATCCGCGCGACTTCGCCACCGCCGTGACCGTGAGCGGCTCCGTCCAGGCGATTCTGATTCCACCCAGCCACAACATGGTGATTTACGCCATGGCAGCGGGTGGCTCGGTTTCAGTCGCCGCACTGTTTCTGGCAGGCTTGGTACCCGGCTTGATGCTGGGCGCCATGTTGGCCGCCTATTGCTTGTACGTGGCGCGCAAAAGAAACTTCCCCAAAGGCGAGGTCATTCCGCTCAAACAGGCGCTCAAAATTTGCGTAGAGGCCATGTGGGGTCTGATGACCATGGTGATCATTCTGGGCGGCATCATGACCGGCGTGTTCACCGCCAACGAGTCAGCCTCCATTGCGGTGATCTGGGCGTTCTTTGTGACCATGTTCATCTACCGCGATTACAAGTGGCGCGACCTGCCCAAGCTGGTGCACCGCACCGTAAAAACCGTCACCGTGGTGATGATTTTGATTGGGTTTGCCGCCACCTTTGGCTATGTCATGACGCTGATGCAAATTCCGATGAAGATCACCACGCTGTTCACCTCGCTGAGCAACAACCCCTACGTGATTTTGTTTTTCATCAACATCATGCTGCTGGTTCTGGGGACCTTGATGGACATGGCGCCGCTGATTTTGATCCTCACACCCATACTGCTCCCGGTGGTCAAAACACTGGGTGTGGACCCGGTGCACTTTGGCATCATCATCATGGTCAACCTGGGTATTGGCTTGCTCACGCCGCCGGTGGGCTCGGTGCTGTTTGTGGGCAGTGCGGTCGGTAAATTAAAGATAGAAGCCTTGGTCAAGGCGATGTACCCGTTCTTTGGGGTGCTGCTGTTGCTGCTGGCCCTGGTGACCTATGTGCCAGCGCTCACCCTGTGGCTGCCGCGCATGATGGGTGTCTAGTCTGACAAGGGTGCCCGAGATGAATCCCCTGTCCATTCGCATGCATGACGCCGATAACGTCGCCATCGTCGCCAACGACGGTGGCCTGCCGGCTGGCAGTGTGTTGCAAGACGGCCTCAAGCTGCTGGAGAAAGTGCCGCAGGGGCATAAGGTGTCGCTGGTGCCCATTGCCAAGGACACTGCCGTGTTGCGCTACAACGTGCCTATTGGCTACGCCCTGAAGGACATTCCTGCGGGCAGTTGGGTGCATGAGCGCTTGCTGCACATGCCAGCGGCACGCAGCCTTGACAACCTGCCCCTCGCCACGCAACAGCCAGCCCCGCTGGAGCCGCTTGCGGGCTACACCTTTGAGGGCTACCGCAATGCCGATGGCTCGGTGGGCACGCGCAATATTCTGGCCATCACCACCACGGTTCAATGTGTGGCTGGTGTGGTGGAGTTCGCCGTGAAGCGCATCAAAGCAGAGATGCTGCCGCGCTTTCCCCATGTTGACGATGTGGTGGGGCTGGAACACAGCTACGGCTGCGGCGTAGCCATTGATGCGCCAGATGCCATCATTCCCATCCGCACGCTGCGCAACATCAGCCGCAACCCCAACTTTGGCGGCGAGGTGATGGTGGTCAGTCTCGGCTGCGAAAAGCTGCAGCCCGAGCGCTTACTCCCCCCGGGCAGCATTGAACTCAAGGCCGGTGCCGAGCTCGACGTGGTTTGCCTGCAAGCGCCCGCCCACGTGGGCTTTATGTCCATGATCGACGCCATCATGGCCTCTGCCCTGCCCCACCTGGAACGCCTGAACGCGCGGCGCCGCGAGACCGTGCCCGCCAGTGAACTGGTGGTAGGTGTGCAATGCGGGGGCAGCGATGCGTTCTCCGGTGTCACGGCCAACCCGGCAGTGGGCTTTGCCACCGATTTATTAGTGCGGGCGGGCGCTACCGCCCTGTTTTCAGAAACCACTGAAGTACGCGATGCCATAGACCAGATGACCGCGCGCGCAGTCAGCCCCGAAGTAGCCCAAGCCATGGTGCGCGAAATGGCCTGGTACGACGCCTATCTGCAACGTGGCAGCGCAGACCGCAGCGCCAACACCACGCCGGGTAACAAGGCGGGGGGCTTGTCCAACATCGTGGAAAAAGCGATGGGCTCCATCGTCAAATCCGGCACGGTGCCCATCAGTGGCGTGCTCTCTCCCGGTGAAAAAGCCAGCAGCAAAGGCCTGCTCTACGCGGCCACACCGGCCAGCGATTTCATATGCGGCACGCTGCAACTTGCAGCCGGCATGAACCTGCATGTTTTCACCACCGGGCGTGGCACGCCTTATGGACTGGCTGAAGTGCCGGTCATCAAAGTAGCCACCCGCACCGAACTGGCCACCCGCTGGCACGACCTGATGGACGTGAACGCCGGGCGCATTGCCGACGGTGAAGCCTCCATTGCCGATGTGGGCTGGGAACTGTTTCATTTGATGCTGGACGTGGCCAGCGGCCGTAAAAAAACCTGGGCAGAACACTGGGAGCTGCACAACGCTTTGGTGCTGTTCAACCCTGCCCCCATAACCTGAAAGACACCGCCCTATGACACCCACCTCGCCCTACCCTACCCCCTACCAAGCCTTTCCCAATTCCTTCAAAAAGAGCCTGCTGGAGGGCCAACGCCTGATTGGCTGTTGGGCCTCGCTGTCTAACGCCATTACCACCGAAATATTGGGCGTCGCGGGGTTCGACTGGATCCTGCTTGACGGCGAACATGCCCCCAACGACGTGGCCACGTTTGTGCCCCAGCTCATGGCGCTCAAAGACAGTTGCAGCGCGCCAGTGGTGCGTCCGGCCAGCAACAACGAAGTTGAAATCAAGCGTCTGCTGGATGCTGGCTTTTACAACTTCTTAATTCCCATGGTGCACAACGCAGCAGATGCTGCGCGTGCGGTTGCCGCCACCCGTTACCCGCCCGAAGGCGTGCGCGGCGTGTCCATTTCGCAGCGCAGCAATCGCTATGGCACGGTGCCCAATTACTTTCAGGAGATCAATCGCCACACCTCGGTGTCTGTGCAGATTGAGAGCCCGCAAGGCGTGGCTGCAGCGGCTGAAATTGCGTCAACCCCAGGGGTTGACTGTGTGTTTGTCGGTCCGTCAGACTTGGCCGCCACCATGGGGCACCTAGGCAATGCGGCTCACCCCGAGGTACAAGCCGCCATTGCCCACATTTTTGAAGAAACCAAACGTGCAGGCAAGGCCTGCGGCATTTTGGCGCCCGTTGAAGCCGATGCGCGCCGTTACATGGCCATGGGCGCCACGCTGGTGGCCGTGGGCAGTGACTTGGGCGCTTTCAGGGGCGCCACCCAGGCCCTCAAAGACCGCTACAACGCCTGACCAAAACACACCATGCACACTCTCGGATTTATCGGCCTGGGCATCATGGGTGCGCCCATGGCGGCCCATTTGTTAGCCGCCGGCCACACCGTTCACCTTCACACTCGCAGCCAGATACCCGCGCCATTGCTACAAGCCGGCGGCTTGGCTTGCAGCAGCGCCCAAGAGGTGGCCGAGAAAGCCGACATTATTTTCATGATGCTGCCCGACACACCCGATGTTGAAGCGGTGTTGTTCAGTGCGCAAGGCGTTGCGGCTGGGCTCACGTCTGGCAAGACTGTGGTGGACATGAGCTCTATGTCACCGGTGCTGACCAAAGCGTTCGCTAGCAAGATAAACGAGCTGGGCTGCGAGTACATGGATGCCCCCGTCTCAGGCGGTGAAGTGGGGGCCAAGGCGGCCAGCTTGACCATCATGGTGGGGGCCACTGAGGCGACTTTTGAGAAGGTGTTGCCCTTGTTGCAATGCCTGGGAAAAAACATCACCTTGGTGGGCTCCAACGGCGATGGCCAGACCTGCAAGGTGGCCAATCAGATCATTGTGGCTTTGAATATTGCAGCGGTTGGTGAGGCCTTGCTGTTTGCCAGCAAGGCAGGCGCCGATCCAGCCAAAGTGCGACAGGCGCTGATGGGCGGCTTTGCCGCTTCGCGCATTCTGGAAGTGCATGGCGAGCGCATGATCAAGCGCACCTTCAACCCGGGGTTTCGCATTGGCTTGCACCAAAAAGACCTGGGTCTGGCACTGCAAGGGGCGCGTGAGTTGGGGCTTGCGCTTCCGCAGACGGCTGGTGCGGCCCAGTTGATGCAGGTGTGCAGTGCCAACGGTCTGGAAAACCTAGACCATTCAGGCCTGGTCAGAGCCTTGGAGATCATGGGCAATCACCAAGTGGCAGAAGATCCCAGCCCGACCTGAACCCTTAGCGATTAGCCTGTGAAGTGGCGGCTAAACCCGCACCACCAGCACGGCCACTTTGGTATGCGACAACACGGCTTGCGTGACGCTACCGAGCACCAGTTTTTCTAGGCCGCTGCGGCCGTGAGAGCCCATGACGATCAGGTCAGCCTGGAGGGCGTCAGCGGTTTCCACCACACCGCGCCAGGGGGCGTGCGATTCCACGATAGAAGACTCTGCATTAATGCCGGCGTCCTTGAAGGCAGCTTTGGCTTCATCCATGGCTTTGTTGGCCTCGGCCGTGGCGGCGCTGAAATAATCAGCCTGACCGTAGGCAAAGTCGGTGCCCACGCCGGTGAAGGGGTACGGGTCCAGCACAAAAATGGCGGTAACGCGGCTGCCAAAGGCACGGGCCAAGCCAATGGTTTTGTCTACCGCCAACTGTGAGGTAGGTGAACCATCGACCGGAACGAGAATGTGCTTGAACATGGTGACAACTCCTGGTGACTTGATGCCAGCGAGTGTGGCGCCTCGACAAGCGCCTGGCGTTGACGTTGATCAAGCTAGGGCGCATCCTCCTGAAAGCCCCTGGCGCGCAGGGTGATGACCAGGGTGTCCCGGTAGGTGGCAGCGCCATCGGCTTGAACTGGTTGAAGGGGTTGAAGGGGTTGTATGGGCGTGGTCTCGTGCACCACGCGGGCGTCGTCAAGCAACAGCAGCGACCAGGGCTCGGTCAGCGTGAAGCGCTGGCCATTGGGGCCAGCGGCCTCAAACACCCGGGTCTCTCCGCCTTTGACGCCTTGGCGGTCTACCAAAAACACCGCCACCATGTCAACGCCATCGCGGTGCGCGCCCTCAGGCGTGGGGCGACCAATGCCATTGGTGGTGTCAATGCGAAACTGGTGCGCCTCAACATACCAAGGCTGGCTGCCTTTGAGGCCAGAACAAACTTGCCCCAGCCACAGCAGCAGGTGTTGCCAAGCCGCCTGGCTGACCAACGCGGAATCCATGGGCTCAAACAGGCGCTGCATACCGCCGTGCAAGGCGTTGTATTCCAGCGGTTGCCAATGGGCGCGGTGCGCCACTTGTGTCAGCTGCGCACCATTGACCACAAAACAAGAGTGACGGCGTTTGCGGTAGCGGCCGCCGTCTTTCAAGAAATTGTCAGATGGCAAGTTGGCCCAAAACGGACGCCAGGCAGCCAGCGCCGGGGCCGGGCAAGCGCTCAAAGTTTCCACGGCTTGGGCATCAATCACGGCATGGCCCTGGTCTTGCAGAACAGACACCAACTCAGCCGGATTGGCCAGAAATGGGGGGTGAAAGAAAATAGTCATAAGCCCCAAGCTTAACGTCTGATGCGGGCCGGACTGCGCCCCAAATTAAATTCAGAAAAATGTGAACAACTCCCGATATTGTCTGATTTGCATCAATGGCGGGGGCTGCAAAACACCTAAGCTGCGCCTATCACTTTCAGGAAGCACGCTCATGTCCTCACAGCAACCGCCGCAAACGCAAACTGTACTTTCGCTGGGCTTGCCCTTTATGGACGACAACCATCAGGAATTTGACGACATGCTCAGCCAGGCGCTGCTGGCCAGCGACACCGAACTTCTGGCCGAATGGCAGGCCCTGATCAACCATGCCACCTTGCACTTTGGCATGGAAGACGAATGGATGGCCGCCTCGCATTACGCATCAGCCAAAAACCACCAAACACAGCACTTGGTGGTCTTACAGGTCATGCTGGAAGGGCTGCAACGTGGACAGCAAGGTGAATTTGATGCGGTGCGCCAGATGGTCTGTGAGCTGAAAAACTGGTTTGGTCATCACACCCAAAGCCTGGACGCGGCCCTGGCGCTGCACTTGCGCAGCGTCGGTACCCGGCCCGAGGATGGCTTTGTACCCTCGCCCAACAACCGGCACTGGGACCGGCGGGGTGGCGGCATTGTTGAACGCCAGCCACGTTAAGACTATTTCTCTGCCACCCAGGTAAGCGCTGCGGCCACGGCTGTCACGTTCGCTACCGCCCAGGGCCGGGCCTAGCGCTAGCATTGGCGCACTGAAATTTTTCTTCGGAGCCCTCCCCTTATGTCTACCGTTTCCAGCAGCACGACGCTCACCAACCACCAAATTCGTCTGGCTTCGCGCCCTGTGGGCTTGCCAACACGCGCCAACTGGCAAAGCACCAGCGAGCCAGTGGCTCAGCCCGGACCGGATGGCGTGCTGCTCAAGACCCTGGCGCTGTCGCTGGACCCGGCCATGCGCGGCTGGATGAACGAGGGCAAAAGCTACATTCCGCCAGTGGGCATTGGCGAAGTGATGCGTGCCGGTGGCGTGGGCCAGGTGCTGGCGTCCAACAACCCGGCCTATGCGGTGGGCGACTTTGTGGGTGCGGGCTTTGGTGTGCAGGAGTACCTGACGCTGGCGCAGGCTGACTTCAAACGCGGCGGCCTGTTCAAGATTGACCTGCGCATGGGTTCGCTCACGCAGTGGCTCAATGTGCTGGGCATGCCGGGCATGACCGGCTACTTTGGTCTGATGGATGTGGGCCAACCCAAGCCCGGCGAAACCGTGGTGGTGTCTGGTGCAGCAGGCGCCGTGGGCCAGACCGTGGGGCAAATGGCCAAAATAAAAGGCTGCCGCGTGGTGGGCATTGCCGGTGGCCAAGCCAAGTGCGACTGGGTGGTCAAAGAACTGGGCTTTGACGCCTGCATTGACTACAAGGCCAGCCCGTCTGCCGTGCGTGACGGTCTCAAAACCCATTGCCCCCAGGGCGTGGACATTTACTTTGACAACGTGGGCGGAGAAATTTTGGACGCCGTGCTGGCCCGCATCACGCGCGGGGCGCGCATCATCATCTGCGGCGCCATCAGCCAATACAACAACACCACGGCGGTGCAAGGCCCCAAAAATTACCTGAGCCTGCTGGTGAACCGCGCCCGCATGGAAGGCATTGTGGTGTTTGACTACACCGCCCGCTTCCCGCTGGCAGTGGCTGAAATGGCGGGCTACCTGAAAGACGGCCGCATGAAAAGCCGTGAAGACGTGGTGGTGGGGCTGGAGAACTTTCCGGAGGCGCTGACCAAGCTGTTCACGGGCGAGAACTTTGGCAAGCTGGTGCTGGAAGTGGCCAAGGCCTGAACCCCGGTACCCCGGTACCCCGGTACCCAGTAATTAAGGACGCGCTAGTCCACCAGCGCTGCGTACACCAAATCCCGAAACAACATGCGGTAGTACTCGCGCTGGTTGGGGGCTTGCAGCATCAGGCAGGCCAACAGGCCTTCGGCTGGGTCTATGAAAAACGTGGTGCCGGCCATGCCGCCCCAAAAGTACGAACCCACCGAACCCGGCACCGGGGCCATTCCCAGGGTTTTGCGAACGGCAAACCCCAGGCCAAAGCCATGGCCTGCGGGCAACAGGTCGCGTGAGGCTTTGCTGAACACGGGGGTGTCGCCCAGGTGGTCAGCCGTCATGAAGGCCACGGTACGCGGGCTCAGCAGGCGCACACCGTTGAGCGTGCCTTTGTTCAGCATGAACTGCATGAAGCGCAGGTAGTCGGCCGCAGTCGAGGTGAGGCCCCCCCCACCGGACTCCAAGGCCGCGGGTTGGCGCACATCAATCACCTGCATTTGCACACCGCCTTCAGGGTCGCGGGCAAAGGGCTCGGCAATGCGGCCGTGGTTTTTTTCAGCCACCGAAAAACCGGTCTCCTGCATGCCCAGCGGCGCCAGAATGTGATCCTGCAAAAAGGCCCCCAGCGTTTGCCCAGAGATGACCTCAATCACCCGGCCCAATACATCAGTGGCGCGGCTGTATTCCCAGGCGCTGCCGGGCTCACACATCAAGGGCAAGGCGGCCAATTCATGGGCCATCTCGGCGTTGCTGCGCTCGCGCGAACCCACGCGCACTTGGGCGTATTGACGCTGCACTGGTGCATTGCCCATGAACTCGTAGGTCAGGCCGGCCGTGTGGCGCAGCAGGTCTTGCAGCGTCGCGTCGCGTCGAACCGGGCTCAGTTGCACGGCGCCGTCCACCCGCGTGGCCACTTGCTGTTTGCCAAATTCAGGCAGGTACTTGGCCACCGGGTCATTGAGCAGCAGCTTGCCCTGTTCCATCAACATCAGGGCCGCGACCGACACGATGGGCTTGGTCATGGAGTAAATGCGAAAGATGGCATCGCGCGGCATGGCAAGGCCCGTGGCCGGGTCTAGCGCACCCACGCTTTCAAACAGCGCAAGTTGCCCGTGCCGGGCAATCACGACCACGGCGCCAGGCAGGCGCTGGCAATCTACCTCGGCTTGCAACACGTCCAGCAGATGCTGGGTTCGCTGCGGGCACAAGCCCACGTCTTGCGGCGCTACCTGCTGCTGCAAGGGCGCAGCGGGTTTGCCAGTCGGAGGATGTTTGGCTAGGCTCATGCTTTATCGCCGTCCAGCCCATAGCGCTTGCGCGCCAGCGCTGCACCATCGGCCAGGGCTTGTAATTTTTTCAAGGCCACCTCGCGGCTCATAGGGGCCAGGCCGCAGTTGGTGCAGGGAAACAGCCGTTGCCGGGGGACAAACTGCAAGGCGCGGCCAATGGTGTCTGCCACCTGCTCGGGGGTTTCTATCTCGTCGCTGGCGACGTCAATCACGCCCACCATCACATCTTTGCCTTCCAGGAGTTTCATCAATTCGGGCGGTACATGGGAGTGGTAACACTCCAGACTGACTTGCTGAATACTGCTCTTGGCCAGCGCCGGAAAAATGGCTTCGTACTGGCGCCACTCTTGCCCCAGCGTGTCTTTCCAGTCCAGATTGGCCTTGATGCCATAGCCGTAGCAAATATGTACGGCGGTGGTACAGGTCAGGCCGCGGGCGGCCCGCTCCAAGGCTTTCACGCCCCAGTCGGCGGCGTCTTGCATGTAGACGTTGAAGGCCGGCTCGTCAAACTGGATGATGTCTACGCC
>CAJCCO010000010.1 GCA_903960915.1 uncultured beta proteobacterium
CCCCGGGCCTTTTCATACAGGCCCTGGTCAAAATAATGCAAGCCCAGGTTGTAGTGGGTCACGCCGTTGTCTTTGGCATAGGGCAGAGCTCTGTCGAGTTGCTGGCTGGCCTTTAATTTATCTTGCTGGCTGTACAGGTATTGCGAATACAGCATGCGAACCACCGAGTCATCCGGGCGAAACAGCAGGGCGCGCTCAAACCAGCAGCTCAGGGTGTAGCGAGAGCCACTGGGTTGGGCAGTTTTCTCCATTTTTGCCAGCCGAACCATGGCCAGCAGGGCGCGGTGGTTGTTGGGAATGGCGCGCAAGGTGTAGTCAATGTCTGCCCCCGGCCGCGCGCTGGTGGTGCCGCGAATCAGCGCCTCCACCTCGGGCGTGAAATGGGCGCCCACCACAATGGCCTGCTTGTCGCGGTCGGTGCGGTAGTCAAAGGGGCCGTACTGGCCTTGCGCCACCAAGGGCCCGCATTGCCAGTCTGAATTTTGTGCAGAGGCGGAGGCGCTGCAAAACAGCATGGCCCAACAGATGAGGGTGGCGGCTGGCTTGAAACTAGTTAAGGGGTGCATGGGTGACCTGTGACGTAAAGGGGAGGCTTGAGGCTGGGGCTGATGTTGCTGGGGCTGGGATTGGGGCTGGGTTCACCCAGCGGCGCACGGCCTGCCACCTGGTGGTGCAGCCAATCGAGGGTCAGGTGCGCCACGGTCTGGCGTGCTTCATGGCTGGAAAACGTGTGGTTGGCCTGGGGCAGGTGCGCGTAGCGCAGCCTTGGATGCACCCAGGCTTTGGACCAGGCGCTGTCGCGTTGGGTGACATCCAGAAACTCTTTGGCCACCAGGTCCTGGCCACTTAAAACCAGCAGCAAAGCGCCCGGGAAGTCTTGCCAGGCCAAGGCCATCTTGTCTTGAAATGAAGCGGGGCTGCGCGGGCTTGTGCGCTTGAACAGCAGCTTGAAATTGTTCAGCGCGTGCAGCAGGCTTTTCACGCCCACGCGGGCATGGAGCAGCTTCAACCAAAACTCTTTTTCAGTTAAACGCTGGCGGTAATAGTGTTTGAGTTGTGTGCGAGCCAAGGTGGTGGCCGAGCGAACCCAGGGGTTCAGCAGGCACAGCCCTGCCAGGCGCGCATCGTGCGTGGACTGGGCGTAAAGCAGGGCGGCAGACGCACCATCGCACAAGCCCCAGAGCACGAAGTTTTTCACGGTAGGCTGGTGCTGTTGAAGCGCATCTAGGGCGGCGCCAATCGCTGGCGCGGTGTCCTGAAAGTCCTGTAGCCCACCGGCACTGTCGCCCATGCCAGCAAAATCAAAACGCAACACGGGGTAACCGGATGCTGCCAGGGTGCGGGCCAGCAACACAAACTGCCGGTGGCTACCCACCCGGTATTGCGGCCCCCCCACCACCACAATCACGCCAGTGTCTGAGGCTTGTGCAGGCGCCGCCAACACCCCCAGCAACTGTTGCTGCGGCTGACCAAAATAGAAGGCCTGTTCGGTGAAGTTCATACGCCACGCACGCCGTTTAGTGGCTGCACCACCGCATGCGCTTGCGCCATCACCCGCTCCATCACCTGCTCTAGGGCGGTGAGGGATGCATCAACCAAAGCCGGGGCGGTCTCCAGGGCACTGCTTTGCCAAAAGGCGGGGCCTTGCACCAAGTGCACGTTGACGGCGTAACCGCAGCGACGCCACGCCTGCACCCCGGCACGGGTGGCCGCGCTGGGTTCGGTTTTTGGGGCCATTGACATATCAAACCACTGAACGCTGGGCTGATGCACGGCACAACCTGTACCGTTTCCACCAGTCGGCATGAGTTGAGCGCGTTCCAGGCCGCTGGCCAGATCGGCCGACAAGGTGTAGCCGGCAATCTCTACCGGGCTACCTTGGGCCAATTGCTGGCGCACCTGGGCCAGGTCAGGCCCGGCATGGGCCGCCTGCAGTTGCTCGGCCCATTTGAGCCGCAGCAACTGGTTTAGCACCTGTTGGCCTGACAGCGTGGGTTGCCAAAAAATGAAATGGCAGTTGAGTGGGTGTTGCGCAGCGGCAGCGACAGCCAGCAGGCAACCGGCACGCAGACCCCACAGCCACAGTGGGGGCGGTTTCTCACCTGCAGCGGCGTAGTGTTCACGCAACCAGGTGCTTGCCACCTGCACGTCGCTGATCCAGCCCCGCCAGCTGGCGGTTTCAAAATCGCCAGAGCTGTCACCGCATCCCTGCAAGTCAATTTTCAGCACGGCAAAGCCTGCCTCAGACAATGCGCGAGCCCCCAGAGCCGCCATGTGGCGCGACTTGTTCATCTCTTCAGCCAAGGGGTGAAGGTACAGACACAGCCCACGCACCGGCCCGGTTCTAACCGGGTAGTGCAAACAGAAACGGCTGCCATCAGGCTGCTGCAAATAGAACGCGTCAGGCGGCTGCGCCATGGGGCGTCAATGGGCCAACTTCAGGGCGACGAAATCACTCAGCGTACCGACCGTCTCAAAGATCTGGCCGCTGATTTCATCGTCGTTCAGCACAATGTCAAATTGCTCTTCAATGCCACTGATGAGTGCGATAACGGCCATGGAATCAAGTTCGGGCAAGGCGCCCAGCAAAGGGGTCTCGCGCTTGAAAAAGTGAGTCTGGCCATTGAGGCTCAAGGCCTGGTCCAGCACGCGAAGGACCTCATGTGTGATTTCCAAAATTTCAATCTCCATGCGGACAGGTGGCCGCTGTGAATGAATTTTATGAAGCAAAGAATCCAGAAAGCTGTGAACTATTCGTCGGTTTTGACCTTTCTTGCAAGGCGCTGAAGGCCTATAAATAATGACATGAATCAACCCCTACTTTTACCCGACCTGGTGTCCCTCGCGGCCAGCCGTACACCCCACGCCATTGCCTTGTCTTGCCACGGCGAGACCATGAACTATGAAACCCTGGCCCTGAAAATTCAGCAGTTGTCGTCATGCCTGATGGCGCTGGACCTTCAGCGCGGGGAGCGTGTGGCGGTGTACCTGGAAAAGCGTTTTGAAACCGTGATTGCGTGCTTTGGCGCAGCGGCTGCAGGTGCAGTTTTTGTGCCTGTCAACCCGGTGCTGAAAGCCGAGCAGGTCGCACACATCTTGCAGGACTGCAACGTGCGCGTGTTGGTGACCTCGGCCAAGCGGCTGCAAACGCTGCAAGCGGTGTTGCCCGCTTGTGCCGATGTGGCGCACCTCCTGCTCGTGGATGAGGTCCATGCAACGGTGTCAGTTGAATCAATGGTTCCCGGGCAGCAACTGGCCTGGTCTGCCTTAAGCCTGAGCCCGGTACGCAGACCCCACCGCGTGATAGACCAGGACATGGCGGCGATTCTCTACACCTCGGGGAGTACCGGCAAACCCAAGGGCGTGGTGCTGTCGCACCGCAACCTGGTGGCCGGAGCGGTGAGCGTGGCGTCTTACCTGGAGAACCAGGCCGACGACACCTTGCTGGCCGTGCTGCCCCTGTCGTTTGATGCCGGCTTCAGCCAATTAACCACGGCCTTTCATGCCGGTGCGCGTGTGGTGCTGCTCAATTACTTGCTGCCGCAAGATGTGTTGCGCACGCTGGTGGCAGAACGGGTGACCGGGCTGACGGCCGTGCCGCCCTTGTACATCCAGTTGTCGCAGCAGACGTGGCCTGAAGGGGTTCGACAAAACCTGCGGTATTTTGCCAATACGGGGGGCCGCATGCCGCTTGAAACACTGGCCCGCATCCGAGCCCAGGTGCCCCAGGCGCGGCCCTTTTTGATGTACGGTTTGACCGAGTCTTTCCGATCTACGTATTTGCCCCCCGAAGACGTGGACCGGCGCCCGGACTCGATTGGCAAAGCCATTCCCAACGCTGAAATTCTGGTGCTGCGTGAGGACGGCACGCCTTGCGTGGCCGATGAACCGGGTGAATTGGTGCACCGTGGCGCTTTGGTGGGCTTGGGGTATTGGAATGATGTGGAGAAAACGGCCGAACGTTACAAAGTGTTGACGCCGCAGTCGACCGGACAGCCACCGGGCTTGCCCTTGCCTGAATACGCGGTGTTCTCGGGTGACACCGTCAGGCGCGATGCGCAGGGTTTTCTCTACTTTGTGGGGCGCCGCGACGAAATGATCAAGTCGTCCGGCTACCGGGTCAGTCCTACCGAGGTGGAGGAGGTGCTCTATGCCTCCCATTGCATAGCCGAGTGTGCCGCCTTTGGCACACCGCACCCCGACAAGGGCCAGGAAATACAGGTGGTAGCCAGCCTGGCTGCCGGTCAGGACGAGACGGTGTTGGCCGCCTTGTATGCGCTATGCCGCCAGCAGATGCCGCCGTATATGGTGCCGGCTGGCATCACGTTGGTGCGCGGTCCCTTGCCGCGCAATGCCAACGGAAAAATAGACCGCAAGCAGTTGGCTGCTGCGGTGGTGCAGGCCGATGACACGCCGGCCCAGTCCAAGGTAGCAACCAGCGGGGAGTGCTTGCATGCCACACCCTAAGCCGCAGCCGGTACATGCCGTGATGGACCAGTTTCCCGTGCAAGGGGGGCAGTTGCTGGTGGGTGGGGAGCGCTTGTCTACCCTGGTGGCGCGGGTGGGGCAAACGCCGTTTTATGTGTATGACCGCGCGGTGCTGCAAGCCCGCATGGCGGCTTTGCGCAACGAGTTACCGGCCACGCTCAAAATTCACTATGCCATCAAAGCCAACCCCATGCCTGCGCTGGTGGGGTTCATGGCGGGCTTGGTGGATGGTCTGGATGTGGCGTCTGCTGGCGAACTCAAGGTGGCGCTTGATGCCGGTGTTTGCCCGCGCGAGATCAGCTTTGCCGGGCCTGGTAAACGGGTTTCTGAATTACGCCAGGCGGTGGCCGCCCGTGTGCTGATCAACTTGGAGTCATTTAGAGAAGTGGCTGTCCTGGAGGAGATTTCTAACGCGTTGGGCGTGGCAGCGCGCGTGGCGGTTCGGATCAACCCGGACTTTGAGTTGAAAAGCTCAGGTATGCGAATGGGTGGCGGCCCCAAACCCTTTGGGGTGGACGCTGAAGAAGTTCCCCGTCTGCTGCAGCGGCTGTCAAAAACCGGGTTGCAGTTTGAAGGGTTTCACCTTTACGCTGGCTCTCAAAATTTGAATGCACAAGCCCTGTGTGAAGCGCAAAACAAAGCCTATGAACTCATTCTTCGATTGGGCGACAAAGCGCCATCGCCTGTGCTGTCTTTGAACTTGGGTGGGGGCTTTGGCATTCCCTACTTTGCGGGTGAGACGCGGCTAGATGTAGCGCAGGTGGGGGATAACCTGTCGCAGCTCAGCCAACGCGCCCAGACAGATTTTCCACACGCCTCGCTGGTCATTGAGTTGGGCCGCTACCTGGTGGGCGAAGCCGGGCTGTATGTTGCCCGCATCGTGGACCGCAAGGTGTCGCGCGGTCATGTGTTTCTGGTGGTGGATGGCGGCTTGCACCAGCACCTGTCCGCCTCCGGAAATTTTGGCCAGGTGATTAGAAAAAACTACCCTCTCACCATTGGCAACCGGCAGGACGCCCCTGCCTTTGAAACCGTCTCGGTGGTGGGGCCCTTGTGCACGCCGCTTGATGTGGTGGCCGACCACATGGTGTTGCCCGAATCACAGGTGGACGATTGGGTGGTGGTCTACCAGTCGGGCGCGTATGGGGCCAGTGCCAGCCCACAAAACTTTTTGGGCCATCCGCCCTGCGTGGAAGTTCTTGTGTAATTGGGAAGTTATTTGGCAGGGCTTTAAGTAAGTTGAGTAATGTCAAGAAGGAAAATTAGCTAGCGTGAAAACTGTCCCTCTACAGGTGCCAGGACTTTCATGTGAAAAAAATATTCAAGCTCTACTTCTTCAAGCGCACGCTGGTTCAGATTCTTCTGGATATCGGTTTGCTGGTTTCCACCGCTTGGCTTTCCGTTGCGTTTCAGTTGGTCGAGCCGGGTTCAGTTTCTTCTTTCGTGGTCAGCATGGCTATGGTGCTGGCCGTGGGCATCTTGCTCGTCCATGCAAGCCTGGGGTTCTACCAGCAGATGGTCGGCCGGCCTCTGGCGCAAAGGTGGTTCAGAACCCTGCTGTCTCTGTGTTTATCGCTGGCGCTGGCGTATTGCATTTATGTGCTGTCGCCTTTGCATTTGCAGGATGAGCGGACCTTTGCCGTGGTGTTGTCGGCAGGCGTGGTGATGATGCTGTTGTACCGAACCCATGGTGACAAGGTCGCGGTGCCTGTGACGCGCAAGGTACTGGTTTACGGAAGCGGCCCCCGCGCCCTGCTGGTGGGCCATACGCTCAAAAGCGCAGACCCCATGATTTCTTTGGTGGGCTATTTCACCTGCCCGCATGAGTCAAACCTGGCCGTGGCAGAGTTGGCACCGGTGTTCAGTCAGCAAACACTGGCTGAAGTGGTCAAGCAAGAACGGGTGGATGAGATCGTAGTGGCCATCTCGGACCGCCGCGGCGGCAGCATGCCCCTGCGCGCATTGCTGGACTGCAAGCTCATGGGCATTGCGGTACTGGATTTCCCAAGTTATTTTGAAAATGCACTGGGCCAAATTCGTTTGGATGCCGTCTCTGCCGGCTGGCTGGTGTTTGGGGGTGGCTTCAGACAAGGCCAGTTGAGAACCCTGGTGAAGCGCGGTTTTGATATCGCCTCTGCCAGTGTGTTGTTGGCGCTGACATGGCCGCTCATGTTGCTCACGGCGCTGTTGGTTCGCCTGGAAAGCCGCGGCCCTGTTTTCTATGCCCAGGAGCGTGTGGGCTTGAATGGCCAGGTCTTCAAGGTGGTGAAATTCAGAAGCATGCGCGCTGATGCTGAAAAGGATGGGCAACCCGTCTGGGCATCTGCTCAGGACCCGCGCATCACCCGCGTGGGCCGCGTCATTCGGAAAATGCGTATTGACGAATTACCCCAGCTGCTGGCGGTGCTGCGCGGCACGATGAGCCTGGTGGGCCCCCGCCCCGAGCGCCCCCATTTTGTCAAACAACTCACCCAGGACCTGTCGTTCTACGCCGTTCGACACAGCGTGAAGCCGGGCATTACCGGTTGGGCGCAGGTGCGCTACCACTATGGCGCTTGCGTGGAAGATGCTGCGGAGAAACTGCAGTACGACCTGTACTACGTCAAAAACCACAGCTTGCTGCTGGATGTGATGGTGTTGTACGAAACCGTGGGTGTCGTGCTCATGGGCAAAGGAGCGCATTAGTGGGCATGGCATGGGTTGTGACGATGGATGCCACCACGCAACTCGTCAGCCTTTTGAGCTTTGGCCTGTGGCTATTTGCTACGCAGTGTTGGCCGCCTGGGTCTGGACGCAAGACTTGGAGGCCACGCCCCTTGATGCCCGCAAGTGGCGCCTTCTGCTGGTGCTGCTGTGCACCGCCTTGTGGGGTCTGGTGGGCTTTCTTGCGACCCGAACGGCAACGCCAATTTTGCATTTTTTGGAAGTGGCGCTAGACCAGGTGCGCTATGCCTTGTGGAACCTGCTGCTGCTGCAGTTGCTCAAGACAGATGCCATGCAGCGAGCCGAGACGGCCCTGCGCTGGGTCAGGCCTGTGGCGCTTGGCATGGTCATGGTGGGACTGCTTGCGTTGCTGTCCATGGCGCTTGCGCTGTGGCCGCCCGTCCAGGCCTCCCGGCTCTATCTGTTCAACGCCATGGCCAATTGCGTGCTGGCGCTGTTCTTGATGGAGCAAATTGCCCGGCATCTGGTGCGCGATGCGCAGTGGAACATCAAATTGTTTGGTGTGGGCCTGGCCGGAGCCCTGTGTTTTGACCTGTACTTCTTTTCAGTTTCCATGCTCTTCAACCAAGTGGACCAGGCCAGCCTGAGCCTGCGGGGTTGGGTGCACGCCAGCGTCGCGCCGCTGATGTGGCTGTCCTTGCGGCGTGGGGACACCTGGATGGCTCATATTCGTGTGTCGCCGCATGCGGCGTTTCAAAGTACCACTTTGTTGCTGGCGGGCTTGTTTCTGTTGGTCATCTCCAGTGCGGGTTATTACGTGCGCTACTTTGGCGGTGCATGGGGACCGGCCTTGCAATTGGCCCTGGTGTTCTTTGGGGTGATGAGTTTTGTGGTTCTGTTGGCCTCAGGTGCAGCACGTGCGCGGCTCAGGGTCTTTCTGGCGAAAAATTTCTACCGGCACCGTTTTGATTACCGATCCGAGTGGCTGAAGTTCACCAGCACCCTGGCGGCACAAAGTGCGCCGGGCGACATTCAACTGCAGGTGATTCGTGGTTTGGCGGACATGCTGGAGAGCCCGGCGGGTGCCATCTGGTTGAAAACGCGTGATGGCGCTGCCTTTGCCGTCACGACGCGCTGGAACATGGCTGACTGCGAGCAGCAGGAGCAAGTGAACTCCGAGTTTTGTAATTTTTTGGAAACGCATGCCAGCGTTTTGGATGTGAGCACCGGTCGCTGCGGCAGCGTGCCGTGCGATCTGCAGCACCTGCCGCAGTGGCTCAAGGCCTACCCCAGGGCCTGGTTGCTGGTGCCGCTTCTTGTGCACGGCGCACTGATTGGATTTGTGCTGCTGGAGCGGCCCAGAACCGACATGGCAGTGAACTGGGAAGTGCAGGACTTGCTGAAAACAGCCGGGCACCAGGCGGCCAATTTTATTGCGCAGATGCAAAGCACCGAAGCGCTGATGGATGTGAAAAAGTTTGAAGCCTTCAACCGAATGTCGGCCTACATTGTTCATGACTTGAAAAATATCATGTCACAGCTCTCGTTGGTCGTGAACAATTCCAAAAGGTTGGGCCACAACCCCGAATTTCAGGAAGACATGTTGCTAACCCTAGAGAACTCACTTAAAAAAATGCATCACCTGATGCACCAGCTCAAGGGTGGCGATGCGTCTGCCCCCTCAACTGCCTGCGTGGATATGGGCGCTGTGATGGCGCGCATCTCCCATGCCGCTTTGCAACGCGGGAGAACCGTGGAAGCCCACATCGCGCATGCAGTGCTGGTTCGCGGCGATGAAGAAAAACTGGAGCGTGTGATGGGCCACCTGGTGCAGAACGCCATGGAGGCGACACAGACCTGTGGCCATGTTTCTGTGGACGTTGAACATGCGGGCGATCAGGCCAAGCTGGTGGTCAAAGACACGGGCCAGGGCATGCCGGCTGAATTTATTCGAGAGCGTTTATTCAAGCCGTTTCAAACCACCAAGCGCGCGGGTATGGGTATTGGCGCCTATGAGGTTTTTCACTACGTGCAAGAGTTGGGTGGCCGTATTGAAGTGCAGAGCAGCCCCGGTCAGGGCACCTGCATGACCGTGATGCTGCCCCTGCACCGTGCAAGCCCCGGCTTGGCGCTCAAGACGGTGGCGGCTCTATGAGCATGGAGGACAAACGCACGCTCATGATCGTGGAGGACGATCTGGCGCTGCAGAAGCAAATCAAATGGTCGTTGGATTTGTATGAGTCGGTTTGTGCCGATGACCGTGAGTCCGCGCTGCTGCAATTCAGAAAGTATTTGCCCTCGGTGGTGACCATGGATTTGGGGTTGCCGCCAGACCCAGACGCTGTGACTGAGGGCCTGAAGTTGCTGAGCCAGATGCTGAGCTTTGACCCCCATGTCAAGGTGCTGGTCATGACCGGGCAAAACGACCAGGCCAACGCCCTGCATGCGATAGCCATGGGCGCCTTCGATTTTCTGGAAAAGCCGGTGGACGCCGACGTGCTGCGCCTGACGGTGGAGCGGGCCTTTCGAATTCATGCCCTGGAGAGCGAAAACCTACGGGCGCAGGCGCTGCAACAGCCCGATGCCTTGCTGGGCCTGATGACCAATGACCCGCAGATGTTGAAAATTTGTCGCACAGTGGCCAAGGTGGCGACAAGCCAAGCGTCGGTGTTGTTGCTGGGGGAAAGCGGCACGGGCAAGGAGGTGCTGGCGCGTGGGCTTCACCAGTCTTCTGCACGGGCGAAACAAAAGTTTGTGGCCATCAATTGCGCAGCCATTCCAGACAACTTGTTGGAGAGTGAACTCTTTGGTTTTGAAAAAGGGGCATTCACAGGCGCGTTTAAAACCACACCAGGCAAGTTTGAATTGGCCAGCGGCGGGACCTTGATGCTCGATGAGATTGGTGATTTACCTTTCTCATTGCAGGCGAAGTTCTTGCGCTTTTTGCAAGAGCGAAAAATTGAGCGTTTGGGCGGGCGCCAGGAAATTGCCGTCGACGTACGTGTTGTTTGCGCCACCCACCACGACCTGAAAGAGTTGTGCCGCCAGGGCCGGTTCAGGGAAGACTTGTACTACCGATTGGCCGAAATTGTGGTGGAGATACCCCCGCTGCGCGCGCGTATGGGCGATGCCAATTTGCTGGCGCACGCATTCGTCAAACGTTTCTCGGTGGCAGAAAACCGGGTGGGTTTGTCGCTCAACGAGAGTGCGGTGCGGGCGATTGAGGCTTATGCCTGGCCGGGCAATGTGCGCGAGTTGGAGAACTGCCTGCGACGGGCCGTCATCATGGCTGAGGGCAAGCAAATTACCAGTGAAGACTTGGGTCTGTCCGACGTGAAGCCTGATGCGCTGGACGATTCCTTAGACCTGCGGGTGAACCGCAACAAGGTAGAAAAACAGTCCATTCTTGCTGCGCTGGGGCGGGTTAATGGCAACTTGGTCAAGGCCTCTGAATTGTTGGGGGTGAGCCGCCCCACGCTCTACGACTTGATGTACCGCTTGGGCCTGAAGTGATGGCTGGGCGCATTTATTTTCTTGAAGGTTGTCTATGAAACCCTGTATTTCAAAATTGTCCCTCGTGGTCTTGGTCAGCACGCTGACTGTTCTGCAAACTGCCTGCGGGGAGAGCCCCGAGGTTTTGCTGACATCGGCCAGGACCTACATGGACAAGCACGACAACCCGGCTGCCATCATCCAGATAAAAAATGCGTTGCAGAGTACGCCGGACTCTCCAGAGGCACGCTATCTGCTGGGTGTGGCGCTGCTGGACCAGGGTGATGCGGTGGGTGCTGAGACCGAGTTGCGCAAGGCCATGGCCTTGGGCCATGCCCCGGCCCTGGTTGTTCCGCCCCTGGCCAAAGCCATGATGCTGCAAGGCTATGCCACGCGATTGATAGACGAGTTTTCACAAACCACCTTGAGCGAGCCCGGCGCGCAGGCCAGTCTGCAGGTGACGCTGTCGTCGGCTTATGCGTTTCAGCAGAAAAAGGAGCTGTCGACCCAGTCCTTGCAGGCCGCCCTGAAGTCCCAGCCCGGCAATGCAGAGGCTTTGCTGGCGCAGGCGCGCCAACAGGCCGCCACGGGCGATGTGGCAGGGGCCTTGGCGGGGGTGGATGCCTTGCTGGCGCAAGCGCCCAATGACGCCAAAGCCTGGAAGCTGCGCGGCGATATTCATTACTTTGCAAAATTGATGCCGCAACAAGCCGTCAAGGACTACCAAAAAGCGGTGGAACTTAGCCCGAATGATGTGGCCAGCCATGCCGCCCTGATCACGGTGTTGTTGAAACAAGGCGAGTTGAAGGACGCACAGGCCACCCTCGCCAAGTTGCAGAAATTTGCCAATGCCACCCCGCAGGCGCAGTATTTAAAAGCCCAACTGGCCTACCAGAAGAAAGAGTTCAAGCAGGCCTCTGAATTGATTCAGCAGGTCTTGAAGGTGCTGCCCAACAATGCCTTGGCGCTGCAACTGGCCGGCGCCATTGAGCTGGAGTTGGGCTCTGTGCAAAAGGCGCAGGCGTACCTGTCAAAAGCCCTCAAGCTGGTGCCTGAATTGGTTATTTCCAGGCGGCTGCTGGTGATGTCATTGCTGAAAACCGGGCAAACGGCTTCAGCGCTTGAAGCCCTGAATTATGGTTTGAGCAAGGCGCCGATGGCCCCTGAGCTACTGCAAATAGCCGGTGAAACCTATTTGCAAAACGGTGATTTGGAAAAAGCGCAATTCTATTTTTCGCAAGCCAAACGCATTTACCCGGAAGATACGAAAAGCCGCACGTCCCTGGCCTTGATGCATTTGAAGGCGGGTCAGACCGATCTGGCGTTTGGTGAGTTGCAGTCTATTGCGGCCGCTGACAAAGGGATTACTGCCAACCTGGCATTGATCAGTGCGTACATGGGGCGCAAGGACTATGCCCAGGCCCTGCGCGCCATTGACGAGTTGCAGACCAAGCAGCCCGGGCAAGCACTGCCTTTTTATTTGCGTGGTCGTGTGATGCTGGCCACGCAGTCGGTTGAACAAGCCCGAAAAAACTTTGAGCAGGCTGTGCAGTTGCAACCCGTGCATATGCCTGCGGTGGCCATACTGGCCAGGCTTGACCTGGCCGATAAGAAGCCTGCTGAAGCCAAGAAGCGTTTTGAAGCTGTGCTGCAGAAAGATCCAAAAAATAGCCAGGCCTGGCTGGCCTTGGCCGAACTCTCCGTGTTGAGCGGTGTTTTGCCCGCCGAGGTTCAAGCCTTGCTGGTCAAGGCGGTTGAAGCAGCACCAGCCTCTGAAATTCCACGCTTGATGTTGGTTGAATTTCATCTGAACCAGCGTGACTGGAAACAAGCCTCTGCGGTGGCCCAGGTGGCCGTGGCGGATTTGCCAGACCGCGTGGCCTTGCTTGAAGCCCTGGCCCGAACCCAGGTGGCGTCTGGCGATTTGAACCAGGCCATAGTCTCCTACAAGCGGGTGACGGACGCTGCGCCGCTGTCTGCACCGGCACACCTGCGCCTGGCGCAAGTGCAACTGCTGGCGAAGAACCCGGATGCTGCGGGGCTAAGCTTGCGCAAGGCGCTGGAACTCAAACCCGACTTGCCCGAGGCGCAATCTACCCTGGTGGCGCTGGCCCTTGAAAGTGCCACGTTAGACAAGGCGCTGGCCATGGCGCGCACGGTGCAGAGCCAACGGCCCCAGGAGGCTGCGGGTTATGCCCTGGAGGGCGATATTCTGGCGGGTAAAAAGCGTTGGACCGAAGCAGAAAATTCGTACCGAAAAGCCCTGAAACTTAACAAGTCCAGCGAACTGGCCGCCAAAGTGCATGGGGTGTTGAGTGCTGGAGGTAAACGCAGCGAGGCGGATAATTTTTCCAATAGCTGGATAAAGAGCAACCCCAAAGATGGGGTGTTCATGGCCTACCTGGGCGATGTCGGGTTGGCCCGCCAAGATTGGGCGAGTGCAGAGCAGTGGTACCAGCAGATCCTCAAGCTGCAACCCAACAATGCCCTTATTTACAACAACCTGGCGTGGGTGAGTGGTCGTATGAAGCGCGACCGTGCCATGGTGTATGCGCAGAAAGCCAACGAGCTGGCGCCTGATCAACCTGCGTTTCAAGACACCCTGGCCATGCTGCTGTCTGAAAAAGGTGAGCACGCCAAAGCCCTTGAATTGCAAAAAAAGGTGGTAACCGCCCAGCCCCGCAATGCCTTGTTTCGACTTAATCTGGTGCGTATTCACATGAATGCGGGCCACAAGGACCTGGCCAAAATCGAGCTGGACGAACTCAATAACCTGGGCGAGAAATTTGCGGGCCATCAAGAGGTGAAGCGTTTGTTGAAATTGCTTTGACAAAGGTTATGAATAGCGCCACTTTGTGAATTGCTTCACAGCTGGCGAGGGTCTAAGGTTCTTAAAATTTATTTTGCCTTGCCAGTGGGTGAGGCCAAGCGCTGGTAGTCCGTAGCAGGTACCAGCAACTAGCAAGCAGATTGCAGGAAGTGCATTGTCGGCAACGCAGAGAAAGTCAATATGTCCATGGATTTCAAAAGCTCTTCCCACCAGACCGCGGCACAGACGCTGAACAAGCAGGCCTTGGCCAGACGGCATTTGCTGTTGCGTGGCATGGGTAAGGGGGCTGCGGTGATGGGCGCCGTGGTGCCGATTCAAACTTTTTCTGCGCAAACATTGCTGACGTTTGATGGCAAGTACTTGTGCAGTGTTTCCGGCACACAGTCTGCCGTCAACTCGACCACGACGTCCAGCGCCCTGGCTTGCGGTGGCTACAGCCCCTCTCGCTGGGTTGAATCCGAATCCAAACGGAGCGCCACCTTGAAATGGCCGGTGTTGCCCAACGACTGGACAGCCAAAACCCAATGTAAAAAAGTTTTCACACGCTCAGTTTTGATGAAGGAAGATGGCCGTTGGCCCAGCTTGCTTGACGTGATGGAGGCCGAAGACAAAAACGCGATGTTTGCGAATTCGGACGAAATTCACTGGATTTGTGCCTGGTTGAATGCCTTGAGCGGGAGTTTCAATTACCCCTATACCGGCGAGCAGGTGCTTGATTTCTACAACCAGGGCTTTGCCTCCAAGAACTACCAGGATGCCTTGTATTTCTTCAAAACCTACATGGAAAATAACTAGGGTTTGATGCTGACAAGCACGCGTGACCAGGCACACTGGCAACTTAGTCTGCTGGTGGTGTTGCATTGGCGATGTTGGGACAATGAGTGGGTGGTTTACAACCAGGGCTCTGGCGATACCCATTTGCTGGACACCTTCACCGCATGCACCCTCATGGCGTTGGAGGAAGGGGCTGCCACCCCGACGCAACTTCTGGTGCACCTGCTGGCGCAGTTAGACCTGTCACAGGGGATGGGGCTTGCGTTCTCCGCTGAGCAACCTCGGGCTGTTGAGGCACACATGCAGGCCGTTTTGCAGCAGTTGGCGCAGGCCGGTTTGATCGAGTCTGTCACTGCATGAAGCTGGCCGAACTCAGTCCCGGCGACCTGCTGCACCGGCTACGGGGCCAAGGCTTGTGCCTGAAAACCGGCCCCTTCAATTTTCGAATTGTCAGCCCGATTGAGTCAATAGCGCACGGCCTGCGCTTGTTGTATGCGGACTATGCCGTGGTGGACGACACGCAGTACATGGATTTCACGGTGACCTTGCTACCCAGCCCCGGCTGGCGCACGTGGTGGCGTGCCCAGGTTAACTTTGTGTATGACGGCGAACACCCGTTTCTTCCTTTGCCGATAGACCATGCGTTTGCGCTGTTGGAGTGGGCCATGAACTGGTGTATTTCAACCCAGGCCCATCAGTACCTGACCCTGCACGCGGCCGTTTTGGAGCGAAATGGTTTGGCGCTTGTCTTGCCCGCTGCTTCGGGCTCGGGAAAAAGCACCTTGGCCGCTGCGCTTTGCCACCGCGGCTGGCGTCTGCTGTCAGACGAGTTGACCTTGGTTTCTTTGCACGATGTATGGGTCAGCCCCTTGAGCCGTCCAGTTAGTTTGAAAAACAACTCGCTGGCGGTGATTGACCGGTTTGTGCCTGGTGCTACGTTTACGCCGCCAGCCCATGACACCTTCAAAGGCACTGTTTGTCATATGAAGGTGCCGGGCGAGCAGGTGGCGCGCATGGATGAGCGGGCGTTGCCTGCCTGGCTTGTATTTCCGCAGTTTGTGGCGGATGCGCCGGCGGCTCTGCGCAGACGCACCAAGGCCAACAGTTTGTTGGAACTGTGCCGCCATGCGTTCAACTACAGCGTGGCCGGGCTGGAAGGTTTTGAGGCGCTGTCGCACCTGGTGTCGGGCAGTGCTTGTTACGACTTCAGCTATGGCCGCCTAGAGGAGGCGGTTGGGGTGTTTGAGCAGTTGGCACACGCTGAAGCGGCATGAAGGACGGGCTGATTTCTGCCGTGTGGCAACCAGCCTGTGAGCCGCTGGCCTTGAGCCCCCGCGAATGGGAAAATTTACTGGGGCAGGCTCGGCAAACCCAGTTGCTGGGACGGTTGGCCCAACACCTTTGGGCGCAGGGCCGATGGCATGACGTGCCCGGGCCAGTGCGCCAGTATCTGGAGGGCATGCGCCGGCTACTCGACCGTCAGCACCGCGAGGTGCAATGGGAGGTGGCTTGCATTCAACGGGCTTTGCGTGGCTTCAGCGGGCCGGTGGTGTTGCTCAAGGGTGCGGCTTACCTGATGGCGGGTTTGCCACCAGCGGCTGGGCGAATTTTTTCAGACATTGACATTCTGGTGGCGCATGAAGACTTGAACACGGTTGAAAGTGCGCTCTTTCGCGCTGGCTGGATTCATGAGGACATGGATGCCTACAAAGACCGTTACTACCGCACGTGGATGCATGAAATTGCGCCCTTGCGGCATGTGCAGCGGGGCACAGTGGTAGACGTTCACCACACGATTTCTCCGCCCACCTCGCGCTTTCGGGTGGCGGGGCGGCAGTTGCTTGAGCGCATGGTGCCGATTGAGGGGTTGGCAGGTTGCTATGTGTTGTGCCCGGCCGATATGGTGTTGCACAGCGCGGTGCATTTGTTTCAGGAAGGTGAGTTGAACAAGGGCTTGCGGGACTTGCTCGACATGCATGACCTGCTGCTGCACTTTGGCCGCGATGCGCAGTTTTGGCCTGACCTGCTGACCCGGGCGCACGCCTTGGGGCTGGGTGAACCGCTGTTTCATGTGCTGCAGCACATTGAGCGGTTTTTTGGGCCGGTATGCCCTGTGCCCTTGCAGCATGAATTAGCGCGCATGGCGCCGGCCGGGCCGGGCCGGGCGCTGACGCTGGCCTTGTTCAAGCGGGCACTTGTACCCAAGCACCCGAGCAGTGAACTTGCTTTTAGCGGGATGGCACATTGGCTTTTGTATGTGCGCTCACATTATTTGCGCATGCCCTTGAATCTTGTGATTTCTCATCTGGCGCGCAAAGCCTTGCAACGATACTTTTCTTCAGATCTATCCGCCAGTACGGCCAACAAGGTTCAGCGAGCGACGCCGTGAAAGTGGGTGCGCTTCGGACTCAGGAGACGCATGCCATGGTTTACAAATTAGTTGTTTTTCTTCTTGCCTGGTTTGTCGCATTCTCTGCGCAAGCCGACATGCAAAGTGTCATCGCCAAGGTGAAGCCGGGGGTGGTGATTGTGGGGACGTACAAGAACACCAACAGTCCGCGGTTTGGCCTCAGGGGGGCTGGATTTGTGGTGGGCAATGGCAACCACATCATCACCAATGCGCATTTGATTGAGCAGGCCATCACCGATGGCGATACCGATTCCAGCTGGGTGGTGATGGTTGGTTTGGAAAAGAAAGAGTTGCAGATGCGCTCAGCCGTGATTCTGGAAGTGGATGTTGTGCACGACCTGGCTTTGTTGAGTTTTGAGGGCCCGCCGATGCCCACCCTGGTGATGCGTGATTCTCGGCTGGTGCAGGAGGGGCAGGCGGTGGCCTTCATGGGCTTTCCCATTGGCGGTGCATTGGGTTTTTCACCAGTGACCCATAGGGGCATCATCTCGTCAATTGTGGCTTTTGCCACGCCTTCTGCATCGGCCCAGCAACTGAGTGAACGCACGGTGCGCACCCTGCGCAGTGGGGCCAGTTTTAATGTGTTTCAGCTGGATGGAACAGCCTACCCCGGTAACAGTGGTGGCCCTTTGTTTGACCCAGAGACAGGCGAGGTGCTGGGTGTCGTCAACATGGTGTTTATCAAAGGCTCGCGGGAGTCTGCTTTGTCGCAACCCTCGGGTATCAGCTACGCCATTCCGTCGCAATTCATTTTGCAGATGTTGAAAGACCGCCAGTTGAATTGAACTGAAGAGGGCGGCATGTGTTCAAGACCTTACCCCCAGCCCTAAACGACTAGAAAGCGGCTGGCGTGCTCCAGGTCTTCGTGCGTGGTGCCCAGCGCCAGCGCATGCACAAATTTTCGCCACGGCTCATCGGGTTCACCAAGACGAAAACCGTAGACTTGATTGAGCGGCCCGGTCTGTCGCCGCACCGCCATGACTTTGACGCTGGAGTGCTCTGCGCTGCCGAGTTCGATTTGCGCGTCACCCCAGGTTTTCAGGGGCAGTTCGTCGCGGGCGATGGCCTGGAAACCGTATTCAGACAACTCCACAATTTGCAGGCTGCTGGCGTTGTGTGCGCTGACCGTTCCACAGTGAAATACGCCCGGGCAGGACACGGAATACCGTTGGTGCTGGCGTAACGCATCGTAAGGGCTGGATTCGGCAGGCACCGCCGGCAGGATGCGTCTATAGCTCTCCAGGTTGTAAATGGCGTGCAGCAGGCGTTTTTTGCGTGTGTCCAATGCTTGAAAAATACCGGATTTCTGGTTGAAAAAATAGTCCAGCAAGTCAGCGGTCATGACGGGGTCGTTGGTGGTGAAGTAGCGACGGTTGGGCAACATGATGTTGGGCAGCACGGTCTTGACAAAGTACTTGTACAGATTTTTCTGGTCGGCTTTGTGCCCATAAGCCCGCTCAAACACACCGGGCGCCTGGTACAGGTCCAAGCTGGCGCCTACGGCTGGGGCGCCATTGGCAAAGTCGTAACTGGCCACCACGTTCTCGGACAGGCGTTGAAAGAACAGCAAGGATTCATAGAGATCGATCCGGTCGGGGTTGACGGCGATGAGCAAGTGACGCGTATCAAAGAAGCTGGTGCAATAGCCGTACATGAATTTCATCAGGGGAAACAGAATCATGCCCCCGGTTTTGCGAAAACTGGGGTGAACGGCTAGCGCTGACACTTCGGCAATATTGCCGGTTTGTTGCCGCACCCGGGTCAGGTCAAAAATACTTTGCAGGGGGAAGCCAAAAACACTTTCCCGAATCAAGGAAATGGTGCCCACCACTTGCCCATCGTATTTCGCACACAGGGTGGTGGTGGTGGGGAGGGCATGGTAGATGGACAAGCGCATGCCGCTGGGATCGGGCTTCATGAAGCCGCTGCTCACATAGGCGTCATGCAGAAGACGAAAGCAGGCTTCGAGTTCTTCCTGGGTTTCAGCAATTTTGAGCACCAGGCGTTCGTCCGGGTTCGGGTCACATTCGACGAAAGACCGGTAGAGGGCAAATCTGAGGTCGCGCGGCAGGTTGGCAATGCCAAGGCGCAGGCTGTGTTTGAAGGCTTTTTTGCCCGCTCTGAGAATTGAATTTGGCACTTGGCAGTCCTCCGGTAGAGATGATGCAACCGGCAAACTTCTGAGCCCCTGAACTAGGGAGGGTGCGCTCAGAAATTAGTCGGCTGATTCATTCTGTGACAAGACTTGGCATTTGTCATCCCGGATCAAGGGGCGCACTTGCTGAACATCAGGCCCGGGCATCGCCCCAGCGCAGCAGGGCGGTGTCGTCACCCCGGTACAGGGTCTGGCCGTGGCAATTGACGCAGTAGTCAGGCGAGACAATCATCTCGATAAATTGCATATCGGCGGCAATGCGCGTGTACTCAAACAGAATGCTGCGCACCACCTGCGCCCCGGCGCGTATGTGGCTGCCATGCCCAATCCAGGCCGGGCCAGTGATGGTGGCACCGGGTTCTATGCGCACGCTTGAGCCAATATAAACCGGCCCGGTGATGCTGACCTCGTCCCAAGGAATGGAGGTATTGAGCCCAACCCAGACGCCGGGTTTGACCTGCCGCCCTGGCATCTTCATTTGCGCAATTTCACCGCGCAAGACCCGCTGCAAGACTGACCAGTAATCACTGACCCGGCCAATGTCGATCCAGTTGAAGGGACGGTTTTGTACAAAAAATGGCAGCTTCTGCGCCACCAGTTGGGGGAATAGTTGCGAGCCAATGTCGTAAATGGTGCCCGAGGGGACGAGGTCCAGCACGGCGGGCTCGAAGATGTAGATGCCGGTACTGGCCAGGGTGGATTTGGCTTGCTCGGGCTGTGGTTTTTCTTGGAAGGACTGAATGCGGCCTTCAGAGTCGGCCACCACAATGCCATAGCTGCTGACGTCGGCCAGGGGCACATCCAGCGCCACCACGCTGGCCAGGGCGCCTTTGGCTTGGTGTTCTACCAAGGCGGCGGTGATGTCCAGGTCAATCAGGGCATCGCCGCACAGCACCAGGGTGGTTTCATCAAAGAAGCCGCTGAAGTCCTGGATGCGGCGCATGCCGCCGGCCGATCCCATGGGGCGCGGCAGAACGTCGCCGTGTTCGCGCACGCCCTCGTAGGCGTAGCCAATTTGCACGCCCCAGCGGCTACCGTCACCAAAATACTCTTCAATTTTGTGGTGGTGGTAAGCCACGTTGACCATGATTTCGGTGATGCCGTGGCGGGCCAGGTGCTCGATCAAGTATTCCATCACCGGTTTGCCCAGAATCGGCACCATGGGCTTGGGCAGGTCCCGCGTGAGTGGACGCACGCGGGTGCCTTGGCCGGCGGCCAGAATCATGCCTTTAGCCATGCAGGGCTCCATTCATTGTTTTCATGTGGCAAGTGTAGGCGGGGCAGGGCGGCCAGCGGTCGGCTCATAACCCCGGGGGTTGGCAGTCTGCCAACGCCAAGCGTCGGCACACATGCTGGCCAAATTTAAATTTGCTTGCCAGTTTAGCAACTGAGTAGCCCGCTTGGGTTCGGCGTAGCAGGTGGCGACATCGCCTGCCCGGCGCGGCCTGATTTGGTAGGGCACGCGACGGCCACTGGCTTGTTCGAAGGCGTGCACCATGTCCAGCACGCTGTAGCCCAAACCGGTTCCCAGGTTGACGCTCAGGCATTGAGGCGACTTGTTCAGTCTTTCCAGCGCCTTGAGGTGACCTTGGGCCAGGTCCACCACATGCAGGTAGTCGCGTACGCCGGTGCCGTCCGGGGTGTCGTAGTCATTGCCCCACACGGGTAGAAATTCCCGCTGTCCCAAAGCGACCTGGGCCACCAGGGGCAGCAGGTTATTGGGGATGCCGCGCGGGTCTTCGCCAATCAGCCCGCTGGGGTGCGCCCCCACCGGGTTGAAGTAACGCAGGATGGCAATGCGCCAGGCCCCGTCGCTGCGGTACAGGTCACGCAGCATGTTCTCAATCACCAGTTTGGTTTGGCCGTAGGGGTTGGTGGCTGAGAGGGGGTGGTCTTCTGTGAGTGGCAGTTGTTGCGGTTGGCCGTAGACCGTGGCCGAGGAGCTGAACACCAGGGTTTTGACACCGCAGGCCTGCATGGCGTGCAGCAGGTGGAGGGTGCCAACCACGTTGTTGTCGTAATAGCTCAGGGGTTGCAGCACCGATTCGCCCACGGCCTTGAGTCCTGCCAGGTGCATGACCGATTGCGCCCGGCTGGTGCGCAGGGCAGACAACAAGGCGGCTTGGTCACACAGGTCGCCTTCAATCAGGTGGGGTCGTTTGCCGGTGATGCGTTCGACGCGGGCCAAGGCTTCAGGCTGGCTGTTGCTGAAGTTGTCGAATACGGTGACCTCCTGGCCGGAGGTGAGCAGTTCAACACATGTATGTGAGCCGATATAGCCCGCACCGCCGGTCACCAGAATCATGGGGGCTTGCCAGGGGGAGTTCCTGGTGTTTCAAAGGAGTCCCATCTTAAATTTGGCGAGGCCCCGAAAAGGGCGGCTTATTTCACACCAGGGGCTGTTTTCTCAACCGCCAGAGTCCACCGATGACGTGGCGTGCTGGTCCTGACCCAGCAAGGCCGCCAATTGCGGCAAGGCGTCTTTGAGCGCCTGTTTCAGGGTGTGGGGTGGGTTGATCACGAACATGCCGCTGGCGGGTAAGCCCGGGCGTTTGACCACACCGGTGTCGTCTGAATAGAGCTTGCTCGATTTCACGGTGAGCGTGGCATTGAGCCAGCTTTTGCCCGCCTTGGTTGCCAGCGTTTTGAGCTTGCGCGGCACATCATGCGCCTCAGGGCGCGGAATGATGGGGTACCACACCACATAGGTGCCGGTGGCAAAGCGCACCAGCGAGTCGGCCACCATGGCGGCCACACGTTGGTAGTCGGTCTTGATCTCGTAGCTGGGGTCGCACAAGACCAGGGCGCGGCGTGCTGGCGGCGGCAGAAACTTTTTCAGGCCCTCAAAGCCGTCTTCACGGAGCACGGCGACTTGGCGGCCTGCTTCCAGTTGGGCGATGTTGGCGGCCAGTGTTTTGGCGTCGGTGGGGTGCAGCTCAAACAGCTTGAGCTTGTCGCGATCGCGCAGCAGTCGCTGAATGAGGAACGGCGAGCCGGGGTACACCCGGTGGCTGCCCTTGGCATTGAAGCTGGCCACCAGGTCCAGGTAGTCCTGAATGGCGGGGGCCAGGCCTTCGGCGATGGATTTGATGGCCAACTTGTCGTTGTTGGCTGGGGGCAGCGCCCTTTTTTCCGGGGAAATCAAGCGCAAGAAACCCTCGGCGGCTTCGCCACTGGTTTCGGCGTAGTCGCCATCGAGCCGGTACAGACCCGCGCCGGCATGGGTGTCAAACACCGTTAACGCTGTGTCTTTGAGGGCCAGGTGCCGCAGGATGGCGATGAGCACGGTGTGCTTGAGAACGTCGGCGTGGTTGCCGGCATGAAAGGCGTGTCTATAACTGAACATAGGCCAATGGTAACCGGGCGCTGGCAAATTTCGTATAATCGCGGGCTTCGCAGCGCTTTTGTGGCTCCGCGGCGAAGCTAGAACTCCCACCTAAGAGGTTCCCATCAGAGGAACACCGACCGTGGAAAAGAGCCCGACAAACCTTCTTTTCAAGAGAAAACTCATGACTAAAACCTTCAGCGCCAAACCCGCTGACGTGGTGCACGAGTGGTTTGTGATTGACGCGACCGACAAGGTCCTCGGACGAGTAGCCAGCGAAGTTGCTCTCCGTTTGCGCGGCAAACACAAGGCCATTTATACGCCTCACGTCGATACCGGTGACTTCATCGTCATCATCAACGCAGCCCAGCTGCGTGTCACGGGCGCCAAGTCCACTGACAAAGTGTATTACAGCCACTCTGGCTACCCTGGCGGCATTTCTGCCATCAACTTCCGCGACATGCAAGCCAAGTTCCCTGGCCGCGCTTTGGAAAAAGCCGTCAAGGGCATGCTGCCCAAGGGACCCCTGGGCTACGCCATGATCAAGAAGCTCAAGGTATACGGTGGCGCTGAGCACCCGCATACTGCCCAGCAACCCAAAGTGTTGGAAATCTAAGGAGCCTTGAAATGATTGGTGAATGGAACAATGGTACCGGCCGTCGCAAATCAAGCGTCGCCCGTGTTTTCCTGAAAAAAGGCTCTGGCCAGATCGTTGTGAATGGCAAAGCCATTGAGAACTTCTTTGGTCGCGCAACTTCTATCATGATTTGCAAACAGCCCCTGATGCTGACAAACCACGCTGAAACCTTTGACATCATGGTCAATGTGTCTGGTGGCGGTGAGTCTGGTCAGGCTGGCGCTGTGCGTCACGGTATTACCCGCGCCCTGATTGATTACGATGCCACACTCAAGCCCGAGTTGAGCAAAGCCGGCTTCGTGACCCGCGATGCCCGTGAAGTCGAACGTAAAAAGGTCGGTTTCCACGGCGCTCGTCGTCGCAAGCAGTTCAGCAAGCGCTAATCTCAACAAGAGAAGCGCAGCCGAACGGTTGCCCCTCAAAAAAGCCGTCAGAGCGCAGGTTCTGGCGGCTTTTTTGTTGGCGCTGCTAGACTCCGCGTTCTATGCGACTCCGCCTGATTCTTCGCCGTCTGACCGTCAGCGCCCCGCGCATGGCCGTGCGCAGCGCATTGCCTTGGCCGTTTCGTTGGGCGCTGGTCGCCATCGTGTGTGGCTTTTGTGCGGCCATTGGTTTGTGGGCGTTCGAATTTGGCAAAGACATTGCTGGCCTGGACCAAGGCTCCAAGGGCGAATTGCGCAAGACCCAGTTGGAACTCTCCACCTTGCGCGAAGAAATGCTGACCTTGAAAGACACGCGCGACAAGGCGCAGTCCATTGCCAACACGGCAGAGACACTGCTCACCTCTGAAAAAGTGGCGCAGCAAAAGCTGAGTGCGAGAAACAAGCAACTGGAAGACGAAATTTTGGCCTTGCGCGATGACCTCGGATTTTTTGAAAAGCTGATTCCCACCTCCGGCCTGACCGCTGGCGCGCCTGGCCTGTTGATACGCGGCTTGCAGGCTGAATTGCGCAACGGACGTGAGATCAAATGGCAAGTGCTGGTGATTCAGTCCGCCAAGAACGCCCCTGAATTCAATGGCCGCCTTGAAGTGACATTTGCCGGACTTCAAAATGGCAAACCCTGGTCGGCTTTGCTGCCAGGGGGGGCGCAGCCGCTCAAGCTCAAGCAGTACGGCCGTTTGCAAGGCGTTTTTGAACTGCCGCCCCAAGTACTGATCAAAAGTGTGACGGCCAAAGTGCTGGAAGGCACCACGGCCAGAGCCACCCAGTCCATCAATTTATAGCCACGATTTCTACAAGGTGAGCCCCTATGTTTAGCCGCAACAAGCAACCCCCCATCAAAAGTCTGATTGCCGAAAGCAGTCGCATTGAGGGTCATCTGAACTTTTCTGAAGGTTTGCGCATTGACGGCACGATTAAGGGCAACATCACCTCCCCAGAGGACATGCCCAGCATTTTGGTGATTTCGCAAACCGCTGTGGTGACCGGTGAAATTCATGCCGACCACATCATCATCAATGGCGAAGTCAATGGCCCGGTGTATGCCCGCGTCATGCTGGAGTTGCAGCCCAAGGCTCGCATTCATGGTGATGTGCATTACGCGGCCCTGGAAATGCACCAGGGCGCCCTGATTGCCGGGCAGTTGTCCCCGTTGCTGGCAGCCGAGGAAAAACCCGCACTCAAACTAGCGGCAAATAATCCGTAAATACAGAACTTGAGCAAATTGCTGTACTATTGCGTCCAACCCATAAATCGGAGTGACTCATGAGCGCCGTTGCAGAAATTATCCAGACAGAAATGCCTACCCCCATTGTCTTTACTGACAGCGCCGCGGCCAAAGTGGCGGACCTGATCGCCGAAGAAGGTAACCCCGAGTTGAAGCTCCGGGTATTCGTGCAAGGCGGCGGCTGTTCAGGTTTTCAATATGGTTTCACCTTTGATGAAATCACCAATGAAGACGACACCACCATGACCAAAAATGGCGTTTCCCTGCTGATAGATGCCATGAGTTACCAGTACCTTCTGGGTGCCGAGATTGACTACAAAGAAGATCTGCAGGGCGCCCAGTTTGTGATTAAAAACCCCAATGCCACCACCACCTGTGGCTGCGGATCGAGCTTCTCGACCTGAGGCATTGACCGGCTTCAAGCCGGGTAAATTGCACCCAGCACGCGGGCGCCTTTGGCGCCCGTTACCTTTTGCAGGCTGGCCGTTTCACGGCGCATGGTTTGCCGTGCCAACCAGGCAAAAGCCGCCGCTTCTACCTGCTGCGGTGGCAAGCCATGGGCATGAGAAGAGGCCACCTTGTGGGCTGGTAAATGCGCTTGCAGGCGTTGCATCAGGTGCTGGTTGAAGGCGCCGCCCCCACACACAATCAAACCAGGGCTTGCAGGGGCATAGCGCTTCACATCGTCCGCGCAGGCGCGTGCTGTGAGTTCGGTCAAAGTGGCTTGCACATCGGCGGGCTGCAGGCCTGGATAGGCGCCCAGCACCGCACTTAGCCAGGACGGGTTAAACAGGTCGCGCCCTGTGCTTTTGGGCACAGTCAAGGCAAAGAAGGGCTCGGCCAGCAAGGCGGTTAGCAAGTCGGCTTGCACGGTGCCAGCGGCGCCCCAGGCGCCATCGACATCGAAGGCGTGCCCGGTGTGTTGCAGGCACCAGGCGTCCATCAAAGCGTTGCCCGGGCCACAGTCAAAGCCAAGCACGTCGCCAGAAGCCGTAGGGCCCAGTACGGTGAGGTTGGCAAAACCGCCAATGTTCAAAATGGCCACGGCCTCGTCGCGGCGGCCAAAGACGGCTTGGTGAAAAGCGGGCACCAGCGGTGCGCCTTGGCCGCCGGCAGCCACATCCCGGCTGCGAAAATCGGCCACCACGTCGATGCCGGTGAGCTCGGCCAGCAGCGCGGGGTTGTTCAGTTGCAGCGTGTAGCCCGTGCCTTCAAAGCCCTGTGGCTGGTGCCGCACGGTCTGGCCATGGGCGCCTACTGCGCGAACCTGGGCCGGCGTTATACCGCTGCTATGGAGCAGCTCGGCCACCACCTGCGCATAAATACGTACCAGCGCATTGGCGGCCAGGGCGGCCCGGTGCAGTTCGTTGAGCCCGGCGGAATTGAGCGCCAGCAGCTCTTGCATCAAGGGCTGGGGCATGGGTGCACTGGCGTGGCCCAAGATCCGCAGGGCGTCGCCAGAAAAATCAGCCAGAACACCGTCCACACCATCCAGCGAAGTGCCGGACATGAGACCGATATAAAGCTCAGACATGGGGCTTGGTTACTTGTGGCTCACACCAAGTGCACCAGTTACACCAGTTGCACCATTTACCCAACGCTACTAAGCATGAATGGCAAGGGTGTCTGGCCAAGGCGTTTGGCAATGGCTTATTGCGTTCTGGTTTGCTGCAAGGTGGCCGCAGCAGTCAGTTGCAAACGGACGCCAGACGCCAATTTGTCAAACTGCGGCTTGAGCGCAGCGGTGACAGGCACCGCCTCGCTTTGGCGGGCCAGGGTAAGAGGGTCGCGGTGTTGACCGTCAACCCGGAACTCAAAATGCAGGTGTGGGCCAGTAGCCCAACCGGTAGCGCCCACCGCACCAATGTTTTGGCTTTGGGTGACCGACTGCCCTTTTTTCACATTAATGCGGCTCAGGTGGGCATAAACCGTGGTGTTCTGCCCCCCGTGTTTGATAAACACGACATTGCCGAAACCGTTTTGAACGCCGGCAAACTCCACGATGCCGTCACCAATGCTGCGTACCGGCGTGCCAGTGGGCGCGGCGTAATCGACCCCGAGGTGGGCCCGCCATTTTTGCAAAATGGGGTGAAAGCGCATGGCAAAACCACTGGTCACCCGGGAAAACTCCATGGGCGAGGCCAAAAAGGCGCGCCGCAGACTCTTGCCGTCCAATGTGTAGTAAGCGCCTTTGCTGGTGGCTTTGTCACTGGACATTGCGCTGACCTGACCCGCCGTGTTACCCGCCGTGTTACCCGCTGTGTTACCCGCTAAGGGGCTTGGGAACCACATGGCCTGGAAGGTTTTGCCGTTATTTACAAACTCCGCACTCAGCACGCGGCCAGTGCGCAGGGGTTCGCCGTCGCCCTCCAGCGCTTCGTAGACCACCGAGAACCGGTCGCCCTTGCGCAAAGCGCGGTGAAAGTCGATGTCGCCGGAGAAAATTTCGGCCAGCTGGATGGCGACGTTGTCGTTAATTTTGGCTTCATCAGTGGCAGCAAACAGCGAGGACTGGATGGTGCCGCTGGCTATGCGGGTGGACGCGCTCAGGGCCGCCGTTTCAATGCGCGACTGAAAACCCTGGTCGGTTTTTTCGAGTACCAGGCGTTTGAAATTGCCATCATCCTCGGGGCTCCAGCGGGCGCTGAGTTTGAGCAGGGTGTTGAACTCGCTGGTTTCTACGGTCACATTGCGGCCAGCGCGGCCCAGCAGCACTTGGCGGGCATTGGAATCGGAGCGTAAGAAAGCGGCAGCGCCGGTGTCTTGAATACCCAGGCGTTTGAGCAGGGTGTCTGCCGTGTCAGAAGAGCGGGTGATGTCAGAGCGGTACAGCGTGAGCGGTTGCAGGCCCATGTCTGCGGCAGTGTGCAAGGGCAAAGTTTGTACCGACTCAACCACTTCGCGCACGGCCAGATTGGAGGCGTCAGGTGCAAAGTTGGCCAGGGCAAAAGCGCCGCCACCGCCACCCAGCAACAAGGCTGCGATGGCCGCAGTCAGGTGTTTGGGATGGGTTCGAATGACACGCCGAGCCTGGCTCAGAAGTTCATTCGCGGTGCTGACAATGCCTGTGATCAAAACTGAGGGTCCGATTCTGGTTGGTGTTTTTTTGTAGCGCGCGACCCTGTCTAGAGGGTCCAGGCCGACGGGGCAACATAAAATCCGGCGCTAGACGAGGCTGGAGTATAACTTCGTCTCACCCCATGGCATCAATAAAAACCCTTATGAATCAAGCACCAGCCCCCCAGTTTGCCGTCACTGACCGAGTTCGCGAAGCCCTGGCGGTGTCGTTGCGCGGCTGCGAAGAGCTGATCCCGCAAGACGAATGGGTCAAAAAACTGGCGCGCTCGGAGGCCACGGGCACGCCCTTGCGCATCAAACTGGGGCTGGACCCGACAGCACCCGACATCCACATTGGCCACACCGTGGTGCTCAATAAAATGCGCCAGCTGCAGGATTTGGGGCACACCGTCATCTTTTTGATTGGCGACTTCACCTCCCTGATTGGCGACCCGTCGGGCCGTAACAGCACCCGCCCGCCCCTGACGCGCGAGCAAATTGAGGCCAACGCCCAGACTTATTACAAACAGGCCTCCATGGTGCTGGACCCCGCCCGCACCGAGATTCGCTACAACAGCGAATGGGGTGACGCCCTGGGTTCACGCGGCATGATTCAGCTGGCGGCCCGCTATACCGTGGCCCGCATGATGGAGCGCAACGACTTTCACGACCGTTTTCACTCCGGCACGCCCATCAGCGTGCATGAGTTTTTGTACCCGCTGATGCAGGGCTACGACAGCGTGGCCCTCAAGAGCGACCTGGAGCTCGGCGGTACCGACCAAAAGTTCAACTTGCTGGTGGGACGCCATTTGCAGGCCGAATACGGTCAAGAAGCCCAGTGCATTCTGACCATGCCGCTGCTCGAAGGCCTGGACGGCACCGAGAAAATGTCCAAGAGCAAGAACAACTACATCGGCATCAGCGAAGACGCCAACACCATGTTTGCCAAGGTGCTGAGCATCTCTGACGTGCTGATGTGGCGTTGGTACACCTTGCTGAGCTTCCAGTCCGAGGCGCAAATTGAAGCGCTGAAGCAAGAAGTAGCAGCCGGGCGCAACCCGAAAGACGCCAAAGTGGCGTTGGCCAAAGAAATCACCGCGCGCTTTCACAGCCCGGCGGCGGCTGATGCAGCCGAACAAGACTTTGTCAACCGCAGCAAGGGTGGCGTGCCTGACGACATTGCCGAACTCAGCCTGCCCCTGGGGGACGGCGGCGCCGCACTGGGCATTGGCGCCTTGCTCAAAATGGCCGGTCTGGCCGCCTCCAGCGGAGAAGGCAACCGCCTGATTGACGGCGGCGGCGTGCGCATTGACTCCGGCGTGGTCAGCGACAAGGGCCTCAAGCTGGGCGCTGGAACCTATGTGGTGCAGGTTGGCAAGCGCAAGTTTGCCAAGGTGACGCTGGCTTGAACATGGGCCTGGGCCTGCTGCCTAAACATTGGCTGACCCCACAGCGCCTGCTGGGGGCGTCGGTCGTGGTCGC
This sequence comes from uncultured beta proteobacterium, assembly GCA_903960915.1. Classification (GTDB taxonomy): domain Bacteria; phylum Pseudomonadota; class Gammaproteobacteria; order Burkholderiales; family Burkholderiaceae_C; genus Rhodoferax. Next base: position 28,983 of record CAJCCO010000010.1, read on the forward strand.
GGTCATCACCATCGCGCTCAAAACCCTGGCTTGGTACATCACCGATTCGGTTGGCCTGCTGTCTGACGCCATGGAGTCGCTGGTCAACCTGGCCAGCGCCATTTTTGCACTGATGATGGTCACCATTGCCCAGCGCCCGGCGGATGAAGACCACCCCTACGGCCACCACAAGGCCGAATATTTTTCCAGCGGCTTTGAAGGCATTTTGATCATTGCCGCCGCCATGGGCATCATGTGGGCCGCCGGCCATCGCCTGTTTGACCCGCAGCCATTGACGCAAGTGGGTTGGGGGCTGGCGCTCTCTGTGGTCAGCTCCACCTTGAACGGCTTGCTCGCCTGGGTCATGTTTCGCGCGGCCAAAGAGCACCGCTCCATGGCGCTGGAGGCCGATGCCCGCCACCTGGTCACCGACGTCTGGACCTCGGTGGGCGTGGTCATCGGCATTGGCGCGGTGGGCCTGACGGGCTGGCTCTGGCTCGATGCGGTGGTGGCCATTGGTGTGGCCATCAATATTTTGCGTGAAGGCGTGCACCTCATGTGGCGCTCTTCTCAGGGCTTGATGGACGAGGCGCTGGAGCCCGAGGTGCTGCAACAAATTCAGACCACCCTGGCCGAGTTTGAGCACCACACCATCCGCTTCGACCACCTCAGCACCCGACGCTCGGGCCAACGCCGCTTTGTTGATTTGCACATGCACATGCCCGCCAGTTGGTCCCTAGGCCGCGCAGCCGCAGTGCGGGCCAGCGTAGAGCAGGCGCTGATGAGCGCCGTGCCTGGTTTGCGCGCCACCATTCAGCTCTTGCCCAACGATGTGGAAGCGCACTTTGACGACCCCCGCGATCTGATATGAAACCCAAGAAAGCGCCCCGGTGATTGCCGTTCTGCAACGTGTCAGCCAGGCGCACGTGGTGATTGACGGGCAGGTGCACGGACAAATTGGCGCCGGTCTGTTGCTGCTGTTGTGCGCTGAACAGGGCGACACCGAAGTCCAAGCCGACCGATTGCTGGCCAAGGTTTTGAAACTGCGCATCTTCAGCGACGCCGCCGGCAAAATGAACCTCAGCGTGCAAGACCTGGACGGGCAGGGCACCTCAGGCGGCTTGCTGATCGTGAGCCAGTTCACCCTGGCCGCCGACGTCAGCGGCGGCAACCGGCCCAGCTTCACGCAGGCTGCTCGTCCTGAAGACGGGCGCCGTTTGTACGATTATTTTGTGGCGCAAGCCCGCGCGGCGCACCCCGTGGTGAAAACCGGCGTCTTTGCCGCCGACATGCAGGTGCACCTGGTCAACGACGGCCCGGTCACCATCCCGCTGCGCATCGCGCCTTGAACCTGGTCAGCGTGCGCGGTCAGCCCGCTCACTGCAACCGTTAATACAAAATTCAATACGGGTTGTCAAAGCCCAGCCGGTTCAAAATTTCTGTCTCGCGCAGTTCCATCACCAAGGCGTCTTCTTCGCTGGTTTCATGGTCCCAGCCCTGCGCGTGCAGCGCGCCGTGCACCAGCAAGTGGGCGTAGTGGGCTTGCAGCGTTTTGCCCTGTTCCTTGGCCTCTTGCGCCACCACCGGCGCGCACAACACCAGGTCGGCGCAGACCACGGGCTCCTGGTTGTAGTCAAAGGTCAGCACGTTGGTGGCGGCATCTTTTTTGCGGTAATCCCGGTTCAAGGCCTGGCCTTCTTCGGCGTCCACGATGCGCACGGTGATTTCAGCATCGCTTTGCAGGGCGTGGCGAATCCAGCGGGCCACCTTGTGGCGCGGCAAAGCGGCGCGGTGCAAGGCGGCGTTGTCCAGCTTGCCAAATTGCAGGGACAAAGTAAGTTCATTGAGCATCAACATGGAGTGAGGTCCTGGCTCCCCGGCGGTCTTGGCCGGCGGGGCGGGTGAATATAAAAATCAAAGGGCTTTCTTGCGCGCACGCGGGCGTGCCACCACTTTATCGGTCTCGGTAGCTGCATCAGCATCAGCATCAGCATGAGCATCCGCAGCCAAGTTGTCAGCCATGCGCGAGGAGCGCCCCTGCGCGTCGTAGGCGTCCACAATGCGTGCTACCAGCGGGTGGCGCACCACATCCTGGCTGGTCATGTGGCACATGGCAATGCCCGGCACGCGCCTGAGCACCCGCTCGGCCTCCACCAAGCCGCTGAGCTGGGTTTTGGGCAGGTCAATCTGGCTCACATCGCCCGTGACCACCGCCTTGGAGCCAAAGCCAATACGCGTGAGAAACATCTTCATCTGCTCGGGCGTGGTGTTTTGCGCCTCGTCCAAAATCACAAACGCCGTGTTCAGCGTGCGCCCGCGCATGAAAGCCAGCGGGGCCACTTCAATCGTTTGGCGCTCAAACGCCTTTTGCACCTGCTCAAAGCCCATCAGGTCGTACAGCGCGTCGTAGAGCGGGCGCAAGTAGGGGTCAATTTTCTGGTTCAGGTCGCCCGGCAAAAAGCCCAGGCGCTCGCCGGCTTCTACCGCCGGACGCGTCAGCACAATGCGCTGCACCGCGCTGCGTTGCAAAGCGTCGACCGCCATGGCTACCGCCAAATACGTCTTGCCCGTGCCGGCCGGGCCAATGCCAAAGGTGATGTCGTGGCTGGCAATCTGGTCCAGGTAGGTGGCCTGGTTCAGGGTGCGCGGCTTCAGGTCGCTGCGTTTGGTTTTGAGCGAGGGGCCGTCGGTGGCGTCCATGTCGGCATCGCCCGCCAGCATCAGCTGCACCATGGCCGGCTCAATGGGGCGAGCCGCCATTTCATACATGGCTTGCAGCATTTCCATGCCGCGTTTGGCGTTGGCCTTGGTGCCGTCCACCTTGAACTGCTCGTGGCGGTGCGCAATCTTCACTTGGAGCGCTGTCTCAATGGTGCGCAAATGCGCGTCCATGGGACCGCACAAATGCGACAGGCGGGTGTTGTTCGGCGGGGAAAACAGGTGTCTGAGAATCAAGTTGATAATTCCTGAAAAGGTTCACCCAATGATAGGCAATTAATGATGGATAAGAAATGATGGGCAAAAAATGATAGGCAAACTTACTGGCACGCTAGACCACAAAAACCCGCCCCAGGTGCTGGTGGACTGCAATGGCGTGGGCTACGAGGTGCATGTGCCTATGAGCACCTTCTACAACCTGCCCGAAGTGGGCCAACGCGTTAGCCTGCTCACGCATTTTGTGGTGCGCGAAGACGCGCAAATACTCTACGGCTTTGAAAATGCGCAGGAGCGCGAGGCCTTTCGGCAGCTCATCAAGATTTCAGGTGTGGGGCCGCGCACGGCTTTGTCGGTGCTCTCGGGCATGAGCGTGGCCGAGTTGTCCAACGCCATCACTCTGCAAGAAGCCGGGCGACTTATCAAAGTGCCCGGCATTGGCAAAAAAACTGCTGAGCGCCTGCTGCTGGAACTCAAAGGCAAGCTCGGGCCAGACATGGGCCTCTTCACCACCGTGGCCAACGACACCCAAGGCGACATTCTGCAAGCCCTGCTGGCCCTGGGCTACAGCGACAAAGAAGCCGCCGCTGCCCTCAAAGCCCTGCCAGCCGAGGTGGGCGTGAGCGAGGGTATTAAGTTGGCACTACGGGCGTTGTCGAAGGGGTGATGGCCTGGGCCGTACTCAGGCGCTGCCAACGCGGGTGAAGTGCTTGGCGTAAATCATCCATCGGCCTTCGTGCTTCATCAAATTCAGATGGTCTTCCATGATGTTGTTAAACAAACGCAGACGCACCTTGACCACGGCCATGGTGGGTGACAAAAATTCGGCCATCAGCAGCTCCTCGCTGCGTGGGAAGTTGCCCACCACTGGCGCCTCACGCCCTTGCACCATGGAGCGATAGGCCGCAAAGGGGCGTACCACCATCGCGTTGTCTTGCTGAGAATACAAGACGCAATCCTTGTGAAAAACACGGTCAAACATTGCCATGTCTTGCGTTTGCAAGACGTCAAAGTAGTCGGTTAAAAAAGAGCGAATTTCGTCAATCAACATGTAGATACTCCGGTTTGTGGTGGGTAAAGGGGATGACTCCCCGATCCCTTGAAGTCTAGAAATTTGCACAAGACCCATGTGTTAATCTTTTTGGCAGCTTCAGCGAAATAAATTCACATGTCCGGCTACACCCCCCCGTTATCCGCATTGCGCGCGTTTTCCGCCCTGGTTCGTCTCGGAACCATCAGCGCCGCAGCCGAGGACATGAGCCTCACCCAGGGTGCGGTTGCGCACCAGATTCGGGCCTTGGAAAGCTTTCTTGACGTGCAGTTGGTGGAGCGCACCGGTCGCCGCCTGGTGTTGACTGAACAGGGCCGAATTTATGGCTACCAGGTGCGCCAGGCGCTGGACGACATTGCCGATGCCACAGAAAACACCAAGCGGCGCAGCCGGGTCAGAAAAGGCGAACAAGTGGTTCGCATCTCCGTGCTGCCTTCTTTGGCGCACGGTTGGCTGTTGCTCAGGCTACAAGACTTTTGTCGTCTGTATCCCCAAGTTCGGCTGGTGCTCCATGGGTCTATGGAGTATGTGGATTTGAATGCCGGAACCGTCGATTGCGCCATCCGATTTGGGCACGGTAACTGGCCAGATGTGGTGACACGTGCCTTGATGCCCGACGCTTTGTTGCTGGTTGCATCCCCCCAGCTTTTGGGTAATCGCCCACCCACAAAACTTGAGCAAATCATGCGCATGCCGCTGTTGCACTCTATAGAGAATTGGGCGGCCTGGATTTCTTCCATGCCCAACGCCGCCCCCTTGGCACATCGGCCCCAGACCCGCATGGAGTTCACCGATTCAACGCATTTGCTGGAGGCCGCCAGGCTGGGCCTGGGCGTCGCGCTCACCAGGCGCTCCATTGCCGACAACCTGCTGCAAAGAGGTGAGCTGGTGCAGGCGTTTGCACACACCTGCGTGCATTCTTCAAGTTACTACGCGCTACTTCCCACCGTCACCTCAATCAGCGAGCCCCTGGAGCAATTTCTAGGATGGCTGCAAGTGGAGTGCACGAGGTTTACTAAGCAGACTTTGGCCTAGCCAAGGTCTTCAAGATCCCTATTTGCATCGCGCTTTTATCGGTAGGCTTGAAGTGAATAAATTTGTATTGCACTTGCCTCAAGAGGAAGCGAGTTGGCGTGTAATCTAGTTCAGCCAGAACATTACGTCCTTAGCCGATGCCCAATAAGTGGCCCAAGTCGCATACGACTCGGTTGGTCATAGAACTTTTTTACAAAGGAGATGATGGTGGCAGACACAATCCGATGGTTAGTCGTGTTTGATGACACGCCGGAGATGCTTGATGTGCGTAGATGTCTTCAGGATGAACATTTCGCCTATCTACGCGAACACATCTCCGAAATTCCACTGGCGGGCGGGTGTAAAGATGAACCAGGTGGTGATTTCAACGGCGGTGCTTGGGTACTCGAGGTGTCAAGCAAGGAGCGGGCAATAGAGTTGATTGAAAACGATCCCTACTTCAAAGCCAATGCCCGTCAGTACCGATTGCGAACATGGGGAAAAGCATTTGCAGACCACGTTGCTCGTCTTTAGGTATCAAACTATCACTGTTGGAAGGTTGGATTAGTCTCGAGCATAGGTTGTCGTAATCGACTGAGTTGGGCCATCGCCTGTCATGGGCCAATGGCTTGAATCGGGAAGCGGGAAGCGGGAAGCGGAAGTTGGCTCTAGGCTGGAGCGCGTAGAGCGTGTGCTGTGGCGGAACCGAGACCTTTGTAAAACGCCCAATGGACTGCCGCGGAGCTGCCATACACAATTGCTGTATACATTTTCTCGGGAGGTCGTCGTGTCCATCGGCACTGTTTTCGTCAATAACTGTACCCAGGCCGTTCGCCTCCCGTTGGACGTGCAACTCCCTGAGGGTGTCCAAAAGGTAGAAATACGCGTCAAAGGCAACGAGCGCATCATCCCCCCCCTAGGCCAAACCTGGGACAACTTCTTTCTGGGTGGCCCCACAGTGAGCGACGACTTTTTGCCCGAGCGCGCCACCCAGCACCACCCAAGCATGCAGCGCACTACCTGTGCACGGTGCTGATAGCGCGCATCTACGAAGTGTTCCCGCTGCTGTGCCCGATGTGCGGTGGTCAGATGCGCCTGATCGCGTTCATTACCGAGGGACCGGTGATTTTGAATCGCTGCAGGAGGGCTGTGCGCCCGGTGCACGCAG
>CAJCCO010000011.1 GCA_903960915.1 uncultured beta proteobacterium
ACTAAGGATTAACCCTGATTTTACTTACTCACCACTTGCGGACCTCAAAATTAGAGGAAATTACCTGTAAAGTGGCCCCCGTTGGCCAATCGTACGAACCCCTTCTGAGCGAAGGTTTCATGGCGAGGAAGCAACGCAGCGGTGGTGCCGCATGCGTGGCACCACACCCTAGCGAAACAACGACAGGAGAACTCTTTATGACAGGCAACTCAGCGCTGATATTGGCGCTTATTTGTGGACTGATCGCCGTGGTTTACGGCTTTTGGGCCCGCAGTTGGATTCTTTCCCAAGATGCCGGCAATGCGCGCATGCAAGAAATTGCAGAAGCCATTCAAACCGGTGCAGCCGCCTACCTGGCACGCCAATACAAAACCATAGCCATCGTGGGCGTGGTGTTGGCCGTGCTGATCTGGCTTTTCCTTGATCAACTCAGTGCCATTGGCTTTGTCATTGGCGCCGTGCTCTCGGGCGCTTGCGGCTTCATCGGCATGAACGTGTCGGTGCGCGCCAATGTGCGCACTGCGCAGGCCGCTACCCGTGGCATTGGCCCCGCCCTGGACGTCGCTTTTCGCGGCGGCGCCATCACCGGCATGCTGGTGGTGGGCTTGGGCTTGCTTGGGGTGACAGGTTTTTACTGGTTTTTGGTGGGCAATGGCAATCTGACGCCCGACAAAAACCTCTCCACCTTGCTCAACCCCTTGATTGGTTTTGCCTTTGGCTCGTCACTGATCTCGATCTTTGCGCGTCTGGGCGGCGGCATTTTCACCAAAGGTGCTGACGTAGGCGCCGACCTGGTGGGCAAGGTAGAGGCAGGCATCCCTGAAGATGACCCGCGCAACCCCGCCGTGATTGCCGACAACGTGGGCGACAACGTGGGCGACTGCGCTGGCATGGCCGCCGATTTGTTCGAAACCTACGCTGTGACGCTGATTGCCACCATGGTGCTGGGCGCCCTGCTGGTCAAAGGCGCCGGCACCAGTGCCGTCATTTACCCCCTGGCGCTGGGCGCTGTGTCCATCGTGGCCTCCATCATTGGCTGCTTCTTCGTCAAGGCCTCGCCTGGCATGAAGAACGTGATGCCCGCGCTCTACAAGGGCCTGGCCGTGGCTGGTGGACTCTCCCTGGTTGCGTTCTACTTTGTCACGCAAGCCATGATTCCAGACAACGCCATTGCCGCCTCCGGTAGCCAGATGAAGCTGTTTGGTGCATGCGCCGTCGGCCTGGGCCTGACGGCCGCGCTGGTCTGGATCACCGAGTACTACACCGGCACCCAATACGCCCCGGTACGCCACATTGCCAAAGCCTCCACCACCGGCCACGGCACCAACATCATTGCTGGCCTGGGTGTGTCCATGCGCTCTACCGCATGGCCCGTCATTTTTGTGTGTATCGCCATCTGGCTGTCCTACGCGCTGGCGGGCTTGTACGGCATTGCCATTGCAGCCACTGCCATGCTCAGCATGGCCGGTATCGTGGTGGCACTGGACGCTTATGGCCCCATCACGGACAACGCGGGCGGCATTGCGGAAATGGCTGAAATGCCCAAAAGCGTACGTGACGTCACCGACCCGCTGGACGCCGTGGGCAACACCACCAAGGCCGTGACCAAAGGCTATGCCATTGGCTCCGCAGGCCTGGCCGCACTGGTCTTGTTTGCAGACTACACGCACAAGCTGGAAAGCTACGGCAAAGTGATCTCCTTTGACCTGAGCAACCCGCTGGTCATCATCGGGCTGTTCATTGGCGGACTGATTCCCTACCTGTTCGGCGCCATGGCCATGGAAGCGGTGGGACGCGCAGCAGGTTCAGTGGTGGTTGAAGTACGCCGCCAGTTCCGTGATATCAAAGGCATCATGGAAGGCACGGCCAAGCCTGAATACGACACCGCTGTGGACATGCTCACCACGGCTGCCATCAAAGAAATGATGATCCCGTCGCTGCTGCCGGTGGTGGCGCCTATTGTGGTGGGCCTGGTACTCGGACCAGCCGCCCTGGGTGGCCTGCTGATGGGCACCATCGTGACCGGCCTGTTTGTCGCCATCTCCATGTGCACCGGTGGCGGCGCCTGGGACAACGCCAAGAAATACATCGAAGACGGCAACTTCGGTGGCAAAGGCTCCGAGACGCACAAGGCAGCCGTCACGGGTGACACCGTGGGCGACCCCTACAAAGACACCGCCGGCCCAGCCATCAACCCGCTGATCAAGATCATCAACATCGTGGCCCTGCTGATCGTGCCAGTGATGATGAAAATTCACGGCGGCTGATTCTGGTCTGACCTTTTTCACGATCTAAAGCCCGCGCCAGCGGGCTTTTTTTTGCCTGTTCAGGTTTCACTCAAATTTCGCTAAGGGCTCACTCAAAGCTTGACCGGTGCGCAGGCCAGCGCGCTGCCTTGATTCTTGTCAGGGCCCCACCGACAGCGCCCCCTAGGATGCAGGTTCCTGCCCAACTTCTGACCTTTTCGAGCACGCTGACAACCCTGAGATAGCCCCCCTTGAAGCCCTGCACGCACCGCTCTGCCGTCCTCCTGCTCGCACTCACCCTGCTGCTGAGCGGGTGCGCTGGTTTGCTGCCGAGCGGGCGCAGCGAAACCACCCCGTTTCAGAACTTCAATGAAGCCAGTGAAGCCATTGAGTCACTGGTGCCCATGCAAAGTGATTTAACTGCGCTGAACCGCTTGGGCCTCGACCCCGCCAAGCAGCCCAACACCCTGATCCTTACCCACTCGGACATCGTGCGCCGCTTTGTGCCCAGTGCACTGCTTAAGCGCGAAGACCTGGACCCCGGGGTGCTGCGTTGCCTGGAGGCGGTGAACGATTGCAAGGGCTGGGAGATCAACGCCGCACGTATTTCCAAGGTGCGAACCGGCAACTTTTTGACCGACTTCACCAACTTCTCACGCCGTACGGAAACCACGGGATGGCGCTTCAATGCCCTGATACTGATGGTCAAAGATGTGGTGGTTTTCCGTTCTTGGGGCGGCCAACCCCGGCTCAATGAACTCGACGTCAATACCAACCCCTTGGGGCCGTTTCAAGACCTCGGGCCCTACTTGCTGACCAACCCCTGAAGGAGCAAGCGGCCTCAGTAGCCGCCCTTTGGCCGCCCTGTGTTAGCCCTAATCCGCGCCGCCGCCTGGGGTTAGTGCAGTCGGTACACAATAGCGTTCATGTCAGAACGCACCATTCCCCTAATTGACCAGCGCTCCAGCGACCTAGCAACACCGGCAGCGGCCCTCCAGGCGCACAGCCGCCTGGGTGCCCGTGGCCTACTGGCTGACACGCTGGGACGCCCTTTGCGCGATTTGCGCATCAGCGTTACCGACCGCTGCAACTTCCGCTGCAGTTACTGCATGCCCAAAGAAATTTTCGACAAGGACTATACCTACCTGCCGCATGCGGAGCTGCTTTCGTTTGAAGAAATTACCCGCATAGCCAGGGTCTTTGTAGCGCATGGGGTGCAAAAAATCCGCCTGACTGGCGGCGAGCCGCTGCTGCGCAAAAACCTTGAACGCCTGATTGAGCAACTGGCGCAACTGCGCACGCCTGAGGGCCTGCCGCTGGACCTGACCCTCACCACCAACGGCTCCCTGCTGGCGCGCAAGGCCCGGGCGCTCAAAGACGCCGGTCTGCAACGCGTCACCGTGAGCCTGGACGGGCTGGACGATGCCGTGTTCCGAAAAATGAACGATGTGGACTTTCCGGTGGCCGACGTGCTCGCCGGCATCCAGGCCGCGCAAGACGTGGGCCTGGGGCCTGTCAAAGTGAATATGGTGGTCAAGAACGGCACCAACACGCATGAAATACTGCCCATGGCCCACCACTTCAAGGGCACGGGTGTGGTGCTGCGTCTGATTGAATACATGGATGTAGGCGCCACCAACGGCTGGCGCATGGACGAAGTTTTACCCTCAGCAGAGGTGGTGAAACGCATTCATGCAGAGCTGCCTTTGGTACAACTCGACCCCAGCGTGGCCGGAGAAACCGCCGAGCGCTGGGGGTATGCCAACGCGGCCGGTCAACACGACCAGGCGGCCGGCGAAATTGGCGTCATCAGCAGCGTGACCCAGGCTTTTTGCGCCGACTGCAACCGCGCCCGCCTGTCCACCGAGGGCAAACTTTTCATGTGCCTGTTTGCCTCCCGAGGGTATGACCTGCGCGCCCTGATTCGCGGCAACCCGATCGATGATGACCTGACCTCGGCCGTAGCCCACATTTGGCAAGGCCGCACCGACCGCTACTCTGAACTGCGCAGCACCCTGCCCGCTGACACTTCAGGCGGGGCTCGCCGGGTAGAAATGAGCTACATAGGCGGTTGAGTTGATTGCCGCGCAAGACATCACCGCACTGGTGCTCGCAGGTGGGCGTGGTAGCCGCATGGGCGGCGTTGACAAAGGCCTGCAAGCGTTCAATGGCAGCCCGCTGGTGGCGCATGCGCTGCAGCGCCTGCTAGGTGATGCTTCAACGCCCCCCCAGGTCGGCCAGGTTCTGATTAACGCCAACCGCAACCTGGCGCAGTACGCGGCTTTTGGCGCCCCGGTCTGGCCGGATGCACAAGACGACTTTGCCGGGCCTCTGGCCGGATTTCTCACTGGGCTTACGCATTGCACCACCCCCTTCCTGCTGACCGTGCCCTGCGACACGCCCCTGTTTCCGCAGGACCTGGCCCGTCGTATGGCGCAGGCGTTACATGCGCAGCAGGCCGACATCGCCATGGTCGGTGCGCCTGAGCGCAACGATGCGGGCGAGTGGCAGGTGCGTACGCAGCCGGTGTTTTGTTTGCTACGGCGCCATTTGCTAGACAGCTTACAAGCGTTCACCCAGGCGGGTGGCCGCAAGATAGACGCCTGGACGGCCCAGCACGCCACCGTTATCGTTCCCTTTGACAGGCCAGGCGACGAACAGCGGGCATTTTTCAACGCCAACACGCTAGCCGATTTGCGTGAACTCGAAACCCTGCGTCCATGAATAAACCTTTGAAAAGCCTGGAAGCCATCGTGGCCGAACTAGAAGGCTACGACCCACAAGCCCTGCAAGCCGACAGGGTGGGCGAGTTTTTATCGCAACTGGTCAACCCCGTGACCGAACAGGAAACCCTGGGTATTTTTCAGGCCCTTGACCGCACCCTGGCGCAAGACGTGATCTCGCCCATCAGTGTGCCCCCGCACGACAACTCGGCCATGGACGGCTACGCGTTTGTCGGGGCCCAGCTCAGCCCCAGCCAGGCCCTGCATTTGCGCGTGGTGGGCACTGCGCTGGCCGGCGCGGCCTGGCACGGCACGGTGCAGGCGGGTGAATGCGTCAAGATCATGACTGGCGCCGTCATGCCTGCCGGCCTGGATACCGTGGTGCCTCAAGAACTGGCCGAGGGGGTCGGTGAACACATCCACGTGGCCCCCGGGCGGCTGCAAGCCGGCGACAACCGCCGCCATTTGGGAGAAGACGTCAAAGCGGGGCACGCTGCGTTGCGCCGGGGTGAACGCCTGGGGCCCGCTGCGCTGGGCCTCCTGGCCAGCCTGGGTATTGCGCAGGTAAGCGTGCTGCGTCGACTTCGGGTGGCTTACTTTTCTACCGGCAATGAAATACTCAGTGTGGGTGAACCCCCGCGTGAAGGCGCTGTCTATGACAGCAACCGCTACACCGTGTTTGGCCTGCTCACGCGCTTAGGTTGCGAGGTACTGGACCTGGGTGTGGTGCCTGACACCCCCGCCGCCCTGGAGGCTGCGTTCCTGAATGCGGCCCAACAGGCCGATGCCATCATCACCAGTGGCGGGGTCAGCGTGGGCGAGGCCGACTACACCAAGGCCATGATGAAAAAGCTGGGTGACGTCGCTTTCTGGAAAATTGCCATGCGCCCGGGCCGCCCCATGGCCGTGGGCCGCATTGGCCGGTCGGTGTTGTTTGGGCTGCCCGGCAACCCGGTGGCGGTGATGGTGACTTTTCTCGCCTTCGTTCGGCCAGCACTGCTGCAGATGATGGGCCGTACCAGCCCTGCTCCGCCCTTGCTCAAGGCCCGAAGCCTTGAGCCGCTGCGCAAAAAACCTGGCCGCACCGAATACCAGCGAGGCACTGTCACCCTGCAGGCCAACGGGTCATTGGCCGTGCGTACCACCGGCAACCAGGGCTCGGGCGTGCTCAGCTCCATGGTGCAGGCCAACGGCCTGATCGTGCTGCATCACCAGCAGGGTGATGTGGCTGCGGGTGATGAGGTCGATGTGATGATGTTTGACGGGGTAATCTAGCAAGCTACCGGCTGGCAAGCCCTCAAACGGACTCGTGGCCTACCGGAGCGCTCTCAGGCTTGTGCTCCAGTGCGGCTTCTTTCTTAGCACCGGGCGCATGCTTGCGGGCCAGCAGCGTGTACATGGTGGGCACCACAAAGATGGTCAGCAAGGTGCCCAGGCTCATGCCACCCACAATCACCCAGCCAATTTGACGCCGACTCTCGGCGCCCGCGCCCGTGGCCAAAGCCAGTGGCACGGCGCCCAGCACCATGGCGCCCGTGGTCATCATGATGGGGCGCAAACGCTGGGACGCCGAGCGCTTGATCGCCAGCACGGTGTCAAAGCCTTGCTCACGCAACTTGTTGGCAAACTCCACAATCAAAATGCCGTGCTTGGTGATCAGGCCAACCAAGGTGATCAGACCAATCTGGCTGAACACATTCAAGGTGCCCCCTGAGTATTTAAGCGCCAACAAAGCGCCGGCCATGGACAAAGGCACGCTGAACAAGATAACGAAGGGGTCGACAAAACTCTCAAACTGTGCCGCTAGCACTAAGAAGATAAACACCAGCGCCAACACGAACACCAGCGAGAGCGAATCGGCCGACTTGCGGAACTCGCGGCTCACGCCGTTGAGGTCGGTGATGTACCCGGGCTTGAGCACCTTTTTGGCCGTCACATCCATGAAGTCCAACGCCTCGCCCATCGAGTAGCTGGCCGACAGGTTAGAGGTGATGGTGGCCGAGCGACGTTGACCAAAGTGGTTGAGTTCGCGTGGTGCCACCACCTCGCGAATTTTGACCAGGGCCGACAAGGGAATCATGGTGTCCAGGCGGCCACGCACAAAAATTTTCTCAATGTCATCGGGCGCATTGCGGCCTGACGGGTTGGTCTGCACGATCACGTCGTACTGCTCACCATTGCGCTTGTAGCGTGTCACCTTGCGCCCGCCCAGCATGGTTTCCACCGCGCGGGCAATCAACTCCACGCTGACACCCATGTCAGCCGCCCGCTCGCGGTCTACCTCCATGCGAAGCTCGGGCTTGTTCAAACGCAGGTCGGTGTCCACCTGTACAAAACCTGGGTTCTTGGCCAGCTCGTCCTGGAAGGTGCGCACCACCTGGGACAGGTTTTGGTAGGAATCTGACGTGGTGATGACATAGTTGATAGGCCGCTGCGTGAAGCCCTGGCCCAGCGAAGGCGGCGTGATGGGGAAAGCCGTCACACCGGACAGACCCGAGACGCGCGGCGTCATGTCACGCGCCATCTCCAGCGTGGTGCGGGTGCGCTCTTCCCACGGCACTGCGCGGAAAAAGATATTGCCTTGTGCCACCGTGGGGTTGCCAATGGTGGCGAAGACACGGTCAAACTCGGGATAGCCCTGACCCACACGCTCAATGGCCTGCGCGTAGCGGTTGGTGTAGTCCAGGGTGGCGCCGTCAGGCCCGTTGACCTGGGCCAACACCACGCCCCGGTCTTCAATCGGTGAGAGTTCGCGTTTGATCTCGCCCAGCATTTGCCAGGTCACCACGCCACTGCCCACCATCACCAGCAACACCACCCAGCGGTGGCGCAAGGTCCAGCCCAGCGTACGCTCATAGCCCCGGGTAACGGCCTGCAACACTTTTTCCATACCCCGGTCAAAGAACGAAGGTTTAGGGTTGTGACGCAGCAAAATAGACGACAACATGGGCGACAAAGTAAGCGCCACCAAGCCAGAGACCACCACCGCACCGGCCAGCGCCAGCGCAAACTCGGTGAACAGGCGCCCGGTGCGTCCAGGCGCAAACGCCAGAGGCGCATACACCGCCACCAGGGTCATGGTCATGGCCACAATGGCAAAGCCCACCTCACGCGCGCCTTTAATGGCGGCTTGAAAGGGCGCCATGCCCTCCTCTATATGCCGGTAGATGTTCTCCAGCATCACAATCGCATCATCCACCACCAGACCAATGGCCAGCACCAGCGCCAACAGGGTCAGCGTGTTGATACTGAAACCTGCCAGGGCCATCAGCGCAAAGGTTCCAATCAGCGACACCGGGATGGTGAGCAGCGGAATGATGGAGGCGCGCAACGTGCGCAAAAATACAAAAATCACCAAGGCCACCAGCACCGAGGCTTCGATGATGGTGTTGAACACGCCCTTGATGGACCGGTCAATAAAGACCGAGTTGTCATTGGCCACTTCCACTTTCACGCCGGGCGGCAAGTCGCGCTGCACTTTGACCATCAAGGCCTTCACGCCCGCAGACAACTCCAAGGGGTTGGCCGTGGCCTGACGGATCACGCCCACCCCAATCGAGTCGCGGCCATTCAGGCGCACGCTGGAGCGCTCATCAACCGGGCCTTCCGCCACACGCGCCACATCGGCAATGCGGATGGGCTGGCCGTTGATGGTGCGTATCACCACCTGGCCAAATTCGCGCGGTCGCTGCAAGTCGGTGGCAGCGGTGACGTTGAACTCGCGCTGGCGGCTTTCAATCCGGCCCGCTGGCACCTCCAGGTTGGAGCGCCGCAGGGCGTCTTCCAGGTCTTGAATGGTCAGCTTGTAGGCGGCCAGTTTGTCCGGGTCCACCCAGATGCGCATGGAGAATTTGCGTTCACCCAACACCGTCACGTCGGCCGCGCCAGGCGCTGTTTGCAGCACCGGTTTGACCAGCGTGTTGGCCATTTCAGAGAGCTGCAGTGAATTATGGGTTTCGGAGCTCAGCGTCAAAAATATGACCGGAAAAGCATCGGCCTCCACCTTGGCAATCACCGGCTCGTCAATGCCCTGGGGCAGACGCTGGCGCACCCGGGTGACTTTGTCGCGCACATCGGAGGCGGCCGAGTCGGCGTCGCGGGTCAGGGCAAAGCGCACCGAAATCTGGCTGCGCTCTTGCCGGCTGCTGGAGGTGATGACGTCCACGCCTTCAATACCTGCCAGCGAATCTTCCAGGACCTTGGTGACCTGGGCCTCAATCACCTCACTGGAGGCGCCGGTAAAAATGGTGGTGACGGACACCACCGGCTCGTCAATCTTCGGGTATTCGCGGATGTTGAGGCGGTTGAAGGACACGGCGCCAATCAGCACGATCAGCAGCGACAGCACGGTCGCAAAGACCGGACGGCGAATGGAGGTTTCAGCCAGTTGCATGGTGTGTGTTCCTGGCGATCAACGGCTGGCGGCCGAGGCCGGGGCGGCTGGCCCCGAAGCCCCACCTGCTGGGGCAGAGGCTGCACCCTGGGGCGGGCGGCCCAGCTCGACAATGCGCAGCGGCGTGCCGTCACGCTGCAAACGCTGCTGACCGGCCACCACCACAGTTTGGCCTTCAGTCAAACCTTCTTTGATTTCGACTTTGCCATTCAACCGAGTGCCGAGTTTGACTTCTTGGCGCAAGGAGACAAATTTGGTGTCGGGGGGCAAATTGGTGGCGGCTGGAACGGCCGAGGGCTCTGCCACCAAAATTACAAACTGCCGACCGCCCTGCGGCACGATGGCCTCTTCCGGCACCAGCAAAGCGTTGTCGTTGATGGAAAAGACGGTGTTGACCCGGGCAAACATGCCTGCACGCAAGGGCGCCGGTGCCGCAGGTTTGCCCGTCGCAGGTGCTGCTGGCGCTGCGGCTTGCACCGCCGTTGTCAACATTTCAGGGGGGCACAAGGCGGGGGCAGCCGCGCTGGCCATGGCTGGGGCTGGGGCTGCCGCAGCAACTTGGGCTGAAGCCGCTGAGGTCGGCTTGCCACGGGCTTGGCCACCGGCTGCAGCCCCCACGGGTTTGGCGGCGTTGGCTGGCTTGCCAGCCGAACCAGGGGCACCCGCAGCGGCTGGGCCACCCGGTGCACCAGGCGCACCTGGCGCACCTGGACGAGGTCCCACAGCCGCAGCCTCACCGGCAGTATTGGGCAACACAGCGCGTACGCCGACAGAACGGCCGTTGGCATCGAGCAAGGGATCTAAGGCCTGAATGCGCGCCTTGAAGGCCCGGCCCGGGAAAGCATCGAGCACCAGCTCCACACTTTGCTGCAGCTTGAGCTTGCCCTGGAAGCGCTCGGGCAGTCGGAAGTCGACATACATGCTGCTGCTGTCTTCAAGGTTGATCAGGTCTGCCCCATCCTTGACGAAGTCGCCCAGGTTGATGTTTCGAATACCCACTGTGCCGTCAAACGGGGCCAGTATGGCCATGCG
This sequence comes from uncultured beta proteobacterium, assembly GCA_903960915.1. Taxonomy (GTDB): domain Bacteria; phylum Pseudomonadota; class Gammaproteobacteria; order Burkholderiales; family Burkholderiaceae_C; genus Rhodoferax. The sequence continues at coordinate 10,395 of CAJCCO010000011.1, forward strand.
CGACAGGCGCGCGCACGACAGGGCTAATTGGGCATCGGCCACTTGCAAAGAGGCAGAGCTTTCGTCCACCACACGTTGCGCTACAAAATTTTGCGCCACCAGCTCCTGGTTGCGCTTGAGATTAGCCTTGACAATAGAAACCTGGGCCAGCGATTGCTTGACCTCAGCGCGCTGCAAGGTGTCGTCAAGTTGCACCAGCAACTGCCCTTTGCGCACCTGGGCGCCGTCTGCAAAACCCAGCGCCTTGATCCGGCCAGGCACTTCAGGGCGCAGCATCACACTTTGCACCGAGCGCAGACTGCCCACCGACTGGGCATCGTCTTGCAAAGAACTTTTCTCCACCTTGGCCACCTCCACGCCTGCAGCGCGGGGGGCAGAAGCCGCTCCAGCAGGGGCACTGGCCGCCGAGGCGGGATGGGCAGCGCCAGACTGGCCTGGCAGGGCAGTGATTTCCTTGGCGGTCGTGAGTTTTGACTGGTACCACCAAGCCCCACCAGCGGCCACCGCGATGCCAACCACGGCCAGAATGGGGTAAATTTTTCTTCTTGTCATGGGTGCAATATTCCAATTGAAAGGAAGCCAACAACGCCTGGCTCACCTGCAGAGGGGTGATGCCAAAAGCGTCAACTGTAGCAGTCTTGCGACACATCTGATTACGTAGTCACCCTGACATGTCAGGGTGATTTAGCGGGACAGGCCGGGCCACTACTGACCACGCGGTATGGCGCGCTTTAGCGCTGCTTAGCCTTGCTTAGCCTTGCTTATCGTTGCTTATCGTTGTTTCAGGGCCTGCTCCACGCCACGGTTAGCCAGCATGTCGGCATGCTCGTTCCCGGGGTCGCCGTTGTGGCCGCGCACCCAGCGCCATTCGATCTTGTGGCCGGCGGAGTTCACCAGCACATCGAGTCGCTGCCACAGGTCCACGTTTTTGACCGGTTGCTTGGCGGCAGTTTTCCAGCCCCGGGCTTTCCAGCCAGCAATCCACTCGGTCATGCCTTTGAGCACGTACTGGCTGTCCACGTGCAGCGTGACGTGGCAGGGCCGTTTCAAGGCGGTCAGGGCCTCGATCACGGCCAGCAACTCCATGCGGTTGTTGGTGGTGTCGAGCTCACCGCCAAACAATTCCTTGTGGGTGTCGCTGGACTTGAGCCACACGCCCCAGCCACCTGGGCCTGGGTTGCCCTTGCAGGCGCCATCGGTGTAAATATCTACTGCGTTCAATCGGTACTCCTCGTTTTTTGATGGTTCAGATCGCCAGCCCCGGTCAATGTGGAATGGTTCGCCACCAGAACCTGCGCGTTAGCCCGCTGTTTGGCAGCCTTCCAGGCCGGGCTCAGCAATGTCATGGAGGGCACGCGTTTCACGGCCACCAGAAAATAAGCGGCACCCAGAATGGGCCACCAGCGCGCACCCAGTGTGTCAAGCCAGCGCAGGCGGTGCAGCCATTGCTCTGACATGAAAGCCGGCCGGTAGGCACCAAAGCGCACCACCTCCACCTCAAAGCCCAACAAGCGCAGCCAGTCTCGCAGCCGCCAATAGCCCAGAAGTTCAGTGGCTGGCAAGAAGGGCGTGCCCCAGCCGAACCGCTGGTACAGGTGGGAGCGGCGTTGGCGCAATCCCCACAGGCTGGCGGGGTTGAAGCCACAAATCACCACCCGGCCTTCGGGCAGCAACACGCGCTCGACTTCGCGCAAGGTGCTGTGGGGGTCGGCCGCCAGCTCCAGGGCATGGGGCAAAACCACCAGGTCCAGGCTGTGCTGCGCAAAGGGCAAGGCCGAAAAATCTGTCACTATCGCAGCCCCAGGGTGGACTGTCTGGGTCGCCAGCCAGCGGTGCGGCATGCGGTTGGCGCCCAGGCCGTCGAGCTCTGGCAAGCCGAGCTGCAGCGCATGAAAGCCGAAAATATCGGCAACGGCCTCATTGAGCTGTGCCTGCTCCCAACCCAGCAGGTAGCGCCCAGGGGGCGTTTGAAGCCACTCTTGCAAACCTATAATTTGACTACTCATGAAGATCATTCCACTGCCCGCGTTCACCGACAACTACATCTGGCTGCTCCACGACGGCCAACAAGCCCTGGTGGTCGATCCCGGAGATGCGCAGCCGGTGTTTGAAGCCTTGTCGAAACTGGGCCTTCAACTCGCCGCTATTCTAGTCACCCACCACCACCCAGACCACACCGGTGGCGTGGCCGCCTTGCGTGATGCCACCGGCGCCCAGGTGTTTGGGCCGGTCGGCGAAACCATGCCTGAGCCATTGACCCGCCTGCAAGCGCCCGACGCCGCCAAGTGCCTGGGCCTGCGCTTTGAGGTGATAGACGTGCCCGGCCATACCGCAGGGCACATTGCCTATTTTTGCCCCGAGGTGGACGGCGCCCCCCTGCTCTTTTGTGGCGACACTTTATTCAGCGCCGGCTGTGGCCGCCTGTTTGAAGGCACGCCGGCTCAAATGCTGGCCTCACTGGACCAACTGGCCGCGCTGCCGGACAACACCCGCATTTGCTGCACCCATGAATACACCCTGAGCAACCTTAAATTTGCCCTGGCGGTTGACCCGGCCAATGCCGATTTGGCGCTGTACAACGCGCATGCCCAGGCCTTGCGGGCACAAGACCTCCCCACCCTGCCCTCCAACCTGTTGTTGGAGCGCCAGATCAACCCTTTCTTGCGTTCGCGTGAACCCGCCCTGATCGCTTCAGCCCGCGCCTTTGACGCCTCAGCTCAGGATGAAGTCAGCGTTTTTGCTGCACTTCGCCAATGGAAAAACCAGTTTTGATTCAATTTATTCAAGTCA
>CAJCCO010000012.1 GCA_903960915.1 uncultured beta proteobacterium
CGCCAGTGGCGCCATTGGCTGTAGCACCTGCCGCCGCCGCACCCTTTGAGCCCGGCGTCTGGTTTGAGCCGCTCAACCAGCTGCTGCCGGCCGATGCCATTTTGCTGGGCGAGCAGCACGACGCTCCCGATCACCAGCGCCTGCACCACTTCATCATTGACACCCTGGCCGAGCGGAAAGCCCTGGCAGGCCTGGTGCTTGAAATGGCCAGCCTGGGTCAGTCCACCAGCGCCTTGCAGGCGCAGGCCTCAGAAGCGCAGGTGCGCAGCGCTTTGCAATGGAGCGATGGCGCCTGGCCTTGGCAAGCGTATGGCCCGGCGGTGATGGCGGCAGTTCGGGCCGGCGTGCCCGTGTGGGGCGGTAATTTACCCGCTTCCCAGCAGCGACTGGCGATGCAAGACCCGACGCTGGCGCAACGCCTGCCCAGCGCCGCCTGGCTGGCACAGCAGCAGTTGATTCGCTCAGGCCACTGCGACTTGCTGCCAGAAGCCCAGATTATTCCCATGACCCGAATTCAAATTGCCCGCGACCTGGCCATGGCGCAAGCCGTCTCGCAGGCCGCAGTAACCGGCAAGACCGTGGTGTTGCTGGCCGGTAGCGGCCATGTGAACCGCGAACTGGGGGTGACACTTCATTTGCCGACCGCCTGGAAGAGCCAGGCCGTGCTTCTGCGCACGCTGATGCCGTCAGAGGCGGCGCCCATCACAGGGTTTGACCACATCTGGACCACGCGGGCGGTTGAACCCGTGGATTACTGCGCCAGTTTTGGCGCCAGTCTTCGCCGCATGACCGCCCCGCCTAAAGCCAAAGACAGCGCGCCCTGAACTCAGGGCTGCTGGCTGGCCATGGGCTCGCCCAGACGAATGGCCCGGCCCGGCACCCAGGCGGGATTGAAGGCCAGCGGCCCTTGGGGAAACAGCATAACGACCGTGGAGCCGAGTAAAAAACGGCCCATTTCATCGCCTTGGCGCAAGTGCACAGGAGCGCTGCCTTCACTGTCATAGCGCCATTCACACACAGTGCCCGTGCGCTTGGCATTCACCACGCCATGCCAGACTGTGGCCATGCTGCCCACGATGGTGGCGCCAACCAGCACCAGCACCAACGGCCCCCGCTCTGTCTCAAACACGCACACGACGCGTTCGTTGCGGGCAAACAAGCCGGGTACGCCCCGGGCAGTCGTCGGGTTGACCGAGAACAACTCGCCGGGCACGTGCACCATGCGGGTCAGACAGCCGTCACACGGCATGTGGATGCGGTGGTAATCCTTGGGGCTCAAATACAAGGTGGCAAAACTGCCCCCGTCAAAGCGGGCGGCCAACGCAGCGTCGCCACCCACCAGCGCGGTGCTGGAGTAGGTGTGGCCTTTGGCTTGGAACAACTGGTCGTGGTCCATGCGGCCAAACTGGCTGATGGCACCGTCCACGGGGCAAATCAGATCGGCGGCAGCCAGCGGGCGGGCGCCGTCTTTGAGCGCGCGGGTGAAAAATTCGTTGAAGCTGGCGTAACTGGCCGGGTCGGGGTTGACGGCCTCAAACATGTTGACCTGGTAACGCTGCACGAACCAGCGAATCAGCCGGGTGGTCCAGCGTCCGCCTTGCCAACGGGCGATCAGACCCGCCAGCGCAGTCAAGGCTTGCTTGGGTAACAGGTATTGCGGCAGCACGGAGAGGCGGTCTGACATGAAAGCAACCGTAGTTAAAGGAGGACGTGCATTTTAACGAGACAGGTGGCCCGGGCCAATGTAACAATGCCAGCATGACTGCCGCCCGCATTCCCCCTATTCAATGCCTGCTGACGTTTGAAGCGCTGGCGCGCCTGCGCAGCGTTACTCAGGCCGCAGAAGAGCTGTTTGTCACGCCCAGCGCGGTCAGCCACCGGGTCAAGCAGCTCGAGCAGATCATTGGTACCAAACTGTTTGGCCGGGCTGACTTCTCCCTGACCACCGAAGGCAGCGAGTACCTGGCCCATGTGCGCGAGGGACTGGCCATCTTGCAGAAGTTCCCCTCCTCCAGCGCTATGCCCGGCAAGCGCAAACTGCGGCTGGCCGTGACGCCCACCTTTGCGCGTTCCATGCTGATGCCACGCCTGCGCCAGTTTTTGGAAGCCTACCCAGAAATTGACCTGACCATGCAGGTCTCCATTCCCCTGCTCGATGTGGTGGCCGAAGACGCCGACCTGATCGTGCGCTTTGGCACCGGGCGCTACGCCGACCTGGAGCATGTGTGCCTCATGAAAGACGAGGTGACCCCGCTGGCCTCGCCGGCCTGGGTGCGCGACAACGGCCCGTTTCTGGTACCCGAAGATTTGCACCGGGTGCCCTTGCTGCGCAGCCCACTGGAGCCCTGGCGCACCTGGTTTGCCGCCCACAACCTGGATTACCCGGAGCCGGTGGATGGCTCGTCATTCAACGACATTGGCCTGATGTGCGACGCTGCCGCCCAGGGGCTGGGCGTGGCGCTGGTGCGCCTCAAGCTGGGCGCGCCCTGGCTGGACAGCGGACAACTCATACGCCTGTATGACCGCACAGTACCCAGCCCGCACGCGCATTACCTGTGCTGGCGAACCGGCGTCATGGAGCGCTGGGAATGTGCCGCCTTTGCCGAATGGCTAAAGCGTGCGCTGATCTAGCAGAATTCACGCCTTCGTCAAAATTTCTTCACCGAGCCGACTCGCCATTGCGCGTAAAGTCGGGTTTTAGATTGTCAAACCACGCCATGAATGCTGCCACCGCTGAAGACCTGCTTGCCCCGGCCGCACCAGCCGCATTAGCCGAACCGTCCCGGGCCGTCCTGCAACAGCAGGTGGTGCAGGCGCTGCAAGAGGTGATGCCGCCCGACGCCGTGCTCTACACCCCGGAGGACACCACGCCCTACGAATGCGATGGCCTGACCGCCTACCGCCAGCGCCCCCTGGTGGTGGTGTTGCCGCAAACTGAGGCGCATGTGCAGGCCGTGCTGGCTACTTGCCACCGCTTGGGCGTGCCGGTGGTGGCGCGCGGCGCGGGCACCGGCCTCTCTGGCGGCGCCATGCCTCACCATCTGGGCGTGACCCTGTCCCTGGCGCGCTTTAACCAGATTTTGAAAGTGGATCCGGTCAGCCGAACCGCTGTGGTGCAGTGCGGCGTGCGCAACCTGGCCATCAGCGAAGCCGCTTCGCCACTGGGTTTGTATTACGCGCCCGATCCGTCCAGCCAGATTGCCTGCACCATCGGCGGCAACGTGGCAGAAAACTCAGGCGGCGTGCATTGCCTGAAATACGGCCTGACGCTGCACAACATCGTCAAGGTGACCGGTTTCACCATCACCGGCGAGCGCATTGAGTTTGGCTCGGACGCGCTGGACACGCCGGGTTTTGATCTGCTCAGCCTGGTGATCGGCTCCGAAGGCATGCTGGCCATCACCACCGAGGTGACCGTCAAACTCATCCCCAAGCCCCAGTTGGCGCGTTGCATCATGGCCAGCTTTGACGATATTCGCAAAGCCGGTGAGGCGGTGGCAGCTGTGATTGCCGCAGGCATTATTCCCGCCGGTCTGGAAATGATGGACGGGCCCATGACCGCTGCCGTAGAAGACTATGTGCATGCCGACTACGACCTGTCCGCCGCCGCCATTTTGCTGTGCGAGAGCGACGGCACCCCTGAGGAAGTGGAAGAAGAAATTGGCCGCATGAGCGAGGTGCTGCGCGACTGCGGTGCCACCGCCATTGCGGTCAGCCGTGATGAAGCACAACGCCTGAAGTTTTGGAGCGGCCGGAAAAACGCGTTTCCAGCCTCAGGCCGTATCAGCCCCGACTACATGTGCATGGACAGCACCATTCCGCGCAAGCGCTTGGCCGATATTTTGCAAGCCATCTCGGAGATGGAGAAAAAATACCAGTTGCGCTGCCTCAACGTGTTCCACGCAGGGGACGGCAACTTGCACCCGCTCATTTTGTTTGATGCCAACGACCCCGACCAACTGCACCGCTGCGAGTTGTTCGGCGCCGATATTTTGGAAACCAGCGTGGCCATGGGCGGCACGGTGACGGGCGAGCACGGCGTGGGCATTGAGAAAGTGAACAGCATGTGCGTGCAGTTCAGCGCCGAGGAGAACGAGCAGATGTTTGGCGTCAAACGCGCGTTTGACCGGCAAGGGCTGCTCAACCCCGGCAAGGTCATTCCCACCCTGAACCGCTGCGCCGAGTACGGCAAGATGCTGGTGCGGGCAGGACAAATCAAACACCCGGATTTGCCACGTTTTTAAGCCCAGACTTACCGCCGGGAATATTGTGACCCGGGCTTACCGCCGGGTGATGCGCTGCCCCGGCTCTTCGTCAGCCATCACCTGCTCGGCCCAGGGGGCCAGCTTGGCGGTGTCGGCTCTTAGAATTTCTTGCTTGACGGCCAGAATTTGCGCCGGGTGCATGGAAAAACTGCGCAGCCCCATGCCCAGCAGCAGGCGCGTCAGGCTGACGTCGCCGGCCATTTCGCCACACACACTCACCTCTTTGCCCTGCGCCACACATTCAGCAATGGTGCCCGCCACCAGCCGCAACACGGCGGGGTGCAGCGGGTCGTACAGGTGCGCAACAGACTCGTCAGCGCGGTCAATGGCCAGGGTGTATTGGATGAGGTCGTTGGTACCGATGGACAGAAAATCAAAGTAGCGAAGAAAGACCTTGAGGGTCAGGGCGGCGGCGGGTATTTCTATCATGGCGCCGATTTGCACCGGACCGTAAGGCGTGCCCCGGTTATCGAGTTCGGCGCGCGCATGGTCAATCAAGGACAAGGTCTGGCGGATTTCGCTGGCGTGCACCAGCATAGGAATGAGGAGCTTGACTTTGCCAAAGGCCGCAGCGCGCAGAATGGCGCGCAGCTGGGTGAGAAACATGGCTGGATCAGCCAGGCTCCAGCGAATGGCGCGCAGGCCCAAGGCGGGGTTGAGGTGGGCGTCGTCTTTCAGGGATTTGTCCAGCGGTTTGTCGGCGCCAATGTCCACCGTGCGAATCGTGACGGGCATGCCCTGCATGCCCTCAATGGCGCGCCGGTAGGCCTGGAACTGTTCTTCTTCGTTGGGCAGCTTGCCTTGGCGGCCCATGAACAGAAATTCGCTGCGAAACAGGCCCACACCCACAGCACCGGCCTTGACGGCGCCGGGCGTGTCCTCGGGCATTTCAATGTTGGCCAGCAATTCAATCTTTTGCCCGTCCAGCGTGACTGCCGGGGTGTGCAGCAGGCGTGACAAGCGGCCACGTTCGAGTTCGCCCTGGCGTTGCTTGAAGCCGTACTCAGCCAGGATGATGGGCGAGGGGTCGACCACCACCACACCGGCATCGCCATCGATGATGACCCAGTCATCTTGGCGCACCAACTGGCTGCTCAAACGCGCGCCCACCACGGCCGGAATGTCCAGGCTGCGGGCCACGATGGCGGTGTGCGAGGTCTTGCCGCCGACATCCGTGATAAAGCCGGCAAACACACTTTGCTTGAACTGCAGCATGTCGGAGGGCGACAAATCGTGCGCCACCAAAATAAGCGGTACGTCCACCGTGTCGTCGAGCAACAGGTCTTGCTGCGAGGGTTTGCGCGTGCTGCGGGCGTTGGGGGTTACCACTGGCGAGGCCACGCCTTTCATGGCGCGCAGTACTTTCTCTGCGATCTGCTCTAGGTCGGCCTTGCGCTCGCGCAGGTACTCGTCTTCCATCTCGTCAAACTGGCGCGCAATCACTTCGAGCTGGGTGGTGAGCGCCCATTCAGCGTTGTACAAGCGGTCGGTAATCCAGTGTTTGACGCCACTGATGAGCTCCACATCTTCGAGCAGCATCAGGTGCACATCGAGCAAGGCGGTCAACTCATGCGGCGCCTCCTTGGGCCCCATGTGAGTGATGCTGGCCTGGAGCCGCCGAATTTCATCCACCACCGCGTTGCGCCCGGCGCGCACTCGTTCAATTTCAGACGCAATTTCAGCGGGCTTGATGAAATAGTGCGCCACATCCATCCGGCTGGATGCCACCAACACGGCACGCCCGATGGCAATACCCCGGGCAACGGCCAGTCCTTGGATGGAGAAGGTCACTCGCCTTCTCCAAATTTGTCATCGATCAGCGCCAGCAAAGCCTCCATGGCTTCTTGCTCACGTTCACCACTGGTGTCGATTTCCACCGTGCTGCCCATGCCAGCAGCCAGCATCATGACGCCCATGATGCTTTTGGCGTTGACGCGGCGCTCCCCTTTGGCAATCCAGATGTCACACCCGGCAAAGCTGCCGGCCAGCTTGGTGAGCTTGGCAGAGGCGCGCGCGTGCAAACCTAATTTATTGCTGATGGTCGTGGTGGTTTTGATCATTGTTCTTTCTTACCTGGTTTTGAGGTGCGGTAACAGTGACTTGCATGACACCCTGGGTGCCGCCGGCCAAGGCGCGCGCCACCAGCGCATCGAGCGATTCGCGTCGGTAGGTAACAGCACGCAGCAGCATGGGCAAGTTGACACCGGCGATGAGCTTGGAGTTCAGGCCATCTACCAGCTTGAGAGCCACATTGCAGGGCGTGGCACCAAAGATATCGGTCAACACCAGTGTCTGCGCGGTGTCCAGTAGCGCCATGGCCATGCTGGCGCTGGCCAGCGTTTCTTCGGGCGGGACGTTGGGCTGCACGTCTACCGCAGCCACATTCACGGCACCATCCGGGAACACATGCAGCACGCATTGCCGCAAGGCTGTGGCCAACGGGGCGTGCGCAATGATGAGAATTCCGTTGTTCATGAGGTCTTCAGATTATGGCTTTTTACTACCAAGAAATAGACATAGGAGCCAATACAACACAGCAGAAAGAGGCTCATGGCCCCTTGAAACGCCACCCGCTCGGCCAGGCCCATCGCCTTCAAACCGTCTACCGCCAAACCAATGCCCCACTGCACGGCGAACACGCCGGCAAAAATTAGCAGGTTGTAGGCCGACAAAGCTCGCCCGGCCAAACGCGCTGGGAACGCCATGCCCACCGCCGGTTGCGCCAGGGAGGCAAAGCTGCAACCCATGAAATACAGCACAAACAGGGCCTGGGCGCTGCTGGCCATTGTGTCGCCCAGCCCGATGATGATCGCCAGCACGACAAAGCTGAAAGGCAGGCCGAAAGTAATCAAGCGCTCGGCGCTGTAGCCACGCTGCGCCAACCACGGGTTGGCCAGGCCCCAGGCCCAGTACGTCACCAGCATGGCGACGTTGATCCAGAACATGCCGGTGGCCGCCTCCAAAGGGCTGAAGGCCGTGACCTTGATGAGCCAGGGCGTGGCCCAGAGGGTTTGGATGCCCACCATGCCGCCGTAGCAGAAGAAGCCGATAGCGGCCATTTTGCGAAAGTAGGGGTGACGCCAGACTTCGGAATAGCTGGCCTTGGGCGCTGAACTGCCATCGCTGGGGGCTGCGGCAAGCTGCCAAGGCGGGACTTGCCAGGCGATCAAGGCCATGGACAGCAACAGCATGGCGCCCATGCCCATGAACAAAATGCGCCAGCCCACCAGCGGCATCAACCACTGCACCGGCAAGGTGGCGGCCACCATGCCCAGAGCGCCCGTCATGAGCATCCAGGAGTTGCAACGCATCAGGGTGGCTGCTTCAAACCAGCGGCGGTAGCCCGTTAACGGCGCCATCAAGCAGGCGCTGACGCCCACGCCACACAAAACCCGCGCGGCCAGCAAGGCGTAGAAACTGGTGGCCATGGCAAACGCCAGACAACCCAACACGGCTAAACCCAGAAAACTGAGAATGACTTTTTTGGGCCCAAAACGATCCAGCCAGGCCCCCAAGGGCAACTGGGTCGCAGAAAAACCCAGGAAGTAGCCGCCGGCGAGCAAGCCGAGGTCACGGGCGTTGAGTGCGAATTCCAGCGTCAGCGTAGGTGACAGGGTGGCTGTGATGGCCCGGATCAGGGTGGACAAAAAGTAGGCGAAGGCAAAGACCACAAAAACCACAATGGCGGTGCGCTTGGACATAGGGTTCATGGGAGTCTGAGGCCTTCAAAAAAAGTGTTGGCAGCGGCCGGGTCTATGCGGTCGGCGTAAACGGCCGCCTGGAACACTTGGTCACCGGCGGCAAACCAGACCACATGGGCCACCAGCGGCGATCCATCGGGCCGGCTGCCACGGGCCTCCACTTTGACGGACTGTGCCAAAACGGTAGCACCTTTGATCAAGAACGGGGTCTCTTTTTCAGCCTTACCGCGCAGGTTGCCCAGCGTCACCGTTTTCCATTGCCCCAGAAACTCGCCCACAGGGCCCTGCGCACTGGCGTCGGCGTACACGAGGCTGAAGGTGGCGTCTTGGGCCTGGCAGCCCACCAGGGTCATGCGCATGGGCTTGGTGCCCAGAGAAACGTCACGGGTACTTTCCTCTGGCTTGCAGGGAAACAAGGCGAGTAGCGTGGTGTTCGCCGATCGAACATCCCGCCAATTCAAAGCAGGGCTGCAGCCCTGGAGCAAGCCCAAGGTCAGCAAAGCGGTGACAATCCAATATTTACGCATACCGCTGATTATCTGTTGCGAACTTTTCATCGGACGGCGGGTCTACCAAAAGCAGATACAGGTTGTTGAAGCGCCATTCATTTCTCTTCTCTTGCTGGAGCCCTTAACCCCATGAAACCCAAGTTCCTAGCCGCCATTGCCGCCCTGGGCTTGAGCATTGGCGCCCTGCTTTTTATGAACCTGGGGTCCACAGCTGCACCGCAATCGTCTTTTGTATTGCTGGATGGCAGCCAAAAAACGACGGCTAGCTTTGCCGGCAAGGTCACGCTGGTGAACTTTTGGGCCACCAGTTGCGTCACGTGCGTGGCAGAGATGCCCCAGTTAATGGCCACTTATGGCAAATACCAATCCAAGGGTTTTGACACTGTCGCCGTCGCCATGAGTTACGACCCGCCCAGCTATGTGGTCAACTTTGCCGAATCACGCAAGTTGCCCTTTCAGGTGGCTATAGACAACACCGGAGAAATTGCCAAGGCCTGGGGTGATGTCACGTTGACACCCACCACCTACCTGGTGAACAAGCACGGGCAGATTGTCAAACGTTATGTGGGTGCGCCCGACTTTGCCGAGCTGCACCGCTTGATTGAAAAATTGCTGGCTGAAACTTGAATGCCACTGGTTCAGCCAGTGGGCAATCAGCGCTTACGGTTGAGTAGGTAATTGCGGATGCTTAATCTTTGCGATAGGCGTCATGGCAGGTCTTGCATGAACCGCCTACCGCACCCACAGCGGTCTTGATACTGTCGAGGTTGCCCGTCTTGGCGGCTGCGGACAGCTTGGCCATTTCAGCGGTCAACTTGTCGGAGTATTCCTTGAACTTGGCGGGTTCTTTCCAGATTTCTGGCTTGGCGCGGGTATCGCCTTTGTCTGTCCCTTCGCCAAAAGCTGCCCACGGCAGTTTGGACATGTATTCGGCCACTGCCGCGTTATCAGCCGCTACTTTGGCGTCAAAAGGTACTTTGCCAGAAGCCATGCCAGCCACGCGACCAAAATGTTGTTGCATGACAAACAAGGTGTTTTTACGGTATTTGACAGCGTCTTCCGGCTTGGCGAATTGGGCGAAGGAGGACGTTGCAAGCAACATGACACTGGTACAGACGATCAAGGGGAGTATTTTCTTCATATGATTGTTTCTTAAGTTAGATAAAAATAAACTTCTCTTTGTGCATCAACACACTATAAGTTCTGCAACCCTGCTTGTCTCTAGGGTAATCACAAAGCCCTGTGGACTTACTTGGTTTAAATTCACGCTTTGTCACACAAACCCGAGATTTTTATCGGGCTAAATTAACTTTTCCAGGGGGGATCATGCGCATCAAGGTCAGAATTTGGGATTTACCCACACGCCTTTTCCATTGGGCACTCGTGATATGCGTATTGGGTCTGGTCATCACCTCTCAAATCGGCGGCAATGCGATGGACTGGCACTTCCGTTTTGGCTACGGCGTGCTGACCTTGCTGTTGTTTCGTTTTATCTGGGGGTTTATGGGCGGGTACTGGTCACGCTTTTCGTCGTTTTTCTATTCGCCTGCGGCAATTTACCGCTATGTGCGCGACGCGAACATGCGCTCGCCATCGCTTGGGCACAACCCGCTGGGTGCGGCCTCGGTCTATGCCATGCTCATCTTATTGCTCTTGCAAGTTGGCACCGGCTTGGTCAGTGATGACGAAATTGCGGCCGCCGGGCCCTTGAGCAAGCACCTTGCAAGCGCCTGGGTCAGCCAAGCCACTTTCTACCACTCAGAGATTGGCAAGCGCCTGATTCTGGCGCTGGTGGGTCTGCACTTGGCTGCCGTGCTGTTTCACCAGTTCAAAAAGCGCGAGGACTTGGTGCGCCCCATGATTAGCGGCGACAAAGCACTCGACAGTCCAGCGGCCGCCTCCCGCGATGACGCCAAGTCCCGCAGCCTGGCGCTTGTGTTGCTGGCACTGTGTGCCGCGCTGGTGGCGGGCTTATTGCAGTTGGCCCGCTAGACTGGCTAAACTCGCCACCTATCGGACCACTTTCAACCGTCGTGAATAATTCAGAGATTCGTTTTAGCCCACCCAGCTCGCCTGAAGATGTCGATGCACTGCGCGGTATTTTTCGCGAGTATGCGCTGGGCTTGAAAATCGATTTGTGCTTTCAGGGCTTTGAAGAGGAACTGGCTCAGCTGCCAGGAGACTACGCGCTGCCGCGTGGTGCCCTGCTGATGGCCTGGGTCAACAACGAGTTGGCAGGATGCTGTGCCATGCGGCCGCTTGATTCGGTTGATTACGCCAACGCCTGCGAAATGAAGCGGCTGTATGTACGTCCCACAGCCCGTGGCGTGGGACTGGGCCGCCAGTTGGCTGAGGCCATTTTGGATTGTGCTCGGCAAGCCGGCTATGGCTGCGTGCTACTCGATACGCTCAATGACATGGAAAGCGCCAGGGCGCTGTACGAAGATTTAGGGTTTGAAGAAATCCCCCCCTACTACCACAACCCCATTGAAGGGGCGCACTACCTCAAGGTAGATTTATAAACGTCGATGCCTTTTGGGCACCGACGTTCTAGTTTCAGCGCAATTAAACCTTGGCTAATGCCTTAGCTTTTGCCTTAGCTTTTGCCTTAGCTTATGCCTTGGCTTGAGCCAGCATAGTGGCTGCGTCGCTCACTTCAAATTTACCGGGGCCTTCGATGTTGAGAGAGGCCACTTTGCCGTCTTTGATCAACATGGAATACCGGTTGCTGCGCAAACCCATACCGCGCCCCGTGAGATCGAGCGTCAAGCCGGTGGCTTTGGTGAAAGCCGCATCGCCGTCACCCAGCATGCGGACTTTGCCCACAGACTTCTGATCCCGTGCCCAGGCGCCCATCACGAATGCATCGTTGACGCTCACACACCAGATTTCGTCCACGCCAGCGGCTTGGAGTTCTGGGAATTTCTCTACATACCCAGGCACATGCTTGGCTGAGCAGGTTGGCGTGAAGGCGCCGGGCAAGGCGAACAGCGCGATGGTTTTACCCGCACTGGCCTTGGCCACGTCCACGGCATTGGGGCCGATGCTGCAGCCTTCGCCTTCGACTTCGGAGTACTCCATCAGGGTGGTTGCTGGAATCGTGTCGCCTACTTTGATCATTGATATCTCCTGAGAATATTTAATTGAATTCACCATTGAAAACGGCTCACATTGTGAGCCGTTTTTGCAAGTCATGCAGCCAAAGGCTGGAAGAACTTAGACGAGAGACGCCTTTTCAACCAAACGGGTAGCCACCCAGTTCTTGGTTTTGGAAATAGGACGGCTCTCAGTGATTTCGATGACATCACCCAACTTGTACTCGCCCTTTTCGTCATGGGCGTGGTACTTGCTGGATTTGCCAACGATCTTGCCATAGAGCTCGTGTTTGACACGACGCTCAATGAGCACAGTCACCGTTTTTGCTCGTTTGTCGCTGACCACCTTGCCAATCAAGGTGCGCTTGAGGGATTTTTTAGCTTCCGTCATTTATCGCTCCTTATTTGGCGGATTTTTCAGCATGTTGCTTCTCGACAAGAATAGTCTTGGCGCGAGCAATGTCACGACGCGCAGAGCGCAGCGTGGCTGTGTTGGTGAGTTGTTGCGTTGCTTTTTGCATGCGCAGGCCAAAGTGGGCTTTTTGCAGCTCTTTGACTTCCGTTTGCAGACCGGCGACATCTTTTTGGCGCAGTTCAGTAGTTTTCATATCATGGTCTCCTGATTACTGGCCAATCATGCGGGCCACAAAGGTGGTGCGCAAAGGCAGCTTGGCGGCAGCCAAACGGAACGCTTCACGAGCCAACTCTTCGGAAACACCGACGATTTCAAACACAATTTTTCCCGGCTGAATTTCAGCCACGTAGTACTCGGGGTTACCTTTACCGTTACCCATACGCACTTCAGCAGGCTTTTGGGAAATTGGCTTGTCAGGGAACACACGAATCCAGATACGACCGCCACGCTTCACGTGACGGGAAATCGCACGGCGTGCGGCTTCAATCTGACGGGCAGTCAAACGACCGCGGTCCGTACATTTCAGACCGAAATCACCGAATGCGACCGAGCTGCCTCGAGTCGCGATGCCGGTGTTACGGCCCTTTTGCTCTTTGCGGTATTTGCGACGAGCGGGTTGCAACATAATTATTCTCCTTTGCCGTCAGCTGCTGCAGCTGGCGCGGCTACCTTGCGGACGCGCTTAACGGCGGGTTTGTTTGCATCGGCACCAGTGGCCTCAGCAGGTTTGTCGCTGCCATCGGCAGGCGCCGTGTTGCCACCCACGGGACGACGCACAGCACCGCGAGGCGCAGGACGATCAGAACCAGGACGGGCATCACGACGAGGACCACGTGGACGACGCTCTTCATCAGCACGAGGCTCAACAGCGGCCGGCAGGTCGTTACGACCCAGCGTGTCACCCTTGTAGACCCAAACCTTGACACCAATGATGCCGTAGGTTGTTTTAGCTTCAGATGTACCGTAGTCGATATCGGCACGCAGGGTGTGAAGTGGCACGCGACCTTCGCGGTACCACTCGCAACGAGCGATCTCAATACCGTTCAAGCGACCAGACGACATGATCTTGATGCCCAGGGCACCCAGACGCATGGCATTTTGCATGGCGCGCTTCATGGCACGGCGGAACATGATCCGCTTTTCGAGCTGCTGGGTGATGCTGTCGGCGATCAACTTGGCATCGATTTCGGGCTTACGCACTTCTTCGATGTTGACGGCAACAGGTACGCCCAATTGGCGGCCCAGTTCGCGCTTGAGGTTTTCGATGTCCTCGCCTTTTTTGCCGATCACGACGCCCGGACGAGCCGAGAAAATCGTGATACGGGCATTCTTGGCGGGGCGTTCGATCAGAACGCGTGACACCGATGCATTTTTCAGTTTGGCCTTCAGGTACTCGCGCACCTTGATGTCTTCAGCCAGCATGCCCGCGAAATCGCGGTCATTGGCGTACCAACGTGAAGACCAATTACGGCTGATCGACAGGCGAAAGCCGGTTGGGTGGATTTTTTGTCCCATATCTTCCAGGCCTCTTTCAGTTACCAACCGTCACGTACACATGGCACGTGGGTTTTCTGATTTGGTTGCCACGACCTTTTGCGCGGGCCGTGAAGCGCCTGAGCGAAGCACCTTGCTCGACGAAGATGGTTTTAACCTTCAACTCGTCGATATCGGCACCGTCATTGTGCTCAGCGTTAGCAATAGCGGACTCGAGAACCTTCTTGATAATCACAGCAGCTTTTTTCTGCGTGAATTGCAAGATGTTCAAGGCTTGATCCACTTTCTTGCCGCGGATCAAGTCCGCGACCAAACGGCCTTTATCGACCGACAAACGAACGCCACGAAGGGTTGCACGTGTTTCCATGGTCACCTCCTTATTTCTTTTGGACTTTTTTGTCCGCTGGGTGACCCTTGAAAGTACGGGTGAGCGCGAACTCTCCCAACTTGTGGCCAACCATTTGATCGGTGATATAGACCGGGACGTGCTGCTTACCGTTGTGAACGGCAATGGTCAGGCCGATGAAATCGGGCAAGATCATTGAGCGGCGCGACCATGTCTTAATCGGCTTTTTGTCTTTGGTAGCAACTGCTTTATCAGCTTTTGCAACCAGATGATGGTCGACAAAGGGACCTTTTTTGAGTGAACGAGTCATTTACCTACCCCTTACTTCTTGCGACGCGACACGATCATGACCTGCGTGCGCTTGTTGTTACGGGTACGGTAACCCTTGGTCA
>CAJCCO010000013.1 GCA_903960915.1 uncultured beta proteobacterium
CCTGCATTTATCAAGTCCAGCGAACCCTTTAAGGTGGCCATGCCTGAGGGCAGCACGGTGGCGCGCAGCCAAACCGCCAAAGTCGGCAACGATGTTCGCCGCGTTTTGGCAGACGACGAGTTTGTCAACTCAGAAGTCCATGTGGATGAAAACACCGTCCTATTGCAAAGCGGTGGAGGCAGAAAAAGTGTTTATTTCGCCAGCACAAAGAGCCCCGCGCCAGGCACTGCATCAGCCCCTCTTGCAAAAACCAACCCGGCTGCGGCTCAAGCTGCGGCATTAGCTGCCGATGCTAAAGAGGAAGAACGGCTTGCCATGGCGGAAATGAACTTCCCAGCCCGGATTGTTCACCTCAAAATCGAAAACGACGCCATTCGCGAGCAGCTCAACGCTCTCGATACACAAATAAAACCTGGGCGCAAATAAGGCCTTTTTTTGGTACCCGTTATGACCGATTCAACCCAACACACCGCAGGCCCAGATGAGCCGCCCTTGGACGCACCTGCGCACGAAAGCGACGACCACCCGAGCGCTCCAGGTTTGGGCGCCCATGAGCCGCAAACCCACGAGGAAACGCATGCCCAAGCGCACGAGATGACGCACGACGTGGGCCATGGCGAAGAAGAACACCACGAGCATGCCGCAGGGCATGACCACGAACTCACCGACATGAAGTCAACGCTGCTCGACGCAGCCGAACTCTCTAACCGCGCTGCGGGCCTGGCGGCCAAGGCGGGTGCAGATTTACACAGCGCGGCCGACCACGTCACTGAGAGCAATGCATCGGTGCGTGTTTACGGCATCATCGTGCTGGCCGCCTTTGGCATTTTGATGATGCTTGGTTTGGGCCTGTTTGGCTTTATGTCGATGCGCTTGCAAACCCGCATCACCCAAGCCGACGCCATGCTGCTCGCCGTTGGCAAGCGCGTCGTTGCCATGGACGAGTCGATTGAACTCCTCACAGATACAGGCGAGCGCTTGCGCGATATGGCGGCCAAGCAAGACACCTTGGCCAGCCAGCAGCTGAAAAACGAAACTCGGCTCGAAGACGTGATGCGGGTGGCCCAATCTACCTCTGACGCGCTCATCAAACCCCCAACGGACACCAAGGGCCCAGATCTGGCCAAACTCTTGCAAGCCTTGGACGCGCGCCTGCAAAGCCAGGCCGCTGCGATTGCCGCACTTTCAAACCAAACCCGCGCTGCCGCTGCACCGCGTACCGATACGGCAGCCGTTCGCAAAGAAGTTGAAGCCATGCTGCGCCAGCAAAAAGCCATTGAAGCGGCCGCTAAGCCGGTGGTGGTAGCGCCGCCAGTGAAACCGAAGGAAAACTTGGTGCAATACCCTCGCACCCAGCCCCAAGGCGCGGCAACACCTTAAATCGAACGCAAGCCGAATTTTTGAATTTTTTCGATCAGGGTGGTGCGCTGCACGTTGAGTAAACGGGCCGTTTGCGATACGTTGCCCTTGGTCCGGCTCAAGGCTTGGGATATAAATTCACGCTCAATTTCGGCCATGCGGTGTTTGAGCGACAAGCCCTCCGGCGGCAAGATGGGCAGG
>CAJCCO010000014.1 GCA_903960915.1 uncultured beta proteobacterium
CCGCAGATTGAAAACGCGTTAAAGCGGCTAGGAAAAACCGGGGAGTTTGTTCAAGGCATGCGCGTGACCGACGCCGAGACCATGGAGGTGGTGGAGTGGGTTTTGGGGGGCGAGGTGCAACAAGATATCGTTGGGCTGATTAACCAAGCCGGTGGCAAGGCGGTGGGACTGACCGGACGCGATGGCGCCATGATTCGGGCGCAAAAATTGAAAATGCTCGACGCTGCCAACCCAGCTATAGAGCACGATATTGGCCAAGTGGGTGATATTGTCAGTGTGGACCCCAGCGTGGTGAAGGCCCTGCAAGACGATGCGTTTATTCCGGTGATCAGCCCCATCGGTTTTGGAGAAAACAACGAGAGCTACAACATCAACGCTGACGTGGTGGCTGCCAAGTTAGCCATTGTTCTCCAGGCCGAAAAACTGTTGATGTTGACCAATATCAGTGGTGTTTTGAACAAAGCAGGCGACTTGTTGACCGATCTCAGCGCCCGTCAAATTGACGCATTGTTTGCTGACGGAACCATTTCGGGCGGCATGATGCCAAAAATCAGCGGAGCGCTCGATGCCGCCAAAAGCGGTGTGAAAGCGGTCCATATCATTGATGGACGCGTACCCCACGTATTGCTTCTGGAAATTCTGACGGACCAGGCCTTTGGGACGATGATTCGCTCGTCCTGAGCCGCAGCCATTCCCAGTACAACCCTCTTGAAGCAGGGGCAATTCAAGTTTGCCGTGGAAATAGTGCAAAATAGCACGATCGTTCTATTTTCACTGCGCCGCCTGTTTCATGTCTTCCTCCCTTGTAGTTGCCACTGCTGATCCTGCACCGGAGCGCAAACCTGCGCTGCGGGTGCTGCAAAAAGGCCAGCAAACCAAGCAAGCCATTGTTCAAGCCGCCGTGACCTTGGGAACGCAAGTGGGGCTCGAAGGCCTGAGTATTGGTGCGTTGGCTGAGCGCATGCACATGAGCAAGTCCGGTGTGTTTGCCCACTTTGGATCCCGTGAAGAGTTGCAGATTTCGGTGATTCACGAATACTTTGCTACTTTTGAGCAAGAAATTTTTTACCCTGCTATGCAAGTGCAACGTGGTTTGCCACGATTGCGCGCCTTGTTTGACAATTGGATGAAGCGCGTCGCGGTCGAGTTGCAGTCGGGTTGTATTTTTATCAGCGGCGCAGTGGAGTTTGACGACCGAACCGGCCCTGTGCGCGATGCGCTGGCTGACTCGGTACAAACTTGGCTCAGCGCCCTGTACCGCGCCGTGGTCTTGGCCAAAGGCTGTGGCCATTTGGTCGCCGATGCCGACGAGCAGCAAATTGCGTTTGAGATTCATGCCCTGATCTTGGCGCTGCATTACGAAGCCCGCTTTTTGCAAAAACCAGGATCCTTAGCCCGCGCCAACCGCGGCTTTGACGACATTTTGGCCCGCTACGGTACGCCTGCAGCCAGCGCCTAATTTTTCCCTATCGATTTCAACCTTCAAGGAGTTTCTTCATGCCCAGCTATACCCCACCACTGCGTGACATGCAATTTGTGATGCACGAATTGCTGCACATCACCGACACCCTCAAAACCATTCCAAAGCACGCAGACATGGATGCGGAAACCATCAATGCAGTACTTGAAGAAGGGGGCAAGTTTGCTTCTGAAGTATTGTTTCC
>CAJCCO010000015.1 GCA_903960915.1 uncultured beta proteobacterium
CTGCTGGGCGCAGTGCTGTTTGGTGCCCTGATGCGCCTGCCTTTGGCGCTGGTGATGTTTGGCGGTGGCGCCGTCTACCTGTTTGTGACGCGGCAGGATGTGGGTCTGCTGGTGGGCCAGGTGATGGGCCAGATGACGGCTATGTACGTGCTGGTGGCTATCCCGATGTTCATCCTGGCGGCCAACATCATGAACGCCGCCTCCATCAGCGACCGGCTGTGGGCCATGGCGAATGCCCTGGTCGGCCGGTTCCGCGGCGGCATGGGCCATGTCACGGTGCTGGTCAGCATGATTTTTTCCAGCATGAGCGGCAGCGCCATTACCGACGCCGCCGGCCCTGGCCTGGTGGCGGTGCGCATGATGCGCGAGATTGGCAAGTACCCGGCCGGCCTGGCCTGCGCCATCACCGCAGCGGCGGCCACCATTGCGCCCATCATCCCGCCCTCGATCCCGCTGGTGATCTACGCGCTGATCTCCGGCGCTTCGATCGGCGCCCTGTTCCTGGCCGGGCTGGTGCCTGGCGTGCTGATGGGTGGCGCGCTGATGATCGCCATCTGGCTGATTGCCAAGCGGCGCAATATTCCGGCAGCCGAGCATGTGCCAGTGTCCCAATTGCCGGGCGTGATGTTCCGTGCCACGCCCTCGCTCACCTTGCCGGTGGTGCTGCTGGGCGGCATCTGGTCGGGTGTGTTCTCGCCCACTGAGTCGGCTGCCGTGGCAGCCCTGTGGGCGCTGATCCTGGGCACGGTGCTCTACCGCAAGATCAAGGTGTCAACCCTGCGCGCCGTCTTTGCCGAATCATCACGCCAGACCGCCACCACCATGCTGCTGATTGCCAGCGCGTATATCCTGAACTACGCCATTGCCAATGAGCGCCTGGCTGACGGCCTGGTGGCGGCTATCGCCAGCATGCAGCTCAGCCAGATGCAGTTCATGCTGGTGGTGAACCTGTTCTTTCTGGTGCTGGGCTGCTTTCTGGATGGCTCGGTGATGATGCTGGTGTTTGTGCCACTGCTGATGCCCAGCGTGCGGGCCTTGGGTATTGACGTTACCTATTTCGGCATCGTGGTCACGCTCAATTTCATGATTGGTCTGATCACACCCCCCTATGGTCTGCTGCTGTTCGTGATGTCCTCGCTGACCCGGGTGCCACTGATCGAGATCATCCGGGAGATCTGGCCGTTTGTTCTCACGCTGACCGTGTTGTTGCTGATCCTGACCAGGTTCCCGCAGATCATCCTGTTCTTGCCCCATGCCTTTGGCTATAAATAATGACCCATGATGACACTCAACACGGGTAAAACTGCTTTTGTGACCGGCGCGGCGCAGGGCATTGGCCTGGCCACTGCGGCGCGCCTGGCACGGGATGGCTTTGAGGTTGTGGCGCTGGACCTCTCCAGCGCACCGTTGCAGGCCGCCGTGGCGCAGTTACGCGAACAAGGCTTGAATGTGCGCGCGGTGGTCACCGACATTTGCGACCGGGCTGCGGTGGTGCAAGCCCTGGACTCAGCCACCCGCGTTGACGTGATGGTGTGCGCGGCCGGCATTTACAACGATGCGGCGCTACTGGACCTGACGGAAGACGCGTTCAGACGCATGCTGGAGGTCAATGTCATTGGTACCTTCATTCCGGCGCAAGAAGCCGCAAGGCGCATGCAGGCCGGCGGGCGCATTGTGACCATTTCATCGCGTGGCGCGTTGGGCGGTACGCGCTTCGCGCACTATGTGGCCTCCAAAGCGGCCGTGATCGGTTTGACCCGGGCCATGGCGATGGAACTGCGGCCCTTGCAGATTGCCGTCAACTCGGTGGCGCCAGGTTTTACCGATACCCCCATGACACGCTCGGCACCGGCCGAGATGTTCTCCGCCTGGGAAGGATTGGAGCCCTCTGGCAAAGCGGCCACGCCCGACCAGATAGCCCACAGCATTGCGTTTTTAGCCTCTCCCCAAACCAGTTTTATCACCGGTCAAACCTTGTTTGTTGATGGCGGCAAATCGCTGGGCGGACTGTCGATCTGAGCCTTTCCTGAACCCTCCACCACGAAGGGCTGAATGTCTACGCAAGCCACGCACCACCGTTCACTGGCGCGCCTGCAAGCGGCCCTCTCGCCGCTGCTTGATGCAGCCGGCCTGATACCCGGCGACCAGGCCGAGCCCCGTTACTGCCAGGACTGGAGCGGCCAGCGCGGTGAACCGCTGGCGGTGCTGCGCCCGCGCACGCCCCACGAGGTGGCACAGGTGATGAAGCACTTGCATGCGCTGGCGCAACCGGTAGTCATTCAAGGGGGCATGACCGGACTGGTGGCCAGCGGCGTGCCGCAGCCCGGCGAGGTGGTGCTGTCGATGGAGCGGCTCAAAACTATTGAACACTTTGACACGCAACAAGGCACGCTGGCCGTGCAGGCCGGCGTACCGCTGGAGACCGTGCACCAGCATGTGCAGGCGCAGGGATGGATGTTTCCGGTGGACATTGGCAGCCGCGGCTCTTGCCAGATAGGCGGCCTCATTGCCACCAACGCCGGCGGTAACCGCGTGCTGCGCTACGGCATGACGCGCCAGTCCATCCTGGGGCTTGAGGCGGTGCTGGCCGATGGTTCGGTGATCTCGCGCATGGGCGCGGCCCTCAAAGACAACGCGGGTTATGACCTCAAACACCACTTCATTGGCAGCGAGGGCACGCTGGGCATTGTGACGCGGGCACAACTGGCGCTGGTGCCTTTGCCCACCTCGCGCCACACCGCTGTGGTGGCCTTGCAAACCTTTGCCCAAGTACAGGCCTTGCTGAGTTTGTGCCGCCAAAGTCTGGGTGCGCAACTCAGCAGTTTTGAGGTGATGTGGCGCGACTATTTCACCCTCGCCACGCAAGCCATTCAGGCTGACCCCCCGCTGTTTACCCAAGCGGCCGAGTTCTGGGTGCTGGTGGAAACCATGGGCACCAACTTGGCGCAAGACCGGGACTTGCTGGAACACACGCTGGCCCAGGTATTGGCCTGGGATGATGCGGTGGATGTGGTGCTGGCCCAATCGCTGGCCGACGCGCAGCGCCTGTGGGCCGTGCGTGAGGCGGCAGGCGAAGCCGCCCGTGCCGTGGCCCCTTGGGCCGGCTTTGACGTCAGCATGCCGGTAGCCGACATGCCAGGCTGGGCCGACGCCATTCGGCGTGAAATCAAGGCCATGGGCGTGCCCCAAACACAAACCTACGGCCATTTGGGCGACGGCAACCTGCACCTGGTGGTGGGCCCCATTCCTGCACAAGCCGGGCTCAAGGACGAAGTCGTGCGCCGGGTGCACGCCTCAGTCGGCGCCTTGGGCGGCTCCATTTCTGGCGAGCATGGCATTGGTTTTTCCAAAAAAGCGCACCTGGGCATGACGCGCTCCGCAGAAGAAATCGCGCTGATGCGCACGCTCAAACAGGCCCTGGACCCGCTGAACCTGCTCAACCGCGGACGCATTTTCGACATGCCTTGAAGGCCTGCGGTTGCGTGCGTGGGCCAGTGCGCAGGTGGGGAAACAAAAAGTCGCGGTTGGGTCACCCGCTGTCGTCCATGGGTTGGATTGCCCAGCAGGCTGCATGCCAGAATGCGACCAGCATTTACCGCACAAGCCCCAAGCCACCTCACCGAGCCACGCCCCATGTCCCTCCAAAAAATTACCGAACCCGCCCGTGAAATTGATGTGATTCACCGCACCGATGTGCTGGTGGTGGGCTCAGGCCCCGGCGGCCTGGCCGCTGCGCTGGCGGCAGCGCGCGCGGGCGCCAGCGTCACGCTGCTGGAGCGCTTTGGCTGCTTTGGCGGCAACCTGACCACTGTGGGCGTTGAGGGCTTTGCCTGGTACCGGCATGAACAAACGGTAGAGGCCAACGGGCTCGGGCGCGAGTTTGAAGAGCGCGCCAAGGCCATGGGCGCAGCGGTGCCAGAAACGCAGTCGTTGTCCTATGAAATTGATTCCGAAGGGTTCAAAGTGGTGGCTGATGTGCTGGTGCAGGAAGCCGGCATTCACCCCATGCTGCACCGTCTGTTTGTGGCGCCCATCATGGACGGCAACACCTTGACCGGCATCATTGTGGAGTCCAAGGCCGGCCGCGAAGCGATTCTGGCCCAGCGCGTGATTGACGCCACCGGCGACGCCGATGTAGCCTACCGCGCCGGTGCCGCCACCCAGACCACGCCGGTGGAGCACATGCAAGCCGCCTCGGTCATGTTCCACCTGGCAGGGGTCGACAAAAAAGCCTTCATGGCCGGCGTGCAGGCCGACCCGCAAACCTACCGCGACTGGTCCACTGGCGAGTGGGAAATTGAAACCTCGGGCAAAGAAGACAAGATGTTCTCACCCTTTCTGGCCAAGCCGTTTGCGCAAGCCATTCGCGACGGCGTCATTCCGGCGCACCTCAACACCATTGCGGGCACCTGGGGCGCCGTGCACGACACCGGCGAGCTGACCTACATGAACCTGATTCACCTGGCTGGCTGTGACGGCACTGACCCCGACAGCATGACCAAGTTTGAAATTGAAGGACGCCACCAGTCCATGCTGGCCATTGAGGCCTTGCGCCGCTACACGCCGGGTTGCAGCGGTGCGCGCCTGCGCAATTTCGGCATGACCATTGGCATCCGCGACACGCGCAAGATTGACGCGGTCTACAACATGACCGAAAACGACGTGCGCCACGAAGCGCGGTTTGAAGACACGGTGGGCATTTACCCCGAGTTCATTGACGGCTACGGCATTTTGATCTTGCCCACCACCGGCCGCTACATGCACGTGCCCTACCGCAGCATGCTGCCCAAAGGCGTGAACAACCTGCTGGTCACCGGGCGCGCCATTGGCGGCGACCGCGTGGCCCATGCAGCCACCCGCAACATGGCCTGTTGCGCCGTGGCCGGTCAGGGCGCTGGCATTGCGGCTGTGGTGTCCATCAAAACGAAGAAGGGCCTGGCCGATATTGACATGGGACTGGTGCAGGCGGAACTGGCGCGCCAGGGTGTGCGCTACCAATAATCCGAGCGCTTCAAAACAGCCCCGGCTTTGACGCTAGAATCCGGCTGCTGCAGCAAGGACTCCACCTTGCTGTGGTTAAAGTGGCTTCACAGCCAGCGTGGTATCGGGAGAGACATGCCCACCTCAACAGGGTGGCTGTCGCCGAAGGAGCAACCGCCCCGGAAACTCTCAGGCAAACGGACCGGTACCGCGATTTAACTCTGAAGAGTTGCTGGACGTTTTCGTCATCCAGCGCACCGGAGGAGCAAGCCAGTGGATGCCTCGGCAACCACCGGTGAATCTCTCAGGTCCAGAACAGAGGGGGCGTTCGCAGGCATGTTGCCCGCGGGCTCCACCTATTCGACGTTCTGGAAGAAAAAATCATGAAGACTATTGCTGTTATCGGCGGCGGTATCACGGGCGTTACCACGGCCTATGCACTGGCCAAGCGCGGATTTTCCGTCACCATTTTCGAGCGTCACCGCTACGCCGCCATGGAGACTTCGTTTGCCAACGGCGGGCAACTCTCGGCCTCCAATGCCGAGGTCTGGAACCACACCTCTACCATTTTCAAAGGCCTGAAATGGATGCTCAAGAAAGATGCCCCCTTGCTGGTCAACCCCAAGCCCAGCTGGCACAAGTTGTCGTGGTTTCTGGAGTTCATGGCGGCCATGCCGCATTACAAAAGAAACACCATCGAGACGGCCAAAATGTCCATCGCCGCCCGCGATCACCTGTTTGCCTGGGCCGCGCAGGAAGGCATTGACTTTGACCTGAAGCAACAAGGCATTTTGCACATTTACCGCGACAAAGCCGGCTTTGACCATGCCGGCAAAGTGAGCCAGTTGCTGGCCCAGGGCGGCCTGGCGCGCCAAGCGGTTACCCCGCAAGAAATGCAGGCGATTGAGCCCACCCTGGCCGGTCACTACTACGGTGGCTACTACACCGCCAGCGACTCCACAGGCGACATCCACAAGTTCACCACTGGGCTGGCCGCAGCAGCCGAGCGGCTGGGTGTGCGCTGCCTGTACGACCAGGAAGTCACCGCCCTCAAAGCCCACAACCAGCAGGTGCTGGTCACCGTCAACGAGGCGACTGGCCCGAGCACCTCGGTGTTTGACGGCCTGGTGGTGTGCGCCGGTACCGCCAGCCGCCAGTTCGCCGCCATGCTGGGCGACCGGGTCAATGTGTACCCGGTCAAGGGCTACTCCATCACCGTCAACCTTAACGACGCAAAAAGCCAAGCAGCCGCGCCCAACGTGAGCCTGCTCGATGACGAGACCAAACTGGTCAGCAGCCGCCTGGGGCTGGACCGCTTCCGGGTGGCGGGCACGGCAGAGTTCAATGGCTTCAACCGTGACATTCGGGCCGACCGCATCAAACCGCTGGTGGACTGGGTGGCGGAGTGCTTCCCCGGCGTGCGCACTGAAAACGTGGTGCCTTGGGCCGGTTTGCGCCCCATGCTGCCCAACATGATGCCCAAGGTGGGGCGCGGGCACGCGCCCGGCGTCTTCTACAACACCGGCCACGGCCACCTGGGCTGGACCTTGTCCGCCCTCACCGCCGACATGGTGGCAGACCTGCTGGCGCAATCGGCGAAGGTGCCTTCAAGCCTGCCGCTGATGACCAAAGTAGCGGTCTAAACAGCACTGAGGCTACGCCAAAAAAGCTGCTGGCACGCCCGTGAAAACCCCGAGACTTGAAGTCTCGGGCGCATCGCTTTTTGCCATTTATCGCCGTAGAATGAACTGTTCATCTTCCATTCATTTACGGCGGCTTAGCTGCCTCTTTCAAGAGAAATTCCCATGAAAAAACTGTTACTGAGCTTGGCACTCGGCTCACTGTGCGCCTTGTCTTTTGCCCAAGGCAAAGACCTCAAGGTGGCCATTGACCCCACCTACGAGCCCTTCACCTTCAAAACCCCTGACGGCAAGCCCACCGGCTTTGACGTGGACATTGCCAACGCCCTGTGCGAGCAAATCAAACGCAAATGCGTGTTCGTTGAACAGGTGTGGGACAGCATGATTCCCGGCCTGCAAGCCAAAAAATACGACGTGATCATCAGCTCCATGTCCATCACCGCCGACCGCCTGAAAGCCATTGACTTCACCGACAAATACTACAACACGCCCAGCCGCGTGGTCTTGAAGAAAGACGTGAAGTACACCGGCCCCGCCTCCATCAAGGGCAAAAAAATTGGCGTGCTCAAAGGCAGCACCCAAGAGAAATACGCCATGGGTGAGCTCAAGACCGTGGGTGTTGAAATCGTCTCCTACGAAGCCCAAGACCAGGTCTACCTGGACATCAAATCGGGCCGTATTGAAGGCACCGTGGCCGACTCGGTGGAAGCCACCGGTGGCTTCCTGAGCAAGCCCGAAGGCAAAGACTTTGCCCTGGCTGGCCCCGACCTCTTCGTTGAAAAGTACTTTGGCGTGGGTGCCGGTGTGGGCTTGCGCAAGGGCGAGGCTGCCCTCAAGACCGAACTCAACACCGCCATCAAAACCATTCGTGGCAACGGCACTTACAAGAAGATCAACGACAAATACTTCAAATTTGACGTTTACGGCAAATAAGCCAGGCCTAGTCTGAATGTCGGCGTACTGTCAAACGGTGCGCCGACTTTTTTACGCGTAAGCACCGTCTGCAAGCACCACCCCCTTCATGAACGACTATTACCTCGCCATCCTGAACGGTGCGGTGTTGACCGTTGGTGTCTCGCTGGCAGCCTTGGCGGTGTCCATCGTGCTGGGGCTGGCGGGCGCAGCGGCCAAGCTGTCGGGCCGGCCAGTGCTGGTGGTGCTGGCTACCGTCTACACCACACTGATTCGCGGTGTCCCTGAACTGGTGCTGATGCTGCTGGTGTTTTACGGTGGCACCATCGGTCTGAACAACCTGCTGGAGCGACTGGGCAGCGAAGCCACGGTGGACATCAACCCCTTCTTTGCGGGCGTGCTGACCATCGGCTTCATCTACGGCGCCTACATGACCGAAACCTTTCGGGGTGCTTTGTTGTCCATCCCACCAGGCCAGGCAGAAGCGGCCTGGGCGTTTGGCATGAGCAAAGGCCAAACCTTTTTTCGCATCACGGCGCCGCAAATGGTGCGCTACGCCCTGCCCGGATTCACCAACAACTGGCTGGTGCTGATCAAAGCCACGGCCCTGGTGAGCCTGATTGGCTTGCAGGAAATGACCTACCTGGCCAAGCAGGCCAGCGCCGCCACGCGCTCACCCTTTGCTTTCTTTTTATTCACTGCGGCCTTGTTCCTGGTCTACACCTCGGTGTCGCTGTATGTGCTGCGCCGCCTGAACGCGCGCTACAGCCTGGGCGCCAAGCGGGGGCAACTGTAGATGAACTGGGCCGTTATTTTTGAACCACAAAACCTGGCGCTGTACGGCCAGGGCATTGTCACTACGCTGGGCCTGCTGTTTTCTTCGCTGGCGGTGGGCGCCGTGCTGGCGCTGCTGTGTGCATTGGCCTTGACCGGTCCTTTTTCTGTACTGCGCTGGCTGGTGGGCGCCTACACCTATGTCATTCGCGGCACGCCACTGCTGATTCAGGTCTACCTGATTTACTACGGGCTGGGACAACTCGAATGGATTCAGGCGCGCTGGGACAGCGTCTGGCCCTGGACCCATTTCAAGCAACCGTTCTTCTGTGCCTTGCTGGCCTTCAGCCTGAACACCGCTGGCTACACCGCTGAGATGCTGGCCGGGGCCATTCGTGAAACCGCCGCCGGTGAGATTGAAGCCGCGCAGGCTTACGGCATGAGCCGTTGGCAAGTGTTGTTGCGCGTCGTGTTGCCCAGCGCGATGCGCCGCACCCTGCCCGCTTACAGCAACGAAGTGGTGATGATGCTGCACAGCACCAGCGTGGCCAGCGCGGTGCCGTCCATGCTTGATGTCACCTCCGCCGCCAGCCGCGTGTACTCCGACTATTACCTGCCGTTTGAAGCCTACCTGTTTGCAGCCGGCATTTACCTCACCGCCACCTTCTGCCTGATTGGCGTCTTCAAGCTGGTCGAGCAACACCTGCTGGCTTACCTGGCCCCGCGCAAAAACTGACACACCATGAAACGCATTGACCACGCTTTGCTCTCCAGCAGTCTGGGCAGCCACACCACCCTCAGCAGCTTTCACTTTGGCACGCCCGGCCAAGGCCAGAAGATTTACATCCAGGCCAGCCTGCACGCCGAAGAACTGCCCGGCATGCTGGTGGCGCACCATCTGCGCAGTCTGTTACAGGCGGCTGAAGCCGCTGGCCAGCTGTTTGGCGAAGTGGTGTTGGTGCCCGTGGCCAACCCTTTGGGGCTGGCCCAACGGGTAGACCACAAACCCATGGGTCGCTTTGACCTTGACACCGGCGAAAACTTCAACCGCCACTACCCTCGTCTGGCCCATGAGATCTTCGCCCAGGTGCAAACGCAACTGGGCCAAGACGCCGTCGCCAATGTGGCGCTGGTGCGCGCCGCCATGGGCCAGTACCTGCACCAATGGCAGCCCGCCACCCAGTTGCAAAGCCTGCGCCGCAGCCTGCTGCAACTGGCCTTTGATGCCGACTACGTCCTCGACCTGCACTGTGACTGCGAAGGCGTGTTGCACTTCTACACCGAAGAAAGCTGCTGGCCACAAATGGCACCGCTCGCGCATTTTCTGCAAAGCCAGGCCATTTTGCTGGCGAAGAATTCAGGCAGTTATCCGTTTGACGAATGCCTCTCGGGCGTGTGGTGGCAGTTGTCCGAAAAACTCGCCCAAGCCGGCGTGCAGGTGCCGCTGCCACAAGGCTGCTGCGCCACCACCATCGAGCTGCGCGGCGAACTCGATGTGAGCCACGCCTGGGCCGAGCGCGATGCGCAGGCGATTCTGAATTTTCTGCAACAGCTGCAGGTGTTGCGCTGCGGGCCGGTGCCGGCCGTGCCGCCGGGGCTGTGCCAGGCCACACCACTGGCGGGCTCGCAAACGCTCACCGCGCCGGCCGCCGGCCTGGTGGTGTTTGCCGCCCACATAGGTCAGCAAGTGCAGGTGGGCGAGTTGGTGGCCGAAGTCATCAACCCGATTGACAACCAGACGCATGCCGTGCGCGCCGCTGTGGCCGGTATTTTTTACGCCCGCATCCGCGACCGCTACGTCACCACCGGCGGCGAGCTGGGCAAAATTGCCGGCGCCACGCCCTTCAGAACCGGTGAACTGCTAGGCGCTTGAGCCCCTCATTGTCCCCAAGCCCCCCACACAACCCATGCCCCTGCCCATGACTGCTGCGCCCCTCAAACTCCAGGTCGAGAACATTCACAAAAGCTTTGGCAGCATCGAGGTGCTCAAGGGCGTGTCGCTGTCGGCCCACGCGGGTGATGTCATCAGCATCATTGGCAGCTCGGGCTCGGGCAAGAGCACGTTCTTGCGCTGCATCAACCTGCTGGAAAAACCGCAACAAGGCCGCATCATCGTGGCGGGTGAAGAACTGGCGCTTCGCGCAGGCAAGAACGGCGAGTTGAACGCCACCGACCCGCAACAACTGCAGCGTCTGCGCACCCGACTGGCCATGGTGTTTCAGCATTTCAATCTGTGGGCGCACATGACGGTGCTGCAAAACATCATTGAAGCGCCCATGCACGTGATGGGCCTGAGCCGCGATGAAGCCGTGGTCATTGCCCGTAAGTACCTGGCCCGCGTGGACCTGCCCGACATGGAAGACCGCTACCCGGCGCACATGAGCGGCGGCCAGCAGCAGCGCGTGGCCATTGCCCGCGCCCTGGCCATGGAGCCCGAGGTGATGCTGTTTGACGAACCCACCAGCGCGCTCGACCCCGAGCTGGTGACCGAGGTGCTGCGCGTGATGAAAACCCTGGCCTCTGAAGGCCGCACCATGGTGGTGGTGACGCATGAGATGGGCTTTGCCCGCGAGGTGGCCAACCACCTGATTTTTCTACACCAGGGACGTATTGAAGAAGAAGGCCACCCGGCCGACGTGTTGAGCCGGCCCAAGAGCGAGCGGCTGGGACAGTTTTTGTCCGGTAGCCTCAAATAAACCGCGACCGTCATCGGAGCGGCGCAGCCTCAGGGCCGCAGCGTTCCAACTGGCCGGTGGCTTAGCGTCAGATTAGCGCCAGATTAGCGCCAAACCTGCTGGGCCACGCGCACCATGTTGCCGCCCATCACCGACTGCGCTTCTGACGCGCTCATGCCGGTGTCTTGCAGGGCTTGGCCCAAGACATTCCAGGTCTCGATGGGGGTGTAGGTGGCGCGCAAAATGGCCCGGTCGTAACCGGCCGACTTGGGCCACCAGTAGCTGGGCTCGTAGTTGTCGGGCGGGTCATCATTCAGGTCGGCCTGCGGAAAGCTGATATCCAGGCCAATGCCCACATGCTGTACGCCCACCAAGTTGGCCACATAGGCCGCATGCCGCGCCACGTCTTGCGCCGTGGGCGAGGTGTTGCCCAGAAAGAAAGACACGCCGGATACGCAGACCACACCGCCGGTGGCGGCACAGGCGCGAATTTGTTCGTCGGTGATGTTGCGGCCGTGTTCAATCAGGGCCAGGGGGTTGGCGTGGCTGAAGATCACCGGCTGCGTGGAGGCCGCCATGATGTCCAGGCTGCAGCGCCGCCCGGTATGGGAACAGTCCATCAGCACACCAGCGGCATTGATGGCGCGCACCACCTCATGGCCCAAGGGTGTTAGCCCCTGTTCCACGTCATGGCAGCCACCGGCCACGCTGTTGTTGCGGTTGTAGGCCAGGTGCATCTGGCGCACGCCCAGGCTTTGGAACAGAGCCACCATCTCGGGTTGCTCCAGCAAGGGCATGGCGCCCTCCAGGTCAAAACCAATGGCCAGTTGGCCAGCGGCAGCGGCGCGCTCAATGTCCTGCGTGGTAACGGCCAGCACATAGCGGTCCGACTGGGCAGCAATGCTGGCGCGAAAACCAGCGATGGTGCGCATCACCTGCGACACCGGGTTCATGTCCATACCGATGTTGATGGACACGTAATTCACCCCCGCTGCGTGAAAGCGCTCCAGCGGCGCAAAGCTGGCGTTCGGGTGCAGTGGCAGGCAGGCGTGGGCTTCCCAGCGAATCATGCGGCGTCTCCGGTGCGACGAAAACCACTGGAGGCTTCCATCAGTTTTTGCGTATAGGGGGCCTTCACGCGGTTGGCGGCCAGGTCGTCGTCGGCCACCATTTCCACGGTCTGTCCGCGCTGCATCACCATCAGCCGTTCACACAGGTGGGTGACCACCGCCAGGTCGTGGCTCACCATGATGAAGGTCAGGCCGCGACGGCGGCGCAAGTCTTCCAGCAGGTTCAACACCTCGGCCTGCACTGAGGCATCCAGCGCCGAGGTGGGCTCATCGAGCAGCAAAATCTGCGGCTCCAGAATCAGGGCGCGGGCAATGGCAATGCGCTGGCGCTGGCCGCCCGAAAGCTGGTGCGGGTAGCGAAAGCGAAAGCCCTTGCCCAGGCCCACTTCATCCAGGGCGCGTTCAATGCGCGCCTCGGCATCTTCAATCTGGTGAATGGCCAGTGGCTCGGCCAGAATCCGGTCTACCGTCTGGCGCGGATGGAGCGATCCATAGGGGTCTTGAAACACCATTTGCACCGTGCGCCTGAAGGCCTTGCTGCCCGGTTGGGGCATGGTGGTCTGGGCCGCGCCAGGGGCCGGAATCAGCGTTAACTGGCCGGCAGCCATAGGGGCCAGGCCGCAGATCGCGCGCAGCACCGTGGACTTGCCAGAACCCGACTCGCCCACCAAACCAAAACTCTCACCGGGCTCCACCCGAAACGAGGTGTCTGCCACGGCCACGAAACGGTCGTAAACCACCCGCAGGTTGGTTAGCGCCAGTCCGGCGCCCAAGGGTGTGGCCGCTGAAGCGTCGTTCTGGGGCGTCATAGCGACCATTCCGGCTGCCGGTCCAGCGTGGGCAGCGGGTGACGCTGCTGCCCCAAACGCGGCAGGCAGTTGAGCAGGCCCTGGGTGTAGGGGTGGCGCGCCTGGTCCAGACGACCAGCGGCAATTTCTTCGACCACTTTGCCGGCGTACATCACCAGCACGCGGTCGCAAAAACTAGATACCAGCCGCAGGTCATGCGAGATAAAGACCAGGCCCATGCCGCGCTCGCGCACCAGCTTGTCCAGAATGGACAGCACTTGCAGTTGCACCGTCACATCCAGGGCCGAGGTGGGCTCGTCAGCAATCAGCAAATCGGGCTTGGCAATGAGCATCATGGCAATCATGGCGCGCTGGCCCATGCCGCCTGACACTTCATGCGGATAGAGTTTGTAGACGCGCTCAGGGTCGTCAATGCTGACCGACGCCAGCGCCTCCAAAGCCTGTAGCCGGGCCTGGCTTTTGGACACCTTGGCGTGCGCCTGCAAGGTCTCCACAATTTGGTTGCCAATGCTCATAACCGGGTTGAGTGAGTACTTGGGGTCTTGCAACACCATGGCGATGCTGCCACCGCGCAACTGCCGGCGCTGGCTGCTACTGGCGTGCAGCAGGTCGGTTCCCTTGAATTCAAGCCGCTTGGCTGTGACCCGGCCTTCCGGCGCGGTCAGGCCCAGAATGGCGCGCCCGGTTTGCGACTTGCCCGAACCCGATTCACCCACAATGCCCAGCCGCTCCCGGCCCAATTGAAACGACACGCCGCGCACCGCTTCAGTCCAGCCGCCATCGCGCCCGGGAAAAGACACCCGCAGGTCTTCCACCGTCAACAGGGGTTCAAGGCTGGGTGGAGTGATGTGGCTCATTTAGCGGACTTGGGGTCGAGCGCGTCGCGCAAGCCGTCGCCCAATAAGTTAAAGGCCAGGCTGACCAGAAAAATAGCCGCACCCGGACCGGCCGCCACCCACCATTGGTCCAGCACGTACTGGCGTCCGTTGGCGATCATGGCGCCCCACTCGGGCATGGGAGGTTGCGCGCCCAGGCCCAAAAAGCCCAGGCCAGCGGCGGTCAGAATGATGCCCGCCATGTCCAGCGTCACACGCACAATGACCGAGGACACGCACAGCGGCATGATGTGGCGCAGCACAATGCGCCAGGGCGAGGCGCCCACCAGTTGCACCGCGGCAATGAAGTCGGCGTTGCGGATGGTCAGGGTTTCAGCGCGGGCAATGCGGGCATAAGGCGGCCAAGAGGTGATGGCAATGGCAATCACCGCGTTTTCAATACCTGGCCCCAGGGCGGCAACAAATGCCAGCGCCAGAATCAGGCGCGGAAAGGCCAGAAAAATATCGGTGATACGCATCAGCGTCGCGTCCAGCAGACCCCCGGCATAACCGGCTGCGGTGCCCACCAGCAGCCCAATGGGCGCCGCCAAAATGGCCACCAGCACCACCACGTACAAGGTGATGCGCGAGCCATGGATCAGGCGCGACAAAATGTCGCGGCCCTGGTCGTCGGTGCCCATCCAATGCTGGCTGGAGGGCGGCAACAGGCGCGTGGTTTGCAGGTCGCCGATGTACGGGGAATAAGGTGACAGCACCGGCGCCAGCAGCGCCACCAGCACCAAGGCCAGCACAATGAACAAGCCCACCATGGCCAGGCGGTTGCGACTGAAGGTCAGCCAAGTGCCATAGGCGCGACCTAGCGCAGCCTGGCGGCGCGAGGCCGGCCGCTCGGACATGAGCCAGTCATGCAGCTTTGGCCGCGAGGCGGCGGGAGAATTTGAAGCGCTGGAATTCATCGAGTCTGCGTTTATCTAGTCTGCGTTCATCGGGTCTGCGTGCGGGGGTCGAGCAGGCGGTACAACAGGTCTGACAACAGATTCAAGCCTACAAAAATAGTGCCCACCACAATCGTGCCGCCCAGCACTGCGTTCATGTCGGCGTTTTGCAAAGAGTTGGTGATGTACAAGCCCAGGCCAGGCCAGGCAAACACGGTCTCGGTCAGCACCGAGCCTTCTAGTAAACCGGCATACGACAAAGCAATCACCGTGACCAGGGGCACCATGGCATTGCGCAAGGCATGGCCCCAAATGATGCGGGTCTCAGAGAGCCCTTTGGCGCGTGCTGCCACGATGTACTCCTGCGCCAGCTCATTGAGCATGAAGGAGCGCGTCATGCGCGAAATATAGGCCAGGGAGAAATACCCCAGCAGGGAGGCGGGCAGGATCAGGTGCGACAAGACGTTGCGAAACGCCTCCCACTCACCCGCGCGCGCTGTGTCCAACAACAAAAAGCCACTGACCAGTTTGATGCTGTATTCGTAACTCACATCGATGCGTCCGGGGCCACCCACCCAATCGAGCTTGGCGTAGAACAGCACCAACGCCATCAGCCCGAGCCAAAAAATGGGCACTGAATAACCGATCAAACCCATCACCCGCACCAACTGGTCTACCAATCCGCCACGGCGCACGGCGGCCCACACCCCCAAGGGCACGCCCAAGCCCGCGCCAATGATGATGCCCAGGGTGGCCAGCTCAATCGTGGCCGGCAAAGTGCGCTGAATGTCTTGCAACACCGGGCGAGAAGTCAGCACCGAGGTGCCAAAATCTCCCTCAGCCACCTTGCCCAGGTAAATATAGAACTGCACGTAGAGCGGCTTGTTCAGGCCCAACTCCTCACGCACCTTGGCAATCACATGCTCAGGTGCGCGGTCACCCACAATCGCCAGCACCGGGTCAATGGGAATGACCCGGCCGATGAAGAAGGTGACGGCCAGCAGCCCCAGGTAGGTCAGGCAAATGACCACCAGGAAACTGCTCAACGACTTCAGCACGCGACCGAAACGGTTGCGGCGGGAGTGATCGGCCAGGGTTTGTCCCGAAGCGCTCAAAACGTACAGCTCAAGTAAGCGACCAGGCGCTTACTTGGAGACCTTGAACATGTAGGTCGAATCAGATGTTGGTCCGATCTTCAGGCCCTGCACATTGCTTCGGTAGGCGGCCACTTCGGTCTGCTGGAACAGCATCACAAAGGGGCTGTTCTTGCGGAACTCAGCTTGCATCTTCTCGTACATGGCCTTGCGTTTCTTGCCATCGCGCTCCAGCACGGCTGCATCAGCCTGTTTGGTCAGCTCAGGAATATCCCAGGCATTGCGCCAGGCCAGCGGCTTGGATTTTGGCGCGTCCGAGTTGTCGGGGTTGCGGGCAAAGGTGTCGGCATTGGTGTGCGGATCCCAGTAGTCGGCGCCCCACTGGCCAATGTAAATATCGTGCGTGCGGGCACGGTACTTGGTCAGGGTTTGCTTGCCGTCACCCGGCAGAATTTCGATCTCGATACCGGCCTGCTTGGCGGTTTGCTGGAAAGCCTCGGTGATGCCTTGCACCGGCTGCGTGGTGCGCATGTCGATGGTGACTTTGAAACCGTCTTTCAAACCGGCCTTGGCCAGCAAGGCCTTGGCTTTGTTGACGTCCAGCTTGTAAGGCTTCTCGGTGCTGGCACCGAGCAAGCCGACGGGCAGGAAGTTCTGGTGCACCACGCCAATGTTCTTGATCAGGGTTTTGCCGATGGCGTCGTAGTCCACCAGCCATTTGAAGGCTTCACGCACTTCGGGCTTGGCCAGGTTGGGGTTCTTCTGGTTCAGGCTGAAGTAGTAGACCGTGCCTTTTGGCGTGGAGGTGGTCTTGATCGACTTATCGCTCGCCAAAGCGTCCAGATCTTGCGGGGTCAAGTTGCGCGCAATGTCGGCATCGCCTTTTTCCAGCAGCAGGCGCTGGGTAGCGGCTTCCTTGACGTGGCGATAAATCACCCGCGCCAGCTTGGACTTTTCGCCGTGGTAGTTGTCGTTGCGTTCCAGCGCCACGATTTCATTGGCACGCCACTCACGCAGTTTCATGGGGCCGGAGCCGGCGTAGTTGGTCTTGAGCCAGGCGTAACCCATGTCGCCGTCTTTCTCGTTGGACATCACGAGCTTTTTGTCCACGATGGAGGCAATGTTGGCGGTCAGGCAGTTGTAGACGAATGTGGGGGCATATTCCTTGTCCACTTCCATGGTCACGGTCAGCGGGCCGGTCTGCTTGATCTTGTCCTTGACGTTCTCTTTGGAAAAGCCAAATTGCGTCAAGATGAAAGCAGGCGTTTTGTCCAGCAGCACGGCGCGTTGCAGGGAATAAGCCACGTCTTCGGCAGACAGGGCATTGCCCGAGGCAAATTTGAGGCCGGGCTTGAGCTCGAAGGTGTAGGTCTTGCCATCGGCAGAAACTTTCCAGGACTTGGCAATATCGGGCAGCAGCTTGGACGGGTCGTTCACGTCATAGCGCATCAGACGGTCATAGGTATTGCCCATGATTTCGCCGGCAGAAATCTCAAAGCTTTCGGCCGGGTCCATGGTGATGATGTCGTCAAACGCAAAGGCCACCACCAGGGTGTCCTTGGGCGTGGCCGCCATGGCCGAAGGCAGGCTGTAGCCCCAAATCAGGGCGGTGGCAGCAGCGACGCCGAGCAGTCGGCGGCTCAGCAAGAGTTTCGAATTTCTCATAAGGTGGTCCTTCAGATGGAATAAGCGAGAGTCCGGGTGCCAGCGGTCAACATGAACGTCAAAAAGATCTCCTCGACCCGTTAACGCATGCAACAACGACGCCTGCATCTTATCCGCAAGCTACGGTGTTTTTGGCTTGGCAGTAATTGAATGTGACACTTACCAGACTGGCAACAACTGCCCCTGGTGCAAGCGCAGACCCCGGGTAGCCATGGCACGGGCCTCGGCCTCGTCGTGGGTTACCAGCAAGGTGGCCATGCCGGCCTGGGCAATGCGCTGGCGAAACTCCTGGCTCAGGGACTGACGCAGTTCAGCGTCCAGCGCGGAGAACGGCTCGTCCAGCAACAAGGCACGCGGTGCGGTGATCAAGGCGCGCGCCAAGGCCACGCGCTGCTGCTCCCCGCCCGACAGAGTCCACACCTTTTGCGTAGCCTGCGCCGCCAGCCCAAAACGCGCCAGCATCTCACCCGCCTGGGCGCGGGCCTGCGCCTTGGGCAGCCGTTTCTCCACCAGGCCAAAGGCCACGTTGTCTTGCACATTGAGGTGCGGAAACAGGGCAAAGTCCTGAAACATCAGGGCAAAGCCGCGCCGCTCGGGCGGCCAGGCGGTCATGTCCTGCCCGTCCCACCAGACGCT
Organism: uncultured beta proteobacterium; assembly: GCA_903960915.1. Lineage (GTDB taxonomy): Bacteria > Pseudomonadota > Gammaproteobacteria > Burkholderiales > Burkholderiaceae_C > Rhodoferax. Next base: position 18,027 of record CAJCCO010000015.1, read on the forward strand.
GCCTTGGTCGGGTTGCTCCAGCCCGGCCACAATCTTGAGCAAGGTACTTTTGCCACTGCCAGACGGCCCCAGCAAAGCCACAATTTCACCCGGCGCCACGCGCAGGTCGACGCCGGCAAACAGGGTGCGAGCCTCAAAATTTTTGGCAAGGTGTCTTAGTTCAAGCATGGGCGTTATCTCTGGCTTTATCTCTGGCTTTAGCTTTGGCTTTGGCTTTGGCTTTGGCTTTGGGGGTGGTTTGCTGACGGTCAGCCGGCCATTCAATCAGCAAAAAAACCAGCAAGGCCAGCGCCATCAGCAAGCAGGCCAGCACCAGGGCTGCGTCCAGGTTGGCGGCACCCGGGCGCGCCAGGCGTTGGTAAATCAGCGTCGTCAGGGTGGCCCATTCAGGGCGCGACAAAAACAGGGTGACGGCAAATTCTCCCAGTGCGGTGGCCGCAGCAAAGGCCATGCCGCGGCGCAATGCCGGCTGCAGCATTGGCAGCGTGACGCGCCAAAAAGTACGCCACGGACCGGCGCCCAGGGTGCGGGCCGCTTGCTGCAGGTTCTGCGGCAAACTGTCCAGCCCGGCAGACACCGACTGGGTGACAAAGGGGTAAGCCAGCACGGCATAGGCGGCCAACAGCAAAGACAAGCTGGCGGTCCAGTGCGGGTACAACAACAAGAGGCCAAACGCCACCGTCACCGGAGACACCACAAACGGCAAAAACGCGGCAGCCCGCCACAGCACCGAGCGGCTGGAGGCCAGTGCGTGGGCCAAACCCGTCAGCGTGGCCAGCACCAGCGCCACCGCAGAGAAGCGCACGGTGTTCCACAAAGCGGCCTGTGTATCGGCTTCCAGCAAGACCGCCCAGGCTTGTGCGCCGGCCTGCGCGGTACGCCACAGAATAGCCAGCACCGGCGCGGCACAAAAGAAAAATAGCACGGCCATCGCCCCCAGCAAAGCCAGCCATTGGCCCGGGCTTTGTGGGCGCTGTCGCAACACCGGCTCGGTGCGTGCAGGCGCCGCCAAATGTTTTTCAATCTTCGAATAGGCCAAGGCCACCGCGCCCGTTAGCAGCAACATCCACAACGCCAGCCAACTGGCCTGCACCAACTGGAGCTCATGCGCCACCAGGGTGTAAATCTCCACCTCCACGGTGGCGAAGCGCTGACCACCGAGCACCAGCGCCAACCCAAAGCCTGACAAGCAGTACAAAAAAACCAGGCAAAGGCTGGACGCCAGCCAAGGCGCAATACTGGGCCATTCCACCCGCCAGAATGCGCGCCACGGCGTAGCGCCCAAGGTGCGCGCCGCCGCTACGCGCTGGGCGCTGACCTGGTTGAGCGCGTCCACGCCGGCGCGCACCACCAGGCACAAATTGAAAAACAAATTGCCATACAGCAGCAGCCACGGGGTGTTTTGCAAATCAAGCCCAAGCCAACCGCTGAGCAGCCCGCGCGGCCCCCACAGGGCAAGCACGCCCAACGCCGCCACCAGCGTGGGCACCACAAAGGGCAGCATCAGCAAGCGCAGCGTGAGCGTGCGCCCGGCAAACTCAAAACGCGCCAGCACCCAGGCCACGGGCAAGCCCAGCAGCAAGGCGGCCACACACGTCACCCCGGCCTGCACCACAGACCACACCAAGCGCCAGCGCAAATAGTCGTCTTGCCACAAGTGCCATGGCGCTGTGGCGGTTTGCAGGCCCAGGCTGGCATCGCCTCGCCAGGCCTCCAAGCCGAGCCGCATAACCGGCGCCAGCAGCAGCAAGCCCAGTGCCGCCAAAGGCAGCAAAGCCAAGCAACTGCGGGCGCTGATTTTCATGGACTCACCAAGGCATTACGACAGCATGACGTCGGAATGACCACGGCCATACACCGGAATTACTTCAACACCACCTGCGTCCAACGGCTGACCCAGAGGCCGCCTTTGTCAGCCACAGTCTCAAAGGGCAGGCTTTCAAACGCAACCGGCTCTGGGGCGTGGCGCATCACCTCGGCGCGAGGCGTGCGCGCATCTACCGGGAACATCCACATGCTGGTTTGCAAGGCTTCCTGCACCGGGGCTGAGCGCAAAAATTCGATGAATTTACGAGCGGCTTCAGGCTGAGCGCCGCCCTTGACGAGGGCAACACCTTCAACTTGGCGGAACACGCCACCCTTCAGGTTCAGGCCGGCGGTGGGGGACTCGTTGATTTTTTCCTTGCTGTAAAAAACCTCGGCAGCCGGGCTGCTGGCGTAACTCACCACCAGAGGGCGGGTACCGCCGTTGCGGCTGAACTCGGTGTAGTAAGACTCGCTCCAGCCCTTGGACACCTTCAGGCCGTTGGCGCGCATCTTGGCCCACCAGTCAAAGGCTTTTTCTTCACCCATGCCGGCCACTGTGGCCAGCAAAAAAGCGTAGCCGGTGCTGGAGGTGGCCGGGTTTTGCACCACCAGCCAGTTGCGGTAGGCCGCCTGGGTTAAATCATCCAGGGTTTTGGGCAGGGGCTGGCCGCTTTTGGCAACTGCGGCCTTGTCGTAGTTGAGGTTCACATAGCCGTAATCCACCGGCGCCACCAACGCACCCATCGCGCCAACAGCCACGGCTGGCAAGGTCAGCCCGTACGGCTCCAGCACTTGCGCAGCGGCGGCCTTGGCCACCAGCGCGTTGTCAATGCCAAACACCACGTCGGCCACAGGTTGGGCGCGGGTGAGTATGAGTTTGTTGAGCATTTCACCGGCATCGCCGGCCTTGATGATGCTGAGCTTGATGTTGTGCTGCGCCTCAAACTGGGCCAGCATGGGCTTGGGTAACGAGAACGAGCTGTGCGCCATGACACGCAACTCGGTGGCCGCGTGGGCGGTGGTTGAAAGGCCCAAGGCCGTCAGCAGGGCCAGTGCGCCCCAAGAAAAAGTCCGCTTGTTCATGGCAATCTCCATTCAATGCGCCAACAAAGGGGCGCACAGAACAAGGAAGAAAGCTGAAAACAGCGGACCTTGGTCTATCACGCTCCCTACGCTGGCATAACCCAGATCAGGTGAGAGGGGTATTTCTCAGTCCGCCTTGCAGCAGACACCCCCGGTGAAGTGGCGAATTCTATACGGGTGCCGGTCACCCCAAAAAGTTGCGGGTTAAACCGGCTTTTGTCCCAACACCTTCTGCCCGCCCAGGTAGGGCTGCAATGCGGCGGGCACGTTGATGGAGCCGTCAGCGTTCTGGTAGTTCTCCAGCACCGCCACCAGGGTGCGGCCCACGGCCAGGCCCGAGCCATTCAAGGTGTGCACCAGTTCGTTTTTGCCTTGGGCGTTCTTGAAGCGGGCCTGCAGGCGGCGCGACTGGAACGCTTCGCAGTTGGACACCGAGCTGATCTCGCGGAAGGTGTTTTGCGCCGGCAGCCAAACCTCCAGGTCGTAGGTCTTGGCCGCGCCAAAACCCATGTCGCCGGTGCACAGGCTCATGACCCGGTAGGGCAGGCCCAGCTTTTGCAAAATGGCTTCGGCGTGGCCGGTCATTTCTTCCAGCGCGGCGTAGCTGTGTTCGGGGTGCACGATTTGCACCATCTCCACCTTGTCAAACTGGTGCTGTCGAATCAGGCCACGGGTGTCGCGCCCGGCGCTGCCCGCCTCCGACCGGAAGCACGGCGTGTGGGCGGTCAACTTCATCGGCAATTCAGCTTCGGTCAGCACCACATCGCGCACGAAATTGGTTAACGGCACTTCGCTGGTAGGAATCAAATACAGCGCCGTGTTGTCGGGTTGCGCTTCGCCCTCCTGCCCGCCTTTTTTGGCGGCGAACAGGTCGCCCTCAAACTTGGGCAACTGGCCGGTGCCGCGCAAGGTTTCACCGTTGACGATGTAAGGCGTGTAGCACTCGGTGTAGCCGTGTTCTTCAGTTTGCACGTCCAGCATGAACTGGGCGAGCGCACGGTGCAGGCGCGCCACGGGGCCCTTCATCACGGTGAAGCGGGCGCCGGTGAGCTTGACGCCCATCTCGAAGTCCAGCCCCAGCGGCGCACCCAGATCTACATGGTCTTTGACAGGAAAACCAAACACCGCAGGCGTACCCCAGGTGCGGGCCACCACGTTGCCATGCTCGTCAGCGCCCACCGGCACACTCTCGTGCGGCAGGTTGGGCACGGCCAACAGCATTTTTTCTAGCTCGGCCTGAATTTGGTCGAGGCGCGCGGCGGAGGTTTCGAGTTCGGTTTTCAGGCCCGCCACCTCGGCCATCACGGCGTCAGTCTCGGCCTGGCCGGCCGGGCCCTTGGCCTTGAGCATGCCAATTTGCTTGCTCAGGGTGTTGCGCTTGCTCTGCAACTCTTCGGTACGCATTTGAATGGTTTTGCGCTCGGCCTCCAGTGTCTTGAAGGCGTCCACATTCAAAAACGCTTGCGGGCTTTTGCGGGTCTCCAAGCGGGCAATGGCCGAGTCGAGGTCTTTTCGGAGTAGGGTGATGTCTAGCATGGTGGGGATTGTAATTTTTTGACTATCGGAAAACTGACAAGGCTGCGGCGGGGTTGGTGGCCCTATTTGAGGCAAGTCAAAGGTCGGGGGTCTGGCCCAGCCGCAACCCCTTGGGCAAAGGGAACTTCACGGTCTCTTCAATGCCGGCCATCTTGCGCACCGACACCGCGCCCAGCGCCTTGATGCGGTCTATCACCTGGCGCACCAAAATCTCGGGGGCCGAGGCGCCGGCGGTCAGGCCCACGCGCTGGCGGCCTTCAAACCATTCGGACTGCAATTCCTCGGCGCTGTCCACCATGTAACTGGCGGTGCCCAGCTTGAGCGCCACTTCACGCAGGCGGTTGCTGTTGGAGCTGGTGGGACTGCCCACCACAATCAGCACGTCCACCTGCGGGCTCATCACCTTGACCGCGTCTTGCCGGTTTTGGGTGGCGTAGCAAATGTCTTGCTGCTTGGGCTCACGCACCTGCGGAAAACGCGCCTTGATGGCGGCAGCCACTTCAGCCGCATCGTCCATGCTGAGCGTGGTTTGCGTCACCACCGCCAGCTTGGCGGTCTGCAGGGGCTGCACGCGCGCCACATCGGCTACGTCTTCCACCAGATGAATGCCGCGGTCGAGTTGGCCCATGGTGCCTTCCACCTCGGGGTGACCCTTGTGGCCAATCATGATGAACTCGTAGCCCTCTTTGTGCAGCTTGGCCACCTCCACGTGCACCTTGGTGACCAGCGGGCACGTGGCGTCAAAAATTTGAAAGCCACGCGCCACCGCCTCATCCTGCACGGCACGGCTCACGCCATGGGCAGAAAAGATCAAGGTGGCGCCGGGCGGCACATCGTTGAGGTCTTCAATGAAGATGGCACCCTTGGTCTTGAGGTCGTTGACCACATAGGTGTTGTGCACAATTTCATGGCGCACGTAAATGGGCGCACCAAACTTGGCCAACGCCCGCTCCACAATTTCAATGGCGCGGTCTACACCAGCGCAAAAACCACGCGGCTCGGCCAGCAGAATTTCCTGCGGCAACACGACCGGGTTGGCGGTGGATGAGGGGGTAGGGATAGCGGCGCTCACAGAATGCCAATCACGTGCACTTCAAAGCTCACCGGCTGGCCTGCCAACGGGTGGTTGAAGTCGAACAACACCGCTTCGCCCTTGGCGTCGCTGCGAAATTGCCGCAGCGCTCCGGCAAACTGGCCCTGGCCATCGGGGGTGGGGAACTGCACCACATCGCCCACCTGGTACTCGGCATTTTTATCGCCCATGTCGGTCAGTACCTTGCGCGCCATCCACTGCAGCATGTCGGGGTTGCGCTGGCCAAAGGCCACCCCGGCGGGCAGCTCAAAGGTGGTGCGGCTGTCTTCGGGCAGACCGAGCAAATAGGCCTCAACCGCAGGCGACAAGGCGCCAGTGCCCAGCGTGAGCGTGGCAGGCTGGCCGCCAAAGGTGTTGATGATCTCGCCCGCTGGCCCGGCCAGACGGTAATGCAGGGTCAGAAAAGAGCCGGCTTGGACAAGGGGCGACGTGGTGGTCATTGAAAATCCTGGATGAAATCGGGCAAGGCTGCTTTTTCACACCAGCCTAGGGGGCCGCGTGCTTTGGCGAATAAACTGGGCCCTATTCTAAAAGCCCGCCAAAGCCCTTCAAAGCCCCTTTGAGCCCCTCCAAGTACTCGACCTGCCCATGAAAAACCTGCCACCCGATGCCCGCCCGCGCGAAAAGCTGCTGGCGCGTGGCCCCGGCGCGTTGAGCGATGCCGAGCTGCTGGCCTTGCTGCTGCGCACCGGCATCAAGGGCAAAGGCGTGCTGCAAATGGCGCAGGAGCTGCTGCAACTCAAAACCAAGCACAGCGAAAACGATGGTTTTGACGGCATTGCCGGCCTGCTGCACGCCAGCGCCGAAGACCTCAAGCGGGTGAAAGGCCTGGGGCCGGCCAAGCGCGCCGAGCTGGTGGCGGTGCTGGAGCTGGCGCGCCGCGCGCTGGCCCAGCAACTCAAAGAACGCACGGTTTTTTCAGACCCGCAAGCCGTGAAAGACTACCTGCAACTGCACCTGGCAGCCAAAAGCCACGAGGTCTTTGCGGTGCTGTTTTTGGACGTGCAGAACCGCCTGCTGGCAATGGAAGAACTGTTTCGCGGCACCCTCACGCAAACCAGCGTCTACCCGCGCGAGGTGGTGCTGCGCGCCCTGCATCACCAGGCCTGTGCCGTGGTGCTGGCGCACAACCACCCCAGTGGCTCGGTGCAACCGTCCCGCGCCGATGAGTCGCTGACGCACACCCTCAAAACCACGCTGGCGCTGGTGGACGTGCGCGTGCTGGACCACATCATCGTGGCGCCGGGCGAGGCACTGTCCATGGCTGAGAAAGGCTTGCTGTGAGCGCCAAACCGGTCAAGGTAAGCAGCATGGCTGAGCTCAAACTCGTCAAGCGCGAGATTGAAGCGCAGGCCGCGCGCGAGGCCCTGCGCCTGGCTGAACTGGCGCGCGCCCAACAAAAAGCAGCCAGCGAAAAAGACCTGTTCAAACGCGCGGCCGGCGCCGTGCAACCCGTGCCCGACAAACGCCGTGCCGTGCTGAAAAAAACCCCGCCGCCACCCAAGCCCATGCAGTTCAAGCTGGATGAAGAGGCGGTGCTGATTGAGGCTATCAGCGATGAATTTGATGTCAGCACCCTGCTGGAAACCGACGATCTCTTAAGTTTTCGCCGCCCCGGTATTGGCACCGATGTGACGCGCAAGCTGCGCCGGGGCGATTGGTCCATACAGCGGCAACTGGACCTGCACGGTCTGCGCCGCGACGAGGCACGCGAGACCTTGAGCTTTTTCATTCGTGAGGCGCACAAGCACGGCATTCGCTGCGTGCGCGTGGTGCATGGCAAAGGACTGGGCTCGCCGGGCAAGGCGCCAGTGCTCAAAAGCCGGGTGCACAGTTGGCTGGTACAAAAACAGGAAGTGCTCGCCTTTGTGCAGGCCAAACCGGCCGATGGCGGTGGCGGTGCGCTGGTGGTGCTGTTGATGGCCTCGCGGGCCGGCTAAGCGCTTAGATACCGGAGATTTTCTCCACCTCAGGCTGGTTGCGCATGAAGTCTGCCGTCTGAAAAAACGAATGCTGCAGTTGAATGCGCAGCGCCTCGGGCACCTCGGTCTCGTGCATGGCCTGGGTCATGCACGCCACCCACTGGTCCCGCTCGGCGATACCAATCTGAAACGGCATGTGCCGCGCCCGCAGCCGGGGGTGGCCAAAGCGCTCGGTGTAATGCTGCGGCCCACCCAGCCAGCCGCACAAAAACCAGAACAGGCGCTGGCGGGCATTGACCAGGTCAGACCCGTGCGCGGCCCGCAGTTCGCGGTAGCCGGGCTCCAGGTCCATCAGGTCGTAAAAGCGTTCGGTCAAGGCCAGCACACGGGCCTCGCCGCCTAGCCACTCAAAGGGGGTGGCTGCTGCGGGTTTTTCGTCAATGTTCATCGGGGTCGTTCGCGGTCAGAGAGAAATGAATTGTCGGCAGTGCAAGGCCAGGTTGCGCTGTGCAGGGCTTACTGCGCGGCGCGGCGCAAGGTCTCCACCACCGGGCGGCGCATGATCTCACGCAGGCCCCACCAGCCCGCAGCCAGCGCCAGCAGCGCACCGCTGAGTGCGCCCACCAGCGGCACCCACAGCGACATATTCCAGGCAAACTCAAACACATAACGGGCCAGCGCCCAGCCCACCCCAGTGGCGACCAGCGAGGCCAGCAAGCCGGCCAACAGGCCCACCCCCAGCAACTCGGTGCGCTGCACCTGGCGCAACAAACGGCTTTGCGCGCCCACAGCACGCATGATCGCAAATTCTTTGGCCCGCTCCTCGCGCGTGGCGGTCACGGCGGCAAACAGCACCACCAAACCAGCCGCCAGCGTGAAGCCAAACAAAAACTCCACCGCACTGATGACCTGGTCGAGCATGCGCTGAATCTGCGCAATGGTGGCGCTCATGTCCACCGTGGTGATGTTGGGAAACTGTTTGACCAGCGCGTTGTCAAAACCCGGCGTGGCCGGCGCCCTGAAGGCGCTCATGAAGGTGGCCGGCACATCGGGCAAGCTGCTGACCGGGTACATCACAAAGAAGTTGGCCCGCATGGAGCCCCAGTCCACCTTGCGCAGAGAAGTAATTTTGGACTCGGTCTGCATCCCGGCCACGTCAAAGCGCACGGTGTCGCCGAGCTTCAGGCCCAGCGTGGTGGCAATGCCCTCCTCCATGCTGATGGCGCCGACCTCTTGCTCGGTCCAGCGGCCCGCCACCACCTCGTTTTGCCCCGGCTGGCGTGCACTGTAGGACAGGTTGAACTCACGGTCCACCAGGCGCTTGGCGCGGTCTTCCTTGTAATCCTCGGGCGTTACGGTCTTGCCGTTAACAGCCACCAGCCGGCCGCGAATCATGGGGTACCAGTCAAACTTGGCCACCCCACTTTGGCGCAAGGTTTGTGTGAAGGCGTCGCTTTGCTCGGGCATGACGTTGATGACAAAACGGTTGGGCGCATCGGCGGGCGTGGCCTGGCGCCAGCTGCTAATCAGGTCGGTGCGCAACAGCACCAACAGCACCAGCGCCAACAGACCCACCGCCAACGCGCTGACCTGCACCACCGTATAGGCCGGGCGCGCCGACACCTGGCGGGTGGCCAGCACCAGCCAGCGCGGGGCCGTGCTCTCGTTCACGCTGCGGCGCAGCAGCTTCACAGCCAGCCAGCTTAAGCCTGCAAACAGCAGCGCCGCGCCGGCAAAACCGCCCACGGCAATCAGCCCCAGCGTGAGGTCGCTGCTGGCTGCCAAAAGCAAGGCGGCAAAGCCGCTCACGCCCAGACCCAGTACCGCCAGCGAAGCGGGCTTGAGTTGACCTACGTCACGCCGGATCACCCGCAGCGGCGGCACCTGGGCCAGTTGCAGCACCGGCGGCAGGCCAAAGGCCAGCAGCAGGGTCAGCCCCATGCCCAGGCCAAACAACACCGGCCACAGCGTGGGCGCGGGCAGCGCCGCGTCCACCAAGCCGGCCAAAAGATTCACAAACACGTAGTGCACGCCATAACCCGCAGCCACACCTACGGCACTGGCCAGCAGCCCCACCAGCGTGAACTCCAGCGCATAACTGGCGGCAATGGTGCGCTGGCTCAAACCCAGCACGCGCAGCATGGCGCAGTCGTCCAAGTGGTTGGCCGCAAAACCGCGTGCCGCCAGCGCCACCGCCACCGCGCTCAACAGCGCCGCCAGCAGCGCCACCAGGTTCAAGAACTTCTCGGCCCGCTCCAGCGTTTGGCCCACCTCGGGGCGCCCGCCCTGCAGAGAATCTACCCGCACACCACGCACCAGCGGGTCTTTGATTGCCTCCAGCGCCCAGGCAACATAGGTGTTGACCTGCTTGTTGTCGCCCGCCACCGCCATGCGGTAAGTGACGCGGCTGGCAGGTTGCACCAACTGCGAGGCCAGCGCGTCGGCCTGGTTGATCATCACGCGGGGTGAGAAATTCATGAAGCCGGCGCCCCGGTCTGGCTCGTTGACGATGATTTTGGCCACCTTCAGCCGGGTGTCGCCCAGGTACAGCGCGTCGCCCATCTGCAGGCCCAGGGCTTCTAGCAGCGGGGCGTCGATCCAGGCCTCGCCATTGGAGGGGATGGGAGGAATGGTCCGCGTGGTTGGCCGTGCGGCCTTTTTGGTTGGGCTGGTTGGGCTGGCTTGGTTGGGTTGATCAGCCAAGGTCAGGTTGCCGCGCAGGGGGTAACCTGGCGCCACCACCTTGAGCGCCACCAGCTTGGTGGCACCGCCCTTGTCGTCGCCGGCCCGCGCCATGGTGGGAAAGCTCAGGGTCTGCGCCGTCTGCAAGCCCAGCGCGCGCGCTTTGGCCTCAAAGTCGGCCGGCGTGGGGTTGTCACTCACGATCACGGCATCGCCCCCCAGCAGCAAGCGCGCATCGCGTTGCAAGCCGCCTTTGAGCCGGTCGGCAAAAAACCCCACCGCCGTCAAAGCCGCCACCGCCAGCGTCACCGCCACCATCAACAAGCGCAGCTCGCCCGACCGTAAATCACGCCACAAAGTGCGCCCGCCAAGGCGCCAAAAAGAAATAGTCATGGCGCTACCTTAGCGTATGTTGAAAGTGCGGGGGGCTTGTGGTGAATTGGCATTGAACTGGGCTTCAGCGACAGCCCCACTTTTCTGCGCGCTTTCAAACGCTGGACGGGGCAGGTCTGTCGGGCGTATTGGCGGCGGTAGAAGTGCGGGCGGGAGGATTGGCGGGGTTGCTTTGGACCACAAGCAAAAACTGAATCCAATGCATTAACGATGGCTTGAGAACTGGCATTGGACATTTGAGAAATGTGTGTGAGCGTCCGAATGCGACGGCGGTTCAGGACTTAGAGATTTGCGATCTGCCAGCTCCAAAGCGGCCGTTGCCAAATGGGGATCGACGAGCCCAACCCTTACTAAACCAAAAGTGCCTCGACTCCTTTAGCCTCAACCATTTGCAATAACTTTGCAGAGGTCCCACTGGGGTGCTTGTTGGCAGCGGGCGACTCCCATTTTTGCACTGTCGATACGCTCACATTGAGCATCGTTGCGAAAACCGCTTGGCTTGCTTTCACAATCGTTGTGCGGATGGCCACAACGCGCTCTGGTGTGTAAGAAGGGGGCGCTTCACACAGCGCCCGGATGCGAGCCATGTCTGTTTTAGACATGACGCCGTAGATGCTCATGTCTGCCGCCGTATCTAGGAGCTCCTGGAGCATGCGCGCTTCTTCACTGGTTCTTTTTGTCATTGCATATCTCCTTTAAGCTTCCGTTGAACTTCATTTCATCAAGTTTTGACATGGGTTGAACTTGCAAATTTGCGCCGATAAGTTTGACTGCTTCCACGGCAGCGTCAGAAAAGTCGGTGCCTGGTGAGCTCTTTTCCCTGCCGAGCAAAAAGAAAATCGCCGCAGCATGTTGTTTGGCTACCAATGTTCTTGTTCCCCCACTTTTCCCCATACCTGCAATGGCGACCCGCTTCTTGCAAATGCCGCCACCCAGGTCTGCATCAAACAAGCCTTGCGCTATCTCTCTTGCAGCCCGGCACAGTATGTCGTCACTAAGTAGTTTCTTTGCCCACCTGTCAAAGGTCTTTGTCTTAAAAACGCGTTTTTGATCCGTCATGGAAGGAAACTATAGCACTTTTTGCTATAAAAATGCAGCTGTCAGACAAAAGCTGCCATCAAGAGCCACAGCACCACAGCAACAGCACCGGAGTCGAACTGGACAGCCCGAAAGCTGACTGCCGTGA
>CAJCCO010000016.1 GCA_903960915.1 uncultured beta proteobacterium
ACGCTGCACCAGTTGCCTCAGCACCGCGCGGTAACGCTGCGAGAGGCCGCTGTGCTGCAAAGTGCGCAGGCTCAGGCTGCTCAAGGTGGGGCCCAGCGTGAAGGTCTGGCGGTCGAGTTCGCGCTGAACGTAGCCTTCGTCTTCCAGCGCTTGAAGCAGGCGCATCAGTGAGGCCTTGGGAATGTGCAACTGGTCGCTCAAGAGTGCCAGGCTTTGTCCTTCAGGGTGCTGCGATAAAGCTTGCAACACATGCAGTGAGCGCAGCAGGCGTGGCTCACTAGGGTCAACCCCTAGCAATGAGAGGGGGGCTTGCTGCATGTTTGAAACAGTTAATGGCGCTTGCGTTTCAATTTGAAAAGAGAAGGGGTGAAGTACTTGCTTTGCCATTTATGAAGTTTAAAGTAAGTAAAAAATGCCAACCTAGGAGATGCTTTTTTGCAAGCCTTTGATTACGTTGTCGTAGGCGCCGGCTCAGCCGGTTGCGTACTTGCCAACCGATTGTCTGAAGACCCGAAGGTGCGGGTGTGTCTGTTGGAGGCGGGGGGCGAAGATCGGTCTTTCTGGATTCATTTGCCCATTGGCTACGGCAAAACCATGTGGGACGAACGCGTGAACTGGAAGTTCCAGACCGACCCCGACCCCTACATGAACCAACGCCAAATTTATTGGCCGCGAGGCAAGACGCTGGGGGGGTCAAGTTCTATCAATGGACTGATTTATATCCGGGGTCAGCGTGAAGACTACGACCACTGGGCGGCATTGGGTAACCGGGGCTGGGGCTTTGATGAGGTGTTGCCCTATTTCATCCGTTCTGAGCACAACCAGCGCGGCGCCAGTGAATTTCATGGAGGCAGCGGCCCCTTGCGGGTGTCTGATATTGGTGAGCCGCACCCGCTGATTGAGGCCTTTATTCAAGGTGCCAACACGCTGGGTGTGCCGCGAAATGACGACTTCAATGGCGCCACCCAGGAGGGTGCGGGTTATTTTCAGCTCAACACCTGGCGCGGTTGGCGCTGGAGCACGGCCAAGGGCTATCTCAAGCCGGCGCGTCAGCGCCCCAACCTGACGGTGATTACCCGCGCGCAAGCCACCCGTTTGCAGTGGCAGGGGCGCCGTGCCACGGGCGTGGAGTTTGTGCAGGATGGACAGATGCGCGTGGTGCAGGCGGCGCGCGAGGTGATCTTGTCGGCGGGTGCCATTCAGTCGCCGCAGCTCTTGCAACTCTCGGGGGTAGGGCCGCAAGATTTACTGCGCCAGCATGGCCTGGACGTGGTGCACCACCTGCCTGGCGTGGGTGAAAACCTGCAAGACCATTTGCAGCTGCGTTTGATTTACGAGTGCCGCCAGCCCATCACCACCAACGACCTGATGAATTCATGGTGGGGACGCACCCAATTGGGCTTGCGCTGGCTGTTGTTTCGCAAAGGGGCGCTGGCGGTGGGCATCAACCAGGGCGGCTGCTTCATGCGGGCCCTGCCTGAGTCAAGCAGTCCTGATATTCAGTTCCATGTGGCCACCTTGTCGGCCGATATGGCCGGTGGCCAGGTGCATCCGTTTTCGGGGTTTACCTTGTCGGTCTGTCAATTGCGTCCGGCGTCGCGCGGCAGTATTCGCATTCGCAGTGCTGACCCGCTTCAGGCGCCCTCCATTCAGGCTAATTATTTGTCGCATGCGTTGGACTGCCGTACGGCGGTAGCCGCCTTGCGCAGTGCGCGCGCCATTGCAGAGTCTGAACCCATGCAAGATTTCATGCGCAGCGAATTCAAGCCGGGTGTGGCCGTGCAAAGTGACGAAGAATTGTTGGCGTTTGCGCGCGCGCAAGGGGCCACCATTTTTCATCCTAGCGGAACGTGCAGCATGGGCCAGGGCAGCATGGACGTGGTGGATGAGCGTCTGCGCGTGCATGGTGTGCAGGGGGTTCGGGTGGTGGATTGCTCGGCCATGCCCACGCTGGTTTCAGGCAATACCAACGCCCCGGTGGTGATGATGGCCGAGAAGGCTGCTGACATGATCCGAGAGGATGCACGCTAACTTACAACAGCGTGCAAATGATTGACGCGGTGATACCACTGCGTTATGTGTGAAAACTTACGAAGGAGAAAGCATGACAACTTTGAATCGACGCAAGGCACTCGCTGGCGGTGCTGCCGCGCTGGCTGTGGCCGGTCTTCCTGCCCAAGCGCAGTCCGTGACACGACTGAAAATCCAGACGGCGGTGCCAACCGCCAGCATTTACTTCGATCTGATGAAGCGTTTTGGCGACCGGGTCGACAAAATGTCGGGCGGCCGCATCAAGATGGACATGCTGCCGGATGGCGCCGTGGTCAATGCCTTTGAAATCCTTGACGCGGTGGACAAAGGGGTGGTCGACGGTGGTTTTGCCTGGACCCATTACTGGTCAGGCAAAAACTCAGCGGCAGCGCTGTTCTCCAACCCGGCGGCTGGCGCAGGGACCGGTATGGATCAGATGTCGCACATGGCTTGGCTGATGCAGGGCGGTGGTAACG
>CAJCCO010000017.1 GCA_903960915.1 uncultured beta proteobacterium
AGCCTGGGCTGCTTTGAAGACCTGCGGTTCTGCACGGCGAAAGCGGTAAATGCTTTGCTTGGGGTCGCCCACCATGAACACGCTGGGCGCCTGGCCACCTGCGCCTGCGTAGCTGCTGAGCCAGGCGCGCAGTGCTTGCCATTGCAGCGGGTTGGTGTCCTGAAACTCGTCAATCAGCAAGTGCTTGACGCGCGCATCAAGCCGCTCCTGCACCCAACCGGAGAGCTGGGTGTCGCTGAGCATGCGCTGGGCGGCGCGTTCCACATCGTTCATGTCCACCCAACCGCGCTCACGTTTGAGGGCGGCAAACTCTTGCAGCAGCAGTCGGCTCAAACGCGTCATGCGTTGCTGGTAGAGCCAGGCCTGGTGCTGTGCGCGCACCGCCAGTACGCGCAGCACCAGGTCTTGGGCGTGGCGCACTTGCGCCAGGCCGGCTACTTTTTCGCTGAACTTGCGCGGCTCATTTTTGTCGGTCAACAACGCGGCAAAGGCGGCGTCAAGGTCGTGGCGAGAGAGCGCGGCTTCCAGCTCAACCCCTTTGGCCACAAAGGTTTTGGCGCCGGCCGACCCCAAGGCACGGGCAGCGTCCAGCAAAACTTGCCAGCGCTGCGGGTGGGCGCGCAGGTAGTCTTCGGGTTCGGGCAGGCCGGCAAAGTCGGGGTACTGCTGGCTGAAAGGCAGCACCGATTCTTCCACCACGCCCTGTGCGTCGGCCAGGGCAAATTCGGTGCGTTTGTCAAGAGCGGTTTGCAGGGCCTTGTCGGTCTGGCTGCGCCCGTAATCCAGGACCACGGCCTGGTAGTCGGCCTGGAGACTGTCTTGCCCGGTCTCTGCCGTGTCATCAGAATCATTAGCAGCCAGCAGCGCGGCATAAAACCGCCGCCACACCAAGGCCTTGGCGGTGGCATCGTCCTCCAGCAACTCGTAGTTGGCAGGCAGTTGCATCTGTTGCAGAAGGTTCAGCGGGGCGCTGCGCAAAAGGGCTGCAAACCAGCTGTGAAAGGTACGAATTTGCACCTGCCGGCCGTTGTCTAGCAAGCTGGCGTAAAGCTGGGCCAGGTGGGTACTCAAGGCCGCCTGCGCGATGGGGTCGCTGGGCAGGATGACGCCACGGTCACGCAGGGCCTGCAACCGAGCGGCGGGTTCGGCCACAGAAAATTCTTGCAGCCATTGGTAAAGCCGCTCGCGCATTTCACTGGCGGCGCGCTTGGTGAACGTAATCGCCAAAATCTCGTGCGGCTGAACACTGAGTTGACCGGTTTGGGGGTCTACTCCGTCGAGCAGGGCGCGCACGATACGCGAGACCAGCATCCAGGTTTTTCCGGCACCGGCACAGGCCTCTACCGCGACTGTGCGCCGTGGGTCACAGGCTATGGCGTAAAAGGCTTGCGGACTGACGCTGCGCCCATTGTGTTCGTACGCAGCCTGGACGGGCTTGGCGGTGGGGTCTGTCATACGGCGTCCCAAAAGTCTTTACGGCACAGGCCACGGGCAGCGCAAAAGTCGCAGGCCTTGCCTTCGCCCATGGCCGTCATGGGCGCACCCCGGGCAATGCGGGCCATATCGCTGCTGATGCTGTCAATCAACTGGTCGCGTAAATCCACAATGTCGGCCTGCACGTAGCTGCGGGTGGCTTCTTTTTCACCCACGTTGACGTAGGCGCCAGCCAGTGTGTCGTCGGTCAGCAGCGCGGCGTAAAAGGCCAGCTGGGTGTCTTCAAGCGCGTCTTTGATGCGTGCGGCGGTGGTGGCGCGGGGTTCTGTTTTGTAGTCCATCACCAGGGTGCAGCCGTCAACCTGGCGGTCCATGCGGTCTATTTTTCCCACTAGGGTAAGGGCCCCCAGTGGCGTTTCTTGCCAACTCTCGGCCTGCTTGAAAACCGCGCCCGTAGCCTCGTGCTCTGTCAGCCACTCAAGGTAACCGTTGCGCACACGTGGCCAGGCCGCAGCAAAGGGCAAAAACTCGCTGGGCGACAGACCCAGGGCCTGAGTAGCGGTTTGGGCAGCGGTGTTAATTAGCGCCAGTCGGTCCACCGAATCAGCGGCTGGCTTGGCTTGAAGCGCTTCATGAAACAGCTTGAGGACGCTGTGCAACCAATTGCCAAAGTCGCGCTTGTCCAACTCGGCGTCGAGTTCGTCAACGGCCTGAAGCTTGAGCTGGCGCAGCGCAAAAAAGCGGTAAGGGCAGCGACGTAGGTCTTCGTAGGCGGTGCTGGACAAACGGGTGATGGGCAGGGCGTCGCCTGGTGGGCCAGGCATGCGCCCAGGTATGGGAAAAAGCGTTCGCCAGACGCTGGGGTCGGCGGCGAGCGCTGGCGCATTCAGCAACTGCCACTGCTGCACCAGACCGCTGGCCATCAAGGCCTCGCCGCCCTCGCTGCTGCGCCACAAAACATCCAGGTGCGGGAATTGCAGCGCGTAGTGCCAACTGGCCCGGTTGGCCTCTTGCAATTGAGCGCGTGTGGGCAAGCCCAGTAATTCACGTTGGGCGGGTGTCCAAAGCCCTGGCGGCTCGGCGGAGACTGGCAGACGCACTTCGTCGCACCCAGGAAACACCACCGCCGCCATGGGTCGGCCCAGCAACTGACTCAAAGGCAAGATGACCACTTGGTCAGGGACTGACCTGGCGGGGTGGGCGGGAGAAAAAATATGGCCTTCCAGCGTTTGCGCGACCCAGGTGGTGAACGCACTGGCGCTCATGCGAACGGACACGTCGGCAAACTCTTGTTCAGCACCTTCGTTCAAGCGCAAGGTATCCAGCACCGCCTGCCCAGCAGCGTCTTGCTGGAACACGGGCCACTGGCCGCTGGTTTGCAGGGCCTGACGCAGTTCTATGAGCCAACGCACCAAAGGTCGGCCTGCACGAAGGCCGTTGAGCAGCGTTTGCGCCTGACTCACCAAGGGCTGGTCTGGCACGGAACGCCAGTCACGCACACCGATGCGACGCAAGCTGGTTTCGAGCTCGGTGACCGCTTGTGCCTCGAAGGCGTTGGCATGCTTGAGCCAGTCCAGAACCGCATCGGTCGAGGCGTCCCAGGCGCTGGCGCGCAACAGGCTCATGAGCGAGGCGGCCGCACGGGTGGTGGAGAGCTTCCAGCCGGTTTCGTCGCGCACGGCCACGCCGCGTTCAGCCAGCATGGCGCGCACGCGGCGTGTCAACAACCGGTCTTGCGCCACCAGTGCCACCGGGTTGCGGCCTGCGGCCAGGTGGCTAAGCACACAGGCTGCAGCGCGGTGTGCCTCGTCTTCGGCATCTTTTGCAGCATGCAGGGCGACAGCACCGGGTTCATGCGGCAAGGCCAGGGCGCTGGCAAACAGGCGATCACCCCAGCGTTGCTTCAAGGCCTCTGCCATCGGTTCAGTTTGAAAGCCTTCGAGGACGATCAGCAACTCGGGCTCAGCGGCAAATACCAGGTCGGTCGGGTAGGTGGCACTGCTGGCCCACAGCAGGGCCAGTCGCGCCAACGCGGCTTCTTGCTCAAACACCGGGGCCTCCAAGCCCGTCAGCAAGGGCGCCGCCAGGGCGGCCCCCCAAGCCAGGCGCTCGGCGGGGGGCACGGCCGCCGCCTGGCGCGCCAGGCTGGTGGCGGCTTCCATCAAGCGCCCGGCCAACACGGCGTGGTCGCCGCCCAGACCCACTCGGGTGAGCAGGCTGGCCGCTGTCAGGAGGTCGTTTGCCGGATCCATGCGCAACGCCAGCGCGCCAGGCTCGACGCCACCCAGGCTGCGGCACCAGTTCATCGTGGTCTCAAAACGGGGCAAAAAAAGTGCCGATGGCGCATCACCGCCGTGGCAACTGAGCCAGGCCTGACGGGCTTGCGCCATCAGTTGCGCATAGGGCAAGAGCACCACCGTGCGCGCTGGGTGGACTTGACGACGCTCTATCTCGGCGCGAATCTGCGCCATGACCGAAGCCCAGGCTTGCAAGACGTGATGTTTTTTGGCTATTTCAGTCATAGCGAGAAGCGCATCGGTGGGAGGGCTTGGTTTCTGTCACAATTTCCCCACTTTACCTGTATCGATCACCCCAGAAGGAAAACACCATGGCCAGCGAACTCATTAAACATGTCACCGACTCGTCTTTTGAAGCCGATGTGCTGCAGTCGGCGCAGCCCGTGCTGGTGGACTACTGGGCCGAGTGGTGCGGCCCTTGCAAAATGATTGCACCCATTTTGGACGAGGTCTCCACCGCCTACGAAGGCAAGTTGCAAGTGGCCAAGATGAATGTGGACGAAAACCGCGACATTCCCGCCAAGTTTGGCATTCGTGGCATTCCCACGCTGATGTTGTTCAAAGACGGCCAACTGGCTGCCACCAAAGTGGGCGCCATGAGCAAGTCGCAAATGACCGCCTTCATTGACCAGCAACTGGCTTGATGTCCTTTTTCCCCCTTGATCCACGGCCTTGATCCCTTTCAAGGTCGTTGTTTTTTTCCTGTCATAATTCAGTTCGGTTCACCAGCTCACACCCAGAGCTGGCTCGGGTTCCCGGTTTAGAACCTAGAGGTTGAGGCTACCGGCCCGCCTCGCCACAAACCTCCCCCCGTATTCGTATAACCCTCCCCTACAGCGCCATTCCATGCACTTAAACGAACTCAAAGCACTGCACGTGTCCGAAGTCCTCAAGCAGGCCGAAGAACTTGAGATTGAAAACACGGGCCGCATGCGCAAGCAGGAGCTGATGTTCGCCATCATCAAAAAGCGCGCCCGCACCGGCGAGCAGATCATTGCCGATGGCGTGCTGGAAATTTTGCCTGACGGTTTTGGCTTTCTTCGCAGCCCGGACACCAGCTACACCGCGTCAACAGACGATATTTACATCAGCCCCAGTCAAGTTCGCCGTTTCAATCTGCACACCGGTGACATGATTGAAGGCGAGGTTCGCACCCCCAAGGACGGGGAGCGTTACTTTGCCCTGAACAAGCTCGACAAGGTCAACGGCGACTCGCCCGAGAGCAACAAGCACAAGGTCATGTTCGAGAACTTGACGCCGCTGTTCCCCAAAGAACAAATGCGCCTGGAACAAGACAACAAGAGCGACGAAAACATCACTGGGCGCGTCATTGACATCATCGCCCCCATTGGCAAAGGGCAGCGCGCCCTGCTGGTGGCACCGCCCAAAAGCGGCAAGACAGTGATGATGCAGCACATCGCCCACGCCATTTCCGCCAACTACCCCAACAGCCACATGATGGTGCTGCTGGTAGACGAACGGCCGGAAGAGGTGACCGAGATGCAGCGCACCGTCAAGGGCGAGGTGATTGCCTCCACTTTTGATGAACCCGCCGCGCGCCACGTGCACGTGGCTGAAATGGTGATTGAGCGCGCCAAGCGCCTGGTGGAATTGAAAAAAGACGTGGTCATCCTGCTGGACTCGATCACACGCTTGGCCCGGGCCTACAACAACGTCGTACCGTCCAGCGGCAAGGTGCTCACCGGCGGTGTGGACTCCAATGCCCTGCAACGGCCCAAGCGCTTTCTCGGTGCCGCACGTAACGTGGAAGAAGGCGGTTCCCTGACCATCATCGCCACGGCGCTGGTGGACACCGGCAGCCGTATGGACGAGGTTATTTTTGAAGAGTTCAAAGGCACCGGCAACTCTGAAAT
The DNA here is from genome assembly GCA_903960915.1 of uncultured beta proteobacterium. Taxonomy (GTDB): domain Bacteria; phylum Pseudomonadota; class Gammaproteobacteria; order Burkholderiales; family Burkholderiaceae_C; genus Rhodoferax. Next base: position 5,606 of record CAJCCO010000017.1, read on the forward strand.
TCACCTGGATCGCCGTTTGTACGAAAAACGGGTGTTTCCCTCGATTCAACTCAACCGCAGCGGCACACGCCGCGAAGAGTTGCTGCTGGCGCCCGAAATTCTGCAAAAAACCCGCATCCTGCGCCAGTTTTTGTACAACATGGATGAAATTGAGTCCATGGAAATGGTGCTCAAGCAAATGCGCGCCACCAAGAACAACAGCGAGTTCTTCGACATGATGCGTCGGGGCGGCTAAGGGCTACGTTATAATTTCGCGTTTTGAGCGACAAGTACGACGAGTTTTGAATTGCGCAAAGGTTTGCACAAGGGCTCGGCGCGGCTAGCGCAACTGATGGAGACGATATGAAAGAAGGCATTCACCCCAATTACCGCGAAGTTTGCTTCATGGATTTGTCCAATGGATTCAAATTCGTGACACGCTCATGCGCCAACGCCAAAGAGATGATCAAGATGGAAGACGGGCGCGAACTGCCCCTGTACAAGCTTGACACCTCCAGCGAATCACATCCCTTCTACACGGGCACACAAAAATCCGTGGACAACATGGGTGGTCGTGTGGAGCGCTTCCGCAACCGTTTCGGCAAAACAACCGTCGCCAAATAAACTGGCCAGCGCTTGCCCAAAAAAGGCAGCCCGGATTCCCGGGCTGCCTTTTTTCTTGTGCGTTAGCATCTCCCCTCCTCTCCAGACTTAAGCCCCAACGCGCGTGAACCTACCCACCCCAGCCATCGTCACACAAGAAGCGGTACGTCGCATGCCACGCCTCGTCCTGATGCTGCTGTGCTTGGCTTATCTCCTGCCGGGGTTTGTGGGTCGCGGCCCTTGGAAAGGGGCCGATCTGGTGTCCTACGGCTACATGGCTGAAATGGCACATGGCAGCAGCAGCTGGTGGGCGCCAAGCCTGATGGGAATGGCGCCTGAGGTGCACGCCCTACTTCCTTACTGGCTGGGCGCCTGGATGATGCAAATTGCTCCACACGGCTTGGCCCCCGATCTGGCTGTTCGCTTGCCCTTTATCGCTTTACTGGCCGTGGCCTTGAGCGCCACCTGGTACGGCACCTATTACCTGGCCCGAAGCTCAGAAGCTCAGCCTGTGCCCTTTGCTTTTGGCGGCGAAGCGCAAACCACCGACTATGCCCGTGCCATGGCCGATGGCGGCTTATTGGCCTTCATGGCTTGCCTCGGTTTGGCTCAGCTCTCACATGAAAGCACGCCTGCGCTGGCGCAACTGTCCTTTACCGCCTTGTTTTTTTACGCCATAGCAGCCCTGCCCTACCAGGCTGCCATGGCTCCTGTTTGTGGTCTGCTGGGACTGCTGGGTTTGTCGCTTTCTGGCGCCCCTTTCATCGCCCTGCTGCTGGGCTTGGGCTGCGCCTTGATTTACCTGTTTTCGGATGCATCCGAAGAGGGCCTCGATGCGGCTGTGACACCCCGCCGAGGTGCGCTAGGCCTTGCCCTGTTAACCCTGGCGATGGCCCTGTTGTCTACCCAACTGCATTTGTGGCACTGGCTGGTTGACCTACCTGAGGCCAGCTGGTCCGAATGGCGCAGCCTGGCTAGGCTGCTGCTGTGGTTCACCTGGCCGGCCTGGCCTTTGGCGCTTTGGACTATTTGGCGCTGGCGCGGGCAATTGCTCCGGGGTCACATGCCCGGCAGACATCTGGCGCTGCCCTTGTGGTTTGCGGGCGTGGCCATAGCCGCCACTTTCACCACAGCCTCAGCCGACAGATCCTTGCTTCTGGGTCTGCCCGCCCTGGCGGCCTTGGCAGCGTTTGCACTTCCCACCTGGGGACGCAGCATGGCCGCCTTGGTGGACTGGTTTACGCTGCTCTTTTTTTCGAGTTGCGCCATCGTCATCTGGGTGGTCTGGATCGCCCTGCAGACTGGTGTGCCCAAGCAACCTGCTGACAATGTGGCTCGCCTAGCGCCCGGCTTTGAGCACAGCTTCTCCGCACTGCCCTTTCTCGCCGCACTGGGAGCTACTTTGGCCTGGGTCTGGTTGGTTCACTGGCGCGTGGGACGCCATCGCTCCGCTATCTGGAAAAGTCTGGTGTTGCCCGCCAGTGGCGCGGCCTTGTCATGGCTATTGCTGATGACTTTATGGCTTCCACTGCTGGATTTTGCAAGAAGCTACAAACCCCTTGTTACACAAAGCCTGACCGTATTGCCCATCAGCGATTGCGTCGAAGCGCTGGGGTTAAAAAGGGGACAAATTGCCGCCCTCAAATTTCAGGGCCACATTCAGCTCACGCCGCTTAGCGCCCCGCCGCGCTGTGAATGGCTGATCGTCGATAACAGTGGACTGGACACCATCAAGCGCTCGGTAGACCTCACCGCCTGGGCTTTACAAGCCCGTATTAAACACCCGGCAGATCCCAAGGAAGATATTCAGGTTTACAAGCGACAGATTGTCTCAGGCAATTGATAAATTGACCCGGTTATTAGGGAAGACGATGGAGAAAACGGAGCCTTTCCCGGGCGTGCTTTGTATGTGAAGTTCTGCGCCATGGCGCTGCGCCACATGTTTAACGATGGCAAGACCCAGGCCGGTTCCGCCGGTATCGCGTGAGCGGCTACGGTCCACCCGGTAAAAGCGCTCGGTTAAACGCGGAATGTGTTCTGGTGCAATGCCAGGGCCTGAATCTCTGACAGAAAACTCCACCCGGTCATCAGGCAGCAAGGCCAGTCGAACCCGTATACCGCCGCCTGCCGGGGTGTAACGGATTGCGTTGCTTAGCAGGTTGCTCATGGCGCTGAGCAACTCGTGACCCGAGCCGGTCATCTCACAGTCCAGGATTGCGTCGAACACCAGCACGTGGGCTTTATCGAGGCCACCCGTTAGAACCGAAGACAAAGAAGCCCCGTCTTCTTGCAATTGCCGCATCAAGGTGGGCATGTTCACGCGCTCGGAAAAACTGGGCGGTGGGCTGCCTTCCAGCCGTGAAAGAGTGAGCAAGTCTTGAACCAGCGACTGCATGCGCTGCGCCTGCGTAGACATCAACGCCAGGTAGTGCACCCGCTCGCTCTCATTCAAGGGCAAGGTCTGCAGGGTTTCAACAAAGCCGGCCAGCACCGTCAAGGGCGTGCGAATCTCGTGCGAAACATTGGCTACAAAATCGCGTCGCATGGCATCTGCCTGCTCCAGCGCCGTGACATCGCGCGACAGCAAAAGTAAGCGCCCTTCGCCGTAGGGATAGAGCTGAACCGACAACTTGACCGGGCGACTTGGCGTGCTGTCGCGTCCGGGCATGTCCAGCTCGCTTTTGAAATCATGCGCGGCAAAGTAACTAGCGAACCCAGGATCACGCACCAAATTACTGAAATGCTGCAGCATGTCGCGCTTGGCATCCAGACCGAAATGCGTGCCGGCCATTTGGTTGAACCACTCAATGTGGCCTTGCGCCTCCAGCAGCACCACACCGTTGGGTGAAGCCTGCAGGGCGAGCAGAAATTCATGCAGCCGGTTTTGGCTGTCACGCAAGGCCTGCTCCTTGGCTCGAACCAGTCGTCGGGCACGGTCAGCGATTTCACCCCATACCCCGGACACGGTAGCAACATCGGACATGTCACCCTTGCGCAGCCAGTGTTGCAGACGAAGACTGCGCGTCATATCGACGACAAACCAACACAAGCCACCAACAACCAGTCCAAGCAAAGAGAATTTGACAGCCGCTGCAGGCGCTGCCAAATACCATCCTGCCAGGGCGCCCAAGGCCTGGAAAACTACAAAAGACAAAAATCGCAACAGCATGGGCTAATCAATTCATCAACAGCAAAACGCGCTACACAAAAAAGTCAACCCAGCGAAGGCGATTGCATAGCCATGACGGCCTGACCCGACAGGCGGTAACCCGCACCCCGGACGGTTTCAATCATAAGTCCCGCCTGAACCCCCAATGCCTCTCGCAGACGTTTGACATGTACGTCCACGGTGCGCTCTTCAATGAACACATGATCACCCCAGACTTTGTCAAGCAACTGGGAGCGGCTGTGCACGCGCTCGGCGTGGCTCATGAAGTAGTGCAGCAACTTGAACTCGGTAGGACCCAGCTTGAGCAGTTGCGTATTAAAAGTCACCCGGTAGGTGGCTGCATCAAGAGAGAGCCCGCCAATAGTCAGTGTGCCGCCGATTTCTTCAGGCGCGCGGCGTCGAAGAACGGCGCGTACACGGGCCAGCAACTCTTTGGTGGAAAAGGGTTTGACAATGTAATCGTCAGCACCCGCATCAAGCCCTGCAATTCGGTCCATCTCATCGCCGCGTGCAGTGAGCATGATGAGGGGAACAGCTTTGGTACGTTCGTTTTTCCGCCAGCGCTTGGCTAAGGACAGACCCGTTTCGCCAGGCAGCATCCAATCCAGCAAAATCACATCGGGGACGAGATCATCGATCTCGCGTTGCGCCGAAGCACTGTCCATGGCCCAGATAGTTCGAAAGCCGTTGTGGCGCAGGTTGACCGCTATCAGCTCAGCAATTGCGGGCTCATCCTCAACAATCAACACACTGGGCTGACGTCTCATTTCACCACCGATTCGATCACTTCCATGGAGGTGTGGCGGACGTCAGCACCCTTAACAATATAAATAATGAACTCGGCGATGTTCTTGGCGTGGTCGCCAATGCGCTCAATCGCTTTGGCCAAGAAAAGCAGGTCCAGGCTGGGAGAAATCATGCGCGGGTCTTCCATCATGTAGGTCACCAGTTTGCGCACAAAGCCATCAAACTCCTGGTCAATCAAATCGTCTTCTTTCAAAATATCCACCGCGGTCTTGACATCGAGCCGGGCAAAAGCATCCAGGGCTTTACGGAGCAGGCCCGAGGCCATGTCCGCCGCCACACGCAACTCCAACGATGGCAAAGAACGGGGGGCGCCGCTGTTGATGATGGATCGCACCATACGCGCTATCTTCTCTGCCTCGTCGCCCACACGCTCTAGGTTGGCCGTGGTTTTTGATATGGCAATCAACAGGCGCAGGTCACGTGCCGTGGGCTGGCGCCGGGCAATGATGCTGGAGAGCTCACGGTCGATGTCCACTTCCATGGCATTAACCCGTGCCTCGGCGGCCGACACTTCATTGGCAAGGTCCACACTGAATTGCGAAAGCGCCAAGATAGCCTGGCGAATTTGCGACTCCACCAGACCACCGAGTTCCATCACCCGGGTGGAAACGGCACTCAGTTCGCTGTCAAATTGCGTCGATAGATGTTTTTCGGGCATGGTATTTTCCAAAAATAGTTATTGATAAGCTCAACCGGATTTTCGAGTGCAATCAGCCAAAGCGGCCCGTGATGTAGTCTTCAGTTTCCTTGCGGGTGGGTTTGAAGAAAAGCTGCTCGGTGGAGCCGAACTCCATCAAGTCACCCAGGTACATATAGGCGGTGTAATCGCTGCAACGGGCCGCCTGTTGCATGTTGTGGGTCACGATCACGACGGTGTAATCACTTTTCAACTCTGTGATCAACTCTTCAATCTTGGCTGTCGAAATAGGGTCCAGTGCGGAACAGGGTTCATCCAGCAGCAGCACTTCAGGTTTGATGGCAATCCCGCGGGCGATGCAAAGGCGTTGCTGCTGTCCACCTGACAAACTGGAGCCATTTTGTTGCAGTTTGTCTTTAACCTCTGTCCACAAGGCTGCTTTGCGCAAGGCCCACTCTACACGCTCCTCCATATCGGTCGCATTGAGTGTTTCAAACAATTTCACGCCAAAGGCGATGTTGTCGTAGATGGACATGGGAAAAGGTGTGGGCTTTTGAAACACCATACCGACCTTGGCTCGCAGCAAGGCCACATCTTTTTTACTGGTGAGCAAATTCTCGCCATCCAGCAAAATTTCTCCCTCGGCCCGCTGCTCTGGGTAGAGCTCGAACATACGGTTAAAAACGCGCAACAGCGTTGATTTTCCGCAGCCAGAAGGACCGATGAAGGCGGTTACTTTCTTCTCGGGAATTTCCAGGTTGATGTTCTTCAACGCGCGGAACTTGCCATAGTAGAAGTCCAGATTTTTTACCGAGATTTTTGAGCGCTCTGGCAAGGCCTGGCCCATAGTCATGTTTCCCATTTGCAGAAGCTCCAATAGAGTGAGATCAGGACTTGCTGCGGGTCATCACCCGGGCAAGAATATTGAGTGCGAGAACAGCGATCGTGATGATGAACACACCCGCCCAGGCCAGCTTTTGCCAGTTTTCATAGGGGCTCATCGCAAATTTGAAAATCGTGACGGGCAAACTCGCCATGGGCTCACCCAAACTGGAGGTCCAGAACTGGTTGCTCAAGGCCGTAAAGAGCAGGGGCGCAGTTTCACCCGCAATACGCGCTACCGCCAGCAATATGCCGGTGATAACGCCGGAGCGGGCTGAGCGCATGGTGATGCTCAGAATCACTTTCCACTTGGGCGCACCCAATGCATAAGCGGCCTCACGCAGCCCTGGGGGTACGAGTTGCAACATGTTCTCCGTTGTGCGTATCACCACGGGAATAACAATCAAGGCCAGCGCCATGATGCCGGCATAGGCTGAGAACGTTTTATAACGTGACACGATCACGGCGTAAACAAACAGTCCAATCACGATGGAAGGAGCAGACAACAAAATGTCATTCACAAACCGAGTGACTTGAGCCAACCAGCCCTTGGTGTCAAATTCGGCAAGGTAAATACCCGCCATGATGCCAATCGGTGTTCCGACAAAGGTCGCAAGCATCACCATCAAGAATGAGCCATAGATGGCATTGGCCAAACCACCTTCATCGTTCGGGGGCGGCGTCATTTCTGTCAAGGTGGCCAGTGTCAGGCCATCGACACCCAAGCGAACCGTTTCAAAGAGTATCCAAGTCAGCCAAAACAAACCAAAACCCATGGCCATCAATGAAAGTGTCAACGCAATGCGGTTGACCAGCTTACGTTGTGCATACTTGGCAAGCCGTGACTTTTCATGCGCGGCGGCATTGAACAAAGCTTCACTGGTGCTCATGTCTTGGCTCCTTCATTCTTCTTCAACTGCGCCAGCAAAATCTTGGACAAGGACAGCACCACAAAGGTGATGAAAAACAGAACAAGACCCAAGTACATCAAAGAGGCCTGGTGCAAACCTGCGCCCGCTTCAGCAAACTCATTGGCCAGCGCAGAGGTGATGCTGTTGGCGGCCTGGAACAGGCTGAGCGAATCGAGCTGGTTAAAGTTGCCGATGACAAAAGTCACGGCCATGGTCTCTCCAATGGCTCGCCCCAAACCCAACATGATGCCGCCAATAACACCCGCCTTGGTATAGGGCAGCACCACGGTGGAGACAACCTCCCAGGTGGTGGCCCCTAAGCCATAAGCAGATTCTTTGAGCAAAGTGGGGGTGACTTCAAAAACGTCACGCATGACGGCCGCAATGAACGGAATGATCATGATGGCCAAAATAATGCCTGCCGACAAAATACCAATGCCGACGGGTGGCCCCGAGAAAAATGCGCCTAAATAAGGAACGCCTTTGAACATGGCCTGCAGGGGTTGCTGCACATACGTGGACAACAAAGGACCAAACACCAGCAAACCCCACATACCATAAACAATCGACGGTATGGCCGCCAACAACTCAATCGCCGTGCCCAAGGGGCGCTTGAGCCAGGCTGGCGAGAGCTCGGTCAGGAACAAGGCAATACCAAAACTAACGGGCACTGCGATCAGCAGCGCGATGAACGAGGTCATCAAGGTGCCATAAATCATCACCAGCCCGCCAAAGTCTTCTTTGACCGGGTCCCAGGTGGTACTGGTTAAAAAGCCCAGGCCGTATTTGCTGATGGCAGGCCAGGCGCTGATGGTCAATGACAGCAAAATAGCCACCAACATACAGAGGGTAAAAATGGCGGCACCTTTGGCTACCCAGCCAAAGACACGGTCTGCCATGGGCCCGGAGCGGGCCGCTTTCAAAGGAGGAGGTTTGGTCATAACACGCCCTAAAGACTGGTCAGTCTGGTTGCCAAGAATCTGATTCGCTGAAAGTGTAGTTGACACGCACCAACTCCTATGAAATGGACTTTGAAAGAGCCGGTTCTTACTTGATAGCCACTGGCTTGCCAGCAGCATCAGTGGTGGTGGACCAGGCTTTTTCAATCGATGCGATCACGCTGCTGGGCATAGGCACGTAGTCCAGGTCAGATGCGCTTTTGGCGCCGTTTTTGTAAGCCCAGGCAAAGAACTTGAAGGTCTCGGTGGCTTGGGCAGGCTTGTCCTGCTTGACGTGCATCAGGATGAACGTAGCAGTGGAAATAGGCCAAGAATTTTTTCCGGGCTGATCGGTAATGAGTTGGTAAAACGATTTATTCCAGTCAGCGCCAGCAGCCGCGGCCTTGAAGGTTTCGTCATCAGGCGCCACAAACACACCCTCTTTGTTTTTCAACAAGGTGTAGGTCATCTTGTTTTGTTTCACGTAGGAATACTCAACATAACCAATCGAGTTGGGCAAACGGCCCACGAATGCGGCCACGCCTTCATTGCCTTTGCCACCTGCACCGATGGGCCAGTTAACAGCTGTGCCCTCACCCACTTTTGATTTCCACTCGGGATGAACGCGGCTGAGGTAGTTGGTGAAGTTAAAGGTGGTGCCCGAGCCATCTGCGCGACGCACGACTGCGATTTCAGCGTCAGGCAGCGCCAGTCCGGCGTTCAAGGCCTTGATGGCGGCATCATTCCACTTGGTGATCTTGCCGAGGTAAATATCACCCAGCACTTGGCCGTCAAGTTTCATCTGGCCAGGAGCGATACCTTTGATGTTGACGACAGGCACGGTGCCACCGATGACAGTGGGGAACTGAAACTGCCCCTTCTTCTTCAAATCTTCGTCAGTCAAAGGCATGTCGGAGGCACCAAAGTCCACCGTTTTGGCATCGATTTGCTTGATGCCAGCACCAGAACCTACGGACTGGTAGTTGATTTTGACGCCTGTGGCCTTGTTGTAGTCTGCCGCCCATTTGGAATACAAAGGAGCAGGGAAGCTGGCGCCGGCACCAGTCACCTCTTGCGCGCTGGCCAACGGACCGAACGACAGGGAAACCACACCTGCCAGAGTGGCCAATGTGAGGTTGAAAGCAGTTTTCATGGGTAATCCTTCTATGGAGTGGAATGAATGGATGTGAAGCAACCACGCAAATATATGTAGCTTGTATGACAGTCCTGTGACATGGGGCCAAAGTTGGCCCATGGACACAAAAATAATAAAAAACAGCCAATTTCACCCGGTTTGTCACAGGAATGTCACGAGAGCTTCTTATGGTTGGCCCCCTACACAGTGGTTTCAATCCAGGAGTACCCCTTTGAACGCTACAGACAAGGCCTTAATTCAGCGCATCAAACACGATTTGGCAGACAGCTACGATGAAGAATTCGAGCTCGAACTTGAAGACCGTAACCTCGACGCCCTCGCCGACTCCGGCTTGGACATCAGCTCTGAGAGCTACAAAGAAGAACGTAGGCGGTACTTTCGCGAACTCTTTCGCATGCAGGCTGAACTGGTGAAGTTGCAAGACTGGGTGGTCAAAACCGGCCACAAGGTCGTCATCTTGTTTGAAGGTCGCGATGCTGCGGGCAAAGGGGGCGTCATCAAGCGCATTACCCAGCGCCTGAACCCCCGCGTGTGCCGGGTAGCCGCTTTGCCAGCCCCCAACGACCGCGAGCGCACGCAGTGGTATTTCCAGCGCTATGTGTCGCACTTGCCCGCTGCGGGCGAAATTGTGCTGTTTGACCGCAGTTGGTACAACCGGGCTGGGGTGGAGCGCGTCATGGGCTTTTGTACAGACGAGCAGTACGAGGAATTCTTCAGATCGGTCACCGAGTTTGAAAAAATGCTGGTTCGCTCAGGTGTACAGCTCATCAAATACTGGTTCTCTATCTCCGACAGCGAGCAGCATTTGCGCTTTCTTGGCCGCATTCATGACCCGCTGAAACAATGGAAACTCAGCCCCATGGACCTGGAGTCGCGCCGTCGCTGGGAGGAGTACACCAAGGCCAAAGAAATCATGCTGGAGCGCACCCACATTCCTGAGGCACCCTGGTGGGTAGTCCAGGCCGTGGACAAGAAAAAAGCACGGCTGAATTGCATTCACCACTTGCTGGCACAAATTTCATATGGAGAGATTGAGCACCCGCCAATTGAGCTGCCACCACGGGAGCGCCATGATGATTACGTGCGCATGCCGGTAGCGCAAGAAATTCATGTGCCCGAGGTCTATTGAAAGCGCCAGACCAGCCTCAATGCTATGCTGGCTTTTCCGACATTGGTAATAAATAACGCATGCAAAATGGAACTCGCCTGGCGGCAGTCGATCTGGGATCGAACAGCTTTCGCCTTGAAATTGGGCACCTCGACCACAACCAATTTATTCGCACCGAATATTTGAAAGAAACCGTTCGCCAAGGTAGCGGACTTGACTCTGAGCGCAACCTGACACCCGCCGCCATGCAAAGCGGCTGGGACTGCCTGGCGCGTTTTGGCGAACGACTGGCAGGTTTTAAAAGTGTTGAAGTTCGCGCTGTTGCCACGCAAACCTTAAGAGAAGCGCGCAACCGCGATGTATTTTTAACCCAAGCCAACCGGATTTTGGGTTTTCCTATTGATGTGATTTCTGGGCGCGAAGAAGCTCGGCTGATCTACCAGGGAGTCGCTCAATCTCTGGCCCATTCCGACGAGCGCCGCCTGGTGATTGACATTGGCGGGCGCTCCACTGAAATGATATTAGGCCATGGACTCACGCCGACCCTGATGGAGTCATTTCGGGTGGGGAGCATTGCTTGGTCAACCCGGTATTTTGCCAATCAACAATTCAGCAAAGAAGCCTTCCAGATGGCTGAAATTGCCGCCAAAGCTGTATTGGACGAAGCACTCAACGCCTATAGCCCCGACACCTGGGATGTGGCTTATGGCTCAGCAGGTACGGTGGGCGCCGTGGGCGATGTGCTGGCGGCTGCCGGCTGGCCCCAAGGAACGGTGACACGCGCTGGGCTGGATTGGCTACTGGACAAACTGCTTAGCGCGCAATCGGCCGACCGTATCAAATTACTTGGTCTGAAAGAAGATAGGCGCCCCATCATTGGTGGCGGCTTGAGTATCCTTCGCGCCCTCTTTGACCTGCTTCATATCGACCAGATGCAACTGGCCTCAGGGGGGCTACGCCACGGCCTACTGGTGGACATGATGGGAGGTACCGCTGACCCCACTGATTTGCGCGCCAGGTCAGTTCAACGATTAGCCACCAAATTTGGGGCAGATACCGTTCATGGCCAACGCGTCGGCCAAGTCGCCCTGCAATTACTGGCACAACTCGACGGTGGCGCCCAGACGAAAAACACATTAGGTACGCTTCCCGCGGCGCAAAAACTGAAATGGGCCGCGCAATTGCACGAAATTGGCAGCCATATTTCACATGCCGACTACCACAAGCACGGCGCCTATATTCTTGACAATGCTGATGCCATGGGCTTTTCCTTGTCTGAACTGCATCGCTTAAGTTTGCTGGTGCTGGGGCACCGGGGGAAACTGAGAAAACTTGAAGCCGACTTTGAGAATGGCACCTTCGTCAAGCAGTTGCTGACCTTGCGGCTCGCAGTAATTCTCTGCCACGCCAGACGCGATCCGGATATGGATGGTGTTCAGATTCAACTCGATACGCGCCGCCAATGCTTTGAAATTTCCTGCCGTACGGGTTGGGCTGCACTGTTTCCACAATCGGCGCATCTGCTAAGGGAAGAGGTTCTGGCCTGGCAAAAAACGCCCTGGTCGATTTGCTTTGTGGAGGATTAACCCGGATTGGCTGGCAAGTCAGCATTTAAGCCGTCAACCCGGAAGACCTGATCAATCACGAAATTTCTTGAAGGCCAGGCGAGCGGCAACAGCGGTGAAGGAAAGAATAATCGCCACCACTATCCAGAATCCCTTGTCGTTTTGTGCCCAGGGTATGCCTCCCACATTCATGCCTAACAATCCGGCAATGATGTTGATGGGCAAAGCCAGCACTGTCACCACAGTCAACACATAAAGACTGCGGTTGTTGGCCTCGGTAGCCCGGCCTGCAATCTCTTCTTGCAATAGCTTGATGCGCTCTTGAAGTTCAGTCATGTCTCGCAGTACCACGGTGAACTCTTCGGTGGCTTGCCGCAAATCCTGCAAGTCCTCCTCCCCAATCCATGTGGGGGGCTTTTGTAATAACCGGAACAAGGCAGCAGGCTCAGGCGCCAACAAGCGTTGTAAGCGCACCAAGAGGCGACGCAAGGCACCCAGATCCGCACGCTGTTTCTCCAATCGGTCAGAAAGCAATTGATCTTCAATCGTGTCTATCCGAACCGTGGTGTCACGAACAATGCGCACCAGTACATCGCCTTGGTCGTGCATCAGATGAACCAGCAAGGCCACGGATGATTGAATTTTCCGCCCCTGTTTGACAGCATCGCGCAGTCTGTCAATAGAGCGCAAGGGCTGCGAGCGCAAGCTAATCACACAGCGCGGATTCACCGTCAGCCACAAGCTGGAGATATCGGATGACTCAAAATTAAAATCGAAGTGAACATCATTGATGACCGCCATCAGCATGTCATCGTCAAGTTCCACACGGGTGGAACGCGAGCCTTCATGCAGTGCCTCACGAAATACATCGGGAAGCAGCTTGTGGTCGCGCAGCCATTTCTCGGTGGCCGTGTGGCTCAAATTGAAATGCAGCCAGACAAAGCCCTGAGCCTGCCCTTCTAATTTTTCTGCTGCTAAAAATTCAAGCGCTTGATCAGCACTGACTGCACTGCCAACCCCATCGGGTGAAAAACAAAATCCGCAGATCAAACCTGTTGGATCTGAACCATAAGTTGCTGGAGTCATTGATTGCTAGCACCCTTCGATCAAACTTTTTATTGTTGATGCAATTGATGACACTTTCATGACGGGACCATGTCAATCACCAGCTGGCAATGGCAGCGGTCAGTTCACTTCAATGCCAGGACTTGACGTGAAGCAATTAAACCATATAAACTGTATACACCGTTTAAATAAAAAAGGAAAAACATGATAACTCTTGATAACAACCCCGTAAAAGCAGTACCCATCGATGCATCCAAACGCAAACCCGCGGCACCTTTGAAAATAGCACCGGCTAAAAAAGTAAGCGCCAAGGTGCCTGCAAAAAAATTAGCGGCTCGTGCAAGCAAGGCCCCTGCTAAAGCTACAGCTACTACCAAGGCTGCCGTTAAAGTTGCCATAAAGACTCCAGCGAAAACTCCAGTAAAAACCATGGCTAAACCAGTAGCAAAGTCCGTGACCAAGTCTGCGGCAAAGCCTGTATTGAAGCCGTCGACAAAAGCAGGCGTAACCGCGTCATCCAAAATTCGAGTACCCGCAAAACCAAAGGTAGAAAAACAACTAAAAGCCAAGAAGCCAAAATTGGTGCGTGACAGCTTCACCATTCCAAAGGCTGAGTACACCGTCATGGATGACTTGAAACAACGCGCGACCAAGCTGGCGTTTCCAATCAAGAAAAGTGAACTGTTGCGGGCGGGTATCAAGGCGCTGGCGGCCATGACCGATCAGGCGTTTCTGGCGGCATTGCAAGACGTACCCGCCATCAAGACGGGGCGTCCGTCCAACGTGTAAGGGTGTGGAGTGCTGGCCATCAACTGCAAGCCCTCCAGAAGTTCAAGCCCTAGAGTACTTCTGGGGCTTGAACCGTGAGCACCACGGTTTTTGGCGTGGCGTCCACCATGCGTGTTCGAAGCCACCAGACAGCGCCTTTTTTTACTGCGCACTCAGTAAAGTTCAATCCCAAGAGTTCAGCAATCACCTGACCCAACACGGGTTGATGCCCAACCACCAGAACGGTTCCTTTAGCAGCAGGCCATTGCACCAAGGCCAGCAATTGCGCTGCGGTACAGTCCGGTGCCAACTCTTGCTTGATTTTGTAGTCGCGGCCCAAAGCCATCACCGTTTGCACTGTGCGTCTGGCTGGGCTGACCAGTACGCGAGTGCTTTCAGGCAAGTGACCATCAAGCCAAGTGCCCATGCGTAAGGCATGTTTTTCGCCACGAGGCGTCAGCGTGCGGGCCAAGTCATCCCCTTCGCCAACCCCATCATGTGCTTGCGCATGACGCCACAACACCAGGTCCATCTCAGGCGCCTCCTACGTCGCTGTAGCGTTGCATAAGGGCTGCCTGGGCTCCATGCGCAACATGGTGCGGGAGGGGTTGAACGCGCCTATAGTGGCCATCGGCTTGCAAATCCCAAGCATCAACACCGTCCTGCAAATAAGCGACGAGACACTCATCAATGACTCGCTGGCGCAGCGCTGGGTCCGTCACCGGCCAGGCTAATTCAATACGCCGCATCATGTTGCGGTTCATCCAGTCGGCACTTGAAAGAAAGAGTTCCTCTACCCCGTCATGTCGAAAGTAAAACACCCTGGAATGCTCTAAAAACCGCCCAATGACAGAGCGCACACGAATGTTGTCGGTATAACCGGGAACTTGCGCCGGCAGCATGCAGGCGCCACGGACAATAAGATCAATTCTTACGCCCTGTTGGCCGGCGCTAATCAAGGCTTTGATCAGTACTTCATCAGTCAAGGCATTCATCTTGGCCACGATGCGGCCTGAGCCCCCCTTGGCAGCAGCGCGTTCGAGGGCTTCAATTTTCTCAACCATTTTTCGCTGAAGGTGAAAAGGGGCCAGCAAAATGCGCTTGAGTTTGGGCAGACGGCTGTGGCTGGCAAGGTGAACAAAAATAGCCTCTACATCGTCTGTCAGTTCGGTATTGGCCGTCAACTGGCTCCAATCCGTATAGAGGCGTGCAGTTCGGGGGTTGTAATTGCCTGTTGATAAATGCGCATACCGTTTAAGAGCCCGACCTTCGCGCCGGGTGATGAGCATCATCTTGGCATGCGTTTTCAAGCCCACAACACCGTACACCACTTGCGCGCCGATGGACTCCAGCATTTCTGCCCAGTTGATATTGGCCTCTTCATCGAATCGTGCTTTCAGTTCCACCACCACCGTAACCTCCTTGCCACGCCGCACTGCCTCGCGCAACAGGTCCATCAATTCAGAATCTGCGCCTGTACGGTATATCGTTTGTTTGATCGCCAGGACTTGGGGGTCGTTCACGGCTTCTCGTAGAAATGCCAGCACCCCGCCAAAGCTTTCAAACGGTTGATGTATGAGTACATCTGCTTGCTTGAGCTGCGTGAAAAATGAAACGCCAGGCGTCAGTTGACGGGGGTATGTGCCTTTGTAGGTGGGGAAGCACAGCTTCGGAGCATTCACCAGATCTACCAACTGCGTCAATCGAACCAGGTTGACAGGGCCAGAAACCTTGTACAGAGCCAGTTCTGGCAATGCAAATTGGTGAAGCAGAAAATCTGCCAGATACGCAGAACAACTTGATGACACCTCGAGCCGAACCGCTTGGCCAAAATTACGATGCACCAAGCCCTGGCGTAAGGCCGTCCGCAAGTTTTTAACATCGTCTTCGTCCACGGCCAGGTCTGAATGGCGCGTTACCCTAAATTGCGAGAATTCACCAACATCGCGTCCCAAGAACAACTCGCTGAGGTGGGCTCTGATCACACTGGACAGAGACACAAAGCAATGCGGCTCTGAGCAAAGTTTCTCAGGCATGCGAATCATGCGCGGCAAGACCCGCGGCACTTTGACGATGGCGATGTCGTTGTCACGGCCAAAGGCATCACGACCACCGAGCCTCACAATGAAGTTCAACGACTTATTGGCGACCTGTGGGAAAGGATGCGAGGGGTCTAGACCCACGGGAATAAGGAGTGGACGCACTTCACGCTCAAAATACTGTTTCACCCAGCGCTTTTGCTGCAAGCTGCGCGCCCCGTGGGACACCACACGAACACCCTGCTCTTCAAGCGCGGGCATCAAATCGTCGTTGTACAGGGCATACTGGCGCGCCACCAGGCGGTGAGCCGCGCTAGAGAGTTTTTCAAAGGAGTCCGCGGAATATGAGCTACTGTCATCCTTGCGTTGACTGGCTACCAGATGTGGCTCGGCCCGAACTTCAAAAAACTCGTCCAGGTTGGAAGACACAATGCACAAGTAGCGCAAGCGCTCCAGCAAGGGGACGTCCTTTCGGTACGCCCAGTCGAGTACACGTTCGTTGAAAGCCAGAATGCTGTGGTCTCTGTCAAGCAAAAAGGAGGGATTGACGGTTTGCTTCAAGCCCTGCTCGGTAGGAGATGTATTCATTGAATATGGCAACAAAATAGGACAGCGATGTCATTCATTGTTGAATTCAATTGTGACAGGCGTGTGTCAATGGCGCCTTTACTCGGGCATGGCGTGATGCAGGCGCCATGAAGTACCCTGCATTGAAAGATAGCGCAGCTGTGCAGGCTAAGCCGTGTTCATTGCCCTAGGCGGCTAGCGCTGCAAGTTGAGTTCTGACGCAACGATGCGACAGGTTAGCCAAGCTGCGCCTGGAGTGGCCCAGGGGGGACAGCATCTCGCCTCTGAATACGCCAGCTTGAATACAAGGTGCCGTCATCACCTGGTGAAGGGAGCTCAAAAATCCCATATCTCCCACAAAAGCAGCCCGACTGCAAAGCTCGCCCGTTATCGGACCGCTGTATCGCAGGGCCAGGGGCTGAACTTGAATTTGATGGTGGACAGCCGCTTCAAATAAATTGGCATGGAACAAGCTCACCTCACGACCCTCACTGCTGGTGCCCTCAGGAAAGCCGGCCACACAATAGCCTTGTCGCAAGGCGAGAGAGACAGACTCCACCATCTTCAAAGTAGATCGGGTGGACTCCCGGTCCACAAACACAACGCCACTGGCTTGTGCCATGGCCCCCACCAGGGGCCACTGGCGCACTTCTGACTTGGCAATAAAGATACTGGGCTGGAGCGATTGAATGATCAGAACATCCAGCCATGACACATGGTTGGCCACAAGTATCAAAGGCATGGTGCTCAGTTGCGCAGTGGAAGAGGCTTCTTCGTAATGAACCCTTAAACCCATCACATGTAGCGTTTTTTTAGCCCATACCTGAATTTCATTCAGCTGAGTGTCACGGTCTACGCGTGGAAAAATAAACCACAAAATCCAAATGGCAGACACCATCTGGCCAACGAGTTGAAGGTATTTGATCAAAACCATGAAACATTCCTGTTCATCACCATTGGGGGGATCTACCTGACTTTTAAGTGACCATCTTCTAGCGCATAAAAATCAGGCATGGAGGGCACTTCAGCTGCCCAAAAAATGCTTGCGGTATCGAGCGGGCATGTCCGAGATGCGCATCAACATCGGTAGGTCAGCGGTGTTGAAATCCGGGTCCCAGGCTGGGGCGCCCAAAATTTTGGCGCCCAGACGCAGGTAGCCTTTGATCAAGGCAGGTGGCTCAACGTCCAGCGTGGCATCCAGGTACTCCACCGGCAGTGGTAAACGTGGAAGAACCTGGTATTCAACGGGCGCCAGATGCGTTTGCTTGAGTTGCTGCCAGATACTGGCGGCCACATCGCCAGAGACGATGCCGTTGTGCAACATGGGAATGCTGGCACAGCCAATCATGGTG
The DNA here is from genome assembly GCA_903960915.1 of uncultured beta proteobacterium. Classification (GTDB taxonomy): domain Bacteria; phylum Pseudomonadota; class Gammaproteobacteria; order Burkholderiales; family Burkholderiaceae_C; genus Rhodoferax. The sequence goes on from CAJCCO010000017.1 coordinate 23,152, forward strand.
TCCATTTTGTTGCGCACCATGAACTCAGCCAATGCCCCCCACAACGCCATGATGACGCCACCGTGTCTAAATTCTGGGTGTACGCAGCTTCGGCCCAACTCAACCATATGCTCGCGCAAACCCCGGAGGCGTACCAGGTCAAATTCCAAATCACTGTAAGTGCTTCCCACGCGCTGAGCCTGGACCGGCATGAGCAGTCGGTAGGTGCCAACCACTTTTTGAGTGCGTTGATCGCGAACAATCAAGTGTTCGCAATAGTTGTCAAATAAATCCACATCATGATCGGGTACGGCGGTGTTCAGCCGCGCACCCATTTCGGTCGAAAAAACTTCATACCTCAGCGCTTGGGCTTGCCGGACTTCATCAGCATGCCTGGCCCATGAAACAACCAACCCACCCTGCACCACTGAAGCGATTGACGTATTGCCCTGGCTTTGGATTGCTGGAGAAGGGCGATGAAGTGACCCCCTGGGCATCGTCGCAGGTGAAAACGGAAACGTCGGATTAGGCAGTTCTTTCATCATTAACTCCTTGTGTGTTGAGGTCTGAACTGGCTGCACCCCTGTGACTACTGACAAGTTTGTAGGTGCATGGCCTTTTGTTCAACGCGATGGTGACGCCCGCCTGTGACGACTTGATGGCAGACGGGTGGCAATTGCATGACAACCCACTGCAGCTGCTTAAAAGATGGTCGTATTGTTTGAAAAATAGCAAAAAAACCAGGACTTAAGCAAATATTTCGATATTTCAAGTATCATTGAAATATGAGCAATTCAACGACCTTGATGCAAGAGAGTACCGCTGTCAAAGCGCTTGCAGCCCTGGCCCAGGCCCAGCGGCTACGCGCCTTCCGAGCCTTGGTGGTGGCCGGTCCCAGCGGTTTGACCCCGGGCGTCATGGCCGAGCAATTGGGCAGTGCACCCAGCGCCCTGTCCTTTCACCTGAAGGAACTGATGAACGCCGGATTGGCCACTTGCGAACCGCGTGGGCGCCACTTGATATACCGCGCCAACTTTTCCCAAATGACAGATTTATTGAGCTACCTCACCTTGCACTGCTGCCAGGGCGAGGACTGTTGCCTGACCGATGAAACCTCAGCTTCAGGGGCCTTGCCATGTTGATGGCTGACACCCTTAATCATGGTTGTCTTTGCCACACGCTTGATGCGCAGCAGTTGCATGATCAGATCACCCAGCATGCACCAGTGGCCGGGCTGGCAGACCAACTGGTGCAGACGCATCCACACTTGTTTTCACCCACGGTCGTCTTCATTTCCCGCCCCACACACGATGCCATCTGTGAAACGGTTGCTGCTATTGAACGCATCGCCGCCCTGCCCGCTTACCAGGCACAGACTTTGGCGCACGCGCCAAGAATTGCCCACAAGGCCTGGGGACCGCGAGGTGTTTTCATGGGTTACGACTTTCATGTCACGGCGCAAGGCCCACAGTTAATTGAGGTCAACACCAATGCCGGTGGCGCCCTGCTGAATGCCCTGCTGGCCAACGCGCAAAAAGCTTGCTGCGAACCGCTAAACCAAGTCTTCACCCGGCCCGAAGATCATCAAACGTATGAGCAAGTGTTTTTTGCCATGTTTTTGCAAGAGTGGAGAAGCCAGCGCAAAGAGCAAACTTTGCGCACGGTGGTGGTGGTTGACGATGACCCAAAGTCGCAATACCTGGCACCTGAATTTGAAATGTTTCGCCACTTGTTTTTGCGGCACGGCATACAGGCTGAAGTAGCTGACCCGAAAGCTCTGGAGTGGCGCGCTGGACAACTCTGGCTTGGCGACATGGCTGTCGACTTGGTCTACAACCGCTTGACTGATTTTTACCTGAACGAGCCTGCACACCTTGCCCTGCTGGAGGCTTACCAGGCCGGCGCTGCTGTCTTTACGCCGCACCCCCATGCGCATGCCTTGCTGGCGGACAAGCGCCACCTGATCACTCTGGGTAACCAGGAGGCACTGGCAGCCCTGGGCGTTAGCGCGCAAGACCAACAGGTCTTGGCCCGGACCGTGCCTGCCGCTTGTCGGGTAAGCGCGGAAAACGCGGCCATGCTGTGGGCGCAACGGCGTCACTATTTTTTCAAGCCCATCGCAGGTTTTGGCTCCAAGGCGGTATACCGCGGCGACAAGCTAACCCAACGCGTCTGGCAGGAGATTTTGGCGGGCGACTATATCGCCCAGACCACCGTGGCACCAGGCCATCGCCTGGTGATGGTGGACGGCGTAGCCACTGACCTGAAGTATGACCTGCGGGCCTACACCTACAACGCCCACGTGCAATTGGTGGCGGCGCGAATCTACCAGGGTCAGACCACTAACTTTCGAACACCCGGTGGCGGCTTCTCGCCCGTGATCGTGCTGCCTGAAATTAAGCAAACGACCCGCTTGATCGCCAATCTGCCGGCCTCGCTGGGCCTCTCCTCAAACATCCCCACTACAAACAACGCCAAGCAAGGGCTAAAACCATGACGCAACACACCCTCAACGTTCTTTTTCTATGCACCCACAACTCTGCCCGCAGCATTCTGGCCGAAGCAGTGTTGAATCGCATCGGGGGTGAGCGCTTTCGGGCCTTTTCTGCAGGTAGTCAGCCACGCGATCTGCAGCAGCCCAACCCACTGGCCATTGCCACCCTGAAAAATGCAGGCATCAACACCACGGGGCTACGCAGCAAAAGCTGGGATGAATTTGCCACCCCCGATGCACCGCACATGGACCTGGTGATCACCGTGTGCGACAACGCCGCCGGCGAGGTTTGCCCCTATTGGCCAGGACAACCCGCCACCGCGCACTGGGGCTACGCCGACCCGTCAGAGGGCAGCGGCAGCGAACCGCAAAAACTTGAAGCCTGCCGCCTGACCTTGCACGCCCTTCACCGTCGGCTAGAGCTTCTTGTCAATCTGCCCGATACCAGCTTGACTCGACTCACTTTGGCCAAGACGGCCAAAGATTTGTCCAGCAAATAACCCGCTGTCAACTTCAATAAAAACGCTTATGACAGCCTCCATTCGCCACGCCGCACCTGCCCCCATGACCGTTTTCGAGCGCTACCTCACGATTTGGGTTCTACTTTGCATAGGGGTTGGCATTGCCGCCGGGCAAGGGTTCCCCACCTTGTTTCAAACCATCGCCAGCCTGGAGGTGGCCCGGGTCAATCTGCCGGTGGGCGTGTTGATCTGGGTCATGATCATCCCCATGCTGGTCAAGGTCGACTTCCATGCCCTGAAAGAAGTGCGGCACCACGTGCGCGGTATTGGCGTCACGCTGTTTGTGAACTGGTTGGTTAAGCCCTTCTCCATGGCCTTGTTGGGTTGGTTTTTTATTCGCTATTTGTTCGCCCCTTTGCTGCCTGCCGACCAGCTTGACAGCTACATGGCGGGTCTGATTTTGCTGGCCGCTGCGCCATGTACGGCCATGGTGTTTGTCTGGAGTCGCCTCACCCAAGGCGACCCCCTGTTTACCCTGTCACAAGTGGCGCTAAATGACGGCATCATGGTGGTGGCTTTTGCGCCTTTGGTGGCTTTTCTTCTAGGCCTTTCCAGCATCATCGTGCCCTGGGACACACTGCTGACTTCCGTGGTGCTCTACATTGTGGTGCCGGTCATCCTGGCGCAGCTTTGGCGCCGCACCTTGCTCGCCCAGGGCCAGGCCAGTTTTGATGCCACTATGGTTCGGCTAGGCCCATGGTCCATCGTGGCCTTGCTGGCCACGCTGGTATTGCTGTTTGCATTTCAGGGCGAGGCCATTTTGAAGCAGCCGCTGGTCATTGCACTGCTGGCTGTACCCATACTGGTTCAGGTCTTGTTTAACTCGGCACTGGCCTATGGGCTGAACCGCGCATTGGGCGAAAAACACAACATTGCCGGGCCCTCGGCGCTGATTGGTGCCTCCAATTTTTTTGAGCTGGCGGTAGCCGCTGCCATCAGCCTGTTCGGCTTCAACTCGGGTGCAGCATTGGCCACCGTGGTGGGGGTGCTGATTGAAGTGCCGGTGATGCTGTTGGTGGTGCGTATCGTGAACCAGACAAAACCCTGGTACGAACGCCATCAAGCGGTTGCAAAGGCTTAAAAGCGTGAGACGTTGGCCTTGGGATGCTCGCTGTGCGACACCTCAAAGCCATCGGCCACATAGGGCCGGGCCTTTCATCAGCCAAACGATCACGCAGCCAATGGTTACCGTGAGCACCAGGGTCCAGATAAAAACGACCAGCCCCTTTAAGTTAGGGAAGTGGCTTCACGTCGGATGCGACAGATCGGGTAGCCACTTTTGCAGAAATTGTGCCTGCCCCATGGCTGGGTCGAGTTGATAGTTGGCAAACCCGATGCGCTGGTACAGCTTGATCGCCCCCACATTGCCTTGCAGCACCTCAAGCGTGAGTTTGCAGGCACCACGTTCACGCGCTATTTGCTCTGCCAGTGCCAACATTTTTTCGGCAATGCCCTGCCCGCGGTAGCCGGGCAAAACGCCCACATCGTGCACGTTGACCAAGGGCTGGCAAGCAAAGGTTGAAAAGCCTTCCAAACAGTTGACCAAGCCAACCGGCGTGGCTTCTTGCGCGCCTTCAGCGGGGACAAAGGCCAGCACGCTGTAGGCCTGGGGGCGAGCCGCCAGCGCTGACACCAGACGGGTTCGGGCATAGTCACTGAGTGCTTCGCCGCCACACATGGGGTCGCGGGCGTAGGCGTCCAGCAGACTCACCAAGGCGCGTGCATGGACTGGATTGGCATAGTCGGCGCGAAGCACCTGAAGACTTGATGCGAGGGGTAACGAAATGGACATGCTCAGACTTTCAGGGTGTCGGCCACACGCTGGGCGCAGGCCTGGGCTTGGGCGGCATCACGTGCCTCAACCATCACGCGTACCAAGGGTTCGGTGCCACTGGCGCGAAGCAGCAAACGGCCCGTATCGCCCAGTTCAGCTTGAACCTCTTGCGTGGCCTGCAACAGGCCAGGGCTGGCTTGCCAGTTTTGACCAGCTTGCAAACGAACATTGATCAGCACCTGCGGAAAAAGGGTCACGCTGGCCAGTAATTCAGCCATGGTTTTGCCACTGCGCACGCTCGCCTGTAACACCAGCAAGGCAGAGATCAAGCCGTCGCCCGTGGTGTGCTTATCCAAGGCGAGAAGATGCCCTGAGCCTTCACCGCCAAGCAGCCACTGCTGTTGCTCAAGGGCTTCAAGCACATAACGGTCGCCCACCTTGGCTCGCACAAACTGCACGCCGCGGCTTTGGAGTGCCACTTCCACCGCCATATTGGTCATCAGCGTTCCAACGACCCCGGGGAGTTTGTCGCCACGGGTCAACCGGTCATCCGCCATCAGGTAGAGCAGTTCATCGCCGTTGTACAGGCGCCCCTGGGCATCGACAAGTTGCAAACGGTCGGCATCACCGTCGAGTGCCACGCCAAAATCAGCCTGATGGGCTTTGACCGCTGCCACCAAGGCTTGTGGGTGTGTGGCGCCCACGCCATCGTTGATATTGAGTCCGTCTGGAGCGCAGCCAATGGCCACGACTTCTGCGCCCAGCTCATGAAATACCTTGGGCGCAATATGGTAGGCCGCACCATGGGCGGCATCCACCACGATCTTCATGCCCTTGAGGGTCAGGTCATTGGGGAAGGTGCTTTTGCAAAACTCAATGTAACGCCCGGCAGCGTCATCCAGGCGGCGGGTTTTACCCAGGCTGGCCGAGTCGGCCCAGACCGGCGCATGGTCGAGTGAAGCCTCTACGGCCAATTCCCAGCTGTCTGGCAATTTGGTGCCCTGGGCGCTGAAGAACTTGATGCCGTTGTCTGCAAACGGGTTATGGCTGGCGCTGATGACGACACCCAGTGAGGCACGTTGCGCCCGCGTCAGGTAAGCCACTCCAGGCGTAGGCAAAGGCCCCAACAAAACAACGTCGACCCCGGCAGAGTTGAAGCCACTCTCCAGCGCACTCTCCAGCATATAACCGGAGATGCGGGTGTCTTTGCCAATAAGCACGGTCGGTCGTGCTTCGGTCTTTTTGAGCACGCGACCGACGGCGTGGGCCAGGCGCAGCACAAAATCTGGCGTGATGGGGGCCTGACCCACTGTGCCGCGAATACCATCGGTTCCAAAATATTTTCTAGTCATGGCTTGTTCCTACTCCCTTAATTGTTAATTTATTGGGGGACAGCGTTCATCGCCATCCACACCTTGATTGCCTGTACGGTTGGCTTCACATCATGCACGCGAACGATGGAAGCACCACGTTCAAGCGCTAGCAAAGCGGCCGCCACACTGGGCACCATACGCTCGTGAGCCTCCAAGCCCGTGACGGCACCTAATGAGGATTTTCGAGACCAGCCAGCCAGCACACGGTAGCCGCTGTCAAGCAACTCGCGCTGACGCGCCAGCAGTTCAAAATTTTGCGCCACGGTTTTACCAAAGCCCACGCCTGGGTCTAACGTTATACGATCTTTATGCACACCCAGGGCCTGTAAAGCATGGGCTTGGTGTTGCAGGAAATGATTCACTTGCGCCAGTACGTCTCCCTCCATGGGCACCACCTGCATGCTTTCAGGCTCTCGGTGCATGTGCATCAGACACACCCCGCAGCTGGAATGCCCAGCCACCACCTGCATGCCGTTTAACGACAGCGCAGGCTCGCGCCAGCGCAAGGCCCAAATGTCATTGATGATGTCGGCGCCCAGGTCAAGCGCGGCTTGCATGAGCTGTGGCTTGTAGGTATCTACCGAGATGGGCACACCCAGCTTAACTGCTTCACGCACCACCGGTAGAACTCGGGCTAGCTCATCAGCCAGCGGCAGGGGCTTGGAGCCGGGGCGGGTGGACTCACCACCAATGTCCAAAATATGTGCGCCCTCTTTGAGCAATAGTTCGCAATGCTGCAGCGCTGCAGACGTTGAGGCGTGCTGGCCACCGTCGGAAAACGAATCCGGCGTGACGTTGACGATACCCATGACCTGAGGGGAACGCAGGTCAATCGCAAATCGGGTGGTGTGCCATTTAATGGGTGAGGTCAACAGAAAATCCATGTGAGGAGGGTTGATGTGCAGCCAGGCTCAGTCGGACTAGCTTACCCCTAAGTAAAACGGGGCTGTAATGCCCCGTATTTGTCTACCCCGGCCAGATCAGGCAGCTGTAGGTGCTGCATCCGGTTTGACGACAGCAGTGCCACCACCACTGCTGTCACCGCCCGAGGGCGGCACCACGCGGGGGGTCCAGTCCTTGGGGGGCTGCGGCTCTTTGCCAGCCATGATGGCGTCGATTTGGTCACTGTCAATGGTTTCCCATTCCATCAAGGCCTTGGCCATGGCGTGCATCTTGTCTTTGTTGTCTTCAATCAGCTGACGCGCCAGGCTGTATTGCTGATCGATGATGCGGCGCACTTCCGAGTCCACCTTTTGCATGGTTTGCTCGCTCATGTTGGTGGTTTTGGTCACCGAGCGGCCCAAGAACACTTCGCCCTCATTTTCTGCGTACACCATAGGGCCCAACGCGTCAGTCATACCGTAGCGCGTCACCATGTCACGCGCAATATGGGTGGCTCGCTCAAAGTCGTTGCTGGCACCGGTGGTCATCTGGTTCATGAAGACCTCTTCAGCAATACGGCCACCAAACAACATACTGATTTGGTGCAGCATGTACTCGCTGTCATAGCTGTAACGGTCTTGTGCGGGCAGGCTCATGGTCACACCCAGCGCACGACCACGAGGAATGATGGTGACTTTGTGGACCGGGTCGCACTTGGACAGCAACTTGCCAATCAGGGCATGCCCAGACTCGTGGTAAGCCGTGTTCTGACGCTCAGTCTCCGGCATCACCATGCTCTTGCGCTCAGGGCCCATCAGAATCTTGTCCTTGGCCTTTTCAAAGTCCTGCATTTCAACGGTTCGGGCATTGCGACGTGCGGCCATCAAGGCTGCTTCGTTGCACAGGTTAGCCAAATCAGCGCCTGACATGCCTGGCGTGCCTCGGGCAATGATGCCGGCGTTGACATCCTGGCCCAAAGGCACTTTGCGCATGTGCACGTTGAGAATTTGTTCACGTCCACGAATATCTGGCAGCGTGACATAAACCTGGCGGTCAAAGCGGCCGGGACGCAACAAGGCGGCATCCAGAATGTCTGGGCGGTTGGTGGCAGCTACCACGATCACGCCGACATTGGTTTCAAAACCGTCCATCTCGACCAACATCTGGTTCAAGGTTTGTTCGCGCTCGTCATTGCCACCACCCAAACCTGCGCCACGCTGGCGACCCACGGCGTCAATCTCGTCAATGAAGATGATGCAAGGTGCGTTTTTCTTGGCGTTTTCGAACATATCGCGAACGCGGGCTGCGCCAACACCCACAAACATCTCGACAAAATCAGAGCCTGAAATGGAGAAGAAAGGCACTTTAGCCTCGCCAGCAATGCCTTTGGCCAGCAGCGTCTTGCCGGTGCCAGGAGGACCAACCAGCAGCAAGCCGCGTGGAATACGTCCCCCGAGTTTCTGGAATTTGGCAGGGTCCTTCAGAAAATCGACGACTTCCTTGACTTCTTCCTTCGCCTCGTCGCAACCCGCCACATCAGCAAAAGTGACCTGATTGGTGCTTTCGTCCAGCATGCGCGCCTTGCTTTTGCCAAAGCTGAAAGCGCCGCCCTTGCCACCGCCCTGCATCTGGCGCATGAAATATACCCAGACACCAATCAGAAGCAGCATGGGACCCCAGCTAACCAGCAAGGTCATGAGCAAAGAGCTTTCTTCGCGGGGTTTGACGTCAAATTTGACGTTGTTAGCGATCAGGTCACCAACTAGGCCACGGTCTAGGTAGGTGGCAGTTGTGCGCACCTTGCGGTCATCCGTGGTGACGGCCACGATCTCGGTTCCGCCCTGGCCTTCCTGAATAATGGCGCTCTTGATGCGCTTGCCACGGACTTCCTCCAAGAAGTCGGAGTAGCCAAGGGACCCTGCGCCCGCGCTGCCTCGGTTGTCAAACTGTTTGAAAACAGTAAACAGCACAAGTGCAATGACGAGCCAGACGGCAATTTTCGAAAACCACTGATTATTCAAGCGAAGCTCCAAAAAGGGCGCAAATCTAAAGACCAAACACAACTGGGACCTATTTTAGGCGTTTCAAGGCGGGTCGGCGCCTTAATTAATGCATACAGCCATGGTACTTGCAGGGGATTCAGACAGGTTTGAGGCCTATGCCAACCAAAAAGGTTTCAGAAGATTTGTCTCTGGAGGCTTTGGGTTTGATCCGTTTGACCGTGACAAAGGTTTCCTTGAAGCGCTTGACCAGCCCTTCATAGCCCCCGCCATTGAATACCTTGGCCACCAAAGCGCCCTGCGGCTTCATGTAATGGCTGGTGAAATCTAGCGCAAGCTCAATCAAATGCTCTATGCGGGCCGTGTCTGCCGCGTCAATCCCCGACAAGTTGGGCGCCATGTCAGAAACGACAATATCTGCCAAGCACCCCGCCATGGTGGCTGTCAGACGCTGTAGCACTTCGTCTTCACGAAAATCGCCCTGAATAAAGGTGACGCCCTCAATCGGATCCATCGGCAACAGATCCAGCGCGATGATGGTGCCGTTAAGGGTACCCGCCGCAGCGCCGCCCCCGGTGGCCGTCTTGGGGGACATTTTGCGGCGCACATACTGACTCCAGGCGCCCGGGGTAGAACCCAGGTCAACGACCAGCTGGCCCGGTTTGATCAAAGCTAGCGTCTCGTCAATTTCCTTGAGTTTGTAGGCAGCCCGTGCGCGGTAACCTTCTTTTTTCGCGAGTTTGACGTAGGTGTCGTTCACATGGTCGTTGATCCACGCGCGGTTGACTTTGCTGCTGACTTTATTCGTCACTTTTTCAACGGATTTGCTACTTTTTACTTGAAATTTCATGTTTACCTTCGTGACCGATAATACCGTCATGCCCCAAATTCAACTCACCCCTGCCCAACGCAAAGAACACCGCGCCGAAGCCCACCATCTAGACCCCGTGGTGATGGTCGGCGGCGACGGCTTGACTGCTGCTGTCAAAAAAGAGGCCGATGCCGCCTTGAACGCCCATGGACTGATCAAAGTGCGCGTTTTCTCTGATGACCGCACGGCCCGCGAGGCCATGTTCCTGACCCTCGCGGACGAACTCAACGCAGCCCCCATTCAGCACATTGGCAAACTGCTGGTGCTTTGGCGCCCTGTGCCCGCACGCGAGAAAACAGTGGACGAAAACCGCATGGCCGGTCCGCGTGATTTCAAAGTACTGAAATACAGCAAGCAAAGTGGCCAACGCCCCGAGGTTAAAACCTTGCGCGTTCTGGGCAATCAGCGACTAACGGCCGGTGGCCAGGTCAAGCGTGCCAAGCCCAAGATGGTCAGCATCAAGAAACGCAGTCAAACCTGAACTTCTCGCTGTGGCGTCAGTTGCCACAGCGTCACTGCAGCACAAAGCCACTGACCCAGGTACATCAGGCTGCCCAGGCTGTGCCAAAAGCGTAAATCTTCCTTGGCTACGATTCTGGGTGCCACAGCAAACTCGACGAGCAAGGCCAGCAGCACCCCCAACAGAATAAAAAGCGTGGCGATCTGCCCCGCGCTAGCAGGGGATGGGGCCGTCCGGGATCTGGACAACATCAACAGAACCACGCCACACACCACCGAGACCCAGGTTTGAGCCGTAAACAGGCGGGCAGCCATCTGACCCGCCATGGCAGGGGTAGGTAGATGAACAAATAGCAGAGGAACGACCAAAAAGCCAACCGTGGTCAAGGAAGACCACCACAGGGCCGCCAACCAAAGGGGTAAGCGCTGCATCACCTCAGATGTAACTGACGGTCACCACTTCGTAGTGCTTGACCCCACCAGGTGCCTGAACCTCAGCGGTATCACCCTGCTCCTTCCCAATCAGTGCGCGTGCTATCGGGCTGCTGATATTGACCAACCCAAGTTTGATATCGGCCTCGTCTTCACCAACGATTTGGTAGGTGACCTGATCACCCGTATCTTCGTCTTCGAGTTTGACGGTGGCACCAAAAACGACACGCCCCCCTGCGTCAAGCTCCGTAGGATCGATGATTTGTGCAGCCGACAGCTTGCCTTCGACCTCCTGAATCCGGCCTTCAATAAAACCCTGGCGGTCCTTGGCAGATTCGTACTCGGCGTTCTCGCTCAAGTCACCTTGTGCACGCGCTTCAGCAATGGCATTGATGACCCAGGGCCGGTCAACCGTCTTGAGTTTATGCAACTCGGCTTTGAGGGTTTCAGCGCCGCGTTTGGTGATGGGAATGGTAGCCACGTACTGCTCCAATGCAGGTAAAGGGTTAAAGCCAGTTGTACAAAAAAGAGACCGCCGGGTGTTGCCATCCGGCGGTTTTCGTTACTTTGATTATGCCGGATTGTGCGCCAGGCACTAGGCCGCGCGCAACTGCGCGTGCATCTCCTGAACTGAAATCACATCGAGGTGATCCATATGCTGCATGCCCTGCACGGCAGCCTCAGCCCCGGCTATCGTCGTGAAGGTGGTGACACGGGCCAGCAAGGCAGAGGTTCGGATCTGGCGTGAATCGGCAATGGCATTGCGCCGCTCTTCAACCGTATTGATCACCAACACCACTTCGTTGTTCTTGATCATGTCCACCACATGCGGGCGGCCTTCGGTGACCTTGTTGACAATGGCACACGTCACGCCTGCGGCATTGAGGGCAGCTGCCGTTCCTTTGGTGGCGCAAATACCAAACCCCATACCCAGCAGTTCACGTGCTACTTCTATGGCGCGGGGCTTGTCGTTGTTCTTGACCGAGATGAAGACACGACCTTCGCGGGGCAGTTTGGTACCCGCACCCAGTTGGGATTTGACAAATGCCTCCCCAAAGGTCTTGCCAACCCCCATGACCTCTCCGGTGGACTTCATCTCGGGACCGAGAATGGTGTCAACACCGGGGAACTTGACAAAGGGGAACACCGCTTCTTTGACGCTGAAATAGGGTGGGTTGACCTCTTGGGTGATGCCTTGAGAAGCCAGCGACTGACCGACCATGCAGCGAGCAGCTACTTTGGCGAGTTGAATGCCTGTGGCCTTGCTGACAAAAGGTACGGTGCGTGAGGCACGTGGATTAACTTCCAGCACAAAAATGACGTCCTGCCCTTCCTTGTTCTGAATGGCAAACTGCACGTTCATCAAGCCCACCACGTTCAAGGCTTTGGCCATGGCGGCGGTCTGACGTTTGATCTCTATCACGGTCGCAGCGCTCAGACTGTAAGGTGGCAGTGAACAGGCGGAGTCGCCGCTGTGCACGCCCGCTTGCTCAATGTGCTCCATCACACCGCCAATCAGGGTTTGGCCTGTGTCGTCGCGGATGCAATCGACATCGCACTCAATGGCGTCATTCAAAAAGCGGTCGAGCAGCACCGGCGAGTCATGGCTGACCTTGACGGCCTCGCGCATGTAGCGCTCCAGATCGCGCTGCTCATGCACAATTTCCATGGCGCGGCCACCCAGCACATAGCTGGGGCGAACCACCAAGGGGTAACCCAGGGCAGCGGCTTTTTCCAGTGCTTCAGGTTCGGTTCGAGCCGTGGCATTGGGCGGTTGACGCAGGCCAAGCGCATGCAGAAGTTTTTGGAAGCGTTCGCGGTCTTCCGCCGCGTCAATCATGTCGGGCGAAGTGCCAATAATGGGCACGCCATTGGCCTCTAGGTCCAGTGCCAGCTTCAGAGGCGTCTGCCCACCGTACTGGACGATCACGCCAAAAGGCTTTTCTTTGTCAACGATTTCCAGCACATCCTCGAGCGTGAGCGGCTCAAAGTAGAGCCGATCCGAGGTGTCATAGTCGGTAGAAACAGTCTCTGGATTGCAGTTGACCATGATGGTCTCGTACCCGTCTTCGCGCATGGCCAGCGCGGCGTGCACGCAGCAGTAATCAAACTCAATGCCCTGCCCAATGCGGTTAGGGCCGCCACCGAGCACCATGATTTTTTTCTTGGCGGTGGGCTCGGCCTCACATTCGCTGTTTTCAGATTCGTAAGTGGAGTACAAATAGGCGGTGTTGGTTGCAAACTCGGCCGCGCAGGTATCGACCCGTTTGTACACCGGACGCACGCCCAAGGCGCGGCGTTTGAGGCGAATGGCAGTGTCGGTGGTTTTGAGCTGCTTGGCCAGGCGCCGGTCTGAGAATCCTTTTTGCTTGAGGGCGCGCAAAGTGGGTGCGTCAATAGCGTCGAGCGTGGTGGTTTCCAGCTCAAGTTCAATCTTGACGATTTGCTCGATTTGCACCAAAAACCACGGGTCTATCTTGGTCAAGGAAAAAACCTCATCCACGCTCATACCCATGGCAAAGGCGTCGCCCACGTACCAGATGCGCTCGGGGCCGGGGGCGCCCAGCTCCTTTTCCAGCACTTCACGGTCCTGGGTTTTTTCGTTCATACCGTCCACGCCAACCTCCAGACCGCGCAGGGCTTTCTGGAACGATTCCTGGAAAGTTCGGCCCATGGCCATGACCTCTCCCACAGATTTCATCTGGGTCGTCAAACGGCTGTCGGCAGCGGGGAACTTCTCAAACGCAAAGCGTGGAATTTTGGTCACTACGTAGTCAATGCTGGGCTCAAAACTCGCAGGCGTGGCGCCGCCGGTGATGTCGTTACGTAGTTCATCAAGCGTGTAGCCCACCGCCAGTTTGGCGGCCACTTTGGCAATCGGGAAGCCGGTTGCTTTTGAGGCCAGGGCCGAGGAGCGCGACACACGCGGGTTCATCTCGATCACCACCATGCGGCCGTCTGCCGGATTGATGGAGAACTGCACGTTGGAGCCCCCGGTGTCAACGCCAATTTCGCGCAAAACAGCGAGCGATGCATTGCGCAATATTTGATATTCTTTATCAGTCAGGGTTTGCGCAGGTGCCACCGTAATAGAGTCCCCCGTATGAACGCCCATGGGGTCTAGGTTCTCAATGGAGCAAACGATGATGCAGTTGTCCGCCTTGTCCCGGACCACTTCCATCTCGTACTCTTTCCAACCCAGCAAAGACTCTTCGATCAGCAACTCGTTGGTGGGCGAAGCTTCCAGGCCTCGCTTGCAAATGACTTCAAACTCTTCGGCGTTGTAGGCAATACCCCCGCCGGTTCCACCTAGCGTGAAGCTGGGACGAATCACCGTAGGAAAACCCAGGGTCTTTTGCACGACCCAGGCCTCGTCCATGCTGTGGGCGATGCCAGAGCGCGCCGAACCCAAACCAATTTTGGTCATGGCGTCCTTGAACTTCAGACGGTCTTCGGCCTTGTCGATGGCTTCTGGCGTAGCGCCAATCAACTCAACTTTATATTTATCCAATACGCCGTGGTGCCACAAATCCAAAGCGCAATTCAATGCGGTCTGACCGCCCATGGTTGGCAGAATGGCATCTGGTCGCTCTTTGGCGATGATTTTCTCTACCGTTTGCCAGGTGATGGGTTCGATGTAGGTCACATCGGCGGTGGCCGGGTCGGTCATGATCGTGGCGGGGTTGCTGTTGATCAGAATGACTTTGTAGCCCTCTTCGCGCAAGGCCTTGCAGGCTTGAACGCCGGAGTAATCGAACTCACAGGCTTGGCCAATGATGATGGGACCGGCGCCGATGATGAGAACACTTTTGATATCGGTACGTTTAGGCATTTTTCTGCGCTTTACTTTTTTAAAACTGAATCTGTTATGGCTGCTTAACTCAAGCTGGCATTGGCCAGTTTGAGGCCAAACCAGACAAACAGGGCGCCCACGGCACTGGAAAGGCCTGCTGATAATTTGTGACGCGACTTGAACTCCTGCGCCAACCGGGTGCCCATGAAAATCAGTGCTGACAGGTACACGGCGCTGAAAGCCATGATGATGGAACTCAAGATCAAAAATGGCACTGCCGGCGTGTCGTAACCAGGGTCAATGAACTGCACGAAAAAGGACAACAAGAACAAAATGGCCTTGGGATTGAGGAGGCTGATGACCAAGGCACGCTTGAACGGGTGCTGTAAATGAATAGCTGGCTCCGGGGCCTCGTCGGTCATCGCTGGCGGATGACGAAGTTTTTGCACCGCAGCCCAGATCAGGTTGAGTCCGACCCAGGCCAAATAGACAGCACCCACGTACTTGACCACCAAAAATATGGCTGGGTAGGTGCGCAGCAACTGCGCAGCACCCAGGGCAGTCAAGAGCAAAAGGATGATGTCACCCAAAAATACCCCGAAAGCCCCCTGATACCCAGCCTTGACACCTCGTGCCGTGGCCACTGACAGGACAAAGAGGGAGTTGGGGCCAGGCAACAAGATGATGCCAAAGGCGCCAATCACGTAGGTCCACAAGTCTGTGACCCCGTAAAAATTCATGCGCGCGCCTCCATCATGGCGACAAAGCGGTCGAACAGGTAGCCAATATCCTGGGGGCCAGGTGATGCTTCAGGGTGGCCCTGAAAGCAAAAAGCTGGCTTGTCCGTTCGCGCAAGGCCTTGCAGCGTGCCGTCAAACAAGCTGACGTGGGTGGCGCGCAAGTTGGATGGCAAAGTTTTTTCATCGACCGCAAAGCCGTGGTTCTGACTGGTAATGCTGACACGTCCAGTGTCAAGGTCTTTAACCGGGTGGTTGGCGCCATGGTGCCCGAACTTCATTTTGTAAGTGCCCGCACCACTGGCCAGGGCCATGATTTGATGCCCCAGACAAATGCCGAAAGTGGGTATACCTGTTTCCATCAATTCAGCAGCAGCCGCAATAGCGTAGTTACAAGGCTGTGGATCGCCAGGGCCGTTGCTCAAGAAAATGCCGTCCGGTTGATGACGCAGCACCTCGGCCGCAGTTGTTTGGGCCGGCACCACCGTCACCCGGCAGCCACGCTGGGCCAACATGCGCAAGATGTTTTTCTTGACGCCGAAGTCATAGGCCACCACATGGAACCGGGGTGTCGTTTGTTCGCCGTAGCCAGGCTTTCCACCCAAAGATGCGTTAGCCAACTGCCATTCAGTTTGGGTCCAGGCATAAGCTGCTTGGGTTGAAACTACCCGGGCCAGGTCCAACCCGGACATCGACGGTGCGCCCTGAGCAAGCGCAATGGCATGATCTATGGCTGATTGCGTCACTACTTCTCCAGCAGCGAGTCCAACGATGCAACCGTTTTGAGCGCCGTGTGAGCGCAGATGGCGGGTGAGTTGACGGGTGTCAAGGTTGGCAATGGCCACCGCTCCCTGTTGCACCAGATAGGCACTCAAGGTTAAGGTTTGGCGGAAGTTGGAGGCTATCAGAGGCAAGTCCTTGATGATCAGACCTGCAGCATGGACCTTATCGGCTTCGACGTCTTCGGGGTTGATGCCGTAGTTGCCGATGTGAGGATAGGTAAGGGTGACGATTTGCTGGCAGTAGCTCGGGTCTGTGAGGATTTCCTGGTAGCCGGTCATGGACGTGTTGAAAACGACCTCTCCGACGGTAGAGCCAATCGCTCCAATGGAATTTCCAACAAACACCGTGCCGTCTGCGAGCGCCAAAATGGCTGCGGGGGTGGTTCCCTTGAGAGACAAAAGCACTGGGTTCTCCGAATCGTTAACGGGTACGCCCAAGCTAACCAGAGTCATCTCTAGGAACAGCTATCGAATGGGATGGGGCCTGATGTGCTCAAGGCGTACGTGTATGCGGGGTAGCCTCTCATTATAGCTGAGCGCCTACCCTTTTAAGCGTAGTCAGAGCGCGGCTGAGGCACTTGCCTGGAGGCAAATAGCAGCTGCAGCCGCTACGTTCAGGGACTCTTCACCGCCGGGCTGGGCAATCCGCACCTGGACATGCGCGCGACGCACCAATTCAGCGCAAACGCCCTGCCCTTCATGCCCCATGGCCCAGGCGCACACCCCCGGTAATTCCTGCTGGCGAAGGGCTTGGTGCAGATAAATACCTTCATGTGAACTGGTCACCAAAATAGGCACCTGGAGCACATCGACCTGTTCCAGGCTAACGCCTTCATGCAAGCTCAGCCCAAAATGGGCGCCCATGCCAGCCCGCAACACCTTGGGCGACCACAGAGCAGCGGTGCCCTTGATCGCAAGGATCTGCTTGAACCCAAAAGCGCCTGCACTGCGCAGAATAGAACCTACATTGCCGGCATCCTGTACGCGGTCCAAAATGACCGTGGCCACGGAGGGAGATATCTCAGACTGCATCGGCGTGTCGAGCACAAAACCCATGCTGGCGGGGGATTCAAGACCGCTGATGTCACGAAAAAACTGATCGGGAATGACGACTGTTTTGACGGCACAACGCGTTAAGGCCGCCGGCGCAGTGGGCCAAAAAGACTCGGTAAAAACGGCAACTGCAGGTTTTAATCCGCGCAAGAGGGCTGCCCGGCACAGATGATCCCCCTCGATCCAGAGGCGGCCCTGCTTCTTGTAGGCCGTGTTGTCCTGTGCCAAACGGCGCAATTCCTTGAGCCAAGCGTTGTCACGCGAACTGATGTGTTGAGCCTGTGATGCGGTCATGGCAAGTCCTTGAGCATCAGAACCTCGGTGACGGGACGGAAAGACTTGCGGTGTTGCGAACAAGCGCCATGCGCCCGCAAGGCTGCCAAGTGTTCGGCCGTGCCGTAGCCCTTGTGGCCCGCAAATCCATACAGCGGGTACTGCTGGTCAAGTTCTACGCACCAGCGGTCTCGGGTCACCTTGGCCAATATGGAGGCAGCAGAAATGGCCGGTATCAAGGAATCACCTTTAACGATCGCCTCAGCCCGCATCTCCACAACGGGGAGCCGGTTACCGTCAACCAGCACCAGCTGGGGCTTCAGGCGCAACCCCTCTACGGCACGGCGCATAGCCAGTAAAGTGGCCTGCAAAATATTGAGCTCGTCAATTTCTTCTACGCTGGCTTGGGCAATTGAGCAACACAGTGCTTTGGCGCGAATTTCGTTGAAGAGCTTTTCTCGGCGCAAGGCGCTAAGTTTTTTCGAGTCTGCCAAACCCTTGATTGGATTGAGGTCATCCAGTATGACGGCGGCAGCGACCACCGGGCCGGCCAACGGACCGCGCCCAGCCTCATCAACCCCAGCCATCAGAACAGGCCGATCGAAAGTCAACGCCACCTGCCTTAGGGCGGCGGAGTCAGTGGTCGAGAACTTGCTGGATCGCATGAGCGGCGAGTTGGGTGGTATCGCGCTGCAACTCTAGGTGCATTGCAGTGAATTTTTGTTGCAGAGCGGTTATTTTCGCAGGTGCAGACTCGATGTCGTCGACCCATGCCAAAACCGCGCGAGCCAGCGCTTGCGGTGTGGCGGCGTCTTGCAACAATTCAGGCACCACAAACTCGCTGCACAAAATATTGGGCAAGCCCACCCAAGGCTGCAATTGCCTGCGCCGCATGATTTGCCAGGAGAGCCAGCTCATGCGGTAAGCGATCACCATGGGTTTTTTAAACAAGGCTGCCTCCAGCGTAGCCGTACCGCTGGCAATGAGGGTCAGGTCGCAAGCTGCCAGCGCCAAGTGCGATTGGCCTTTCAAAATGTGCAACTCGTTCGTCAAACCGCAGCTGAGCGCCAATGACTCTATTTTTTGCTGGAGCAACGGAACAGCAGGCACGATGAGCTTGATCGCAGGTCGAGCTTGTTTTACTAAAGCTGCCGCCTGAAAAAACCGCTTTGCCAAATGGTTAATTTCAGACTCACGACTGCCAGGCAACAACGCCAACACCAGATCGTCCTGCCCCAACCCCAAAGCGGATCGGGCTGCTTGGCGGTCTGGCACCAGCGGGATGATGCTGGCCAAGGGGTGTCCAACATACGTGGCTGCAATGCCGTGACTTGCCAACAGCGCAGGTTCAAACGGAAAAATACACAGCACATGGTCTGCGCTGCGCCGAATTTTTTCTACCCGTTTGGCCCGCCAAGCCCAGATGGACGGCGAGACAAAGTGCACTGTCTTGATGCCTTGCGCTTTCAGATCAGCTTCTAAATCGAGGTTGAAATCGGGCGCATCCACGCCAATGAAGACATCGGGCTTTTGCGCCAGCAAGCGGGTCTTGAGTTGCTGGCGAATACCAACAATCTCCCGGTAGCGTCGCAACACATCCCATCCGTAGCCGTGCACGGATAGCTTGTCATGCGGCCACCAGGCCTGAAATCCACGGCGCGCCATTTGTGGTCCACCTATTCCAGTGGCATTCAGCGAGGGCCACTTTTTCTTCAGCCCGTCGAGCAGCAAACCTGCCAGCAAATCACCCGAAGTTTCACCGGCTACCATGGCCACTTTTAAGTGACCTGGCAAGGATTCATACGCCCCAAGGGGGCCATCAGCCTGCGCTGCACGGTCTGGCAGAGAGGCCAAGCTAGAGGTCATGTCGGGGTTAACGGACAATGCCGCGCTGCGGTGACGCTTGCTCTAAAAAGGAGCGCATCATCGCCACATCAAGATGCGCCTCAGGCGTGGATTGAGCAAGTTCGCCAATACGAGCGATCGCGTCCTGCAAACTCAGGTCGTCGCGGTACAAGGCCTTGTGCATGGCTTTGACTGCAGCAATACGGGGAGCCGAAAAACCACGACGGCGCAAGCCTTCAAAATTCATGGATCGGGCCTTGGCCGGTTGGCCCTGACACATGACAAAAGGCGGCAGATCGGCAAAGAGCAGCGTGCACATGGCCGTCATGCTGTGGTCGCCAATTCTTACGAATTGATGCACCACAGTAAAACCACCCAAAATGGCCCAGTCACCCACATGCACGTGCCCCGCTAATTGCGAGTTGTTGGCAAAGATCGTGTGGTTTCCCACCACGCAGTCGTGAGCCAAGTGCACATAGGCCATCAACCAATTGTCATCACCCACGCGGGTCACACCCGTGTCTCCAGGGGAACCGATGTTGAAGGTGCAAAATTCACGGATGGTGTTGCGGTCGCCAATGACCAACTCACAAGGCTCACCCGCGTACTTCTTGTCCTGCGGAATTGCACCAAGCGAAGCAAATTGAAAAATTCGGTTGTCACGTCCAATGGTGGTGTGACCTTCCAAAACACAATGCGGCCCTACCGTCGTTCCAGCACCAATTTTGACGTGTGGTCCAATAATTGTGTAAGGGCCTACAGTTACCGAACTGTCAAGCTCTGCCCCTGGGTCAACAAGGGCTGTGGCATGAATTGCGCTCACAGTCAGACTCAGGCAATAGCACGCATGGCACAGGTCAGCTCGGCCTCTACAGCCAATTCATCGCCCACCAAGGCGCGGGCCTTGAATTTAAAAATTCCCGCCTTCATGCGCAAGAGCTCTACATCCAAAAACAACTGATCCCCTGGTTCCACCGGGCGTTTGAAGCGGGCACCATCAATGCCTGCAAAGTAATACACCATGTCATCGCTGGGTGAGGTTCCCATGGCATCGAATGCCAACAAGGCAGCGGCTTGCGCAAGGGCCTCCAACATCAGCACACCCGGCATCACGGGGCGATGTGGGAAATGTCCTTGAAAAAATGGCTCGTTAATCGTCACATTTTTCAAGGCGCGAATGCTCTTGCCCTTTTCAATAGTCAACACACGGTCCACCAGCAAAAAGGGGTAGCGATGCGGCAGCTGTTTCAGAATAGTGTGAATGTCCATCAGGGAGAGTCCAAAGTTTTTAATTTATTTTCCAGCGAACGGATGCGCTCTCGCAGGCTGGCTAACTGTTTAAGTGAGGCCGCATTCTTTTCCCAGCGGGCATTGTCGTCAAGCGGGAAAAAACCGGTGTAATGCCCTGGCTGTGCAATAGATCGCGTCACCACGCTGGATGCAGAAATGTGAACGCCATCTGAGATGGTCAAATGACCCAGCACGACAGCCCCACCGCCAATGGTGCAGTGTGCCCCAATGGTCGCACTGCCTGCGACCCCAGCGCAACCGGCCATGGCAGTATGTTTACCCACCCTGACGTTATGTCCTATCTGAATCAGATTGTCGAGTTTGACACCGTCTTCAATCACCGTGTCGTCCAGTGCACCCCGGTCAATACAGGTGTTGGCACCAATCTCCACATCATCGCCAATACGCACAGCCCCGAGCTGTTCAATTTTTTCCCAAGCACCATCATGTGGCGCAAAGCCAAAGCCATCGGAACCAATCACTACGCCGGAATGCACCAGACAGCGCATTCCCAAGACACAGTTTTCGGCTACGGTGACGCGGGGCTTTAGTTCGGTATCAGCACCAATACGCGCACCACGCTCCACGACACACAAGGCGCCTATCCTGGCTGAGTGATGCACATGGGCCTCGGGGTCTACCACGGCACTCGGGTGGATGTTCGGCTGATTTTTGTGACGGATGTGCTGGGTTTTTTTCCAGAGCTGGGTCAGCCTTGCAAAGTACAGATAAGGCTCATCTGTCAATATGCATGGGCCGCGAGCCATTGCCTCGGCGCGCAATTGAGTACTCACGATGACACAAGCTGCTTGGGAATGTGTGAGTTGCTGCTGGTACTTGGGATGGCTGAGAAAGCTCAGTTGCCCGACAGTAGCCGTTTCAAGTGGCGCAATTCCGGTTATTTCCTGCGCTGGGTCGCCATGAAGCTCGCCACCCAGGGCACTAACAATCAAACCGAGGTTCAAGCCCACGTTTCAACGGCCCTAGACTGAAATTATTTGACGCTGCCAGAGTTCAGCGCCTTGATGACTTTTTCAGTGATGTCGTGCTTGGGGTTGACGTAAACCGCCTCCTGCAAGATCAAGTCATACTTTTCAGCTTCGGCCACTTGTTTGACCACTTTGTTGGCACGCTCCAGGACCTGTTGCAACTCTTCATTTTTTCGTGAATTCAGGTCTTCCTGAAATTCACGACGCTTGCGCTGGAACTCACGGTCTTGATCAACCAATTGCTTTTGCCGCGCAATGCGTTGGCTTTCTTGCAAGGTGGGCGCGTCACGTTCAAATTTATCAGCCATTGATTTCAAGTTCGCCCCCATGTCGACGATTTCTTTTTCGCGTTTGGAGAACTCGGCTTCCAGCTTCACTTGGGCAGCTTTTGCAGTGCTGGCCTCTTTGAAGATGCGATCCGTACTGATGAATCCGATACGGAAATCCTGGGCATTTACCTGTGTGACCGACAGCATGCAGCCCAAGGTAATTGCAGCGCAGCATCGAGAGAAAAAGTTATTCATTAGAAGGAGGTTCCAATCTGAAATTGCATGTTTTGTATTTTATCGCCATCGAATTTTTTAATTGGCTTGGCAAATGCCAAGCGCAAAGGTCCAACCGGCGATAACCAGCTGATTCCCACGCCCAAAGAAACACGCAGACTGGCCGCATTGTCATTTACACCATCAGGCCCGCTGACACTTCCGGCATCAATAAAACTGTACATTCGTAAAGATTTATCGTTACCAACACCAGGAAATGGCGCAAGAACTTCTGCGTTCAAACTGATTTTGCTGGTGCCGCCAAGCGAAGAACCGCTGGCATCGCGGGGCCCAAGGCTACCTTGCTCAAATCCGCGCACAGAACCCAGGCCACCCCCAAAGAAGTTTTTGAACACCGGGTAAGGCAAGTCACCAATGGCATAACCCACGCCAACGTCGGCGTTAAAGGCGGCGGTCAGCTGTTTACTCAGCGGAATGTACTGTTGAATTTGATACGTGGCCCGCACATAATGCGCATCACCGGCTGGAGACAACTCCATATTGGCCCGCTGGTAGATACCTGAATTGGGTGCCAGCGCACTGTCACGACGGTCACGCGACCATCCGACTGTCAAAGGAACAGCCGAGCTTTCGTAGCTCCCAATTTTGTCGGCATAGGTCTGGTAAGACGTTGGCAACAAGGTGCCGGGAATAATCTTGGTGGCTTCAACACCAGCGCCAAAATACACCGTGTCTGATTCAGTAAAAGGCACCCCAAACTTGATGCTTCCTCCCTGTGTTTGCAACTTGTAATAGCTAGTGTCCTGATAAGGACTGGAGGTTCTGTAGTACACATCAATCGACCGCGACACACCATCCTGCGTGAAATAGGGGTCTGTTGTACTGAAATCAATGACGCGGTTGGTGTTGCTGGTGTTGACCTGAACACCCAGGGAATTACCCGATCCGAAGGCATTGTCCTGCTTGATACCAAAAGAAAGCCCGAGACCGTCACCACTGGAGTAACCCGCCCCCAAGCTCAGACTACCCGTGGGTTTTTCAACCAGGGTCAGGGTCAGGTCTACCTGATCCGGCGCACCAGGTACATCCACGGTTTCAATGTTCACATCAGTGAAATAGCCCAAACGGTCCACACGATCACGTGACAATTTAATTTTTTCACCGTCGTACCACGAGGCTTCCAACTGACGGAGCTCACGGCGCACCACCAAGTCACGCGTGCGGTTATTGCCGGCCACATTGATTTTTCTGACATAAGCTCGCCGCGAGGCGTCTGCTTGCATTACCAAGGCAACCCGATTATTTTCCCGGTCAATCACTGGACGGGCTTCCACTCGTGCAAAAGCAAAGCCAAAATTTCCAAAGTAATCTGTGAAAGCCTTGGTGGTTTTGGCAACCTCTTCCGAGTTATAGGCTTGCCCAGGTTTTACTGCAACCAATGATTTGAACTCGTCGTCTCGCCCAAGGTAATTGCCTTCAAGACTGACACCACTCACCACAAACCGCTCGCCTTCAGACATATTGACGGTTATCGCGATATCTGTTTTGTTGGGGAGTATGGCAACTTGCGTTGATTCAATCCTGAACTCCAGGTAGCCACGGGTCAAGTAATACGATTTCAAAGTCTCGATATCGGCATTGAGCTTGGCCCGTGAATATCGGTTGGATTTGGTGTACCAACTCATCCAACCACCCGTGCTCAAATCGAACAGGCCTTTGAGCGTGTCTTCATCGAACGCCTTGGCACCCACAATCCTGATTTCACTTATTTTGGCGGGTTCCCCTTCAACAACGCTAAAGGTCAGGTTGACACGGTTTCGTTCTGTTGGTGTGACTGTGGTGACCACTTCTGCGGCATAAAGACTGCGGTTGACGTACTGGCGTTTCAACTCCTGCTCTGCACGGTCCAACTGTGCTTTATCAAAAGGGCGTCCGTCCGCCAACCCAACATCACGCAAGGCCTTTTTCAACACGTCTTTGTCGAATTCCTTGGTGCCAATAAATTCGACATCTGCCACTGTGGGTCGTTCCTCGACGACCACCACCAGGATGTCCCCATTGACTTCAATGCGAACATCTTTAAACAGGCCAAGCGCAAAGAGTGCCTTGATGGCAGCAGCACCCTTGTCATCGGTGTAGGACTCGCCCACGCGAACCGGGATAGTTACAAAAATGGTTCCAGGTTCAACCCGCTGCAAACCTTCAATTCGGATATCTTTGACGGTGAAGGGCGTCACTGCCAAAGCTACACCTGTGGCCAAAATAAAAGCAGCAGCCAAAAAAGCGTTGCGAAGGGTAGGTTGTTTATGTTGCATTTTCAATTACAAAAGTCAATTTGATGCTGAGTGCGAGCACCAGAAATTTAGCCAAATAAACGGGTGACATCATTGAACAATGAAATCACCATCATGAACAAGAGAATGGCGATACCCCAACGCTGCAAGCTGTTCATCCAGGCATCGGACACCGGACTGCCCGTGATGTACTCCCAAAGATAATACATCAGGTGGCCCCCATCAAGAACAGGCAAAGGGAGTAAATTAAAGACACCTAGACTGACGCTAATTAGCGCCAAAAACTGCAGAAAAGAGATTAAACCCAAATCAGCAGATTTCCCAGCGTAGTCTGCAATGCTCAAGGGACCGCTCAGGTTTTTCAATGAGGCTTCTCCCGTCAGCATTCTCCAAGTCATTGAAAGGGTCAGCATGGAGGTATTCCACGTGCGCTGAACACCCAGCCACAATCCATCAAGCAAGCCATATTGCACCAGAACCATCTCGGGCAGGTCACCTACGTAAGCGCCTATTTTTCCAACCAAAACGCCATCCTCCTCAACCGCCTCAGGCTTGACAGGAAGCTCCAGCTCAACGCCCGCACGGTTCACCTTCCATATGGAAGAAGACTCGCCTGCCAGTACGGAAGCTCGAATAATTTTTCTCAGCTGCTGACCATCCACCACTTTGACAAGACCCACCTGTTGCACCAAATCTCCGGTGCGAAGTCCTGCTTTCTCTGCCGCGCCAGCTGGCATCACTTGACCAATGAGCGGACGGGTGAAGGGTGCAACAAGACCTATTTTTTGAAGCGTAGTCGTGTCCACCGTTGTCGCTTGCAATTGCGCCAATTGCAGCGTGAAGACTTGCTGGCCCTGCCCGGTAGCCGGGATGACTTCCAGCTGAAGACGCTGACCACTCAATACGCCCTGCGCAAGTAACCACCGCAAATCATCAAATGACGCTACTTCTTGAAGCACATCCTCATCAAGCGCGGCGCGTACCACCCGCTCCCCGCCTTGTATGCCAACGGCCTGTGCCAATGATCCCGCCTCCGGTTTGGCCAGCAAGGGTGCCGGAGTTTGTGCACCCAGCCAGTTCACCAGGGCATACAAAATACAAGCCAGCAGTAAATTGGCCAGTGGGCCAGCCGCCACAATCGCCACACGTGAACGCAGGGGTTGTGTGTTGAAGGCGAGGTGTCGCTCGTTGGGCGGAACTTGCTCTTCTCGTTCATCCAGCATCTTGACGTAGCCCCCCAGGGGAATGGCGGACAAAACGAACTCCGTACCAGAATTTGGTGACTGCCAGTGCCAGATGCTTTTGCCAAAGCCAATGGAAAAACGCAGAACCTTGACGCCACACGCTCGAGCCATTCTGTAATGGCCATATTCGTGGACCACTATCAGCAATGCCAAAGTAATCAGGAATGCAAAAAGTGTCAACATCTCAGAAGGTCGGAAGAAAAATCAGCCGCCAAGGCGCCGCACCCATTGCTGAGCAGCAGCGCGAGCTTGTGCATCCAGCGCCAGCAAGGCCTCGAGAGAGTCAGGACTGTGAGGTAGCACCGTAGACAGCGTTTCAGCATTGACGGTATGGATCTGGTCAAACCGAATTTCTCTGGCCAGGAAAGCGGCGACAGCCACTTCATTCGCTGCATTCAGAATGGCAGGGGAGCCAGTGGGCGCATTCAGAACCGACCAAGCAAGTGCCAAGCCAGGAAAGCGCTGCTCATGCCCCCTGGAGTCAATCGCCTCGAAACTGAGATTCGCCATCGTGGAAAAGTCCAGCGCCGATGCCCCTGACTCCATGCGATGCGGCCAAGACAGGCCATAGGCAATCGGCACTTTCATGTCTGGCGTGCCCAATTGCGCAACGACAGAATTGTCCTTGTACTGAACCATGGAATGAATCACGCTTTGAGGGTGAATAACGACCTCAATCTGAGACGGCAATACATCGAACAAGTACCGCGCCTCTATGACTTCAAGCGCCTTGTTCATCATGGTGGCAGAGTCGACGGATATTTTTTGTCCCATGACCCAGTTCGGATGGGCACAAGCTTGCTCTGGCGTAACCGCTTGCAGTGTGTGAGGGGCTCGCTCTCGGAATGGGCCGCCTGAGGCAGTCAAAATAATTTTACCGATCTGCGCAGCCCACGTCGTCGCATCGTCTGGCAAGGACTGAAAGATGGCCGAGTGTTCGCTGTCAATAGGCAGCAGTTTGGCGCCGCCCTTAGCCACGGCTTGCATAAAGTAATCGCCCCCCACCACCAGCGCTTCCTTGTTTGCCAGCAGCAAGCGCTTTCCTGTCCGCGCTGCACCCAGGCAGGCATCCAGCCCAGCGGCGCCTACGATGGCGGCCATGACACTATCGACCAACTCATGGGATGCGACCGTGGTGATGGCGGCAGCACCCCACAGCACGCGCGTTTTCAATCCAAGTGCCACACATTTTTGTTGCAGTTGCAGCCCATGGGGCTCACTGGCCATCACTGCAAATACAGGTTTGAAAGCCACACATTGCGCAAGCATCAGGTCAACCCGCGTGGATGCTGTCAGGGCAAAGATTTCAAAACGATGGGGATGCCTTGCAATAACTTCTAGGGTACTGACACCAATGGAGCCGGTAGACCCGAGAATGGTGATGCGTTGACGCTCCGACTGATCCAGGTTTTTCATCGAGGCTCTCAAATTGAGTAAAGCATCATTGCCAAAGGTAAGGTGGGGAGCAAGGCATCGACACGGTCCAGAACACCGCCATGGCCAGGCAGCAAGCCGCTGCTGTCTTTAGCCCCAGCGCTGCGCTTGACCAGCGATTCAAATAAATCTCCCACCACGCTCATGGCGGTCAGGAACACCAAACCCAGCAATAACAGCCCCTCGCCCTTATGTGCCATGTGTGTGAAAAAGCTTGGCGCGCCCAACTGCAAGGTCGTATCAAGCCACATCCAGGACGTGGCCAAAAGAACCACGGCCAAGAAGCCACCGCACACCCCCTCCCAAGTTTTTCCTGGACTGATGGAGGGCGCGAGTTTGCGCTTGAAAAAACGCCCGCCCAGTGCCCGGCCTGAAAAATAGGCCCCAATATCTGCAGCCCAAACCAAGGCCAGGATAGAGAGCAAAAAATTCACGCCAATGACCTTGGCTTGAGCCACTGCCAACCAAGTCATCACCAGAGCCAGCATACCGGCTGTCAAACGCAGAACACGGCCGTGAGTGGACCAGGCAGCCACACCCGCATTCAGCACCCAGGCGCCAGCTAGCACCCAGACCGCACCACCCAACACCCACAAATGGTAAAGCGGTCGGACAAGCACCCCCGCCCACCATGCACCAGCACAAGCTAACGCACAAGCACCACCCAAGGCTAGTGCGGCGATTTGACTCAGGCCATTCAAGCGCCCCCATTCCCAAGCTGCCGCGCTAATCATCAGCAATGTCAGTAATAACAACGGTTCTGGCGAGGGATAAAACAATGCTGGCAGAAAGAAAAGCAGCATGACCAAGGCAGTAATGACACGCTGCTTCAACATAAATCAGGTCTCCGTGGGAGGGCTTGCCTCCGATTGCAATTGAGCCGAGGTTTTACCAAACCGCCGTTCTCTTTGCTGGTAAGCAGATATCGCCTCTTCCAGTGCAGCCTGATCAAAATCGGGCCAGAGCTTATCGCTGAAAAAGAACTCCGAGTAGGCCGACTGCCATAATAAAAAATTGCTGATTCGTTGCTCACCGCCAGTACGAATCACCAAGTCAGGATCTGCCACATGCGCCAAGGCCATCGCCTTGTTCATCGAGTCTTCTGTCAACGGCAAGCCTTGAGATGCCAATTGGGCCGCAGCCTGGGCAATATCCCAGCGGCCGCCGTAGTTAAAACAGATATTCAAGATAAATGATGAATTATCTTGTGTCGTAGATTCAGCTCGCGCAATGCCAGCCAGCACATTCACGGACAAGCCTGAGCGGTCACCCACAAAATGCAAGCGAACTCCATCAGCGTGGAGTTGGGGGACTTCTCGACCCACCGCCATGGCCAGCAAGTCCATGAGTCCAGTCACCTCATCCGCGGGGCGGCTCCAGTTTTCAGAAGAGAAGGCAAACACCGTCAACACCTTCACACCACGCCGAGCGCAGGCCTTCACACAGCGCTTGAGTGAGTCAATGCCCTGCTTGTGACCCACAATGCGCGGCAAAAAACGCTTTGAGGCCCATCGTCCATTGCCGTCCATCACGATGGCAATGTGGTGGGGAACAGTCGCTGGCATATTCAATGCAAGGGGGGCAAAGAGCACATTGCCCTTCAAACCGCCATGATCTCCTGCTCTTTAGCAACCACGAGTCTGTCGATATCGATGATGTGGCGGTCTGTGACTTTTTGGATATCTGTCTCGGATCGCTTTTGATCATCCTCAGAAGCCAGTTTGTCTTTGACCGCTTTTTTAACGGCTTCGTTGGCATCGCGGCGCAAATTACGCACTGCAATTTTGGCGTTCTCACCTTCGCCGCGCACCACCTTGGTCAATTCCTTGCGCCGCTCTTCCGACATGGCCGGCATAGGCACACGAATTAAATCGCCCATAGAGGAGGGATTCAAGCCGAGATCGCTGTCGCGAATAGCTTTTTCAATTTTCGAACCCATGCCTTTTTCCCAGGGCTGCACGCTGACAGTGCGGGAATCAATCAAGGACACATTCGCCACCTGCGTAATTGGGACCATCGAGCCGTAGTAGTCCACCTGCACGGAGTCCAGCATGGCCGGATTGGCGCGACCTGTGCGAATTTTAGTAAGGTTGTTCTTAAAGGCCGCGATGGATTGATCCATCTTGATTTCAACGGTTTGTTTGATTTCAGCAATCGTCATTACGTCTCCTCTCTCAACTGCGCATGCAGTCTGTAAAACAAGTCAAACTTTGATCGATTCAAGCGTAGACCAAAGTACCTTCGTCTTCACCCATGACAACGCGTTTAAGAGCGCCATTTTTGAATATTGAGAATACTTTCACAGGCAACTTCTGATCGCGGCACAAGGCAAAAGCAGATCGGAAGAGCGTCGTGTAG
>CAJCCO010000018.1 GCA_903960915.1 uncultured beta proteobacterium
GCTCAATGTGGCATTTAGATGCCTAGACATTGACAGACTCAGCACGTACCGTGCATTTAAATTTCAGGCGAAGATGATCGCAAACCTAGGCGTGTGATCACCCATGACTTGCTGTTGGCGGTCAACCAAAAGTTGATGACGCGGTTCAAGCCCTACAAGTTCATCGGGCTGATTCAGTTGAACACGGGCTTGCGACTCTCTGCCCCTGTGTTTGCCCGTGTTGAGGATTGTGTTTTTGACCATCCGATACCGCATATTTGGATACGAAGAAATGAGCTGTCCAATCGAAAGAACAAGAGCAGCATTCGGGCGGTACCGTTGGTGGGGGTATCGCTTCTAGAGTTCAGAAGCCACATGTTCGTCATGCCCTGATCGACAGGATGAAGGCCTGTCATGACATTCCCACGCGTTTGGTAGAGAGAATCCCTGGCCACTCCAGTGGGGGGTCTGAGTTCAATAACTACGGAACGCTTCGGGTATTGCCATGTTGCAAATGATGGCTGCCAAGGCCCAACATCCGATAGGGCGGCAATCACTTTTTAGAAATCAACGACGCCACGGAGAATTTTGATTTTCCGGATGGTGGCCAAAAGTGGGGGATTAATCGCAACAACAAGCAGTGAAGCAAAGTTCTATGCATTTGCGCTTCAGCGCGTGGTGAATCAGGTAATCGGCATATAGGCAACCGATCCTACGCATAGAGGCCATCCAGAAAAGAGCCAGCGCCGCAGAACCATGCGATGACTTGTCGCAATTAACGGAATTTTTGTTAAAGTTGATAAACACAAGAGATTTTGAGATTTCTATTGGGTTTTTATGAAAAATTTCAACTTTGCGACAAATTCGAGGGATGGTCTTCTCGGATTGGCATCGCCTCAGGTCTGGGACACCCAACTGGCTTTTGCGCATCTGCAAGCCCGGGGCGAAGCCCACACAAAACGCACTGCTGAGCGACGGCTCCAAGAACTGAGCTTTTTGCCGATGGCGCTGAGCTCGGCCGATTTGCTAGACGAGCGCGGTCAAGCCCTTAATACTTGGGTGCTGGATGAGGCACTCCAACAAGCTCTGAAACGGCACGACCGGGTGCTGATGGTCCAACTCCACCCCATGCCTAACGGGCTGCCTTGCCTGCATGCCAACGACGCCCGCGGTGCTCGCTTTTGGGTCCCCCTGACTCACCTTGACGCAGACGCTGTAGCGCAGGCCCTGGTCGATTTGCAAGCGCACCTGGATAAACCCATTGCGGTGTTTCCGCATGGCCTGCTGGTGGGGCATTTGCGCTGCCACGCCACCACCGCCAAGGTTCAGCTTTGCCTGCTGGCATACCCACCTGTGCTGCCAACTGGCTTGAATTTGTCGAGCAGAGTCAAACCCGCATTGGTGGCTTCTCCGCACCTCAAGCGCCTGGAGGCGCAGAGCATTCACATCATTCGCGAGGCCATGGCAGAGGCTCAAAACCCAGCCATGTTGTACTCGATCGGCAAAGACAGTGGCGTCATGCTGCACCTGGCCCGCAAAGCCTTTTACCCGTCGCCACCGCCATTTCCGCTGCTGCACATTGACACCCGTTGGAAGTTTCGGGAGATGTATTTGTTCCGCGACCTCATGGCCCAGGAAAGCGGCATGACGCTGTTGGTACACACCAACCCGCAAGCGATTGAAAAAAACATCAACCCCTTTGACCACGGCTCGGCGCTGCACACCGACATCACTAAGACCGAGGGCCTCAAGCAAGCATTGGAACAACATCAATTCGATCTGGTCTTTGGAGGCGCCAGGCGAGACGAGGAAAAGTCCCGCGCCAAAGAACGGGTTTTTTCGTTTCGCACGTCCGCCCACCGATGGGACCCCAAAAACCAACGGCCGGAGCTTTGGAGTCTGTACAACACCCGCAAGAGTGCCGACGAGAGCATTCGGGTTTTCCCACTTTCAAACTGGACGGAACTGGACATTTGGCAGTACATCTACCAAGAAAATTTGTCCGTGGTGCCTTTGTACTTTGCCAAGCCACGGCCTGTGGTGGTGCGGCGCGACATGATCATGATGGTGGACGACGCGCGCTGCCGCTTGTTGCCCGGCGAAAAAGTGCAAATCAAAACGGTGCGCTTTCGCACCCTGGGTTGCTACCCGCTCACGGGCGCGGTGGAGTCTGAGGCCCGAACGCTCGAAGACGTCTTGCTGGAGGTCGTCAACGCACGCCAATCTGAACGCCAAGGCCGCAAGATCGACACCGACAGCGCCGGTTCCATGGAGAAAAAGAAGCAGGAGGGCTACTTCTGATGGCACGCCTGAAAAAAAATACCCTTTCACCGCCAACTCAACACCCAGTCACCTCCTTGAACCCATGGCTTGAGGCGCAAGCGGGTCTTGACAGCTTGAGGTTCATCACCTGCGGCAGCGTAGACGACGGCAAGAGCACCCTCATCGGCCGGTTGCTGTGGGAGACGCAGCAGATTTATGACGACCAACTCGATGCGCTGGCCAAAGACTCTAAACGCCACGGCACCCAGGGCGATACGATGGACTTGGCCTTGCTGGTGGACGGTTTGGCGGCTGAGCGCGAGCAAGGCATCACCATCGATGTGGCCCACCGCTTTTTCTCCTCCCCCAAGCGCAAGTTTGTAGCTATCGATACCCCCGGGCATGTGCAATACACGCGCAACATGGTCACCGGCGCTTCTAACGCCGATGCAGCTGTGCTGCTAATCGATGCCCGGCAGGGCGTGCTCACGCAAACCCTCAGGCACGCCTACCTTGTATCGCTGGTCAAGATCCGTCAGGTGGTGCTAGCCGTCAACAAAATGGACTTGGTGGGCTACGACCCGGCCGTGTTCAACGCCATAGTGGCGCAATTCAAGGCTGCCACCCAGTCGTTTGGGTTTGAGGGGGTGACATTTATACCGGTGTCCGCCCTGAAGGGCGAGAACATCACCGCCCGCTCAGCGCACACCCCCTGGTACCCAGGACCCACTTTGTTGGCTTGCTTGGAGACCTTGAACCCAGAGCGTCCCACATCACAAAAAATGGTGTTCCCGGTGCAGTGGGTCAACCGGCCCGATGCGAGTTTTAGGGGCTACAGCGGCACCTTGGAGTCAGGCCGCTTGAGCGTGGGGGACAGTTTGCGGGTCACGGCGTCCGGGCAAACGGCCACGCTTGAGCAGATCGTCACCGCCGATGGGCTGTTGTCGTCGGCCCAGCCTGGCGATGCAGTGACTCTGGTGTTGGACCGAGAAATTGATGCATCGCGGGGCGATGTGATTGCTTTGGCTGAGCAACCGCTGGAGATGACCGACCAGTTTGAGGCCACGTTGGTGTGGATGCAGGACGATGAGGGTCACATGGGTCGCGCCTACGAGATCAAGCTGGCCACCCAATGGGCCAGCGCCAGCATCAGCAGCATCAAGCACCGCGTGAACGTCGACACCCAAGCGCACGAAGCTTGCAAACACCTGAGCCTGAACGACATCGTGGTGGTCAATGTGTCGCTCAGCAAACCTCTGGTGTTCCAGCCCTTTTCTGCATCCTCGGCGCTGGGCGGCTTCATTTTGGTGGACAAATTCACCCATGCCACCGTGGCCGCCGGCATGGTTCACCACAGCTTGCGGCGGGCGCAGAACGTGCAACGCCAGGCGCTGAGTATCTGCCGCGCCGACCGAGAGCGGCTCAATGGCCACAAAGGTCAGGTCATCTGGCTGACCGGGCTGTCTGGTTCTGGCAAGTCAACCATTGCCAACGCCCTTGAAAAGGAATTGCACGCCAAGGGCCGCCGCACGTTCATTTTGGATGGCGACAACATCCGGCAAGGCTTGAACAGAGACCTGGGCTTTACCGACGCCGACCGGGTGGAAAATATCCGCCGGGTGGCCGAAGTGGCCAAACTCATGATGGAGGCCGGGCTGATGGTGTTGACCGCCTTCATCAGCCCCTTTCGCGCTGAGCGGGAAATGGCGCGGGAATTGATTGGCGCCGACAACTTCACAGAGATTTTTGTCGACACGCCCTTGGCCGTGTGCGAGCAACGGGACCCCAAAGGTTTGTACAAAAAAGCCCGCAGTGGCTTGCTGCCACACATGACCGGCATCGACAGCCCTTATGAGGTCCCGCTTCAAGCGCAGCTGGTGGTGAAGGGCGGCAGCCTGCCACTGAACAATATCGTGCGAAAAATTCTTCAGCAGCTAGCGCTGTAATGAAGTGAAGTGATGTGAATACGCCTTTGCGGTCTGCCTTGTCATCGGCCAGACAAAGGGGCTGAATTTTTAGGGTTCCATGCTGATCACACGGTTTATTTCGTCTGTTTTAAAACCCAGCGCCATGGGGTTGCGCACACCCGGCAGCGTGATCACGTCGTACAGCTCGTCTATCGCGCCCTCTATGCGGAGCCAATGAACCGCGTCACCCGTGCGCAGGTCAATGACTTGCACACCACACCGGGCTTCGGCCTTGCGGGCTTTGAGCGCCTCGTCCAGCGGCAGTCCCGAAAAGGTTTTGTTTTGGCGTGGCTTGGACGTTCCGACCAAGGCGTAGTCGCCGTGAAAGTACAGCCCGCGCATGTAGCCTGCACAAAAAGTCACGGGCACAAAACGTCCAGTGTCCAGCTCCACATGACCAAACTCGCCGGTGCCCGAATTGCACAGCCACAGCTTGCCTTGGTGCCAACGCGGCGAATGCGGCATGGACAAACCACCGGCCACCACCCCGTTGCTGTTCACATCCACCACCACGCCGCCACCAGCCCGGTGGTCGCGCCAGCCGTCCACCACATCCGACTCGCCCACTGCCGTGACATACGCCGCCCGGCCGTCCTTCATGGCCAAGCCGTTGAGGTGGCAGCGGTCTTCAGCGGCCAGTTTGCTGACGAAGGGCGGGCGCCACAAGGGCTTGAAGCTGTGGGTCTCGCTGAGCGTGGCCAGGCAACCAAACAAGGTGTTCACAAACACCAGGCGGCCATCGGCGTCAACCGCCATGTCGTGAATGTCCAGGTCTCCCGTAGTGTTGCCCACCTGAGGCACATAGAGGCGGTCATAGCCGTCTTTCTGCTCGCCCGGTTTGATGACGTTTTCAAAGCGCCAAACCTGGTGCAAGCTGCTCATGTAAAAGCCGTTGGCGGTAGGGCACAGCCCCATGCAGCGCTTGAAGGAACGCGCAAAAACCGACAAGCCGCCAGCGGGTTTGGCGCCCAGCATGAACAGCTTGCCCACTTGGTAAGTGGTCAGCGCAATTGCTAAATTTTGCTCTGCCATCCAGTCGGTCATTTGGCGAGAGGCGGTGATTTCCAGCGAGGATTGTGTTG
This sequence comes from uncultured beta proteobacterium, assembly GCA_903960915.1. Lineage (GTDB taxonomy): Bacteria > Pseudomonadota > Gammaproteobacteria > Burkholderiales > Burkholderiaceae_C > Rhodoferax. Next base: position 5,291 of record CAJCCO010000018.1, read on the forward strand.
CTTTGGCTTCTTGGTTTTCGTTGGTCATGACAGGCTTTTCAGGGTTTGCGTGGAAAGAGCAGGGCAGGGCTGGCAGGCAACAAGCGCAGGCCCGTTTTTTCTGTGTGGTTCGTCCACATGCGCGCCAGCAGGGCTTCAAAGTGTCGAGCATAGTTGCAAATGTCACACAAAGGGCTGGCCACCATGGCAGCTCGCAGGTCGCTGCGTTGCAAACGCAGGGCTTGCACATCGGCGGCCAGCGACACGGCGGCCGCCACGAATGCGCTTTCGCCTTGGGCCACCCATTGGGGCCGACCCAAGGTGTGCATGAAGCTTGCACCCATGCGGGACACAAAATTTGTCCCTTCCAGCGTCAGCACCGGCACCCCCATCCACAGCGCTTGCAAGGTGGTGGTGCCACCGTTATAAGGCGAGGGGTCCAGCGCAATGTCCACATCGCCATACTCTTGCATCATGTCGAGCAAACCGCTGGGGCCGCGAAACGTCAAGCGCTGCGCCTCAATGCCTTGCGCGGCAAACAGGGCTGCAAAACGCGTCTGCACAGAAGCGTCTCGCAAGGACGGGGCCTTGAGCAGCAATCTTGAGCCGGGCACCGCTTGCAATACCCGAGCCCACAGTGCCACAGTTTGGGGCGAAAGTTTCATGGCGTTGTTGAACGAGCCAAACACCACGGGGGCTGCCGCCGGGCGCGCTATGGGCAAGGGGTAGTCGTCCACCGGGGCCCAGCAAAAAACACTCCCTGGCAACTGGGCTATGCCTTCGCTGAACAAGTGCGCATGCTGGGCTGGGCTAACCACGGCGTCCCCCACCAACCAGTCGATGTGGCTCAGCCCGGTGGAGTGGGGGTAGCCCAAAAAGCTCGCTTGCACGGGGGCGGCGCGCATGGCAAACACGCGCAAGCGCTGGTTGGTGGTGTGACCGGCCAGGTCCACCAGCACGTCGATTTGGTCGGCCTCTATCGCCTGTTTCAAGGCGACGTCGTCCAGTGTGGCGGCCTCCACCCAGTGCTCTGCGCTCCCTTGGGCCAAGCGGGTATACGCATCGTGCATGGTGCCCGTGTGGTAGATGAATACCTCCAAGCGCTGGGGGTTCAGTTGCTGGAGCAAAGGCAGCATGAAAATGTTCACCGGGTGCTGCCGGTGCAGGTCGCCGGTGACCCAACCCACGCGCAAGCGGCGCTTGGGCTGGCCCGCATCAATTAACGCAGTGCGGGGTTGGAAATGGGCCAGAGCGCTGGACGCGAGCTCCGCCTCAATGGGCGCGCACAGCTCGCGGTGCAAATCGGCCACCGCATTGGCGCTCATGCTGTCCAAGTACAGCGAGGCCATGGCCACACTCGAGGCCAACCGCGAACCTGGCTCTGAACCAGAGGCGTGTTTGGCCTGCACTGCGTCAAAGTGTCCTTTGGCATCACCCATGCGACCAGGCAGCGCCGCTAGCATGTAGCCCACCTCTTGGTTCAGCGGGTCAATGGCCAGCACTTGGCGGCAGTGCTCTTGCGCCTGACTCAGCTGGTACACCTCCCAGTGAATTTTGGCCAAGGCCAGCAAGATCGACACGCTGCGGGGCCGCAAGCTCAGTGCTTTGTTCAGCACCTCAATGGCTTCTTTCCAGTAGTTGTGCTGAAACACCCGCGCTGACAGGGTTTGCAAAAAATCGGGGCTGTCAGACAGCGATGCCCGGGCAAAGGCTTTTTCGGCGGCCTCGTTTTGACCATTGCGCAGCAAGGCCTCACCCAACACCATCATGGAGCCAAAGCGCACGGGCCGAATGGTGAGCAAGCCCGAAAGGGCCTGGATCGCATCGGGTACGTTACCGGCGTTCAAGCGCCACACGCCCAGCCAGTGCAAAGACTCGCCGACCAAAGGTTCCAGTGATTGGGCTTGTTGCAGGGCATGCGGGGCCAGCTCAGACGCTGCCGCGCTATCCATCTCGTACAGGCGCGCCGCATAAAGCCAGCTCAGCCAGTCACCTGGGCAGGCTTTGAGCTGCAGGGCAAAGCGCTCGGCCAGCGCCGCCACCTCGGGCAGGTTGGCCCGTCCTAATAAAGCGTCGCTCTGTACTTCCTTGTCCAAGGTCTCCAACGCCAAAGCGTGCACTTGGCCTTTTAAATTCGCATTGAGCCGCACGGCTTGGCGTGCGGTGTATAGAGCTTGCCATGCCAAGCCGCTGGCTTTGTAAAGACGCGCCAAGGCCAGCCAAGGCTGCGCCCAGGTCGGTGTGGTGGCCAGTTGCCGCCAAAGTTCATCCACCGAGGGCGGGTCGGTCAACAAGGCCGTGACCTCGGCCCGCGTCAACTCTGGCACCGGGTAGCATTGCTTAAGCGCTGGAAAGTCTGGCACCGCGCCGTGCAATACAGCTTGCTGCGTCAGCACCTCATCGCCCAAGGAGTAGGTCAGCGCGATGCGCTGCAAATCAAGCGTTTGACCCAGCGCTTCGGCCTCGCTGAGTTGCTGCGCCAACTTCAACCAATGCCAAAACTCACGCCGCCCCCGCTTGGCCTTGCGCAGCACCGCCTGGGCGCCGACCAGCACCTTGCGCGCCAGTTGCTCGGCATGGCGCACAGGAAAATGGGCCAGTTTGAAAGGCAGGTCAACGCGCTGAACGGGTTCCCCCGTTTGGTGGTGCAGTGCGTTGTGCGAGCCTTCTGACCACTCGTAGGATAAAGACAACTTGGCGGGCAAAATCAGTTTGCTGAGCCCTCTGTTTTCCAGGCTGCGATAGCGCGTCATGCGCCTGAAAAAGATTTGTGTAGGTTCAGCAGCATCGCCTGCCTCTGGCGCAGCATCTTGTGTGGGTTCTGGCAGGTAAGTGCGCCAAACCATCGCCCCTGCATGTGCCACGGGCAGGGAAGCCAGCGCCTGGTGCAGTGCGGCCCGGCTGGGCAAGGCTAGCAGCTCGTCGGCGTCTAGGGGCACCAAGAAATCCACCTCGGGCCTGCGTGCCAGCTGACGCGCCAAGTCGTTCATCCGCTGGGCTTGCGGGTGACTCGGGTCGTCGCAGCGGTGAACAAAAAGGGCCAAGCCCTCGGCCTGCAGCTGCGCCAGCACCCAGCCCGTGCTGTCCACCGACAAGTTGTCCACCACATGCAGCTCGTCGAGCAGCTGCAGGTTGTAGCGGGCCCACATTTCCACCACGTCGGCCTCGTTGCGCACACAGGCCACACCAACGCAAAACAGCGCGCCAGAGCTCATATCAACAGGCGCCGGGCAACAAGATTGGTATTGTGCGGTTGTTGTGAAACTTCAAGGGCAAGAACATTCAAAAAATTCATAGGGTTTTTGAGCCGACATTCATTACAAAATTGGTTGAAAATTCTGGGCGATGGCTGAGTCAATCAACAATTGAGCATACAGGCCTTGGTTCCAGACCATATAGGTGGTGGTGTTGTGGGTGACCGTGCCCTCCTCTGTCCAGTAGCCGTCATTGACCGTGACTGCATCGCCTGCGTTGCCATCAACGATGAGTTGGTGGCGGCCTTCTTGTGTTGCAAAGGTGTAAGTGCCGTCTGCCCACCCTAATGCATCTTTCGTGCTGCTGTTGATCAGGTTCATGCCCGCCATGTCCAGCACGTCTTGCAGCCCAATGGTCAAGTTGTTGTTGCCGCTGCCCGTCAGGTCTATGCGTTCAATGCTCTCGATGCGTGAGGTGCTGCCCGGCGTGCCGCCGCCCTGGTTAAAAATGTCAGTAAGGTCCAGCGTGAGATCGCTGCCCGTAAGCCTGAGGGTGTCTAAGCCGCCGCCGCCGTCTATGCGCGCCAGCTGCGTGGTGTTGTCGCCGAAGCCAAATTTGGTAACCAGTGCTGCAATGTTGCTGGCGTCGACCACCAGCACATCATCGCCTGCACCGCCCATGAGCACGTCTGCACCGCCCGAGCCGGTGAGGGTGTCATGCCCTGCGCCGCCTACCAGCACGTCTGCACCGGCAGTGCCATCAAGGGTGTCATTGCCCGTGCCGCCCAGCTGATCTACCGCCGTTTGGCTGAACACGCCTGTGGTGCCGCCAAAGATGACGTAGCTTCGACCGGCGTACGAGCTTGCATTCGGCGCGCCCACAATCAAGTCTGCCAGGCCGTCGCCGTTCACATCGCCCGCGCTGGCCACACTTCTGCCGCTTCCGCCAGACTCCCCGTTGATCACAAAGCCGCCGCTGCCAGCGGCCACATCGATCAGCTCAATGGAACGGGTGTCCGTCGTGCCAAACACCACATAACTGCGACCTGCATACGAGCTGGCAGACGGCGCGCCCACAATCAAGTCAGCCAGGCCGTCTCCGTTCACATCGCCTGCGCTGGCCACACTTGTGCCACTGCGGTCACCGCCCATGGAGCGCATCATGGGCCCACCCTCGGCCCCACCCTCTCCGTTGATTACAAAGCCGCCTGTACCAGCGGCCACATCGCTCAACTCAATGGCGTTGGTGCTCGTCGTGCCAAACACCACATAGCTTCGACCTGCAGACGAGCTGGCATACGGCGCGCCCACAATCAAGTCAGCCAGGCCGTCGCCGTTCACATCGCCCGCGCTGGCCACACTTCTGCCACTGCTGTCACCGCCCATCGAGCGCATCATGGACCCAGACTCTCCGTTGATGACAAAGCCGCCGCTGCCAGCGGCCACAGCGCTCAACGCAATGTCAGTGGTGTCCGTCGTGCCAAACACCACGTAGCTTCGACCGGCAGACGAGCTGGCAGATGGCGCGCCCACAATCAAATCTGCCAGGCCGTCGCCGTTCACATCCCCCGCGCTGGCCACACTGGTGCCGCTTTGGTCATAGGTACCAGATTCTCCGTTGATGACAAAGCCGCTTGTTCCTAGCGTGCTCAGATCAATGGCTTCACTGTCCGACTTGCCAAACACCACATAGCTGCGACCGGCGTAACTGTCTGCGCTCAAGACGCCCACAATCAAGTCGGCCAGGCCGTCGCCGTTCACATCGCCCGCGCTGGCCACAATTTTGCCGCTGTCGATGGCAAAGCCGCCCGTGCCAGCGGCGACAGCGCCCAGGTCAATTGCGCCGGTACCTGTCTTGCCAAACACCACATAGCTGCGACCAGCATCAGAACTCTGATCAAACGGCGCGGCCACAATCAAGTCTGCCAAGCCGTCGCCGTTCACATCGCCCGCGCTGGCCACACTGACGCCACTGTAGTGAGCCGCACACTCACCATTGATCACAAAGCCACCTGTGCCAGAGGCCACGGCGCTTAAATCAATCAAGGGAGTGGTAGCTGTCGTGCCGAACACCACATAACTGCGACCGGCGTTATAAACTGAATTCGGGTCGCTGTTCCTGGCGCCCACAATCAAATCGTCCAGGCCGTCCCCGTTCACATCGCCTGCGCTGGCCACACTTGTGCCGCTTTGGTCATTTTCACACTGTCCGTTGATCACAAACCCGCCCGAGCCATTGGCAATGGCCGACAACTCGATGGGTGGTGGCGCTTGCATGACGTTGCGCGTGATGGCGCTGGCCACCAAGATTTGGGCTAAACCACGGTCGCTGTTGTAGACGGTATAGGTTTTTTCGCTATTTCCATCGGCCGTGTGGGTGACCGTGCCCATCTCTGTCCAATAGCCGCCATTGACTGCGACTGCATCGCCTGCGTTGCCGTCAACGATGAGCTGGTGGCGAGGTTCTGGGCTGAGGCCAAAAATCACATAGCTGCGTCCTGCAGAATTATTTGCAGCATAAGCGCCCACCATCAAGTCTGCCAGCCCGTCGCCGTTGACATCCCCAGCGCTGGCCACACTATGCCCGCTGCGGTCATATGCACACTGCCCGTTGATCACAAAGCCGCCTATGCCAGCGGCGACGGTGCTCAGCTCAATGGCGCTGGTGTCCGTCGTGCCAAACACCACATAGCTGCGACCTGCATCCGTGCCTGCTGAGCTAAGGCCGCTTCGATCGGCGCCCACAATCAAGTCCGCCAGGCCGTCTCCGTTGATATCCCCCGTGCTGGCTACACTGATTCCGCTGCGGTTATCCTGACACTCGCCTTTGATCACA
>CAJCCO010000019.1 GCA_903960915.1 uncultured beta proteobacterium
CCTCCCTCACAGGCTATTCCATGCCCATCTTCTGGTGGGGCTTGCTGTTAATTTTGCTGTTCTCGGTGCAGCTTGATTTAACCCCGGTATCCGGACGCCTTGATGTCAAATATTTCATTGAACCAACGACTGGCTTTTTGTTAATCGATTCCTTGTTGTCAGACGAAAAAGGGGCTTTTTGGTCAACGGTGAAACACCTCATCTTGCCCACCATAGTGCTGGGCACCAATCCACTGGCGGTCATCGCCCGGATGACACGCTCGGCCATGCTGGAAGTGCTAGGAGAAGACTACATTCGAACCGCACGAGCCAAAGGCTTGTCCAGCCTGCGCGTGGTCGCCCTGCACGCCTTGCGCAACGCGCTGATTCCCATTGTGACGGTCATTGGTTTGCAGGTGGGCGTGCTGTTCACTGGCGCCATCCTTACCGAGACCATTTTTTCCTGGCCCGGCGTGGGCAAATGGATGATAGAAGCCATCAGCCGGCGCGACTACCCGGTGCTCCAGGGCGGCCTGCTGTTGCTCGGCGTCATGGTGATGGTGGTTAACCTGTTGGTAGACCTGACCTATGGTTTCATCAACCCGCGCATCAGGCACCAGAAATGATGAATTCTGTGAACGCATCCCCCGAACCAACCGCCACTGTCGCGCCTGCAATGGCTCATCCGCTGCGAGAATTTTGGGGCTATTTCAGTGCCAATCGCGGTGCCTTGGCTGGGCTGCTGATTGTTTTAGGTGTGTTGCTGATCGCCCTGTTTGCGCCACTGATTGCACCGCATCCGCCAAACGTCACCAATAACGCGGCTTTTCTGAAGCCACCCTTCTGGCAAACCGGTGGCTCCAGCAGCTATCTGCTAGGCACCGATGCCATTGGACGCGACATTTTGTCCCGCCTGATCCATGGCGCACGACTGTCGCTGGTGATTGGCCTGGCCGTGGTGGCCATCTCAGTGGTTTTGGGCACCGTACTGGGCTTGACGGCGGGTTATTTTCAGGGCGTTTATGAGATTGCAGTCATGCGCATCATGGACATCATTCTGACCTTGCCCAGCCTGTTGCTGGCTATTGTGATCGTCGCTATTCTCGGTCCAGGTCTGATGAATGCCATGCTGGCCGTTGCCGTTGTCGTATTGCCGCACTATGTGCGCATTACCCGTGCGGCAGTGATTGCTGAGATCTCCAAAGATTACGTCACATCAGCGCGCATGAATGGTGCTGGCCACTGGCGCCTGATGTTCAATGAAATTCTGCCAAATTGCACAGCACCGCTCATTGTGCAGGCCTCTCTCGGTATCTCCACGGCCATTCTGGATGCGGCTGCGCTGGGCTTTCTGGGCCTGGGCGCACAGCCACCCTCCCCTGAATGGGGCACCATGCTGGCCGATGCGCGTGAATTTGTCATGCGTGCCTGGTGGGTGGTGACATTTCCAGGCCTGGCTATTCTGATCACGGTGCTGGCCTTCAATTTGTTGGGTGATGGACTGCGCGATGCGTTTGACCCCAAACTCAAGCGTTGAAAGACCTGACTGCTATGGCCCTTCTAGAAATCAAAAACCTCTCGGTGCAGTTTCCTTCGAAGCAAAGCGTCATGCACGCTGTCGATGGCGTCAGCCTGTCGATCGAAGCGGGCGAGGTGCTCGGCATTGTGGGGGAATCCGGCTCAGGGAAAAGCGTCACCATGATGGCCCTGATGGGACTGGTGGCTTACCCAGGTGTCGTCAAAGCAGAAACCCTGCGTTTTGACGGCCATGACCTGCTCGCCCTGTCCCCCCGTGAGCGCAACAAGCTCATTGGCAAAGACATTGCCATGATTTTTCAAGACCCCACCACCAGCCTGAACCCCTGTTTCACCGTGGGCTACCAACTGGCGGAGACCCTGCAACTGCATCTGGGACTTGATGGCAAAGCCGCTCGCAAGCGTTCTATTGAATTGCTGGAGCAGGTTGGCATTTCGGCACCAGAAAGCAGGCTCAAGGCTTACCCTCATCAAATGTCGGGGGGCATGAACCAACGCGTGATGATCGCCATGGCTATAGCCTGTAACCCCAAGCTGCTGATCGCTGACGAACCCACCACCGCACTCGATGTGACTATCCAGGCCCAGATCCTGGACCTGCTGCGCTCGCTGCAAAAAGAGCGTGGCATGGCGCTGGTTCTCATCACCCATAACATGGGCGTGGTGTCAGAAATGGCACAGCGCGTGGCCGTTATGTATGCCGGTCAGGTCATGGAAGAACAAGCGGCCACGGCCCTGTTTGCCAACGCCCAGCATCCTTACACCGAAGCCCTGATGGCCGCTTTGCCCGAGCGCAGCGTGGGACTGTCTCGCCTGCCGACAATTGCCGGCATGGTGCCAGGCCTGTACGACCGCCCCGATGGTTGCCTGTTTGCGCCCCGTTGCACCTATGCCACGACCTCTTGCCGCGACGAACGGCCCACTTTACGAAGCTGGCAAGACGGCCTGGTCAACTGCCACTACCCGCTGAGTGATGCGCCTGCGCAAAATGCTTTGAAACTGAATCAACTTCTTGCCGAGGCACTGCCATGAGTCAAGTGTCCAGCTCACCATCTTTAGATGCCGACGCACCAGTTGTGGTGGCCAAGGACCTGAAGCAGGTCTACAAAATTAGCCGTGGTTTGCTGCGCAAGCCCGATGCATTACAAGCCGTAGGGGGGGTCTCTTTTGAAGTGCGCCCAGGTAAAACGCTGGCCGTGGTAGGTGAGTCGGGCTGCGGTAAATCCACACTGGCACGCATGGTCTCCCTGATTGAGAAGCCCTCCGCCGGACAACTCCACATCAACGGTGTTGACGTCGTCAGCGCAAAGCATGAAGCGCAAAAAGCCTTGCGCCGGACCGTGCAACTGGTGTTTCAAAACCCCTATGGCTCGTTGAACCCGCGCAAAAAGATTGGCGCCATTCTGGAAGCACCGCTGGAAATCAACACCCAGTTATCACCCGATGAGCGTGCAGAACAAGCGCGCCGCATGCTGGCACTGGTGGGCCTGCGGCCTGAGCACTACGATCGCTACCCGCATATGTTCTCGGGCGGCCAACGCCAACGCATTGCCATTGCCCGAGCCCTGATGCTCAAGCCGGCACTGGTGGTGGCGGACGAGCCGGTGTCGGCCCTTGATGTGTCCATTCAGGCCCAGGTGCTCAACTTGTTGGCCGACCTGCAACAAGAACTGGGGCTGGCCTATCTGTTCATCTCACATGACCTGGGTGTGGTGCGTCACATTGCACATGATGTACTGGTGATGTACCTGGGCCAGGCCGTCGAACAAGGCAACAAGAACACGCTGTTCTCCAATCCCTTGCACCCCTATACCCAAGCACTGCTCGCTTCTACACCCGGGCTGGTAGGCACTGGTGCCACGTTGCCAAGAACACCGCTGAGCGGTGAATTGCCCTCCCCTTTGAACCCGCCGCCCGGTTGCGTTTTTTCAACGCGTTGCCCGCATGCCAATGAGCGCTGCCGGACCGAAAGGCCCCTGCCCCGCGAATTGGCAGCCAGAATGGTGGCCTGCCATGAGGCTGAACGATTTATCCAAACCGCTGCTCTGCAGCACTAACCCCGAGGAGTCTTCTCAATGATTCAATCCAAACCGAAGTCCGCCAAACGAGCGCTTCTATGCGCCCTGGCGCTTCCCGCCCTGATGGCGCTGGCGCCCGCATCAGCCAAGACCTTGGTGTACTGCTCAGAAGGCAGCCCCGAGAATTTCTCACCCAGCATCAACACCACTGGCACATCGTTTGACGCCCTGTCGCCGATCTACAGTCGCCTGGTCGAGTTCGAGCGAGGCGGTACAGCTGTGGTGCCAGGCCTGGCCGAGCGCTGGACCGTGACACCAGACGGCAAGGAGTACACCTTTTTTCTGCGCAAGGGTGTGAAGTGGCACAGCAACAAAAACTTCAAGCCCACCCGCGAGATGAATGCGGACGACATAATTTTCGCCATTGAGCGCCAGTGGAAAGAAAGCAACCCCTACTTCAAGGTCACCAGCCCCAACCACTCCTACTTCATGGACATGGGCATGGACAAGCTGATCAAGTCGGTCGACAAGATCGATGCGATGACTATCAAAATCACCTTGAACAAGCCTGAAGCCCCCTTCCTTTCTGGATGGGCGATGGAATACGCAGGCATCCAGTCCAAGGAATACGCCGACGCCATGCTCAAGGCTGGCACCCCCGAGAAGATTGACCAGGAGCCAATCGGCACCGGCCCGTTCTACCTGGTGCAGTACCAGAAAGACGCGGTCATCCGCTACAAGGCTTTCCCCGAGTTCTACGCTGGCAAGGCCAAGATCGACGACTTGGTGTACTCGATCACAACCGATGCCTCGGTACGCTGGGCCAAGCTGCAAAAGGGTGAGTGCCATATCATGCCCTACCCCAACCCCGCTGATCTGGAAGCCATGCGCAAGGACCCCAAGATCTCAGTGCTGGAGCAACCGGGCCTGAATGTGGGCTACCTGGCTTACAACACCACCAAGAAACCCTTTGACGATGTGCGTGTGCGCAAAGCTATCAACATGGCCATCAACAAGCAAGCGATTGTGGATGCTGTCTATCTGAGCACCGGAATCGCGGCTAAAAATCCGATCCCACCAACCCAGTGGTCCTACAACAACGCCATCAAGGACGACGCCTTTGATCCGGCGGCCGCGCAAAAGCTGCTGGCTGCTGCCGGTCTACCCAATGGCTTCACCACCGACCTGTGGGCCATGCCGGTGCAGCGCCCCTACAACCCGAACGCCAAGCGTATTGCCGAATTGATGCAAGCCGACCTGGCCAAAATTGGCGTCAAGGCCGAGATCAAGAGTTTTGAATGGGGCGAGTACCGTAAGCGTATGCAGGCCGGTGAGCACCAGATGGGCATGTTAGGTTGGACTGGTGACAACGGCGATCCGGACAACTTCCTCCACACCCTGCTAGGCTGCGATGCTGCCAAGACCGGCGGCAGCAATGTGGCCAAGTTCTGCTTCAAACCTTTTGAAGACCTGGTCCTGAAAGCCAAGACCGTCACCGACCCGGCCGCGCGCAGCAAACTGTACGAGCAAGCCCAGGTGATCTTCAAGGAGCAGGCGCCTTGGTTCACCATCGCCCACGCGGTTCAACTCAAGCCGGTCCGCAAGGAAGTGATCGACTTCAAGCTAAGCCCATTTGGCCGCCACAACTTCTACGGCGTAGACATCAAGGAATAAGCAGTTCCATCCATTAAAAAGGGTTGGCATCGCAAGATGCCAACCCTTTTTTTATCGGTCAAAAAATCAGGCGCCAGGTTTGGCTTCCAATCGCGCCAGGGCTGAAGCGGTGATGGCACTCAAAGTTATACGGGTGGAGATCACTTCGGGGTCGAGCATGATTTCAATCAGGCTACCCTCGGGCCGGGCTAAAGCAGCCAGCAAAGCCGGTTCAAATTCAGCCGTAGAGGTAATGCGCGTGCCCACGTAACCGTAGGCACAGGCCAGAGCGGCAAAGTCAGGGTTCTTCAACTCCGTTCCCGACAAACGCCGGGGGTACTCCCGCTCCTGGTGCATGCGGATGGTGCCATACATGCCATTGTTAAGCAGCACGATGATGGTCTTGGCGCCGTATTGGGCCGCCGTGGCCAGCTCTTGTCCGGTCATCAAAAAATCACCATCGCCAGCGATGGTGAAGGCCAGGCGGCCCGTGGTGATGGCTGCGCTGATACCCGCCGGCACACCGTAGCCCATGGCGCCATTGGTGGGGGCGAGTTGAGTTTTGTGGCCTTTGGCCAGGCCATGGTGTTTGAAAAAACGATGCATCCAGCTGGCAAAGTTGCCCGCACCGTTGGTCAGGACCGTGTCGGCAGGCAGGTGCTTTTGCAGCAACTGAACGATAGCTGGCATATCCACGTTACCAGGCAGGGCCTGCGGTTCCAGATTGGCCAGGTAATCAGCGTTGCAGGCTTGTGCCCAGGCCTCCCATGCCACGGTCACTGGGGCTGACAGAACCTCCAGGGAGCGGGCGGCAGCGTTCATGCTGGCGTTGATGGCCAGGTCGGCCTGATAGATGCGGTTAAGTTCTTCGGCGCTGGCGTGGATGTGCACCAGTTGCTGCTTGGTGCGCGGCACTTCAAACAGGGTATAGCCGCCACTGGTCATCTCGCCCAGGCGCGCACCCAGGGCAATGATCAGGTCGCTGTTCTGAATACGCGTAGCAAGACGCGGGCTGATGCCAATGCCCACATCTCCGGCGTAAAGCGGGTGGTGATTGTCAAAAATATCCTGGAAGCGAAAGGCATTGCCCACCGGCAATTTCCAGTTCTCGGCAAAACGCTGCAGCGCTTGTGCGGCCTGCACCGTCCAGCCGCCGCCGCCCGCAATCACCAACGGTCGCTCGGCCTTGAGCAGCATCTCACGCAAGGTACGCAAAGCACCAGGTGCACTCCAGGCCTCCACCGGCTCCAGGCGCGGCATAACCTGCGGCAATGCGTGGGTCAGGGCATCGGCAAGGATGGGCTGTGTCAGCATGTCTTCGGGCAACACCAGCACCACCGGGCCAGGCCGTCCGTTCATGGCGGTGGCAAAGGCGCGCGCCACGTATTCAGGAATACGCTGTACGTCGTCTATGCGCTCCACGCGCTTGGCAAAACCCTTGGTGCTGGGTCCAAAAAAACTGGCGTAATCCACCTCTTGAAAGGCTTCGCGGTCACGCGTAGGCGCAGCTACATCACCCACAAATAAAACCATGGGCGTGGAGTCCTGAAACGCGGTGTGTACGCCAATAGAAGCATTGGTAGCTCCGGGTCCGCGGGTGACAAAGCAGACGCCTGGCCGACCTGTGAGCTTGCCGTGCGCTTCAGCCATGAAAGCCGCGCCACCCTCTTGCCGGTTGATGATGAACTCAATGTGCTCGCGGTGGCGGTGAAAGCCATCGAGCACCGCCAGATAGCTTTCGCCGGGCACGCCAAAGGCATGGGTGACTCCTTGAGCCACCAGACACTCCACCAGCAGGTGGCCGCCAATTTTTTGATCAGAAGACATTGTGAGTAAGTCGCTTGGGTTTTACGTTACAGAAACAGTTTGGGTTCGCTGGCCGACGCCCAGCGCGGCCACCACACTGAGCAAGAGCACGGCAGCAGCGCCAATAAGGGTTGCACCATACCAGGCGCGGTCCATCAGGGCGCCAAACAAAATTGGCGACAGGGCAAAGCCCACATCCAGCCCTGAATAGACCATGCCATAGACTCTGCCGGTCGCACCTTGAGGCGTGGCTTTTTTGATCATCATGTCGCGCGAGGGGCCGCCAATGCCCACAGCAAAACCAGTGGCTGCCAGCACCACCATGGTGGTTGTCGCGCTGAAAATTCCTACGCCGCACAACGCCAGCAACAAGGCGGCTACACCCATAGCCATGGCCACCACGCGGTCAACGCTGACCACTCGCGCAGCAATAAAGCCGCCCACGAACATGCCCACGGCGCCACAGAGCATGTAGGCAGTGAGCGTCAGCGTAGCCGCCTCAAAGCTGATGCCGTGCATGGCTTTCAAAATGGACACTGAAAAGCTTTGCACCACGGCCAAGGTCATGGTGGACAACAAGAAAAAGGCAAAACACCACCAGACCACCGGCTGCTTCATGAAGGCCATCGAATGCTCGATGGGGCCGCTTGTTGGCCGCACCACAACCTGGGTACTTAACTTGTCGCGCTGCAGCACCAGCACAGCCAAAATAACAATGAACAGGGCAGAGGCCGCCAGGTAGGCCGTGCGCCAGCTGTACAAACTGCTCAGCGTGGCAAAGAACAAGGGTGCGGCGGCCCAGCCCAGATTGCCCGTTAAACCATGCGCACTGAAGGCATAGCCCAGTCGAGGCGCAGACACGCGCTGATTCAAAATGGTGAAGTCAACCGGGTGAAACGTGGCGTTTCCCAGGCCTGCCAGCGCGGCCACCATCAGCAAGCCCCCATAGCCCGTGACCAAAGAGGCCAAAGCGCAGGCCACTGCAAAGATTGAAAGCGCGACAAACAACAAAGGCCTTGCACCTAAGCGGTCCACCACGAAGCCGGCGCAGGCCTGCCCGACACCAGAGACGACGAAAAAAACTGTCATCAGCAAACCCAACTGTGAATAGCTCAGACCAAAGTCTTTCATGAACACGGGGAACATGAGGGGCAAGAGCAGATGGGCAAAGTGCGAACTGGCATGTGCCAGGCCGACCAAGCCGATGATGGTGGCATCTTGGCGCAATGGGACGGAACTGGGTGAAGGTAGGGCGTGTGAACTCATGCTTGTTCTTGGTTCTTGTTTTTTGGTTATTGCTTCTGGTCAGTCTTAAGTGGCTAAATGATTCAAAAAGGGATGGTGCAAAACACGTTTTAACTCAACAAACCCAAAGGATCAGTAGGGTGAGCACTCTCAAGCAGGGGACCCATTTTAAAAATGCCACTGATGCGCATGGCCGGTTCACCGTCAGCGGTGACCAGGCCTTGGGCAAACAGCATGTTACGCGTGGTGCGCAATATGTCGGCTTGGCCCTGAACCCAAGCGCCCAAAGGAGCGGCACCCATGTAGTCAATTTGCAAGCTGATGGTGGGCAAAAAACGGCGATCAAAGTCGCCTTGGTACATAGCCGCACAGGGCACCAGCATGTCGGCAAACGTAGCCAGCATGCCCCCATGGCAAATTTGCAAGGGATTGGTGTGGCGCGCCTCCACCCTAAACCCCAGCAGGATGCGCTCGCCCGTCCATTGCGCATAAAAAGGCCCGCTTCGGGCCACGAACTCGCCACCTATCGCTACAGCCCTAAAGCCAGGGGGCACAGACGCATCCAATTCAGGATGAATGGCAGTTGTCGCGTAAATTTTGGAGTTCAGTTCCATAGCCCTGGCCCATGTTTGGCAGGGAATCTGCCAGTTCAGGGCTTAACTATAGAAGGGTTTTCGGCCTTATCGGTTGCCCTGGGTGACTTGGCTGCTTTCACCCCAGCAGCCTCACTAGGCTAATGGAGCAAGCCCACAAGTCGGTCCCATTTTTGCTGAATAACGGCCAGAAGCAGTCTGTCATCGACAGGCTTGGACAGGCAGGAATCAGCCCCCGCCTGGTAGCCGTCAACACGTTCTTGCGCGTGGTCGGAATGCGTCAGAAAAATGGACCGCACATGCGCCAACCACTGGACCTGCGAAATGAGGGCCAAAGCACGGAGGGTGCTTTGCCCATGACCGGACTCGACCACCAGAATCGTTGGGTGAACAGGCAGCAAGTCAGGGCTCAACCCTTCAGGCCTGAAAGTGACAGACAAAGTGTTTTGGCTTTGGCCTGCGCTTTGTGAATACTCAAACCGGTGGGCGAATTGCTCATCGCCACCTATCCACAGCACATGGATCGTGTTTTTTCTTAGCGCCTCGGAATGCGCTACGGCACCTACGGCACCCGTGTGTGACTGACCTGTTATCAGGTTCATGTGAAAGACCTCCCTTTAAAACGCTTGGGTTCTGATGGCTTAGCTTTGTTGGCTTAGCTGTGGCTTAGCTGTGGCTTAGCGATCAAGAACGTTTGGGTTTTCATACCTATGCTGCTCACCAAGTTTGACTACGACTTGGCTAGAAGAAGCAGCATCTTACGTCAATTAG
>CAJCCO010000020.1 GCA_903960915.1 uncultured beta proteobacterium
AGGAAATCGTGACCGATCGCCATGGCAAGCAAGTGCCCCAGGAGTCGTTCAACTCCATCTACATGATGGCTGACTCCGGTGCCCGCGGCTCTGCGGCCCAGATTCGCCAGGTGGCGGGTATGCGCGGTTTGATGGCCAAGCCTGACGGCTCCATCATCGAGACGCCTATTACCGCCAACTTCCGCGAAGGTCTGAACGTGTTGGAGTACTTCATCTCCACCCACGGCGCGCGTAAAGGTCTGGCTGACACGGCTCTGAAAACAGCCAACTCCGGCTACCTGACACGTCGCCTGGTGGACGTGACCCAGGACTTGGTGGTGACCGAGCAGGACTGCGGTACCCATAACGGCTATTTGATGCGTGCCATCGTCGAAGGCGGCGAAACCATTGAATCCCTGCGGGACCGTATTCTGGGCCGTACTGCCGCCGAAGATATTCTTCATCCAGAGAGCCGTGCCGTGCTGGCCCCAGCGGGCGCCATGCTGGACGAAGACTTGATTGAAGAACTTGAAATTGCTGGCGTTGACGAAGTCAAAGTACGTACCGCACTGACCTGCGAAACCCGCTTTGGTATTTGCGCCCGTTGCTACGGTCGCGATCTGGGCCGTGGTGGTCTGGTCAACGGCGGTGAAGCGGTTGGTGTGATTGCCGCTCAGTCGATTGGCGAGCCCGGCACGCAGTTGACCATGCGTACCTTCCACATTGGTGGTGCAGCCTCACGTGCGGCGATTGCCTCCAGCGTTGAAGCCAAGTCCAACGGCAATATTGGCTTTAACGCCACGATGCGCTACGTGACCAATGGCAAGAAAGAGCTGGTGGTTATTTCTCGCTCTGGTGAGATCGTCATTCATGACGAGCATGGCCGTGAGCGTGAGCGCCATAAAGTGCCGTACGGTGCGGTGCTGACCGTCAAGGCCGACCAGACCATCAAGGCTGGCGCCATTTTGGCGAACTGGGATCCGTTGACCCGCCCCATCATCACCGAGTTTGCCGGTAAGGCCTTGTTCGAGAACGTCGAAGAAGGTTTGACCGTGGCACGCCAGGTGGACGATGTCACCGGCTTGTCGACCCTGGTGGTGATTGACCCCAAACGCCGCGGTTCGGCCAAGGTCATTCGTCCGCAGGTCAAGCTGATTGATGCCTCGGGCAACGAAGTCAAGATTCCCGGCACCGACCACTCGGTGACGATTGGCTTCCCCGTGGGTGCGCTGGTGCAGGTGCGTGACGGCCAGGACGTAGGTCCCGGCGAAGTGCTGGCCCGTATCCCAATTGAAGGCCAGAAGACCCGCGACATTACCGGTGGTCTGCCACGTGTTGCCGAGTTGTTTGAAGCCCGCTCGCCTAAAGACAAGGGCGTGCTCGCCGAGATGACGGGTACCGTGTCGTTTGGCAAGGAAACCAAAGGCAAGATCCGCATGCAGATCACTGATCCTGAAGGCGCAGTCTGGGAAGAACTCGTGCCGAAGGAAAAGAACATCCTGGTGCACGAAGGCCAAGTGGTCAACAAGGGCGAGAGCGTTGTGGACGGCCCAGCCGATCCGCAAGACATCTTGCGCCTGCTCGGTTCGGAAGAACTGGCTCGCTACATCGTGGACGAAGTGCAGGACGTGTACCGCTTGCAAGGCGTGAAGATCAACGACAAGCACATTGAAGTGATTGTTCGTCAGATGCTGCGCCGCGTCGTGGTTGAAAACGCGGGTGACTCCACGTACATCAATGGCGAACAAGTCGAGCGCTCCGAGATGCTCAACACCAACGATGCGTTGCGTGCTGACGGCAAGATTCCTGCGGTGTTCACCAACCTGTTGCTGGGTATCACCAAGGCATCGTTGTCGACCGATTCGTTCATCTCCGCGGCTTCCTTCCAGGAAACCACCCGCGTGTTGACCGAAGCGGCCATCATGGGCAAACGTGACGAGTTGCGTGGCTTGAAAGAGAACGTCATTGTGGGACGACTCATTCCTGCGGGTACCGGTCTGGCTTATCACCAGGCGCGTTTGGTGCGTGAGAACATGGACGAGTCCGAGCGTCGCGCCATTGCGGATGCGGAAGCGGCTGAACTGGCCGGTGAGACTGAAGAGACGTCCGCCGCCAGCGAAGAAGGTGCTGCCGCCGAATAAGCCCAGCCTGCCTTAATCGGTAGAGCGCCTCAAATCCTTTCACACAGGGTTTGAGGCGTTTTCTTTTCTACCCTGCCACGCGGCGGGGGAGCCGGCTTCGGAGAAAATGTGCGCTATGAGCAACTCGGTGACTTTTTGGCTGCTGCTGGCCGTACTGGGCTTTTGGGCCATGGGTGCCTACAACCGGCTGGTGCGTCTGCGCTCGCAGGGTTTGCAGGCGTTTGCCAGCCTAGAGGTGTTGTTCAATCAATTCATCTTGCTGGTAAAAACCAACAGCCCCTTGCCGGTGCTGCATCCCGAGCCGGTGGAAGCGGGGTTTGCGTCTGATGAATCTGCCCGGGCCTGGTTGGCCCTGGTAGCAGCCACCGAGGCCTTGGGCCTGTCTTTGAAAGCCATGCGGACGCAGCCCTTGAACGGGGTGCATGCGCCCGCCTTGGCGAGTGCCTGTGCCGCATTGCTGCGCACCTGGACAGACTTGCAGCACTTGCCCCAAGAGGTGGCAGGCCCGGAGTTTTCTAAAACTCTGCAGTTGCAATGGCAGCATGTGGCCGTGCAAGCCGAACTGGCGCGCACTGAATTCAACCGGGTGGTCCTGTCCTACAACGCGGCCATCCACCAGTTTCCAGCCTTGCTGCTGGCCCGTTTGGTCGGCTTCAAAGCGGCCCTGCCTCTAGAGCCCCATCCATGAACGTGACCTCAGAAAAAATGCCGTTGTGGCAACAACTCCAGGCCGTAGCCGAGGTGTTGCAAGCCATCCGCAGTGGCGTCTCCGGCACCGCGGCCATGGCTCAGGTGGCACCCGCCTTGCGCCCTGGCGTGCAGGCCTTGCTGTTTCACGTGCTGCGTTCGCTAGGGCGCGCGCAAGAGCTGCGGCATCTGCTGGCCAAGCGTGCGCCGCCGCCGCCGGCCGATGCGCTTTTGTGCACGGCCTTGGCACTGGCCTGGCACGAACAGGACGCCCCCTATGAGACCTTCACCCTGGTCAACCAGACGGTAGAGGCGGCTAAAAAAAATGCAGCCACGCGCGCTCAGGCCAGCTTCATCAATGCCTGTTTGCGCCGGTTTTTGCGGGAGCGCGACGAGCTGGTGGCGGCCACCCACAAGAACCCTCTGGCGGTCTGGAACCACCCGAAGTGGTGGATTGAGCTCCTTAAAAAGGACTGGCCCACGCAATGGCAGCGCATCTTGGCCGCCAACAACCAACACGCCCCAATGACCTTGCGCGTCAACACCCGGCGCAGCACGGTGAGTGCTTATTTGCAGACCTTGGAGCAAGCCGGTATGGCTGCTGTGGCCACGGGTGACAGCGGGGTCATTCTGGCCCAGCCGCGCCCGGTGTTTGACCTGCCCGGGTTTGCCGAAGGCGTGGTGTCGGTGCAAGACGGCGCAGCACAACAAGCCACGCCCTTGTTGCTGGCGGGCCTGCATTCAGAAAAAGCGCTGCGGGTGCTGGACGCGTGCGCGGCCCCCGGCGGTAAAACGGCGCACCTGCTGGAGTACGCTGACTGCGACGTCACGGCCCTCGATGTAGATGCCCAGCGCTGCGTGCGCATCACCCAAACCCTGGACCGTTTGCAACTGAAAGCGACGGTGCTGACGGCCGATGCAGCACAGGTGGCCACTTGGTGGGACGGGCAGCTCTTTGATGCCGTCTTGTTGGACGCACCGTGCTCGGCGTCTGGCATTGTGCGGCGCCATCCGGACATTCGCTGGCTGCGCCGCGAGACCGATATTGCCCAGTTGGCCCTCATTCAGGCCCGCCTGCTCAAAGCCTTGTGGCCTGTGGTCAAACCGGGGGGGCGCTTGCTGTATTGCACCTGTTCGGTTTTCAAGGCAGAAGGTCAGGCGCAGATCCAAACGTTTCTTGCACGCAACACCGAAGCCACTTTGCTGGCCTCGCCAGGGCATTTAATGCCCTTTAACGGTGCCAAAGAGGACCTCGTCCCGGACAATTCACCGAGTGAACATGACGGCTTTTATTACGCACTGCTTGAAAAACGCGCGGCTTGACCTGCTCGGCTTGCTGGCGTGTTGCTGCCTGTGGGGTGGTTGGTCAGGCGCGGCACGGGCCGATCCGCCTGTCACAGAAATCAGCAAGCTGCGCTTTGAGCGCCAGGCTGATGCCGTGTTGCTGTCGGCAAGTGCCACGTTTGAACTGCCCGACGCGGTCGAGGATGCACTGCAAAAAGGTGTCGCGCTCATTTTTGTCGCTGAGGCGGATGTGTTTCGTGAGCGCTGGTATTGGACCAACAAACGGGTAGCCCATGCCGAACGCCACATGCGTCTGGCCTTTCAACCCTTGACACGGCGCTGGCGCCTCAATGCCGCCTCGGGCCACATCAATCCCAATGGCATGGGGGTCGCGCTCAACCAAAATTTTGAAACCCTGGCCGAGGCGTTGGCCGTTGTGCAGCGGCTGTCGCGCTGGAAGATTGCCGACATGACGGAGCTGGAGGCTGGACAAAATCACTTTGTGGAGTTTCGCTTTCGTCTGGACGTGTCGCAGTTGCCTCGTCCCTTGCAAATCGGCACCCTGGGCCAGTCGGACTGGACGATCGAGGGTTTCGTCTCCCAACCCCTGGTCTTTGAGGGCGCCAAGTGAGCGGGAGTCCTGGGTTGAGCCCCATGATTGAGCGCCTGTCTTTGCGCAATTCACGCGCCTTGCGCTGGACTGTTGGTGCTGGCCTGGCGGCCATGGTGGGCGTGGGGCTGGTGCTGCTGTTTTTACTGACGCAGGCCACCAACAACCGGGAGATGTACGAGCGCAATTACACCCGCTTGTTCACGCTCAATGTGGTGGTTGCAGGCCTGCTTTTGGTGGTGATTTTGTGGATTGCTTACCGCTTGATGCGGCGCTTACGACAACGTAAATTTGGCAGCCGTCTGCTGGTCAAGCTGGCCGCCGTTTTTGCCCTTGCCGGCTTTGCGCCTGGCATGTTGATCTATGTGGTGTCTTACCAATTCGTCTCTCGCTCCATTGAAAGCTGGTTCGATGTCAAGGTGGAAGGGGCCTTGGAGGCTGGCCTGAGCTTGGGGCGATCCACCCTGGAAACCTTGTCCAAAGAACTGGCCAGCAAAACCCGCGCCACGGCCGATCAATTGGCCGACACCTCCGATGCCAGCGCCACCCTGGCACTTGAGCGGGCGCGTGAGCAGCTGGGGGCCAGCGAGGTGTTGTTGTGGAGTGGCTCGGGCCAGTTGATCAGCGCATCTGGACAAACCAATTACCAACTCAACACCGACAAACCGACGCAAAGCCAGTTCAAAAACGCCCGTCTGCAGCGCACCACCACCTGGATAGAGGGGCTCGACGATGCCGTCCCTGCCGCACCGCCGAGTGCCCGCATCAAAGCGTTGGTGCTGGTGACCAGCCTGAGTGTGGGGTTGATGGGTGAGCAGCGTTTCTTGCAGGTGACGAAGGTGCTCCCCGTCACGCTGGTGGCCAATGCACTGGCGGTGACCGAGGCTAACCGCGAGTACCAAGAGCGCGCACTGGCACGCGAAGGGCTCAAGCGCATGTACATAGGCACCTTGACCTTGAGCCTGTTTCTGGCCGTGTTTGGCGCGGTGCTGCTGGCGGTGGTGTTGGGCAATCAAATAGCGCGGCCCTTGCTGCTGTTGGCTGACGGCGTGAACCAGGTGGCAGCCGGTGATTTGACGCCCAAGGCCTCACTGCAAGGCAAAGACGAACTCGACGGTTTGACCCGCTCCTTTGCCGACATGACCCAGCAACTCGCCGATGCCCGTCAGGCCGTCGAGTCCAGCATGGTGCAGGTCAACGCAGCACGGGCGAATTTGCAAACTATCCTGGACAACCTGACCGCAGGTGTCATAGTGCTGGATGCCCAAGGTGTCATTCTGTCCTCTAACCCGGGCGCCACGCGTATATTGCGTGTGCCAATGGCCGCGTACGAAGGCCGGCGGCTGACCGATATTGCGGAACTGCAGGTTTTTTCCCAAAGCGTGCAACAGCAGTTTGACTCCTTCCTGGGTGTGCAAGAGGAACACGGCCTGGACCACTGGCAGCATTCAATTGTGCTGGGCAACGCAGCGCCAGAAATGCCAGGCCAGCAGGCTGACAGTGCCATTGTGCTGATTGCCCGCGGCGCCCAACTGCCCGGCGCCAACCGGCTGCTGGTGTTTGATGATATTTCTGAAATTGTCTCGGCCCAGCGCGCCCAGGCCTGGGGCGAGGTGGCCCGGCGGCTGGCGCATGAAATCAAGAATCCGTTGACGCCCATACAGTTGTCGGCCGAGCGGCTGGCCATGAAACTCAGTGGCAAATTGGCACCGCCAGAAGAAGCCTTGCTCACCAAATCGGTCAAAACCATTGTCGACCAGGTCGATGCGATGAAGCGCCTGGTCAACGAGTTTAGAGATTACGCGCGTTTGCCGGCGGCGCAACTTATGCCCTTGGACCTCAATGCGCTGGTGACCGAGGTGGTTCATTTGTACGAGAGCGACAACGCGCCCGTGCCCCTCGCCATGGAGCTTGATCCTCTGTGCCCACAGATTCTGGGCGACGCCCAGCAATTGCGACAAGTACTGCACAACCTGCTGCAAAACGCCCAAGACGCCACCGAAACCGCGGGTGCGCGCGAGGCGGCGGCGCAGGTGCTCATCAAAACCCAATGGAACGACAGCGTGCGCCGCGTGCGCCTGAGCGTGCTCGACAGCGGCACCGGGTTTCCCGAGCACATTCTCAAACGTGCCTTTGAGCCCTACGTCACCACCAAGTCCAAAGGGACGGGGTTGGGACTGGCGGTGGTTAAAAAAATTGCGGATGAACATGGCACGCGGGTCGACATTGCCAACCGTGTGGTGGACGGCCAGGTGCTTGGGGCGCAAGTCTCGTTATCATTCGCCATTGACAATGTTGTGCCGACCCCGTCGGCCGACGCTGGCATACCTGAGGAACGCGCGTAATCATGGCAAACATTTTGGTGGTGGACGATGAACTCGGCATCCGTGACCTGCTGCGGGAAATTCTGCATGACGAAGGACACACCGTAGAAGTCGCTGAAAACGCCGCACAAGCCCGCGCCGCACGCGTGCGCGAGCGACCCGACCTGGTGCTGCTCGACATCTGGATGCCAGACACCGATGGCGTCACACTTTTAAAAGAATGGTCCGCAACGGGTGCCCTGACCATGCCGGTCATCATGATGAGCGGTCACGCGACCGTGGAGACCGCCGTGGAGGCCACCAAAATTGGTGCTCTGGCTTTTTTGGAAAAACCCATCACCCTGCAAAAGCTGCTCAAAGCAGTGGCCATGGGTTTGGCGCGCAGCACGGTGGGGAGAGTTGAAGCCTCCATGCTGGCGGTATCGACCTCGCAAAAGGTGGAGTTCTCTGTTCTGATGGAACACGCCGGACTCAAGACCATCGAACCCGGCTTGCAAGCCCAGCAAAGCTTTATGCTCGACAAACCCCTGCGCGAATCGCGCGACGAGTTTGAAAAAGCCTACTTTGAATACCACCTGTCAAAAGAAAACGGCTCCATGACGCGGGTGGCAGAAAAGACCGGCCTGGAGCGAACCCACCTCTACCGCAAACTCAAACAGTTGGGCGTGGACTTGAGCAAAGGCAAGCGCCAATCCCACTAGTTGGTGGGCTTGCCAGCAGAGCCGCCGCGCCTCTGTTGCGCTGGGTTGCCAATCCTCAAGGTTGAGGGGCTGGTATTTAACAATTCGCAAATGGATAGCGCTGACTGTGTTCAGGATGAAGGGTCTTTTCCCCCTCTCTTCAACCAGGAGCCTCCATCCATGCGTTCAATCCAACTTTCTCACATGTCCGTGGCTGCACTACTCGCCATGGCATCGGTCACATCCGCACACGCCCAGCAAGCGGGCGACACCATTGTGGCCATCGGTGCGGCAAGAGTTTCCCCTGACCTCTCATTGGGTGCCCTGACCTCCGTCGGGCCTTTCGCCAGCGCCTTCAACCCGGTGACTGCAGGAGCCAAAGCGTCGGCGGGTTACGCCGAGACGCTGTCTTTCAGTGTGCTGCGGATGTTCACCAACAATGTGGCCGTCGAGATTTCTTTGGGCGTGCCACCGACCATCAATGTCGATGTGTACCTGCCCAGCAGCTCGCTTTCCTTGTCCCGGGCCGCCAAGGCCGATGTGTTGACGCCAGCTGCGGTAGCCAAATACTTGTTTCTCAACCCCACAGACAATTTTCGGCCTTATGCAGGGCTGGGTTTAACCTACGCTTCATTTAGAAATGTGCGCGCGGATACGTCCAATGCCACCTTGAACTTGCTGGCAGGAACTTCCTCGGCGTTGAGTTCGTCGTGGGCGCCGGTTTACAACTTGGGGTTCATCTACAACTTCACCGACCGCCTGTCCGTCAACGCCTCAGTTTCCTACATTCCGTTTAAAACGGACATCACCTTTGTGGGCTCGGGAACCACCACCACCGGTTCAATGGACGTCAACCCAACTGATTACGTGGTTCGAATTGGTTACAAATTTTGATAATTTTTTCACACCTGTGTGATGCCTTGACCAGCGAAATACGCAGTTGGCAAAGTGCGCGCCAACGCTTAAAAATCATGGTCTCTGGTTCA
>CAJCCO010000021.1 GCA_903960915.1 uncultured beta proteobacterium
CAGCGAGGGTCTGACCCAATTGATCTGGTCGCTGTTGTTCAAGATTTCTTTGCATATTTCACGAAACTCACTGAAGATCGTCGCGCCAACCCAACCGATGACATGGCATCTGTTGTTGCAAATGCCCGAATCAACGGCGAAGAACTTACTTTGATTCAGACAATTTCTTATTACGTCATCACAGCGACAGCGGGGCACGACACAACTGCGTCGGCAATCGCTGGCGGAATGCATGCGTTGATTGAAAACCCAGATCAACTGGCTCGCTTGAAGAATGACATGAGCCTGTTGAATACCGCGGCTGATGAAATCATCCGCTGGGTCACGCCGGTAAAACACTTCATGCGCACGGCAACTGAAGATTTCCCCTTGGGCGGCAAAGTCATCAAGGCCGGCGACTCAGTTTTGCTGTCGTATCCATCGGGTAACCGCGACACTGAAGCGTTCGTTGATCCAGACAAGTTCGATATTGGTCGCTCACCAAATAAGCATTTATCTTTCGGCTTTGGAGTGCACTATTGCCTCGGTGCAATGTTGGCACGAATGGAAATCAAAGCATTCTTGAAAGCGTTGTTGCCACGGCTTGAAAGTGTCGAGCTCGCGGGCGAGCCAAAGTGGATGAAGACCATCTTCGTCGGCGGTCTGAAGACCTTGCCGATCAAGTACACAATGACGGCTTAATTCTTTGTGAAACTGGTGTCGTTTAATTCGGTAATAGCGAATAAAACGACACCAGAAAATCAACGGAGGCTTGGTTTGACGACGTAGACCGTCAGGGCCCGCTCAGCAGGAATAGAGACGGTTTCAAGCACGCCATTTTCGTTGAGTGCATTGACTTCGCAGGTGAGCGGTGCGGTCGCTTGACTTAGGTAAGGGAGCAAGGAGATCAGGGTTTCTTAGCTGGCACGGCAGCAGGCGTTAGGGTCACTGCGGCTGTTGGCATTGCTGCCACAGCAGGGCTCGCTGCCGGGGTATAAACAAATGGTCCGGGGTCAGTGCAGGTGCTTGCAGTCACAGAGGTTTTGGTGTCCTTGGGCAAAGCTTTTGGTGCTGGTTTGGCATCTTTGTCGGCTACCTTGACGGTTTTGAATTTTGCGGCCACCTTGTCTTGCGCTTTGCACAATAAAAAGCCGTCCACCTTGCCGCTCCAGGCAGTCTTGGCTGCCGCCTCAGCAGCCTTGGCTTTCGCCTCATCACTGGGTGCAGGCAGTTTGGCCAGAGAAGCTGTGGTTACCACCAAGGGAAGGGCGAAGGCCCATATCTGAAGAAGGTTTTTTTTCATGGTAACTTTCTCAAATTTGTACAGGCTGCACAGGCGTGGACGCAGAGGAAGACGCCACGGTTCTTTGAGCGGGAATTTTGCCAGCTTTAATGTCATCGTACCAAAGGCCATGGTGTTCTTTGGCCCAAGTCTCATCGACATAGCCCGTTGACATGCCTTCGTAAGCACCTTTCATCCCAATGGTGCCCATGTAGATATGCCCCAAAAACAAGGCCATCATCAAAACCGCTGCTATGCCATGAATCATGTTGGCAATTTGCATGGTGCTGCGCTCGTAAATCAGACCGGGAACCAGTTTATCCAAAACAAGTCCTGAACTCACAACGATGAGACCGAGAAAGAATACGCCACCCCAAAATACCGCTTTTTCACCTGCATTGAAACGGTGTGAAGTGGGTTCATGGCCTGAGAACATCCCCCCCCCTTTGAGAAGCCAGTTAATGTCTTCTTTCTTGGGTAGGTTGTCTTTCAGGAAGGTACCCAAGACCACCAGCAAGGAAACAGCAAAGACCGGCCCCGCGAAGTTGTGTGCATTTTTTAACGCATAAGTGAGCCATCCAAACAAGGTGGCGCCAATCACGGGATGCAAGAAAAATTTGCCAAAAGCCATGATGATGCCCGAGACGGCCAGAATGACGAACGTGATCGCATTGGTCCAGTGAGCTGCACGTTCAAAGTACGTGAAGCGCTCTATTTTCTTGCCTGTTTCAGCCCCATGCAAAGCAATGCTGCCTTTTGCTTTGTAATAAAGACCGATGGCAACCACCACCAAAAGGAGGAGGGCGCCACCGTACGGAATAATCCAGTTATTCCTGACCTGTCGCCAGGCTTCCCCTGCATTGGTGAGGCTTGAGCCGGGGTACTGTACAAAAGGTTGAATAAGATTGCCTGCCTCGGGCGCTTCGCTCAAGGGCAGGGTGCTTGTGCCGTTGACGCCGGCGCCAACCTGACGCCAAAAGGGTGCATTGTTACCTGGTTGGACTTTGTTTCGTTCGGCGTTGGTCTGTGCGGCGTAACCGGGTTCCAGGTTGGCATCCGGTCGGACCTCCATGATGTTCTGGCTCTTGATGGTGCCAGCATCAGGCGCTGCAATTGCTTTGGCAGGCACGGTGGGAGCGGTGTCTGTTGTCTTGTTTTGTGCCAGAGCGCCCGAGGCTAAACTGGCAAACAACAGCGCTGAAAAAAAGGCTTTCTTCATGGACGCCTCCGTTAGTTGATCCGCGTGTAGTCGTTTTGTCCGTATTGGCTTCTGGCCTTTAGATGAGATTCCCAACTGGCTTTGTCACCCTGCTTCCAGCCGGCTTCAACATACGCCTTGCCAGTGCCCATGTAAGGCGCACGGTCACTTGTAGTGGTCGCCGCAGTCTGGGGTTTTTCACTGCAGGCACTCAACAAGGCCAGCAAAGCCAAGGACCATAAGCTGCGGTTCATAATTTCACTCCAGTCGCTGCCTTTGTGCTCGGTTGGCCTGCTTGTTTGGAACCGTAGGCAGTCCCCCATCCCCAAACTTCGGCGCCTTTGCCACGACTCACTACCCGATTGCGGAATATGTCTGCCACCACATCACCATCGCCAGCTATCAGGGCCTTGGTGGCACACATCTCGGCACACACCGGTAATTTACCTTCAGCCAAACGGTTTCGTCCGTATTTTTCAAACTCAGCCTGACTGCCGTTTGCTTCTGGCCCCCCGGCGCAGAACGTACATTTGTCCATCTTGCCCCGCACACCGAAAGTTCCCTGCGAAGGGAATTGGGGCGCGCCAAATGGGCACGCATAAGAGCAGTAGCCGCAGCCAATACACACATCCTTGTCATGCAAGACCACACCTTCATCGGTGCGGTAGAAGCAATTCACGGGGCAAACCGCCATGCAAGGCGCATCACTGCAATGCATGCAGGCCACGGAAATGGACTTTTCACCTGGTACGCCATCATTGAGCGTAACGACACGTCGGCGGTTGACGCCCCAAGGTACTTCGTGCTCGTTTTTACATGCCGTTACGCAACCATTGCATTCAATGCAACGCTCGGCGTCACAGATAAATTTCATTCGTGCCATAAATCTCTCCTTATGCCTTCTCGACGTTGCAAATCGTTGTTTTTGATTCCTGCATCATGGTGACGCTGTCGTAGCCATAGGTGGTGGCTGTATTGACCGCCTCACCACGCACGATGGGGGCGGCCCCATTGGGGTAGTGGGCCAACATATCTGCGCCCTGCCATCGACCCGAGAAGTGGAAGGGCAAAAACACGGTGTCAGGCCCCACGCGCTCGGTGACAAGGGCTTGCACATTCAAGCGTGCGCCGGAAGGTGACGATACCCAGGCGCGCTCACCATTGCGAATGCCTTTGGCGGCAGCCACCTTGGGGTTGATCTCGACGAACATCTCTTGCTGTAGTTCTGCCAGCCAGGGGTTAGAGCGAGTCTCTTCACCACCACCTTCGTACTCCACTAGGCGGCCTGAAGTCATGATGAAAGGAAATTTCTCATGAACTTTATCTGCGATGTTCTTGTCTTGCACTGTTTTGAACAATGTGGGCAAACGCCAGAAGGCTTTTTTATCATCATGGGTGGGGTACTTGGCCACCAGGTCAGGACGTGTGCCATAAAGCGGTTCGCGGTGTTGAGGAATGGCGTCGGGGAAGTTCCACACCACAGCCCTGGCCTTGGCATTGCCAAACGGATGGCAGCCGTGAACCTGCATCACCACGCGCTGGATACCGCCCGACATGTCAGTTTTCCAGTTCTTGCCTTCTGCGGCTGTTTTCTCAGCCTCGGTCAGGTCATTCCACCAGCCCAATTTCTTCAACAGCACATGATCGAATTCAGGGTAGCCCGTGGTGATGTCGGCGCCTTTGGAGTGCGAACCGTCTTCGGCCAGTAGGTTTTTGCCTTCGCGCTCTACGCCGAAGTTAGCCCGGAAATTACCACCACCATCCATCACGTGCTTGGAGGTGTCGTACAAGTTGGGTGAGCCGGGGTGCTTCATCTCAGCGGTGCCGTAACAAGGCCAAGGAAGACCGAAATAGTCCCCCGTGAAGTCATAGCCGGTTTCCTTGTCTTTGCCGCCCTTGGCTCTCAACGTTTTGACATCGAACAAATTCATGTTGCGCATATGGGCTTTGAGCCGCTCCGGACTTTGCCCGGTGTAGCCAATAGTCCACACAGATTTGTTAATTTCTCTAAGAATATCCTCAGGCACTGGCTCGTCCATGCCTTTGACTTTTTGCATCTTGTAGTTTTTGGACAGCTCTTTACCAAATCCCAGCTTGTCTGCAAACTGTTGCATGATCATGTGGTCGGTGCGACTTTCCCACAGGGGCTCAATCACTTTTTCCCGCCACTGAAGCGACCGGTTGGAGGCGGTCACAGAGCCACTGGTTTCAAATTGAGTGGCTGCGGGCAACAGGTACACCGCACGGTTGGGGTTTAAATCTTCTGCTTTTCCAGGCATCGCAGCCATAGCGGCCGTTGCTGAAGGATAAGGATCGACCACGACCAGAAGGTCCAGCTTGTCCATGGCCCGCTTCATATCCAAACCGCGGGTTTGTGAGTTGGGGGCATGGCCCCAGTAAAAAACGCCACGCAAGTTGGAGTCCTGGTCAATCAGCTCATTTTTTTCCAGCACACCGTCAATCCAGCGTGACACCGTGATGCCCGGTTTGCTCATCATGGCGGGCGATGAGAAGCGTCCCTTGATCCATTCAAAGTCAACGCCCCAAGCTTTGGCGAAGTGTTTCCAAGAGCCTTCAACAATGCCATAGTAGCCAGGTAATGAATCAGGGTTGGGGCCGACATCGGTGGCGCCCTGCACGTTGTCATGGCCCCGGAAAATGTTGGTGCCGCCGCCAGACCTGCCCACATTGCCCAGTGCCAATTGCAAGATGCATGAGGCGCGAACAATGGCGTTGCCGGTGGTGTGCTGGGTTTGTCCCATGCACCAAACGACCGTACCAGGACGGCTCTCGTTAAGCATCGTGGCTACTTTAAGGACCTGGGCTTCATTGACGCCGCAGGCTTCTTCAACCTTGTCCGGCGTCCATTTGGCCAGCACGTCTTCCTTGACTTTTTCCATGCCGTAGACACGGTCATTGATGTACTTTTTATCTTCCCATCCGTTCTTGAAGATATGGTACAAAATGCCGAATAAAAACGGAATATCCGAGCCTGAGCGGATACGAACATACTCATCTGCCTTGGCCGCTGTCCGGGTAAACCGGGGGTCG
The DNA here is from genome assembly GCA_903960915.1 of uncultured beta proteobacterium. Lineage (GTDB taxonomy): Bacteria > Pseudomonadota > Gammaproteobacteria > Burkholderiales > Burkholderiaceae_C > Rhodoferax. Next base: position 5,511 of record CAJCCO010000021.1, read on the forward strand.
ACCACAATCATTTTGCAGCCGGATTCTTTGGCGTGCAACATGTGCAACATGCTCACCGGATGGGCTTCTGCAGCATTGGAACCAATGTACATCGCGACCTTGCTGTTTTGCATGTCGTTGTAAGAATTGGTCATCGCGCCATAGCCCCAGGTATTTGCAACGCCGGCCACCGTGGTGGAGTGGCAAATGCGGGCCTGGTGGTCACAGTTGTTGGTGCCCCAAAAACTCACAAACTTGCGCAACAGGTACGCCTGTTCATTGTTGTGCTTTGAGGAGCCGATGTAATACACGGAGTCAGGGCCGCTGGTCTTGCGCAACTCCAGCATCTTGGCGCTGATTTCATTGAGGGCTGTGTCCCAGCTGATGCGCTCGTACTTGCCTTTCACCAGTTTCATGGGATAACGCAGACGGAATTCGCCGTGACCGTGCTCACGCAGCGCCGCACCCTTAGCGCAGTGGGCGCCTAGGTTGATGGGGGAGTCAAAAACCGGCTCCTGACGAACCCAAACCCCGTTTTCTACCACGGCGTCTACTGCACAACCGACTGAGCAGTGAGTGCAAATAGTTCGCTTGACCTCAATCTTGCCCTCGCCAATGGGGGTTGAACCTGATGCTGCCTGGGCTTTTTTAACCAGTGTTAACTGAGTTGCCGCCAGTCCCACCCCAATCCCCATGCCAGAGCGGCGTAGAAAGGATCTTCGGTCCATGGTGGGCAAGGCCTGGGATAAACCGCGACGCAGACTGTGCACAAAGGGGGAGCGGTCAGTGCCGCTCTGGGGCGCAGATTTTTTAGTCAACAACATGTGGGTCTCCAAAGACTTCTTGCTAAAACCGGGACAGCGGGTCAATCAGACACGCGTTGTCTTGTAATACTGTTTGACGTGATCACTCAAGGTGTAGCCACCACCCTTGAGTGGTGCTGGCTTCAAGGCCGGTGCTTCAGGACTGCTGATATTTTGGGCAGAGGGTAAAAAATTGGCCAGTGCTGCGACAGCACCCACCGTACTGGCTCCCACAAATAAGCTACGCCGCGCTAATTTTGATTCAGACATTTTGGCTCCTGGTCAGATCTGCTTGAAATTTGGTTATGCCTTATTCCCTATGAACTTACCAACATATCTGAATTTGTGCAAGCTGAAAAACCCTAGACTAGTTGGCGCTTCGACGTATTGAGAAAATTCAATGCCTAAGCCGTGTCCAACATGTCAAAGCCCTGCGTCTCCACACCCATGAATGCGCTCGTCAAAGCCCCGAGTGCCGAGTAGAAACGGGCTTTGGGATGGGCTTGCAGGTCATCACACATGAGCAAGATCCAGGGCTGCAAGTGCGCAGAAAAGAATTTTTGTTGCTGCGCCAAGTTGGAAATGGCTACGTCTTCGCCCGCAATCAAAAACCGCATCACTTCGCACAGATACGCCACATGGTCTTCTGTTTCAGACATGGTTTCATCGCGAGCAAGCCCTAATGCGGTCAGGTCGGAACGTAATCTAGCCAAAGGTTTTTCGTTCAAAAAGCCGCTCAAAAAGTGTGAGCCATAAAGGTAGACCTCGGGTTTGCCAATGCCGCCAAACAGGGCTTGGTATTCGCTTTGGATCTCCTCGAGGGTCATCTCGCGCGCGACCCCTACCAAGTTGCGCCAGGACTCCTCCAGAAAGGCGCCTGCTGAAGGAGCCTCTGTCACGGCTAGCCGTAAATTTGCTATGAATTCAGTAGTGGGTTGGTCATAGTAGCAAAGGGCTAGAAGCCCATAAAGCTCAGACCGTGCAGTTTCTTCGTCCAGCGCGCTGCTCTGCATCAAGTGGGGTGTGGTCATCATGGCTTCAGGTCCGATATCTTGATTTCATTCGTGGATGCGTAAATGTCGATTACCCGACAGTCGCCGCACATCTTCAGACGTTGCAGTGCCTCTCCCTGAAACATGCTGTGTCCGGCCAGTTTCCCCAGCATCGATTCGATCGCTTTTAAGGTGCCAAAGGGCTTGCTGCAGCGCACGCAGGCGTAGGGCTGCATCTCGTTGATAACCACTGCCTCTTTGCGTTGCGGCGACAAACTCATGCGGGGCAGCAGCGAAAGCGCGTTCTCGGGGCAAGTCTTGACACAAAGGCCACACTGGACGCAGTTTTTTTCTATAAATTTAAGTTGTGGAGCTTCCTGGTTGTCCTGCAAGGCGCCAGCGGGGCACGCATTGACGCAACTCAGGCACAAGGTGCAGCTGTTCTTGTCAAGGGCCAAGGCGCCCAGCGGGGAGCCTTGGCTGGGCAGGGTGATGGTTTCAGGTTGCAGGGGGGCGTGTTCAATCAGGTGGTCCAGGGCCAGTTCCAGCGAAGCTCTTTTTTCAGGCTGCACTGCAAAACCTGCACTGCGGCTAGCCACCTGTGCAGGCGGCGCCTGCAGGGCTTGGTCCAGCGCAGGTATATCCCGGGCATCTTTGACTTGTAGCAAGCGAAAGTGCTCCCCCTGGTAGCCTAGGCCCGTCAAAATAGACTGGGCAACAGCCATTTGCGTTTGAATCGCCTGCGCATACTGAGGCGCTTCTTCATCGGTCATCAAGACCCAGACCTGCGAGGCACCATAGGCTATTGCGCTTAACCAAAACTCTAGGCCGACAGAGGCTGAGTGCCACAGCGGCAAAGGTATCACCCGGGCTGGCACGCCGTGAAAGGGGGCTTTGCCGCCTTTGCTGAGTTGAGCTGCCCGGCCTAAATCGTTGAGGAGCTGGGTGCCTGCTTCCTGGCTGTGCAGCAGCAAGGCCGCCGACTTGCCACCCTGGCGGGCATAGGTACTTAGCATGGTTTTTATTTTGACCCCTTGCTCACTGGCTCGTGGGTAGGCAAAGGTCAGAGCGCCGGTGGGGCAAACCGTGCTGCAGGTGCCGCAGCCCACGCACAGGTTGGGGTTGACCTTGATTTGCTGACGGCTGCGTTCGCTGCTGATGGCTGAGGCCGAGCAGACATCAATGCAGGCATTGCAGCCCACTTTTTCATTGCGGCTGTGGGCACATAATTTTTGTTTGTAAGTAAAAAATTTGGGCTTTTCAAACTCACCTACCAAGCCTCGCAATGCGTTGAGTGGTTTGGGGTCGATCCCATTCCAGCGCTGGTAACCCTGTGGCAGGGCGTGCTGGCTGAAGGCAGGTGTGGCGCGCAAATCAAGTACCAAATCAAAAGATTCAGTCAGGGTTTCTGGCGTGCGGTTGAAGTTGATGGCACCAGCCACTTTGCAGGCTTTCACACAGGCCTGGTGAGATTGGCAGCGTGCCATGTCAATTTGGTAATCCAGTCCGATCGCATCTTCGGGACAGGCCACCACACAAGCATTGCATCGGGTGCAAAGATCGAGATCAATTGGATTGTCCTTGAGCCACTGGAGCTCAAAGGCTCCAAGCCATCCGGTCAGCGACAAAATTTTCCCGCCAAGCACCGGGTATTGCCGCTCTTGAGCCGGACCACCCAGATTCATGGCATCACCTGCCCCCTGAGTGAAGATGGAAATATCCAACTCGTCCCCCAAGAGTTGGGCCGCGTGTTCGGCGGCGCTAAGTTCGCCAATGATGAGCAGTTTGCCGGAACTTTTGTAGGTGACCGTGGCCACTGGCTCTGGCAGCGGCAGTTGGGCGGCTGCCAGCAAGGCGGCTATTTTGGGGCTGGCCTGCGCGGCGTCCTGACTCCAGCCACCGGTTTCCCTGATGTTGATAAAACGAATCGGGGACACCAAAGTCTTGCTGTCCTTTTTTGATGCGTCGGCCAGCTCTGTAAAAAGCCTTTTTTCCTGGGTGCACGCCACCACCAATTCTTCGCCTGTGGCCAGCGCCGATAAAAAGCTGGCCGCCTCCCGACGGCACAGGGCTGAATGCAGGGTCAGCGGTTCATTCAGTGTCGTGCCCAGTCGCTTGGCGTCCAGGGGCATGGTCTGGTTGCAGTCGCAAATCAGTGTGGTCATGGTCTAAGCCCTTATCTTTAGGCAGTGTGTTGGTGGTGTCTGTATGACCGGTGGGCAGCAGTTTCTTAACTGATTGGTCTTCTTCTGGTTCATTCTCAAACAAGTTGAGAAACTTGGCGCCTACCATCTGGCGCAGCATGGCCTGGGGTAAGGGGTCAGGTTTGGCGTAATCATCAATATAGATATCAAGCTGATCCATCACGTTGTAGTGCGGGTCTGTGAATAGCTTTTTCATGGCGGCATTGCGAACATCAGGCGCTACCTCACGTGCCATGAAGGGACTGAAATCCGATGCTTGCGTGAGGTGTTCAACCTCTTTCAAGGTAGGTGGAGGTGGTCGCTGGGGTGCAGTTTCAGAGGCGTGATTCGACGATTGTGGATCTGGTGTTGTGGCCGGATGCGTAGCTACCAAGGGTTTGGGAGCGGACGGGCTGGCTATTGGGGGGAGCGGTTCTTCAAGGGGCTTGCCTTCGCGAACCGACTGTTTGCGTTGAGACCAGCGGCCCAAAAAACTATCAGCCACGGCCACCCCCTGTTTTTTTCAATGTGCTGACAGTGGCCGGATTACCGAAGCGATCGCTCAAGCTGCGAAAACTCTCCGGGCGTTTACGTCGCCTAGGTTCTTCCACAAAATTTTCGTCAATAAAACTTTTGAGCCACGCCACAACGACCTCGGGGGCTGGGACTTGTTCCACAGTCTCCTGTGCGTCCAGCCAACGACCAGCATCGTAGTAACTCAGGCTGACTGCTTCTGGCCTCGCCATCGGCTCATGTCCGTCTGGTGTTGCTTCATCGGTACGCCACAGAACAAACCACCCAGGCGCCTGGGTGGTGGCATTCAGGTAGTAACCCTCGGCATCGTCCTTGAATAATTTCACGGTGAAATTTGGGTGAAGCCAATGCTCTTCAGTTTCGTTCTTGAACATGGGGCGAGCGGTGCTGCCAAATCCCTCCTCGTGGGGTACGACATCGGCCAGCACCCACCGCCAGGTTTGCCAGCGCGACATAGGTTCTGGGATGCGCTCGCGGCGCATCACCACAGCCACTTTCATTTCATAAGCAACAGAGTTCATAGCAGGCAACAATGTAATGGATTCGAATTAACCACAGGGCACTATTTTTTTGGCTCACAAATTCCCCAGAAAATATCAGTTGATCCGCCTTGCGTTCTTAATTGGATATGATTTGATAGCAATTTTCGGGTTGTCCGGTCAAGGATAATTTTTCTGTACTTTATTCAAGCAATAGGTTTTCCGATGATTTCGACATCACACGCAAAGCCGTTCAAGTACGGCCTTTCCACTCAGAGGCCATTTAATTGACGCCTCGCTCTGATTTTTGGGTCAGCTGCGGCTATTCCTTGCTGGGTAAAAATGAGGAAGGCCACCTGATCGTCACCGATGCATTTTTGCGTCACTTGTTGCAGCGACCGGAGGTGGCCCCTATTTCCACCTCGTGTGCTTTTGAGTTAGCCATGCACGAACGGCTTCTGCTGACGCCGCGCTGCGAGATAGACGCGTTGGCGTTGTCGGCTTTTAAAGACAGTGACGCTGCCGAAAACTACGCCGTCTGGTTGCGCTTCAGGGACCGCTTGTTGGCTTTTCCCACCCTGGAGGCCAGTTATCTGGCCTTGTTTCAGGGGGAGGGTGTCGATGTGGCGCCTGTTCTGGTTCATCAAATAACTCAGGTTTTGCTGCGACATGTGCTTGGTGCCGATCCCACGCCACTCGAAGCTCGCAGCGCAGAGATGCTTTTCAGAACCCAAAAAATATCGGTGCTGGAAGACGGTGCCGTCATGGCCGCTGACGAGGAAACTGTGGAGCGGTATGCGCTGTCCGGGGGCTTTGGCTCTATCGGGGAGTTGCTCAAGGAAGGTGGTGCGCCTTTGAGAAGCGTCGACCTCGATGTTCTGGGACCTGAGAACGCAGAGGTTTATTGGCAGCGCAGCGACGACTTTGATCTGGTTCTAGGCTTGAACCATGGCCATCCTGCGCTTGATGCCCTGTGCCGCGTGCTGGAGCTGTGGATCGCCCATTTTTTGCGGCTTGATGTGCGCATTCAAACCGACCGCGAAATCGTGGACGAGCACTGGGTCTGGCATGTGGGCTTGGACGCCCAGGCGAGTTCAATTTTGAACGACCTTTATACCGGCCTCGAAGTGGATGAAGACCGCAGGCAGCGTTTGATGTGTCTGTTTCGATTGGTTTTCGTTAACCCATCGGATATGTTGGCCTCGGTAGCAGGGCGCCCGGTTTATTTGGCGATGGCCATGGATGCGCAGGGTCGCCTTAAATTGAAGCCCCAAAACTTACTGTTAAACCTCCCGCTGGCGCGGCGTTCATGACATGGACAGCAAGGATGCTCTGTTGATCAAACCCAACGAAATTACAGGTCTTATTTTGGCCGGTGGACGCGGCTCTCGCATGGGTGGGGTTGACAAAGGACTGCAAAACTTCAACGGCATGCCCTTGGCGCTACATACCCTCACGCGTTTGCAAATGGGCGGCGGCGTTGGCCCTCTCATGATCAACGCCAACCGAAACCTGTCAGCTTATGAGTCCTTTGGCGCCTCGGTCTGGCCGGACGGACTGGCTGATTACGCGGGTCCTCTGGCTGGCTTCCTCACGGGTCTGGAGCGTTGCGAAACCCCGTTCTTGGTGACTGTTCCTTGCGACACTCCGCTGTTGCCGCTAGATCTGGTGCCTCGCCTGGCGGCCGCTCTGGAGGCTGCAGACGCCGACATTGCCATGGCATCGGCGCCAGAGGTGGACCAGGAAGGCCAGGTTCAGATGCGCAGCCAACCGGTTTTTTGTTTGCTGCGCGTGGACTTACTTGAAAGCCTGGTTAAGTTCACCGCTGAGGGTGGCCGCAAGATCGACGCATGGACCGCCCTGCACAAAACGGTTCTGGTGCCTTTTAATTTACCGGACGACGACCCCCAAGCATTTTGCAATGCCAATACCCTAGGTGAATTGAGGCAGTTGGAAACGCCCCGGTCCTGACCCTTGAATAACAAATGATGCTGCAACGCATCATTTATTTATTGAATCAAGGTATGTCCATAATCAATTGGACACCAGTTGCTTGACGCATTGATACTCACTGGCCGCAATTTAGTGCGATAAGTTAGTCATCAAGACTCAGGAAAATCGCATGTCCCTCACAACCCCAGGACTCCTTCATAAGGAGCGGATCATTGCCGGCCCCGGCTTTAACCGCTGGCTGGTACCGCCCGCCGCGCTGGCCATTCATTTGTGCATCGGCATGGCCTACGGTTTTTCGGTGTTCTGGCTGCCCCTGAGCAAGGCGCTGGGCATCAAGGAGGCCATCCAGTGCGGCCCTGAAGTGGGTTTCCTTGCCCAACTGTTCACCACCACCTTCGACTGGCAAATCTCCACGCTGGGCTGGATGTACACCTTGTTTTTCGTTTTGCTGGGCTTCAGTGCCGCCATTTGGGGCGGTTGGCTGGAGCGTGCCGGTCCGCGTAAGGCGGGTGTGGTGGCGGCCTTGTGCTGGTGCGGCGGCATGCTGATCTCGGCGCTGGGCGTGTACCTGCACCAGTTCTGGCTGATGATTCTGGGCTCGGGCGTGATTGGTGGCATCGGTTTAGGACTGGGCTACATCTCGCCCGTGTCCACGCTGATCAAGTGGTTCCCCGACCGCCGGGGCATGGCCACCGGCATGGCCATCATGGGCTTTGGCGGCGGCGCCATGATTGGCTCGCCCCTGGCCGCAGACCTGATGAAGTACTTTGCCACCCCCACCAGCGTGGGCGTGATGCCAACCTTTGTGGTCATGGCCTTGGTCTATTTCGTCTTCATGATGGCTGGTGCCTTTGGCTACCGCGTGCCCCCGACGGGCTGGAAACCCGCCGGTTGGACCCCACCGCCCGCCAGCACCAACACCATGATCACCCAGCGCCATGTGCATGTGAGCAAGGTCTGGGGCATTCCGCAGTTCTGGTTGCTCTGGATGGTTTTGTGCATGAACGTGAGTGCTGGCATTGGCGTGATCGGCATGGCCTCGCCCATGTTGCAAGAGGTGTTTGGCGGCTCGCTGATTGGTGTGGCCCAAAAGTTTGGCGAGTTGGACAAAACGCAACTGGCTGCCATTGCCGGTGTGGCCGCAGGCTTTACCGCGCTGCTGAGCCTGTTCAATATTGGTGGGCGCTTTTTCTGGGCCAGCCTGTCTGACAAGCTGGGCCGCAAGCTGACCTATGCGGTGTTCTTTGTGCTCGGCGGCGTGCTGTACTTCAGCGTGCCTGGTAGCGCTGCTGACGGCAACATTGTGTTGTTTGTGTCGGCCCTCTGCATCATCTTGAGTATGTACGGCGGCGGTTTTGCCACCGTGCCAGCTTACCTGGCCGACCTTTTTGGCACGCAAATGGTGGGCGCCATCCACGGACGCTTGTTGACGGCCTGGGCCACGGCAGGTGTTCTTGGCCCAGTGGTGGTGAACTACATGCGCGAGTACCAGTTGGGTCTGGGTCTGCCGCGTGAGCAGGTTTACAACCAAACCATGTACATCCTGACCGGCATGCTGGTGATTGGCCTGGTCTGCAACCTGATGGTGCGGCCGCTGGCTGACAAGTGGTTCATGACCGACGCCGAGCTGGCTGAAGAAAAGCGCCTGGCGAATGAAAAAGCCTCGGCTTCTGAACTGGTGCGCGGCCAAAACGGCGGTGCCGATGCCGTGAGCCCTGGGGTGGTGGCGCTGGCCTGGGCGGCTGTGGGTATTCCCTTGGCCTGGGGTGTGTACCGGACTTTGCAAAGTGTTGCAAAATTCTTCGCTTGAACTTTTAACTGAATAAGTCAACCTGGCCATGTGGCAACTGCTGCCTGGCCTTACGTATTTTTTACATGAAACCCATTGATAACTCTCTTGAAGCCCGGGTTGTTGCCACCGTCACGGTGGACGACATGCGCGAGCGCATCCGCAAAAAAAGCAAGCTCAAGGGTCGCCAGGCCGATGATGCGTCCGTGGCCGAAGTGCGTGCGCTGGTGGGGGCTGCGCCGCACCCGCGCGATGTGCTGATAGAGCACCTGCATAAGCTCAACGACGCCTACCGCTGCCTGCACGACCGGCACTTGGTGGCGCTGGCCAAGGAGATGAACATTCCGATGGCCGAGGTCTACGAAGTAGCCACTTTCTACCACCACTTTGAGGTGCTGCGCGGTGACGAACAGGCCCCGGGTCTGACCGTGCGCGTGTGTGACGGTTTGAGCTGCGAGCTCGCCGGTGCCCAACATTTATTGCAGCGTTTGCCAGCCTTGCTGGGGCATGCCGATGTACGCGTGATTGCCGCGCCCTGTCTGGGGCGCTGTGAACAGGCGCCCGTGGCCGTGGTGCACCAAAGCCCGGTGCTGGCCGCCACCCCTGAAGCGGTTTTGGCCGAGGTGGAAAAAGCTACAGGCCGTCACCCGACTGCCTCTGATGCCGCCCGTTTCAGTGCCGCAGACCATGCTGAACAAAGTGTCTCGCCCGTGCCCACACAGCAGCAAGTGGCGCCGGCTTATGTCGGCTATGAAAGCTACCGTGCCCAGGGCGGCTACGCGCTGGCGACGGCGCTGGCCCAGGGCCAGATTGAGGCCGAGTCCGTGGTCAAGGCCATGGAAGACTCCGGCCTGCGCGGCCTGGGCGGTGCTGGCTTTCCTGCAGGGCGTAAATGGCGCATCGTGCGCGAGCAGCCAGCCCCCAAACTGATGGCCGTCAACATTGACGAAGGCGAGCCCGGCACCTTCAAGGACCGCACGTACTTGGAGCGTGATCCGCACCGTTTTCTTGAAGGCCTATTGGTGGCCGCCCAGGTGGTGGGCATTGACGCCTGCTACATCTACTTGCGCGATGAATACCACGGCTGCCGCGCCATTTTGGAGGACGAGCTGGCCAAGTTGCAGGCCAACCCGCCTTGCGCCTTGCCGCGCATTGAGCTGCGCCGTGGCGCTGGCGCCTACATTTGCGGCGAAGAGTCCGCCATGATCGAAAGCATTGAAGGCAAACGCGGCGAGCCGCGCATGCGCCCGCCCTACATTGCGCAAGTGGGCCTGTTTGGCCGGCCCACGCTGGAGCACAATTTTGAGACCCTGTACTGGGTGCGCGACATCGTGCAAAAAGGCCCGGCCTGGTTCAGCAGCTTTGGCTTGAACGGGCGCAAAGGCCTGCGCAGTTTCAGCGTGAGCGGCCGCGTCAAACACCCCGGCGTGAAACTGGCGCCTGCCGGCATCACGGTGCAGGCCTTGATTGACGACTATTGCGGCGGCATGCAAGACGGCCACGCCCTCTACGCCTACCTGCCTGGCGGCGCCTCGGGCGGTATTTTGCCCGCCAGCTTGAACCAGATTCCGCTGGACTTTGACACCCTGCAGCCCTACGGCTGCTTCATCGGCTCGGCCGCCGTGATTGTGCTGAGCGACCAAGACCGCGCGCGTGACGCCGCCCTCAACATGATGAAGTTTTTTGCCCATGAGAGTTGCGGCCAGTGCACCCCGTGCCGCGTGGGCACGGCCAAGGCCGTTCAGCTGATGCAGGCCACCTCGTGGGACAACAGCACCCTGGAAGACCTGAACGTGGTGATGACCGACGCCTCCATTTGCGGCCTGGGCCAAGCGGCGCCCAACCCGGTGCGCTGTATTCAAAAATATTTTCCGCAAGAGATCGGAGCACAAGCATGAACGCCCCCGCCACACGCGCAGCCGTAGACATCAAAACGGTGGAGTTCAAGCTCGACCAGCGCACCATTCACGCCTATGAAGGCGAGTCCATTCTGAACGCCGCCAAGCGCCACGGGGTAGATATTCCCCACCTTTGCTACAAAGACGGCATGCGTGCCGACGGCAACTGCCGCGCCTGCGTGGTGGAGATCAAGGGCGAGCGTACGCTGGCCCCCAGCTGCTGCCGAAGCGCCACGGCCGGCATGGAAGTGCAGGCCAACAGCGAGCGTGCCGTCAAGAGCCAGAAGATGGTGCTGGAGATGCTGCTCTCTGACATGCCCGACACCGGCTACAAGTGGAACGAACACGATGAGTCGCAACAGCATGGTGAACTCAGCGATTGGTCGGCGCGTCTGGGCGTGACGGTGCGCCCCGAGCTCAAGGCGTTGCGTCGCGAGCAGCCGCACGCCGACGTCTCGCACCCGGCCATGGCGGTCAACCTCGATGCCTGTATTCAATGCAACCGTTGCGTGCGCGCCTGCCGTGAAGAGCAGGTCAACGACGTCATTGGCTACGCCATGCGCGGCTCGCACAGCGAGATTGTGTTTGACCTGAACGACCCCATGGGCGACAGCACCTGTGTGGCCTGCGGCGAATGTGTGCAGGCTTGCCCCACCGGCGCGCTCATGCCCAAAACCCAGATTGGCTCGCAAGTGGTGGACAAAAAAGTCGACTCCGTTTGTCCCTTCTGCGGCGTGGGTTGCTTGCTGACCTACAACGTCAAAGACAACCTGATCGTGAGCGTGGACGGCCGCGACGGCCCGGCCAACCACAACCGCCTGTGCGTGAAAGGCCGCTTTGGTTTTGACTATGCCGCCAGCCCGCAGCGCCTGACCGTGCCGCTGATTCGCAAAGCCGGCGTGCCCAAAGACCCCGAGGCGCTGCAAGCGCTCAACCGCGACAGCGCCGACTGGTCCAGCGTGTTCCGTGAAGCCACCTGGGACGAAGCCCTGGCGCTGACTGCCGGCACGCTCAAAGGCTTGCGCGACACCCACGGTAAAAAATCGCTGGCTGGTTTTGGCTCGGCCAAAGGCAGCAACGAAGAAGCCTATTTGTTCCAGAAACTGGTGCGCACCGGCTTTGGCTCCAACAACGTCGACCACTGCACCCGTTTGTGCCACGCCTCCAGCGTGGCGGCACTGCTGGAAGGCGTGGGCTCGGGCGCGGTGAGCAACCAGGTCAACGACGTGCAGCACTCGGACCTGATCTTTGTGATCGGCTCCAACCCCACCAGCAACCACCCGGTGGCGGCCACCTGGATGAAGAACGCCGCCAAAAACGGCGCCAAGATTGTGCTGGCCGACCCGCGCATGACCGACATTGGCAAACACGCCTGGCGCACCCTGCAGTTCAAGGCCGACACCGACGTGGCCATGATCAACGCGCTGATCCACACCGTGATTGAAGAAGGCCTGGCCGACCAGGACTTCATTGCCCGGCGCGCCAGCAATTTCGAGGCGCTGCGCGACAACGTCAAAGGCTACAGCCCCGAGGCCATGGAACCCATCTGCGGCATACCGGCGCAAACCCTGCGTGAAGTGGCGCGGGCGTTTGCCAAGGCCAAAGGCGCCATGATTCTGTGGGGCATGGGCATCAGCCAGCACGTGCACGGCACCGACAACGCGCGCTGCCTGATTGCGCTGGTCACGGTCACCGGCCAGATTGGCAAACCCGGCTCTGGCCTGCACCCGCTGCGCGGCCAGAACAACGTGCAGGGCGCCAGCGACGCCGGCCTCATTCCCATGATGTTCCCCAACTACCAGCGCGTGACCAACAAGGCCGCGCATGACTGGTTTGAAAACTTCTGGGGCATGAAGCTGGACGACCAGCCCGGCTACACCGTGGTGGAAATCATGCACAAGGCGCTGGCCCCTGACAGCGACCCGCACAAAGTGCGCGGCATGTACATCATGGGCGAGAACCCCGCCATGAGCGACCCCGACCTGAACCACGCGCGCCACGCGCTGGCCAGTCTGGCGCATCTGGTGGTGCAAGATATTTTCATGACCGAAACCGCCTGGCTGGCCGACGTGGTGCTGCCCGCCACCGCCTGGCCTGAGAAAAACGGCACGGTCAGCAACACCGACCGCATGGTGCAGCTGGGCAAACAGGCCATCAACCCGCCGGGTCAGGCCAAGCCTGACCTGTGGATCATTCAGGAAATTGCACGCCGCATGGGCCTGGACTGGCACTACCCCGGCGAGATGGACGGCGTGGCCGCTGTGTATGAAGAAATGCGCCAAGCCATGCACGCCGCCATTTCGGGCATTACCTGGGAGCGCTTGCAACGCGAATCCAGCGTGACCTACCCCTGCCTGAGCGAAGATGACCCGGGTGCGCCCACCGTCTTCCTGGACCACTTCGCCACCGACGACGGCCGCGTGCACCTGGTGCCTGCCGACATCATTCCCGCCAACGAGCGCCCTGACGCCGACTTCCCGTTTGTGCTCATCACCGGGCGCCAACTCGAACACTGGCACACCGGCAGCATGACCCGGCGCGCCACCGTGCTGGACGCCATTGAGCCCATGGCCACCGCGTCCATGTGCGGTGACGATCTGCAGTCGCTGGGCTTGCAGGCCGGCGATGTCATCACCGTGCAGTCGCGCCGTGGCCAGGTGGCCATTCATGTGCGCCGCGACGACGGCACCCCGCGCGGTGCGGTCTTCATGCCGTTTGCCTATTACGAGGCCGCTGCCAACCTGATGACCAACGCCGCGCTGGACCCGGTTGGCAAGATCCCCGAGTTCAAGTACTGCGCGGTGGCCATTCGCCGTGGCGGCGTGCCGGCAGCTGTGGCGGGCTACGGCACGGCCACCCTGAACGCTTGAGTACGCACCTGCTGCCTTTTCTGACCCAGGCCCGCGCGCCGCTAACGCGCGAGGTGCTGGCGGTCAACGAGCTGGGCCAGACCGACACCGTGTCCATTCCCGCCGAGCGCGCCTTGACGGTTTATGTGGACAAGCGCGAGCTGGTCACCCTCATGACCCTGGGTGCCCAGCCTGAGTCGGATTAGTCAGGCTTATTTGCCCCTGCGCAAGCTTTGCAAGCCGCCGGTCAGGTGCGGGTCGCAAGATGCGCGCTAGGCTGGGGAAGGGCTGGAAAAGGACTAAAAAGACTATTTCAGGACCATTAGTGGGCCGATTTTCGGTGCCAGTAAAATCCACCCCAGACCGGCCTTGAACAACTACCCTTGTTCAAACCGCCAAAAGTGAGCCACAGAGCTCAATCTTTAACCCAAAGAACCAGGATGCACATGTCTTCAGATCATTCCAAAATTATCTACACCTTGACAGACGAGGCGCCCCTGCTGGCCACGGCCGCCTTTTTGCCCATCGTGCGCAAGTTCACCGCTGCTGCAGACATCGACGTGGTGGAGAGCGACATCTCCCTGGCCGGTCGCGTACTGGGCGAGTTCGCCGAGTTTCTGCCCGCCGCGCAACGCGTGCCCAACAACCTGGTTGAGCTGGGCAAGTTGACCCTGAACCCCTCGGCCAACATCATCAAGTTGCCCAACATCAGTGCTTCCGTGGGCCAGTTGGTGGCAGCCATCAAAGAGTTGCAGGCCAAAGGCTTCTCCCTGCCTGATTACCCCGAGAACGCCAAGACCGATGAAGAAAAGGCCTTGAAAGCCCGCTACGCCAAGTGCACTGGCTCCGCCGTGAACCCCGTGCTGCGTGAAGGCAACTCAGACCGCCGCGCGCCACGCGCCGTCAAAGAATTTGCGCGTAAAAATCCGCACAGCATGGCCGAGTGGAGCCAGGCCTCGCGTTCACACGTCTCGCACATGCACGCGGGTGACTTCTACCATGGCGAAAAGTCCATGACCCTGGACCGCCCCCGTGACGTGAAGATGGAGCTGCTCACCAAGAGCGGCAAAACCATCGTCCTCAAACCCAAAGTGTCCTTGCTGGACCGTGAAGTCATCGACAGCATGTTCATGAGCAAGAAAGCGCTGGAAGAGTTTTACGAAAAAGAAATTGAAGACGCGCGCAAAACCGGCGTCATGTTCTCGCTGCACGTCAAAGCCACCATGATGAAGGTGTCACACCCTATCGTGTTCGGTCACTGCGTCAAAATCTTTTACAAAGACGCTTTTGCCAAGCATGCCAAATTGTTTGAAGAGCTGGGCGTGAACGTGAACAACGGCATGACCGATTTGTACAGCAAAATTGCCAGCCTGCCGCAGTCCAAACAAGACGAGATCAAACGCGACTTGCACGCCTGCCATGAGCACCGCCCCGAGCTGGCCATGGTTGATTCAGCCAAGGGCATCACCAATTTCCACTCGCCCAACGACATCATCGTTGACGCCTCCATGCCCGCCATGATCCGCAATGGCGGCAAGATGTGGGACGCCAACGGCCGTTTGAAAGACGTCAAGGCCGTGATGCCCGAGTCCACCTTTGCCCGCATTTACCAGGAGATCATTAACTTCTGCAAATGGCACGGCGCGTTTGACCCCAAAACCATGGGCACCGTGCCCAACGTCGGCCTGATGGCCCAGCAAGCCGAAGAATACGGCTCGCACGACAAGACCTTCGAGATCCCCGAAGACGGCGTGGCCAATATCACCGACCTCAACACCGGGGAAGTCTTGCTGTCTGAAAACGTAGAAACCGGCGACATCTGGCGCATGTGCCAAGTCAAGGATGCCGCCATCCGCGACTGGGTCAAGCTGGCCGTGACCCGCGCCCGCAACTCCGGCATGCCTGTGGTGTTTTGGCTTGACCAGTACCGGCCCCACGAAGCGCAGCTGATCACCAAGGTCAAGATGTACCTGCACGAGCACAACACTTCGGGTCTGGAAATCCAGATCATGAGCCAGGTGCGTGCCATGCGTTACACCCTGGAACGCGTGGTGCGTGGCTTGGACACCATCAGCGCCACGGGCAACATTCTGCGTGATTACCTGACCGACCTGTTCCCCATCATGGAGCTGGGCACCTCGGCCAAGATGCTCTCCGTGGTGCCTTTGATGGCCGGTGGCGGCATGTACGAAACCGGTGCCGGTGGCTCTGCGCCCAAGCACGTTCAGCAGTTGGTAGAAGAAAACCACCTGCGCTGGGATTCTTTGGGCGAGTTTTTGGCGCTGGCCGTATCGCTGGAAGACCTGGGCTTGAAGACGGGCAATAAAAAGGCCACTGTGCTGTCCAAAACGCTGGATGCCGCCACAGGCAAACTGCTGGACAACAACAAAAACCCATCGCCCAAGACCGGCCAGTTAGACAACCGTGGCAGTCAGTTTTATCTGGCCATGTACTGGGCGCAAGAACTAGCGGCGCAAACCGACGACAAAGAACTGGCCGCCCAGTTTGCCGCCTTGGCCAAGTCTTTGACCGAGCAAGAGCAAAAAATTGTGGCCGAGCTCAACGCCGTGCAAGGCAAGCCCGCAGACATTGGCGGCTATTACATGCCCGATGCGGCCAAGCTCAGCGCCATCATGCGTCCCAGCCCCACGCTCAATGCGCTGATGGCTGGCTAAAAACGCCAAGCCCTCAAGCTTTGTGCAAGCACCCCCTCGCAAGAGGTGGTGCTTTTTTTATACGCCTTCGGTGCAGAAAAATGCTGCTTACAAACCCATCAAAGGCCGCTGGGCCATGGCTGTGCGCCAGCGTGTCAGGTGGGGGTGCCGCTCATCGGGGCGCACTTTCACAATGCGTGCAAAGTCCAGTGCCACCACGGCGGTGATGTCGGCCACGCTGAACTGCTGTGCGGCAATGAATTCCCGGTCTTGCAGCCGCTCGTTCAGCACGGTCAAAAAGTGCTGCAAGCGCGCCAGCCCGCGCTCGGCCAGCGGCGCAATCTGGGCGTAATTGACCGGGCCGGGCAGGGCGCGGTTGGCCATGGCGGGCGAGGTGTTGCGCAGCACCTCGGCAATCGGCATCAGGCCTTCAAACTCGGCGCGCCACTGCCAGCTGGCAATTTCGGCTTTGTTCAGCGGCGTGTCGCCCAGTAAGGGCACTTGCGGGTAACGGGCTTCCAGGTAAGTGGCAATGGCCGCGTTGTCGGTCAGCACCACACCTTCTTCGGTGCGCAAGGCCGGCACGGTGCACTGCGGGTTGATCAGTCGGTAGGCCTCGCCCAGTTGCTCGCCGCTGCGTAAATCAATTTGCACGGTCTCATGGGCAATGCCTTTGGCCGCCAAAATCAGGCGCGCCCGGCGTGGGTTGGGTGCAGTGGTGCAGTCGTACAGTGTGATCATGGTTCAGGGCTCCTTGGCTTGCAGTTTGTCTTGGGTGCGGGTGTCAAAGTCGCTGGCATCGTGGCGCTCATGCAGCTGGTTCTCCAGCGGCCCCATCACGCGGTTCACCATGCGGCCACGGCGCACGGCCGGGCGCTTGGCAATTTCGTCGGCCCAGCGAATGACGTGCGTGTACTCAGACACCTGCAAAAACTCCCCGGCTTCGTACAACTGCCCCTTGGCCATGCCGCCGTACCACGGCCAAATGGCAATGTCGGCAATGGTGTAGGTGTCGCCCGCCACAAACTGGCTGTGGGCCAGGCGCTGGTTCAGCACATCCAATTGGCGCTTCACCTCCATGGAAAAACGGTCAATCGGGTATTCCATCTTGAACGGCGCATAGGCATAAAAATGCCCAAAACCGCCGCCCAGGTATGGCGCGCTGCCCATTTGCCAGAACAACCACGACATGCATTCGGCACGCAGGGCGGGGTCGGTGGGCACCAGGGTGCCAAACTTCTCGGCCAGGTACAACAAAATGGCGCCCGACTCAAACACCCGCACCGGCTCGGCGCCGCTGTGGTCTACCAGCGCCGGAATTTTGGAATTGGGGTTGGCCCCCACAAAGCCGCTGCTGAACTGGTCGCCCTCATGAATGCGCACCAACCAAGCGTCGTATTCGGCCCCGCTGTGGCCCAGCGCCAGCAACTCTTCAAGCATCACCGTGACCTTCACGCCGTTGGGCGTACCCAGCGAATAAAGCTGCAGCGGATGCTTGCCGCGCGCTAACGCCTTGTCATGCGTGGCACCCGACACCGGCCGGTTAATGTTGGCAAAGCGCCCGCCATTGGCCTTGTTCCAGGTCCAGACTTTGGGCGGGGTGTAGGGGGGGGAGTCTGAGGTGGACATGGGCGTGGGCTTTCAAATTAGATGGGGGCTAGCCTACATGATATGGGCACCAACTGAACTTGACCGAAAGGGGGCTTGTCGATTGCTACGTGCATTGGCAAGGCCGGTGCGGTTCTGGGTCTTGAATCGTGCGAACGGGTGTTTTGCTGAGGGCTGCTATTGCGGAGCGTCCATAACTTCCTGTGTTGACGAAGTTGGTTTGCAGTGGGACGGGAGGTTGAGGCGCTAGTTGGAGGGCTGCTATGGGCCAGCAACAGTCATTGAACAGTGACTGCTTCGGAGGAGTTGAATTCGATTTAAGCCCGGTTAATTGGCCATAGTTCACCGTCGGTATCAGGCTGGGAGCCGCCCTTCGAAGTAGGTCTCGTGGCTGACTGCTGTCGACCCAAAGCGGTCTTAGGGACTAGCGATTTCACCGTCCACA
>CAJCCO010000022.1 GCA_903960915.1 uncultured beta proteobacterium
ATTTGAACGGGTCCGCAGGCATCGGATCATGGCTTGATTGTGCTTTAAATTGTCCAATACAACCCCATCTTCCAGACTGACAAAAGCCAGCCGGTTCGCCCTGGCGTATCCCGTGCAAGCCTACAATTTATGCCTATCGATGTCTCATTTCTCGCTCATTTACCTGGTAGGCCACGTGCCTGAACTCTGTCCATGAAACGTCTCTGGTTGTTGTTTGCCCAAACCGTCACGGTCTTGCTGGCGGCCCTTTTTGTGGTGAGCACCTTAAAACCCGGCTGGTCTTTGCTGACACTGCAGCGCTCAAGCCCGCTGGGTTTGCAAGTAGCGCCCTCCGGGCCGCCTGGCGCTGCTCCCACAGGTAGCTTCAGGCTGGCAGCACAAAAGGCGTCGGCGGCGGTGGTCAGCATCAACACCAGCAAGGTGGCGCGTAAAAACCCGCACAGCAACGACCCCTGGTTCAACTTCTTTTTTGGTGAGCAGGGCAACGAGCCCCAAGTGGGCCTGGGCAGTGGCGTGATTGTGAGCGCCAGCGGCTTTATTCTGACCAATAACCACGTGGTGGAAAGTGCCGATGACATTGACGTCATCCTCAATGACGGCCGCCACGCCAGGGCCAAAGTTATCGGCACCGACCCCGACTCCGACCTGGCCGTGCTCAAAATTGAACTGGACCGACTGCCCGTGATTGTCTGGGGCAACTCCGATCAACTGCAGGTGGGCGACCAGGTGCTGGCCATTGGCAACCCGTTCGGGGTGGGGCAAACCGTCACCAGTGGCATCGTCAGCGCGTTGGGGCGCAATCAGTTGGGCATCAACACCTTCGAGAACTTCATTCAGACCGACGCGGCCATCAACCCGGGCAACTCCGGCGGCGCCTTGGTTGACACCCAAGGCAATTTGCAAGGCATTAACACCGCCATTTACTCACGCTCCGGGGGCAGTCTGGGCATTGGTTTTGCCATTCCGGTGTCCACAGCCCAGCTGGTTTTAGAAGGCATTGTCAAAGACGGGCAAGTCACGCGGGGTTGGATAGGGGTGGAGCCCAGCGACCTGTCGCCCGAGCTTTCTGAAACCTTTGGCATCAAAGGCGGTCAAGGCGTCATCATCACCGGCGTCCTGCAAAGTGGACCGGCTGCCAAAGCCGGTATTCGACCAGGCGACCTGATCACCAGCGTGGCGGGCAAACCGGTTAGCAATGTGTCGGAGTTGTTGTCCAATGTGGCCGCCTTGAAACCCGGCACGGCTGCCCCGTTCAGTGTGTTGCGCCGCGATACCAAGGTAGAGATTTCAGTGACGCCGGGCGTGCGGCCCAAGCCTCGGCCAGGCGGCCGTTAAACCTGTTCACTAGCCAGCCCCTTTTTCAAGGGCTCATGGACGAAACTGGCTTGTCCTCTTCTTCTGCGGGTGCCTGGGTGTGTTTGATGAACAACTTGGCAGCCCAGATGCCAACTTCATACAGCAGGCACATGGGTATGGCCAGCGCTAACTGTGACACCACGTCAGGCGGCGTGACGATGGCCGCAATGATGAAGGCCAGCACCACAAAATAGCCACGAAAGTCCTTGAGCTTTTGGATGCTGACAATGCGCATACGCGCCAGCACCACCACCACAATCGGCACTTCAAAGGCCAGGCCAAAAGCAATGAACATGGTCAGCACAAAGCTCAGATAAGCTTCAATATCAGGCGTAGCCGTGATGCTTTTGGGCGCAAAGCTTTGAATAAAACTGAACACCTGGCCAAAGACAAAAAAGTAACAAAACGCCACACCGACGAAAAACAGCAGCGTGCTGGACACCACCAGTGGCAGCACAAGTTTCTTCTCATGGGAATACAGGCCAGGCGCGACAAAGGCCCACACCTGCCACAACACCACCGGCAAAGCCAGCAGAAAAGCAGCCATCATCAGCACCTTCAAAGGCACCATGAAAGGTGAAATAACCGAAGTAGCAATCAGCGTGGCGCCTTTGGGCAGGTGGGCCACCAAGGGCGCTGCCAGCAAATCGTACAAAGCCGCCGGGCCAGGAAATATGGACAACAGCACTGCAGCAACCGCAATCCCAATCATGGCTTTGACCAGGCGGTCACGCAGCTCTACCAGGTGTTGCACAAAAGGCTGTTCGGTGCCCGCGAGTTCGTCGTCTTTGGTGGAATCAGTCATCAAACCTGCTTTTGGGGGCGAAACCGGGCCACCCGAGCGGCACCCGACTGGGCATGGGTACGAATGCCGCTACGGGCTTTGTACCAATTGGGCGTGGCGCCTTGCTTGAGACGCCATTTTTTCTTGGGGTTGCGGTATTCAGCCAGTGGCGTATAGGCGTCGCTGTAAGTGCTGGACGATGCGGTGTCTGTGGCTTCCGCCCAGGTTTTTTCAAAGTCGCCAGCCTGGGTCTGAATGCTTTGCTCGATTTGCTGCGAAGCGTCCACCACCGAATCTTTCATCTTTTTCAGGTCTTCAAGCTCAATGGAGCGGTTGACCTCTGCCTTGACGTCCGCCACGTAACGCTGCGCTTTTCCCAGCATAGTGCCCACTGTGCGCGCCAGCCGCGGCAGTTTTTCAGGCCCGATCACCACCAGCGCAACAGCACCAATGAGCGCGAGCTTGGAGATGCCCAGGTCAATCATGCGGACCCGCCGTCATGGTGAAAACGAAGAACTTGGTCTTCGGACACATCAGGATTTAGGCTTGGCCTGCACGTCGATGGTGGTTTTCTCGTCAGCGGCCGTCGCGGCAGCAGGCTTGTCGTCCGCGCTGGCGCCACCTTCCTTCATACCGTCCTTAAAACCCTTGACGGCGCCACCGAGGTCGCCGCCGAGGTTTTTGAGTTTTTTGGTGCCAAACACCATCACCACAATCAACAAAACAATCAGCCAATGCCAGATGGAAAATGAACCCATGAATATCTCCTATCGAATGTAAGCAATTTTAATCGTGCAGCCAGTTTTGCGCCCGCTAGCCCGCGATATTAACCCGCATCAACCCCGCAACCAGGGACGCGGCCCACCCATCACGTGAATGTGCAGGTGATGCACCTCTTGGCGCCCCTCTGCCCCGGTGTTGCTCAGCAGGCGAAACCCACCTTCCGGGTAAGGATTACAGCCTTCCTGCAAAGCCAGTTGTGGCGCCAGCACCATCATGCGCCCCAGCAGGGCCGCGTGTTCCGGCCCCACATGCGCCAGCGAGGGAATGTGCAGCTTTGGAATCATCAAGAAATGCACGGGTGCCCATGGCGCAATGTCGTGAAAAGCGAAAATTTCATCGTCCTGGTACACCAACTTGGAGGGAATTTTCCCCGCAATAATTTTGCAAAACAGGCAATCTGGGTGGCTGCTGACAATTTCTTCTTTCATACACAAAACTCCATGGTCAGGCCCTTGTTCATTCGCCTCGCCCTTCGCGTTCCAACACCTTGCGCAAGGCTTTTTCTTCAATGCCGCTGGTGCCCGCACGCCGGTCCAGCTCGGCCACCACCTGCGCCGGGGTCAGGCCGTAATGGGCCAGCGCCACCATGCAGTGAAACCACAGATCGGCCACTTCATAAACGATCTTGGTTTTGTCGCCGCCATGGTCGGCATCCTTGGCGGCCATCACCACCTCGGTAGCTTCTTCGCCAATTTTCTTCAAAAAGGCATCAGGGCCTTTGTGCAACAGGCGCGCCACGTAGCTGGCCTCGGGGTCGCCACCCCGTGCGGGCAGGCGGCTTTCAATCACTGCAGCCAGGCGGGCCAGCGAATCGGCAGAATCAGGGAAGTCAGAAGAAGTGGACATCGGGGCTTATTTGTAAATGGTTTGCGGGTCTTTCAGGACCGGCTCGGTAATTTTCCACTCGCCATTCTCGTACACGCTGAAGAAACAACTGTGGCGCCCGGTGTGGCAGGCAATGCCGGGGGCGTGCCCCAATTGCGTGACCTTGAGCAAAATCACGTCGTTGTCGCAGTCCATGCGAATTTCATGCACTTTTTGCACGTGGCCCGACTCTTCGCCTTTGAACCAGAGCTTGTTGCGCGAACGGCTGAAGTACACCGCCTGCCCCAGTTCGGCGGTCTTTTGCAAGGCCTCACGGTTCATCCAGGCAAACATCAGCACATCGTTGCTGCCTTGCTCCTGGGCAATCACGGGCACCAGCCCTTTGGAGTCCCAGCGGATGTGTTTGAGCCAGCTGGGGTTGGCGATTTGAGGAGTGGTCATGGACTACTTGGTAAATAAGCGGTGGTTGAGTGCACCAACCCGTTGAGACAGGGTAGGTAGCAGAAAAAAATCAAAGACGCACCGGAATGCCGCGCTCAGCCATGCGCGCTTTGGCCTGGCCTACGGTGAACTCGCCATAGTGAAAAATACTGGCCGCCAGCACGGCATCGGCCCCACCTTTTTGTATGCCGTCGGCGAGGTCGTCCAAGCTGCCCACGCCGCCTGAGGCGATGACCGGCACGGCCACGGCGTCACTCACCGCACGCGTCAAGGCCAGGTCGAAGCCAGACTTGGTGCCGTCGCGGTCCATGCTGGTCAAGAGAATTTCGCCGGCACCGAAGTCGGCCATTTGCGCCGCCCAGGCTAAGGCGTCCAGACCGGTGTTCTGGCGCCCACCGTGGCTGTAAACGTCCCAGCCTTCGCCACGCGCCAGCAGGTCTGGGCCATGGCGGCGTTTGGCGTCGATGGCCACCACAATGCACTGGGCGCCGTACTTGGCCGAGGCGTCACGTATGACTTGCGGGTTGGCCAGCGCGGCCGAGTTGAAGCTGGTTTTGTCGGCGCCCGCGTTGAGCAGGCGGCGCACATCGTCCACCGTGCGCACGCCACCGCCCACCGTGAGCGGAATGAACACCTGGTTGGCCACGGCTTCGATGATGTGCAGAATCATGTCGCGCCCATCGCTGGTGGCGGTAATGTCCAAAAAGGTCAATTCGTCGGCGCCTTGTTCGTTGTAACGCGCGGCAATTTCCACCGGGTCGCCGGCGTCACGCAGCGCCACGAAGTTGACCCCTTTGACGACGCGCCCGCCCGTCACGTCCAGGCAAGGGATGATGCGTTTGGCTAGCATGTGTAGGGTTTCAAAAGGTGCTGTTTCAAGAAATAGACAAGCGCTGCCAACCCTGCCATTGGCCGCCCGCAGGCACCTCAATGGGCTCGAACACCTGCGCCGCTTCCACGCACAGCATGTGGGCAAAGCCATCGGCGGGTAAGTCGGCCATAGACGCACTTTTTTGCGCTCCAGGGTTCCACACCACGGACTGCGCCCATGACGGGCTTTGTTCAATGTGCAGACGACCCTGGCCGTCTTGCATGAGCAGGGGATGGGCAGACGCGTCATAGACGCGGTCAAACTCTTCGTCAAAGTAGAGCGTCTCTGGCGCCACGCCATGCACATCGGCCACAGCGTCCCATTGAGCCTGTCCGAGCAGGCCAGACAGGCCGACCAGCGCAATATCGTCTACCGCCAGATAGGTATGCAACGCGCCCGTGAAAGTCAGGGGCTGCTGGTCGGTGTTGCGTACGGAGAAGTTCAAGCGCAATTGCCCGGGTTGCAGCTGTACCCGCAGGCGGGCTTCAAATTGCTGCGGCCAAATGGCCAGCGTGTCGGCATTGGCGGTGAGGGTGAAATCAATGTGCGCGTCAGCATCGCTCAACTGCGCCAGCTCGGCAGTCCAGTGCATGAGGCGGGCAAAGCCATGTTTGGGCAAGCTGCCGCGCTGGTTGAACTGTGGAAAGCAAATGGGCACCCCGCCACGAATGGCCGAGCGGCCGTCCCAGCGGTTGGCAGAACTCAAAAACAAGCGCTCACGCCCACCGGCTTGCCAGGACAGCACGTGGGCGCCCTGCAAGGCAATCAGTACCGAGTCGCCGCTGGGCAAACTGAGTCTTCGGCAAGCTTGCCCGTTAAACAACTCAACGCTGGCTGCGCTGCCTGTGCTGCCTGTACTGCCAAGTTCGCCAGGGGAGCCAGGTGAGGCAGGTGTGACGGATACGTCAGCCATTGAGCTCATCGGCGCGCAACTGCGCGGCGGCAAAATCCAGATCGCCAGAGTAAATGGCGCGCCCGCAAATGACGCCCTCCACACCCTCTTCTTCTACCGCACAGAGGTTTTCAATGTCCACCATATTGCTTAAACCGCCCGAGGCAATCACCGGAATGCTCAAGGCTTGCGCCAGTTTGACAGTGGCTTCAACGTTGATGCCACTGAGCATGCCGTCGCGGCCAATGTCGGTGTAGATGATGGATTCAACGCCGTAGTCCTCAAACTTCTTGCCCAGGTCCACCACGTCATGGCGCGTCAGCTTGCTCCAGCCGTCGGTGGCGACCTTGCCTTCGCGGGCATCGAGGCCCACGATGATGTGACCGCCAAAAGCGGTGCAAGCATCTTGCAAAAAACCGGGGTTCTTGACCGCAGCCGTGCCAATGATGACGTAGCGCAGGCCCGCATCCAGGTAACGCTCGATGGTGTCTAGGTCGCGAATGCCACCGCCGAGTTGCACGTCAACTTCACTCCCCACTTCCTTGAGGATCTTGCGAATGGCAGCCTCATTTTTGGGGTGGCCGGCAAAGGCACCGTTCAAGTCCACCAGATGCAGGCGCCGCGCACCTTTGTTGACCCAACTTCGGGCCATCAAGGCCGGGTCCTCACCAAAGGTGGTGGATTGGTCCATATCGCCTTGTTTGAGGCGTACGCAGTGGCCGTCTTTTAAGTCAATTGCTGGGATTAAAAGCATGATGCTTCAGAGTGGTGGTGGAAAAATCTCAAGGCGCCCAGTGCAAAAAATTGCGGTACAGGGCAAGCCCTTGCGCCGCACTTTTCTCCGGGTGGAACTGGGTGGCAAAAATATTATCGCGGGCAATGGCCGAACTGAAGCGCTTGCCAAAATCGGATTCACCCACGCTGTGGCGCGCATCTGCGGGGCGGGCATAGTAACTGTGTACAAAGTAGAAGTAGCTGCCGTTGGGCACTTCGCCCCATACCGGATGGGGCGATGCGCCGTTCGTGTTGTAAAAAACCTGGTTCCAACCCATTTGCGGCACTTTATAGCGACTGCCGTCGGCTTGCAACTGGCCAGCCAACTCAAATTTAACCACCTCGCCGTGAATCAGCCCCAGACAGGCGGTGTCTTGCTCGGCGCTGTGGTCCAGCAGCATTTGCATGCCCACGCACACGCCCATCAGTGGTTTGTTGGCCGCTGCGTGCAGCACAGCGGGGTGCATGCCGGAGTCGTGCAGTTCGCGCATACAGTCGCGCATGGCACCTTGCCCCGGCAAAACCACGCGCTCGGCGTCCATCACCTCTTGCGGCGTGCGCGCCCACACCACGTCAAAGCCCATGCCCTGGGCGGCGTGCAACACCGCTTGCGACACCGAGCGCAGGTTACCCATGCCGTAGTCCACCACGGCCACGGTTTTAGGGCGCAAATGAAGAGCCGCAGACAGCATGGGAATTTACAAAGAACCTTTGGTCGAGGCGATGGTGCCTGCGGCACGGGGATCGGGCGTGAGCGCTGCACGCAGCGCGCGGGCAAAGGCTTTGAAGACAGTCTCGGCCTGGTGGTGGGCGTTTTCACCGCGCAGGTTGTCAATGTGCAGCGTGACAAAGGCGTGGTTCACAAAGCCCTGGAAGAATTCATGGGCCAACTGGCTGTCAAACGAACCAATCATGCCGCTTTTGAACGGCACGTTCATGACCAGCCCGGGGCGACCCGACAGGTCGATCACCACGCGCGACAGCGCTTCATCCAGGGGCACGTAGGCGTGGCCGTAACGGCTGATGCCTTTTTTGTCCCCCACCGCCTGGTGCACGGCCTGGCCGAAGGCAATGCCCACGTCTTCCACCGTGTGGTGGCCATCAATGTGCAGGTCGCCCACGGCTTGAACGTCGAGGTCGATCAAGCCATGCCGTGCGATCTGGTCGAGCATGTGGTCAAAAAACCCGATGCCGGTATGCAGCTTGGCCTGGCCCGTGCCGTCTAGGTTGACGCGCACGGTGATTTGGGTCTCAGCGGTGTTGCGGCTGACTTCGGCCGTGCGGGGCGCAGGGGTGGCAGCGGGTGCTGCTTGAACAAGGGGAGTTGGGGTCATAAAGAGTCTTTAAGGGCCGCGAGCAGGCGCTGGTTTTCGTCATCGGTGCCGACCGTCAGGCGCAGACAGTGGGTTAGCAGTGGGTGCATGGTAGAAACGTTCTTAACGAGAACCTTGCGGGATTTCAAAGCTTCAAAGGTTTTGGGCGCATCGGGCACCCGCAGCAAAATCATGTTGGCATCGCTGGGGTAGGCCCGCACACCGGGCCAAGCGGCTAATGCTTCCAAAATAATAGCACGCTGTGCCCTGATCTCTTGGGCCTGGGCAGCAAAAACTGCCTCGTGCTCCAGCGCAAACAAGGCACATTCGCAGTTCAGCACACTGATGTTGTAGGGCGGGCGGACCTTGTCCAGATCGGCCACCAGGGCCTTGGGGCCCATCAGATAGCCCAGGCGAATGCCCGCCAAACCGAACTTGCTCAGGGTGCGCAACAGCAGCACATGGCGGTGGCGAGACAAACGGCCTAGGTAGCTTTGGCTGGCAAATGGCTGGTAGGCCTCGTCCATGACCACCAAACCACCCTGCTCACCCACGGCTTCAATGACGCGCTCCAGCGCCTCGTCATTCCACAGGTTGGCGGTCGGGTTATTCGGGTAAGCCAGGTAAGTTAGCGCTGGCTTGTGTTTTGCAATGGCCGCCAACATGGCTGGCAGGTCAAGCTCAAAGTCGGCGGTCAGGGGCACGCCGTGAAAAGCCAGCCCTTGCAACTGGGCGCTCATGGCATACATGACAAAACCGGGAACGGGCGCCAGCACGCTGGCACCGGGCAAATCACAGGCCAGGGCCAGCAGGCTGATGAGTTCGTCCGAGCCATTGCCCAGCATGATGTCAAAGCCCTCCGGCATGTGGGCGTAGTTGGCCAGCGCCTGGCGCAAGGTGTTGACGCGACCATCCGGGTACCGGTTCAGAGCCAAAGCCCCCAGACGGCGGCCCAGTTCTTCTTGCAAAGGCGCAGGCAGACGGTGCGGGTTTTCCATGGCGTCGAGCTTGACCATGCCGGTGGCGTCTTGCACGGCATAGGCGTGCATGGATTGCACATCGGCACGAATTCGCTGGTGGGCGCGATCAGCCACGGTCAAGGGTGAAGAGGCTTGGGTCATGAATCAAACGGGGCGGGGGCCAGCAACCATTTAGCAGGTGTAGACATGGGTCAGGGCATTGAGCAGCACCAGTTGTACCGGCATGTCAGCCTCGTAGAGTTCGGCGTTGCGCTTCAGCTCGGTACTGTACAGCGACTCTGCCATGGTGGGCTCCAGCTTGCGGCCGTTCAAGCAAAACAGCGCAGGGCCACCCTGGTTGGTGCTGCTGCGGTTGGCTTCCAGTGCGCCCTCCATCACCCCCACCAGGTAGTACTGGGTGTAGAGCGGCCCTTGGGTCTCCGTATTTTCAAGCGCGCGGTACTCGCGGATGCTCATCGCATGGGCGGCACTGGTGAAGTTGCCCCATGCCGTCAGGCCCAGCAGGCCGGCCAGCAGGCCCAGCGCCCTCAGGCTTTTCAGGGCTTGAGTCGCTTGGAAATGGTTCATGCAGGGCCTAATACGGCTGGACAGCTTCATCACTTCATCCTCATCTCTGCGGCGCGGGCGTGTGCTTGCAAGCCTTCGCCATAGGCCAGTTCGGCGGCAATGGCGCCAAGTTTTTGCGCACCCGCTTGGCTGACTTCAATCAGGCTGCTGCGTTTTTGAAAATCGTACACGCCCAGCGGTGAGCTGAAACGCGCCGTGCCGCTGGTGGGCAACACGTGGTTGGGGCCGGCGCAGTAGTCGCCCAGAGATTCGCTGGTGTAGGCGCCCAGAAAAATAGCGCCTGCATGTTTGAGCAGCGGCTCCCAGCGGTGCGGTTCGCGGCTGCTGACCTCCAGGTGCTCGGGCGCAATGCGGTTGCTGATGACGCAGGCCTCTTCCATGCTGCGCGTCAGAATCAGCGCCCCGCGGTCGTTCAAACTCTTGGCAATGATGGCCGCGCGCGGCATCTCGGGCAGCAAGCGCGAAATGCTTTGCTGCACTTGCTCAATGTAGGCCAGGTCCGGGCACAGCAAAATGCTTTGCGCCAACTCGTCGTGC
This sequence comes from uncultured beta proteobacterium, assembly GCA_903960915.1. Taxonomy (GTDB): domain Bacteria; phylum Pseudomonadota; class Gammaproteobacteria; order Burkholderiales; family Burkholderiaceae_C; genus Rhodoferax. The sequence goes on from CAJCCO010000022.1 coordinate 10,124, forward strand.
TCGGCCTGGCTGAACAGGTCCATCGCCACCCAGTCAGGCGGGGTGCTGCCGTCGGCCAACACCAAAATTTCGCTCGGGCCAGCAATCATGTCGATGCCCACCGTGCCAAACACCCGGCGTTTGGCGGCGGCCACATAGGCGTTTCCGGGGCCGGTGATTTTGTCTACCGCAGGAATGGTGGCCGTGCCATAGGCCAGTGCCGCCACCGCTTGCGCGCCCCCCACCGTGAAGGCGCGGGTGACGCCCGCCACGTATGCGGCGGCCAACACCAGGGCATTTTTCTCGCCCTTTGGCGTGGGCACCACCATGATGATTTCACCCACACCGGCCACATGCGCCGGAATAGCGTTCATCAGCACCGACGACGGATAGGCCGCTTTGCCACCAGGCACATAAATACCCACACGGTCTAGCGGCGTGACCTTTTGGCCCAGCACAGTGCCGTCCTCGTCACGGTAGCTCCAGCTCTCGCCGCTGGCTTTTTTCTGGGCTTCATGAAAACTGCGCACACGCAAGGCGGCGGCTTGCAGGGCTGCGCGCTGCTTTTCAGGAATAGCCAGGAAGGCGGCTTTGAGCTCGTCCTGCGAGAGCTCCAGGGCAGTCATGCCACTGACCTTCAGTCCATCAAAGCGCTCGGTGTAATCCAGTACCGCCGCATCGCCACGCTGCTGCACGTCGGCCAGAATGTCGGTCACCCGCTGTTCTATCGCCGCATCGGCCTGAGCTGACCAATGCAATCGGGCCTTGAAGTCGGCTTCGAACGTGGCCTCAGTGGTTGACAGGCGCAAAGGCTGGGCTGAAAAAGTCATGAAACGGGCGCAGAGGCAATGAACTTAGCGGACGACCGCCGATGCAAACGCATCAATGATCTGGCGAATGGGCGCCTGCTTGAGCTTGAGCGCCGCCTGGTTGACCACCAGCCGTGAGCTGATGTCCATGATGTGATCGACCTCCACCAAATGGTTGGCTTTGAGCGTGTTGCCGGTAGAGACCAGGTCCACAATCGCGTCGGCCAGACCCACCAGGGGAGCAAGCTCCATGCTGCCGTAGAGCTTGATGAGGTCGACGTGAACGCCTTTGGCGGCAAAAAACTCCCGCGCTATCGCCACGTACTTGGTGGCCACCTTCAGGCGCGAGCCCTGCTTGACGGCCGAAGCGTAGTCAAAATCGGCACGCACCGCCACGCTGATGCGGCATTTGGCGATGTTCAGGTCGAGGGGCTGGTACAGCCCGTCGCTGCCATGCTCCAGCAAGGTGTCCTTGCCGGTGATGCCCAGGTCGGCACCGCCGTACTGCACATAAGTGGGTACATCGGTGGCGCGCACCACCAGCACGCGCACACCGGGCTGGTTGGTGCTGAGAATCAGCTTGCGCGATTTTTCCGGGTCGTCCAGCACCTCAATGCCGGCTGCGCGCAACAGCGGCAGGGTTTCTTCAAAGATGCGGCCTTTGGATAAAGCGAGGGTGATCATGGGGTTCTGACAATGTCCGCGCCCAGGGCCCGCAGTTTGGTTTCCATCTGGTCATAGCCGCGGTCCAGGTGGTAAATGCGGTCAATCAGGGTTTCGCCCTCGGCCACCAGGCCGGCAATCACCAGGCTGGCGGAGGCGCGCAGATCGGTCGCCATCACCATGGCACCCGACAAACGGGGTACGCCCTCCACCACCGACACCTTGCCGTCAATCTGGATGTTGGCGCCCAAACGCACCATTTCATTGACGTGCATGAAACGGTTCTCAAAAATCGTCTCGGTCACTTTGGAGGTGCCGTGAGAAATAGCATTGAGCGCCATGAACTGCGCCTGCATGTCGGTCGGGAAACCCGGGTACTCGGTGGTGCGAAAGCTCTGGGCTTTGAGCCGCCCGTGCGACTGCACCCGAACACCGCCGGCGACTTCCGTGACGGTCGCCCCGGCGTCGCGCAATTTTTCAATGACGGCTTCGAGATGGTCGGCACGGCCGTGCTTGAGCACCACATCGCCCCCGGTTGCCGCCACCGCGCACAAAAAGGTGCCCGCTTCAATGCGGTCTGCCACCACCTGGTGCTCGCAACCGTGCAATTGGTCGACGCCCTGAATGCGGATGCGGCTGGTGCCATGCCCTTCAATGCGGGCGCCCATCTTGATCAGCATCTCGGCGAGGTCAGGAATTTCAGGTTCCTGGGCGGCGTTTTCCAAAATGGTTTCGCCTTCAGCCAGGCACGCAGCCATCAAGAAATTTTCGGTGCCGGTCACCGTCACCATGTCGGTGGCAATGCGCGCGCCCTTGAGGCGGGTGCGCCCTGCAGGCAACTTGGCCATCATGTAGCCGTGCTCCACCACAATCTCGGCCCCCATGGAGGTCAGGCCTTTGATGTGCTGGTCCACCGGGCGTGAGCCAATGGCACAGCCCCCGGGCAAGGACACCCGGGCGTGGCCAAAACGCGCCAGCAAGGGGCCCAGCGCCAGCACCGATGCGCGCATGGTTTTGACCAGTTCGTAAGGCGCTTCCGGCAGATTCAGTGCACCCGCATTGAGGCTGACCGTGCCGTCCTCAGCGCGCTCCGCCTGGACACCCATATTGCGGATGAGCTTGAGCATGGTTGAAACGTCTTGCAGCCGTGGCACGTTGCGCAGGATGACCGGCTCTGCCGTCAGCAAGGCGGCGCACAGCTCAGGCAAGGCGGCGTTCTTGGCGCCAGAAATTTGCACCTCGCCGTGCAGTTCACGGCCACCACGAATGATTAATTTATCCATACAGTCAGTTCAAGTTATCAAGGCAGGGGTCCAGACCAACAGTTGGGCAAGACATCAAGACAGATGGGCGTAGAGGCGTCAGCTCGCCTGCGCGGACCACTCGGCCGGGGTAAAGGTTTTCATGGACAAGGCATGCACTTCATCGGTCTGCATTTTGGTGCCCAAGGTGGCGTACACACGCTGGTGTCGCGCAATGGCGCGTTTGCCTTCAAATTCTGCCGACACCACGGTGGCGTACCAATGGCGGCCGTCACCTTCGAGTTCCAGGTGTTGGCACACCAGGCCGGCGGCAATAAGGGATTTGATCTGATCGGCTGTCATGTCAACGGTTGATGAGTGAAGTAAGACGGTGAATTAGGACTGTGAATTAGGACTGAGAACTCAAACGATCAGGTGCGCAGTTTGTAGCCCGTGCGCAGCAGGTGAAGGGCAATGGCACACACCACTGCCAGTGAACCACCCACCACACTCAAGCTGAGCCAGGGCGACACATCACTCACCCCAAAAAAGCCATGGCGAAACCCGTCAATCATGTAGAAGAAAGGATTCAGGTGGCTCACTTGCTGCCAGAAAGGCGGCAGCGAATGGATGGAGTAAAACACGCCGCTCAAAAAAGTCATGGGCATGACCACGAAGTTTAGAAACGCCGCCAGTTGGTCAAATTTTTCAGCCCACAGGCCGGCAATCAGCCCCAGGGAGCCCATCAAGGCCGCCCCCATAACGGCAAACAACACAATCCACAAAGGCTCCGAAAAACTCAGCGTGGTGAAAAGGCTGGACACTGCAAGAACACCCGCACCTACCACCAAGCCGCGAATGGCGGCAGCGCCCACGTAAGCGGTAAACCAGTTCATATAAGACAGCGGCGTGAGCAACAGAAACACCAGGTTGCCCATCATCTTGCTCATGATGAGGGAGGAGGAACTGTTGGCAAACGAATTTTGCAGCAGGCTCATCATGGCCAGGCCGGGTACCAGGAAGGCGGTGTAGCTAACCTGGTCGTAAACCTTGACGTGCGACTCCAGCGCATGGCCAAAAATCAGGAGATAAAGCATGCCGGTTAGCACAGGCCCGGCCACGGTTTGAAAAGCCACACGCCAGAAGCGCAGCACTTCTTTGTAAAGCAGGGTTTGCCAGCCGCTCATGCCTGTGCTCCGGTGGCTGCGGGTTGTTCTGTGGCTGGTTCATGCTTGCGGCTCATGAGGTCCAGAAAAACGTCTTCGAGGTCAGCTTTGCGTATCTCGACGTCTTGAGCGGTCAGACCCGCTTCACGCACGGCCGTGAGAAAGCGCTCAATTTCCAGTGCGTCATGGGCCGGAAACTGCACGATGCGCCCAGTAATGCGGGCCTGACTGGCCAGCGCCGGGGGCAACAAGCCGTCCACCTTGAAGCGCAACACATTGCTGGAGGCCGACTTCAGCAACTCGCTGGTGGTGTCCAGGGCCACCACACGGCCGCTTTTGAGCATGGCAATGCGACCGCACAAGGCCTCGGCCTCTTCCAGGTAATGGGTGGTCAGCAGCACAGTGCTGCCTTGTTTGTTGAGTTTGGCAATGAACTGCCACAGGGTCTGGCGCAGTTCCACGTCCACACCCGCCGTGGGTTCATCCAGCACGATAACCGGCGGTTTGTGCACCAAGGCTTGCGCCACCAGCACCCGGCGCTTCATGCCGCCCGAGAGCTGGCGCATATTGGCGTTGGCCTTGTCGGTCAGGCCCAGGCTGTCTAACAGCTCGTCAATCCAGGCGTCATTTTTCTTGATGCCAAAGTAGCCCGACTGAAACTGCAAGGCCTCGCGTACATTGAAAAAGGGGTCAAACACCAGTTCCTGCGGGACCACACCGAGCTTGCGCCGGGCCTGGGCATAGTCAGTTTGGACATCGCTACCCAGCACAGACACTTTGCCCGAAAGGGGTCGGGTCAAGCCGGCCAGGATGGTGATCATGGTGGTTTTACCCGCGCCGTTGGGGCCGAGCAAACCGAAAAATTCACCTTCTTCGATGTCCAGACTGACATGGTCAAGCGCCAAAAAGGTGCTGCCTGCGGGTCCGCGTGGCGAAGGATAGGCTTTGGAGACGGACTGGAAGGAGATAGCAGACATGAGAGTCCGCTATTTTACGGGGTCAGCGGTGGGCGAAAGCAGGAGCGAGTCAATGCCGTACAAATGCGCCAGATCAGCCAACCGTGTGGGGGTGGCTTGCAAGGCCAGGGTTTTACCCTGCACCAGGCATTCACGGCGCAGTTCCAACAGCACCGCCAGAGCCGACGAATCAAATCGGGTCAGCGCAGCCGCATTCAGCAGCACCTGCGGCTCCGGCTGCTCGCGCAGACCCTGCAACAAGCTATGCAGGCAAGCGCCAGCTTGGGCATGGGTGAGTTCTGCGGGAAGTTCCAGCATGGTCAGCTCTTCTTGGCGTTGGTCTTGTTGCGTTCAGACAGCGTGGCGATCAGCCCATTGATGCCTTTGGCATTGATTTCCTGCGCAAACTGGGTGCGGTAGGTTTCGACCAACCAGACGCCCAACACGTTGAGGTTGTAAATCTTCCAGCCGGGACCTTCGCCGGGCGTTTTTTCCATGCGGTATTCAAGTTGAATGGCGTCGCCACGGCCTTTGACTTCCGTGCGCACCACCACTTCTTTGTCGTCTGCTGAGGCGCGCAGGGGTTTGACAGCAATTTCCAAGTCGTCGACTTGCGCGAGGGCGCCCGCGTAGGTGCGCACCAGCAGAATTTTGAATTCACTTTGCAGCCGTTGCTGCTGCTCGGGCGTAGCCTGGCGCCAGGCCGGTCCTACGGCCGAAGCGGTCATGCGTTGAAAATTAACCACCGGCATGATTTTGGCGTCCACCAGCGCGATGATGCGGTTGACCTCCCCCGCCTGAATGGATTTATCAGACTTGATGTTGGCCAGCACGTCAGCCGAGAGACGTTTGATCAACGCATCGGGCGCCTCATCGGCGGCCAGCACGGGCAGCGCGAGCCAACTCAGCCCAGCCGCCAATAAAAAGCCGGCTATTCGGTATAAAAAATGACGTTTCATGGTGTTACTTCCCTTACAGGCCACTGGCGGCCGATTTTATTTTGATGGGTCATTCAGCGTGTGCCCAAACGCTCGAAAACGCTGATTTTACTGGCCTGGCGCGGTTTCGCTGGGCAGCTCTTCCGGTGGGTTGCCGTCGTAGATGGTGCTGCGTCGGCGCTGCAAGTGGGCGTCGCGGGAGAAGGTGTAGCGGTCGAATGCCATTTGATCGAGCATGGAGGTGACCTTAAGCAGATCCGCGCGCGTCTCAACCACCCACAACAAGGTCCCCGAATTTCTCAGCGGCACGTGCTCGACAAACGACCACAAGTCGCCCTGGGCGTCCACGGTACGGGCCAAGGTATCGCGCAGGGTAGACGGTCCGAGCAAGGGCAGCACAAGATAGGGGCCAGGCCCCACGCCCCAGTAGCCCAGCGTGTGGCCAAAGTCTTTGGTGTGCTTCTCAATGTTCAGGTCGGAGGCCACATCAAAGAGTCCGCCCACGCCAATGAAAGTGTTGATGCCAAAGCGGGCCAGGCTGTCCACCGCCGCCACGCCTTTGAGTTGCAAGGCATTGTTAACACCGGACCACGCATCGGTCAGGTTATCGAAAAAGTTGGCCACGCCCTTGCGCACTGGCACCGGTGTCACATCGCGGTAAACCGTGGCCACTGGTTTGAGCACCGCCTTGTCGACCACATCGTTGAACTTGAAGACCTCGCGGTTGAGGGGCTCCAGCGGATCGCGCGGATTGACGTTGGGCCCGGTAGCGCAACCCGTCAACAAGGCCATCACACACAGGAGAAACACGCCCCAAAGCTGGGGCATGCGCGGCCTGGCGTGCCTGTTGGACTTGGCGAAGTGCGTGCCGGACAACATAAGGGTCATTTTTTCGGGCTGTCCGCATCGGGTGTTTTGCCGTCAGCTGCCTTGCTGTACAAAAACTGGCTGATCAGGCTTTCCAGCACCACCGCAGACTGGGTGCTGGAAATCAGGTCACCGGCGGCCAGTGTTTTTTCTTCAGCACCAGGCTCCAGCCCCAGGTACTGCTCACCGAGCAAGCCGCTGGTCAAAATTTTGAGCGAGCTGTCTTTGGGAAAACGGTAGCGGTCTTCCATGGCCAGCGTCACACGCGCCTGGAAAGATTTGTCATCGAACACTATTTTTTCTACCCGGCCCACCACCACGCCGGCACTGCGCACGGCCGCTTTGGGCTTGAGGCCGCCCACGTTGTCAAACTTGGCGTCCACGCGGTAGCTCTTTTGAAAACTCAGGGTCAGCAAATTGGCCGACTGCAAGGCCAGAAACAGCAGAGCCACAGCGCCAATCAGCACGAACAGCCCAACCCACACATCATTTTTCGAACGCTGCATTCAACTTCCTTTTGACGGTCTGTACCGCAAACTTTTCAGATGGTAAACATCAGGGCGGTCAGGATAAAGTCCAGACCCAGCACCGACAAAGAGGCCGCCACGACCGTGCGGGTGGTCGCGCTGGCCACCCCTTCAGGGGTGGGCTGGGCCTCAAAGCCCTGCCACAGCGCGATAAAGGTCACGGTAAAACCGAACACCACGCTTTTGATCACGCCATTGCCCACGTCTTGCCACACATCCACACCCCCCTGGATCTGGCTCCAGAAAGAGCCGGCGTCCACACCAATCATCAGCACGCCCACCACCCAGCCACCAATAATGCCCATGGCACTAAAGACTGCGGCCAGCAAAGGCATGGTGATGATGCCGGCCCAAAAGCGGGGCGCCAAAATACGCACCACCGGGTCTACGGCCATCATTTCCATCACGCTGATCTGTTCGCCGGCTTTCATCAAACCAATTTCGGCGGTCAGGGAGGTGCCGGCGCGTCCGGCAAATAGCAAAGCCGTCACCACCGGTCCCAGCTCGCGCACCAAACTCAAGGTCACCAGCAAACCCAGCGCTTCCGAAGACCCATAACGCTGCAAGGTGTAATAACCCTGCAAGCCAAAAACAAATCCAACAAACAGACCCGACACCGCAATGATGGCCAAGGAGTAATTGCCAAGAAAGTGAATTTGGTCACGGATCAGGCCAAAACGCTTGAAAGCAGCCAAAAAAGTGCTGAGCAGCCGCAAGAAAAGGCGCGCGCCTTGTCCCAGATCAGCCAGTTTGCGGCGCACCATCAAACCCATGTCTTGCGGTTTGTACCAACTCATGACGAGGCCTCCACACCAAAGTCCTGCGCCACCGTCGGCCCCGGGTAGTGAAACCGCACAGGCCCGTCGGACAAGGCGTTCACGTACTGGTAGACCAGCGGATCGGTGCTTTGGCGCACTTGCTCGGGCGTGCCCTGGGTGGCAATCTTGCCGTTGGCCAGAATGATCACATGGTCGGCAATGGCAAAGGTTTGCTCCAGCTCATGCGACACAAAAATACTGGTCAAGCCCATGGAATCGTTGAGCTGGCGAATCAGGCGCGCCGCGGTGCCCAGTGAAATCGGGTCCAGCCCTGAAAAAGGTTCGTCGTACATCACCAACTCGGGGTCTAGCGCAATGGCGCGGGCCAACGCAATACGCCGAGCCATGCCGCCGGAGAGGTCGCTGGGCATCAGGTCGCGCGCACCGCGCAAGCCCACGGCGTTGAGCTTCATCAACACGATGTCACGAATCAGCGCCTCGGGCAGGTCGGTATGTTCACGCAGCGGAAATGCCACATTCTCAAAAACGCTGAGGTCGGCAAACAAGGCGCCAAACTGGAACAGCATACCCATGCGACGGCGGGCGGCGTACAAGGCTTTTTGGTCAAAAGTGCCCACATCTTGGCCATCAAACAGCAACTCGCCGGACTGCGCCCGGTTTTGGCCGCCTATCAATCGCAAAATGGTGGTTTTACCGCCCCCTGACGCACCCATCAACGCCGTCACTTTGCCACGTGGCACCGAGAGGGAAATGTCGTCCAGAATGACGCGCTCGCCATAACCAAAGGTGAGGTTTTTCAGTTCGACGAGTGTTGGGGAGGTGGTTGAGGCCATAAAGAGAAAAGGCCGGTACTAGCCGGCCCCCCAATCATAAGGGATGACCCTTACTCCTTCACCTCAAAACTCCAGCTTTACCAAGCCATTACCTTGGCAAATCGCTAAAACCCATCAAAAACTCGTCAACAGCCCGTGCGGCTTGGCGGCCTTCGCGAATCGCCCACACCACCAGGCTCTGGCCACGGCGAATATCGCCCGCCGCAAACACCTTGGGCACGTTGGTGGCGTAGCCGCCCACCGCTTCGGTACTGGCCTTGGCATTGCCGCGTGCATCTTTGTCGATACCAAAGGCCTCCAGCACCGTGGCCACAGGGCTGACAAAGCCCATGGCCAGCAGCACCAGATCGGCCTTGAGCACTTGCTCGCTGCCCGCAACTTCCACCATTTTTCCGTCTTTCCACTCAACGTGCACGGTTTTAACGCCGGTGACCTTGCCCTTTTCGCCCACAAACTCCTTGGTGGAAATGGCAAATTCACGCGCACAACCCTCTTCGTGGCTGGAACTGGTGCGCAACTTGAGCGGCCAGTAGGGCCAGGTCATGGGGCGGTTTTCTTCCACCGGTGGCTGAGGCATGACTTCAAACTGGGTCACGTGCGCAGCGCCGTGGCGGTTGCTGGTGCCCACGCAATCGGAGCCGGTGTCGCCGCCACCAATCACGATGACGTGCTTGCCGTCAGCACGCAGCTGACCTTTGAGCTTGTCGCCCGCGTTGACCTTGTTTTGCTGCGGCAAAAACTCCATGGCGAAATGAATACCTTCAAGCGCGCGCCCTGGCACGCTCAGGTCGCGCGACTGCTCGGAGCCGCCCGTGAGCAGCACCGCGTCAAATTCCTGGTTGAGTTGCTCGGGGCTGATGCTTTCCTTGGCCCAGTTGGTGACCTTGCTGTCCTTGGGCAGGTCGCCCACCATGACGCCAGTGCGAAAGGTCACACCCTCGGCCTTCATTTGCTCAACGCGGCGGTCGATATGGCTTTTTTCCATCTTGAAGTCAGGAATGCCATAGCGCAACAAGCCGCCAACCCGGTCGTTCTTCTCAAACAGCGTGACGTCATGACCAACACGCGCGAGTTGCTGCGCAGCAGCCATGCCGGCCGGGCCGGAGCCCACCACCGCCACTTTTTTACCCGACTTGTGCAGCGGCAGTTGAGGCGTGACCCAGCCCTCGGTCCAGGCGCGGTCAATGATGGCGTGCTCAATCGACTTGATGCCCACTGCGTCGTCGTTGACGTTCAGGGTGCAGGCGGCCTCGCACGGGGCCGGGCAGATGCGACCGGTGAACTCGGGGAAATTGTTGGTGCTGTGCAGCACGGTAATGGCGTTGTGCCAGTCACCCTGGAACACCAGCTCATTGAAGTCGGGAATGATGTTGTTGACCGGACAGCCGTTGTTGCAAAACGGCGTGCCGCAGTCCATGCAACGCGCCGCCTGCACCTTGACCTGCGACTCGTCCAGACCAATGACAAATTCCTTGTAATGCTTGAGCCGCTCGGGGGCCGGTTTATAGCCCTCTTCCAGTCGCTCAAACTCCATGAAGCCAGTGATTTTTCCCATGATGCTTGTCCTTTGACGCTAGGTGGTTTCGTCTTATTTCGCTGCCGTGGCGGCTGGCGCAGCGGCTGGTTCGACGGTTTTAGGCGCGGGCGCCGATGCCAGCGCTGCAGACGCCTTGTTGCGCGCATGAATCTCGCCCAGGGCACGCTTGTACTCGTTGGGGAATACCTTGACGAACTTCAGGCGGGCGGTGTCCCAGTTGTCGAGCAACTCACGCGCACGCTTGCTGCCGGTCCAGCGGTTGTGGTCTTCCAGCAGTTTTTTCAGCTGCATCTCGTCGCTCAGACCACGGTGCCAGACCGCCACATTCACAGCGGCTTCCTGCTCGCGCACGGTCAGCACTTTTTCAAGCGACACCATGGCAGTGTTGCAGCGTTTGGCAAACTGGCCGTCTTCGTCGTAAACGTAGGCTACGCCACCGCTCATGCCAGCAGCAAAATTGCGCCCGGTTTTGCCGAGCACAGCCACGGTGCCACCGGTCATGTACTCGCAGCCGTGGTCGCCCGTGCCTTCCACCACCGTGGTGGCGCCTGACAAGCGCACGGCAAAGCGCTCACCGCCCACGCCGCTGAAAAACGCTTCGCCGCTGGTGGCGCCAAACATCACCGTGTTGCCCACAATGGTGTTGCGAATGGCCTCACCGCGAAAGTCGATGCTGGGGCGCACCACAATGCGCCCACCCGAAAGGCCCTTGCCGGTGTAATCGTTGGCGTCGCCAATCAGGTACAGGGTGATGCCTTTGGCCAAGAAGGCGCCAAACGATTGGCCACCGGTGCCCTCCAACTGAATGCGGATGGTGTCATCGGGCAGGCCTTCCGGGTGCACCTGCGTCACCGCGCCCGAGAGCATGGCGCCGACGGACCGGTTCACGTTGCGCGCGACCTCCATGAACTGCACTTTCTCGCCCTTGTCGATGGCGGCGCGGCTCTTGGCAATCAGCACGTTGTCGAGCGATTTTTCCAGGCCATGCTCCTGCGAGAGCGTTTGGAAACGCGGCACGTCAGCCGGCACTTGCGGCATGGCAAACAGGCGGCTGAAATCCAGACCGCTGGCTTTCCAGTGGGCAATGCCCTGGCGCATATCGAGCAGGTCAGCGCGGCCAATCATGTCGTCAAATTTGCGAATGCCCAACTGGGCCATGATCTGGCGCACTTCTTCAGCGATGAAGAAAAAGTAGTTCACCACGTGCTCAGGCTTGCCCGAGAATTTTTGGCGTAAGAGTGGGTCTTGCGTGGCCACACCGACCGGGCAGGTGTTGAGGTGGCACTTGCGCATCATGATGCAGCCCTCCACCACCAGCGGCGCGGTGGCAAAACCGAACTCGTCGGCGCCCAACAGCGCGCCAATGGCCACGTCGCGGCCGGTCTTCATCTGGCCGTCGGCCTGCACACGAATACGGCTGCGCAGGCGGTTGAGCACCAGCGTTTGCTGGGTTTCAGCCAGGCCAATTTCCCAGGGGCTGCCGCAGTGCTTGATGGACGACCAGGGCGATGCGCCGGTGCCGCCGTCATGCCCGGCAATCACCACGTGGTCGGCCTTGCACTTGGCCACGCCCGCAGCGATGGTGCCCACGCCAATCTCAGCCACCAGTTTGACGCTGATGCCGGCATGCGGCGCCACGTTTTTCAGGTCGTGAATCAGCTGCGCCAAGTCTTCGATGGAGTAAATGTCGTGGTGTGGAGGTGGCGAAATCAGACCAACGCCAGGCACCGAATGGCGCAGACGGCCAATGTAGTCAGACACCTTGCCGCCGGGCAATTGACCGCCCTCGCCAGGCTTGGCGCCCTGCGCCATCTTGATCTGAATCTGGTCGGCGCTGCTGAGGTATTCAGCGGTCACGCCAAAGCGGCCCGAGGCCACCTGCTTGATGCGTGAGCGCAAGGAGTCGCCGTCTTGCAGCGGCATGTCAACCGCGACGACATCCTTGCCGATGATGTCGGCCATGGTTTGGCCCTGCTTGATGGGAATGCCCTTGAGCTCGTTGCGGTAACGCGCCGGGTCTTCGCCGCCTTCGCCGGTGTTGCTTTTGCCGCCAATGCGGTTCATGGCCACGGCCAGCGTGGCGTGCGCCTCGGTGGAGATCGAGCCCAACGACATGGCACCGGTCGCAAAACGCTTGACGATTTCTTTGGCCGACTCGACCTCGTCAATCGCAATGGCTTTGGCCGGGTCGATCTTGAACTCGAACAAGCCGCGCAGGGTCATGTGGCGCTTGCTCTGGTCGTTGATGAGCTGGGCGTACTCTTTGTAGGTGTTCCAGTTGTTGGCGCGTGTGCTGTGCTGCAACTTGGCAATCACATCAGGCGTCCACATGTGCTCTTCGCCACGGGCGCGCCAGGCGTATTCGCCACCGGCATCGAGCATGGTGGCCAGCACCGGGTCGTTGCCAAAGGCCGCCGTGTGCATGCGGATAGCTTCTTCGGCAATCTCGAAGACGCCAATGCCCTCCACGCGGGTGGGGGTGCCGGTGAAGTACTTGGCCACCGTCACGGTGTTCAGGCCAATGACTTCGAACAACTGCGCGCCACAGTAGCTCATGTAGGTGGACACGCCCATCTTGGACATGATTTTGGACAGGCCCTTGCCCACCGCCTTGACGTAGTTGTAAATAGACTTCTCGGCGCTCAGGTCACCGGGCAGGTCTTTGTGGATGCTGGCCAGCGTTTCCATGGCCAGGTAAGGGTGAACGGCTTCAGCGCCGTAGCCCGCCAGCACGCCAAAGTGGTGCACTTCACGCGCGGTACCCGTCTCGACCACCAGGCCGGCAGTGGTGCGCAAGCCCTCAATCACCAGGTGCTGGTGAATGGCGCTCAAGGCCAGCAAGGCGGGAATGGCCACCTGCGTGGCACTCAAGGCCCGGTCGCTGATGATCAAGATGTTTTTGCCGCCCTTGATGGCGTCCACCGCCTCGGCGCACAAAGAAGCCAGCTTGGCCTCCACGCCCTCGTGGCCCCAGCTCAGCGGGTAGGTGATGTCCAGCGTGTAGCTGCGGAATTTGCCTTGCGTGTGCTTCTCGATGTCGCGCAGCTTGGCCATGTCGGCAAAGTCCAGCACCGGCTGGCTCACCTCCAGGCGCATGGGCGGGTTGACCTGGTTGATGTCCAGCAGATTGGGCTTGGGGCCAATGAAGCTGTTGAGCGACATCACGATGGCTTCGCGGATTGGGTCAATCGGCGGGTTGGTCACCTGGGCGAACAACTGTTTGAAATAGTTGTACAGCGGCTTGTTCTTGTCAGACAAGACGGCCAGTGGGCTGTCGTTGCCCATGGAACCAATGGCTTCTTCGCCAGCACTGGCCATGGGGGCGATCAGGAATTTCAGGTCTTCTTGTGTGAAGCCAAAAGCCTGCTGGCGGTCCAGCAAACTCACGGTGCTCTCGCCGGCGGAGGCGGGCTCGCCGCCACCCCCCGTCACGTCGTCGAGCTTGATGCGCAAGTTCTCGATCCACTGGGTGTAGGGCTTGCTGTTGGCCAGGTTGGCCTTGAGCTCTTCGTCATCAATCATGCGGCCCTGTTCCAGGTCAATCAGGAACATCTTGCCGGGCTGCAGGCGCCATTTGCGCACAATTTTGTTCTCGGGCACGGGCAGCACGCCCGACTCGGAGCCCATGATGACCAGATCGTCGTCTGTGATGCAGTAGCGCGAGGGGCGCAGACCGTTGCGGTCCAGCGTGGCGCCAATTTGCCGCCCGTCGGTGAAGACGATAGAGGCCGGGCCGTCCCACGGCTCCAGCATGGCAGCGTGGTATTCATAAAAAGCCTTGCGCCGCGCATCCATGGTGGTGTGCTGTTCCCAGGGTTCGGGAATCATCATCATCACCGCCTGGCTGAGCGGGTAGCCCGACATCGTCAGCAGCTCCAGGCAGTTGTCAAACGTGGCGGTGTCGGACTGGTCGGCAAAGCTGATGGGGTAGAGCTTTTGCAAGTCGGCGCCGAGCACGGGGGAGGACATCACGCCCTCGCGCGCCTTCATCCAGTTGTAGTTGCCCTTGACGGTATTGATCTCGCCGTTGTGCGCCACATACCGGTAGGGGTGCGCCAGCGGCCACTCGGGGAAGGTGTTGGTAGAAAAACGCTGGTGCACCAAGCCCAGCGCCGAGATGCAGCGTGGGTCTTCCAGGTCTTTGAAATAAACGCCCACCTGGTCGGCCAGCAACAGGCCTTTGTAAACCACGGTGCGGCTGGACATGCTGGGCACGTAATATTCTTTGGAGTGCGTGAGCTTGAGGGCCTGGATATTGGCACTGGCCGTTTTACGGATGACGTAGAGCTTGCGCTCCAGCGCGTCCTGCACGATCACATCGTTGCCGCGGCCAATAAAGACCTGGCGCAGGATGGGTTCCTTGGCGCGCACGGTAGGCGACATCGGCATGTCGCGGTTCACCGGCACATCGCGCCAGCCCAGCAGCACCTGGCCCTCGGCCTTGACGGCACGCTCCATCTCCTGCTCACAAGCCAATCGCGACGCGTGCTCCTTGGGCAGAAAGATCATGCCCACGCCGTATTCGCCGGGGGGTGGCAGCATGACGCCCTGGGCCGCCATTTCTTCACGGTACAGCGCATCGGGCAGCTGAATCAAAATGCCCGCGCCATCGCCCATGAGCTTGTCCGCACCCACCGCACCCCGGTGGTCCAGGTTTTCCAGAATCTTCAGCGCATTCTTAACAATGTCATGCGACTTGGTGCCCTTGATATGCGCCACAAAGCCCACGCCGCAAGCGTCGTGCTCGTTTTGAGGGGCATAAAGACCGTTTTCTTGAAGATATTTGATGTCGGCAGCCGTCGTCATGGCGCACTCCTATAAATGACACTGGATAGCGGGACCGTGAGGATACTGCACTGCAACAAAAGTGCCAAGCAGAACAATCGGGGTCAGATTCCAATTATTTCTTGAAAATTTGATTCAAATAATATTTGGGGACACATCAAAATTTATAGCGATAAATTCAATAGGATCAACGCATTACGCTGATTTCAAGTGTTTTTAGGGGAGGCAGAAAGTGGCCGCCCTGCGCTGCCTTTGGCGACCCTGCGTGCCGTTCTTTTTTGCAAATCCGCCACAAAATCGGGCTCACCCAGCGCCCAACCGCTCAAGGCAGCGTCGGTCAAGGCCTGTTGTTGCACCGAACTGATGCCTGCCTGCACCCAGTCGGCGTAAGTGGCCTCGCGGGCAAAGGGGGTGTTGCCCAGCTCCCAATACAGCGGATGGGGCGTCACCAACTTGTCCAAGTGCTGGCCAATGAAGTGGCCGTGGCTGGACCAGGGGTAATCGCGGGCCTGAGCCACTAGGCCGGCGCGCACCGGGTTCAGGTCGATATAGGCCATGCAGGCCAACAAATAACGATCCGTCTGGATCAGGGTGGACCTGTAACGCCCCTCCCACAAGGTGCCGCTGCGCTTTTGGCGGTCGTTGAAATAGCGCACATAGCGACGTCCCACCGCTTGCATCATCTGCGGCAGTCCATCGCTCGTCTGGGGCGTGGCCAGCAGATGAAAGTGGTTGGTCATCAACACATACGCATGAATGGCCACCTCGAACTTCCTGGCGTTCTCGTCCAGCAGATTCAGCAGCACCTGGTAATCGGCAGTGGCGGCAAAAATAGGCTGGCGGTTGTTGCCCCGCTGGATGATGTGGTGCGGGTAACCGGGCAGTGTGAGGCGGGGCAAGCGGGCCATGCGGGAGTTCTGGTCGGTGAAACTGAAAGAATTAGATTCTGACCCCGATTATTGAAAGAATTAGATTCTGACCCCGATTATTCTTCAAGCGCAAAACGGGTGCGTTGCAATTCAGACAAACCAAACTCCTGCAGCAAGGCGGTCAAGCGTTCAGCGGCGGCCCGTTTCTTCTGCCCGGTGTATTGGGCAATGATCAGCTCGTTTTTCATGCTGTGCTCCCAGCCCACCAACTCGGTCACGGTGACTGAATAGCCGCTGGCTTCTAGGTAGAGGCAGCGCAGCACGTTGGTGATTTGGCTGCCGATTTCTCGGGTGTGCAGCGGGTGGCGCCACAACTCGGCCAGGGGGGTGCGGTTCAGGGACAAGGCTTTGTGCTGGCTCAGGCAGCGCGCCACTTCGGCCTGGCAGCAGGGCACCAGCACCATGTATTTCGCTTGTTTGTGCAGGCCAAAGGCGATGGCATCGTCGGTAGCGGTATCGCAGGCGTGCAGCGCGGTGACCATGTCGATTTGCTTGGGCAATTCGGCGCTTTGGGTGGACTCGGCCACACTCAGGTTTAAAAACGACATGCGCTCAAACCCCAGTTTGGCCGCCAGGACGCGCGACTTCTCCACCAGCTCGGTGCGGGTTTCTATGCCGTAAATATGACCGGCCTGGAGCGACTTGAAGAACAGGTCGTAAATGATGAAGCCCAGGTACGATTTACCAGCCCCGTGGTCGGCCAGCGTGACGCCCCCCTCTTTGGCGGGCAGCGCCAGCAGCAATTTTTCGATGAACTGAAACAGGTGGTAGACCTGCTTGAGCTTGCGGCGCGAGTCTTGGTTGAGCTTGCCCTCCACCGTCAGAATGTGCAGCTCTTTGAGCAACTCAATGGACTGGCCGGGCCTGATTTCTGGGGCCACGCCTTCGGGTTTCGGCGCCTGCCGGGTTAACTGTCGGTTGGGGCTGCCTGCATTTTTGGTGCTGTTAGGGCTTGGAGGGTTGGTCGAGCTACCCAGCGCTGAGGATCGGGTTTTCATGCGTCGATGATGCCATGTGGCGGCAACGGTGGCGCAAGCGTAGGCCCGTCAAGCGCCTGCCCCGCAACCGCAGCCGCAGTTGCACCCGCCACCGGCGAGCGCCCCACACCCAAAGCCGCCCACCCGGCGTGGCCCAGGTTTTCCAGGGTTTGCATGTTCTGCTCAAAAATACTTTCGGCCTCAGGAAACGCTTGCACGGCGCGGTCAATGCTGTCTTCGCGCAGCAGATGCAAGGTGGGGTAAGGCGCGCGGTTGGTGGCGTTGGTGATGTCGTCGGCTCGGGTGCCGGCAAACTGGAAGTCGGGGTGAAAACTGGCGATTTGCAGCACGCCGTCCAGTTCCAGTTCGTCCAGCACCTGCTCGGCCTCAGCCAGGAAATCATTGAAGTCCAAAAAATCGGCCAGGCCATCGGGCAGCATCAACAGCGTGGTGTCACGCTGGGCCGGGTCGCTGGCGGCCAGGTCCTGCAGTTGCGTCACCAGTTCAGCTCGAATAGCCTGCGCCTCCGTGGCCCGGCTCACGTGGTAATGAATCTGGCCTTTCACGTGCACCCCTTTGGCAAACGGGCACAGGTTCAGACCGATGACGGCGCGCTCCAGCCACTGGCGCATGTCGTGTTTTATCTGCTCGTCTGTGAGAGAGTTTTCAGGCGTTCGCATGGCGGTCAGTCTTTCAAGGTGGGCCGGGGTGAAGGCTTTGACGGCCGGCCTGAGCAGCTAACTGCCGCCCCACTTGCAGTGCCAGCCAAAGTCCAGCCAGTGAACAGGCACCCGTGGCCCACCAGGTCAGGTGCCAATGGCCGGCCCGGCTCGCCAGCCAGGCCACCAGAGGCGGCCCCACAAACTGGCCCATGGCCGACCACTGCTGCATGAAGCCCACCGTGGTGGAGACCGTGCCCTCGCTGGGGGCAAGTTGCACCGACAAAGAAAACAAAGTGCCCGGAATGATGCCGCCCACAGCCGAAAACACCAACACGGCGGCAAAGCGCCAGGTGGGCGAAAAAAGGCTGTTATCTCCCAAACCACCCGGACTACCCAGGCTAGCTGCCGTACCAACGACCTGCGGCCAGGCCGCAAACGCAACAAAAGCGCCCAGCGTCATGCCGATAAATCCGAGGTACAGCAAGCGCTGCGCCGGCACGCCACGTTGCAGCAAGCGGCCCGAGGCCAGGTTACCCACCAGGTTGGACAGTGCCGCCAGCGCCGTGAGCACCGCGCTGGTACTGCCCTGCATGCCGGCCTGGGCGTACATGGAGGGCAAGAACCCGATGACGGCCAGCCACTGGCTGGAATACACCGCAAAACTCAACGCCACCAGCCAGGGGCCAGGCGCGCGCAGCGTCTGGCGCAAGCGCTGCGGCCAAGGATGAGGCGAACCGGGCGCAGCGCCTTGGCCAGTGGCGGCAAGCCCCTGCGCGCGGCGCTCTGCATCTGAGGGCACCCCACGCCAGACCCACAGCGCCATCAGCAGCGACACGCCCGCCGTGCACCACCACCACATTTGCCACCCGGCCCACGCCATAAAGAACGGCCCACTCAGCAAAGCCAACGCGGTGCCTACGGGCATGTAGGTACTCCAGATGCCCAAGGTGTTGAAGAGGCGCTGCGGTGGCACCAGCTGACGCAACAAACTCGGCGCCGGCATGGCCACCAACAAAAAACCCAGGCCTTCGAGCGCGCGCAGTGCAATCAAGCTGGACGCATCCGTGGCCCAGCCACCCCAGGCACCGGCACCCGTCAGCAGCAACAGACCGGTCAGCAGACTGCGCTTCAAGCCCCGGCCATCGGCCGTCAAGCCCACCGCCAGCCCCAGCGTCATGCCAGCGAGTTGCACCATGGAGAGCAAAAAGCCCGACTGCACCAGCGAGATACCCAGCGCATCGCGCAGCACCGGCAAAGCCGGGGGCAGTTTGCCCACGTGCAAGGCGGCACTGATACCCGCCAGAATGACGACCCAGGCCGGGTTGCGCCACCCGCTCATGCCAGCAGGCGTTGGCCGGTCAGGCGCTCATGCTCGCGCCCGGCAAAGCGGTCGGTCATGCCGGCAATGTAGTCGGCCACCACGCGGGCCTGCCCTGCGGCGCCCTCGCTGGCGGCACCCAGGGCAGCGCGGGTCTGAAAGCCAGGGGCCAACTCCTGCGGCTGGGTCTGGTAGGCGTGAAACAAGTCGCGCACCACCTGCTGTGCCTGACCCGTGGTGAGCATGACTTGCGGGTGGCGGTACAACTGGCTGAGCAAAAATGATTTCAGCGCCTGCGACTTGGCGCGCATTTCTTCACCAAAACACACCAGGGGCGGCAACAGGCGCACGGCATCGACACTGGCGGGGGCGCTCTGTTTCAAGGCCAGGCGGGTGGCAGCAATCACGTCATACACCTGGGCGCTGAGCATGCGGCGAATGGTCTCGTAGAGCAGGCGCCGCCCTTGGGCCGGGTCAAGCAGGTGGGGAAACTCGTCCTGGGTTTGCTGACGAAACTCTTCAAACAAGGCCACCTCGCGCAGCTGTTCCAGGGTGATCAGCCCGGAGCGCACGCCGTCGTCCACATCGTGCGCGTTGTAGGCAATTTCATCGGCCAGGTTGCACAACTGCGCCTCCAGGCTGGGCTGGGTCCGCGCCAAAAAACGCTGACCCACACCGCCCGGCTCGGCCTGCTCCAGCAAGGCGGCATTGGCCCGTGAGCAATGTTTGAGAATGCCTTCACGCGTTTCAAAACAAAGGTTCAAGCCATCAAACTCAGGGTAGCGCGCCTCCAGGTGATCCACCACGCGCAGGCTTTGCAGGTTGTGCTCAAAGCCGCCAAAGGGTTGCATGCAGGCATTGAGCGCGTCTTGCCCGGCATGGCCAAACGGGGTGTGGCCCAGGTCATGTGCCAGCGCAATGGCCTCCACCAGGTCTTCATTGAGCGCCAGCGAACGCGCCATGGAGCGGCCCAGCTGCGCCACCTCCAGCGAGTGCGTCAAGCGGGTGCGAAAGAGGTCGCCTTCGTGGTTCAGGAACACCTGGGTTTTGTACACCAGCCGCCGAAACGCCGTGCAATGAACAATGCGGTCGCGGTCCCTTTGAAACTCGGTGCGCGTGGGTGCCGGCACCTGGGCAAACCGCCGCCCGCGCGACTGGTCGGGGTGGCAGGCAAAAACGGCCAGTGTCATGGGCAACAGGCGTCAATGACCTCGCGCACCAGGGCATCCGGGGCGGCACGCACAGCGGCGCTGCCGGGGCGGTCTATCAGCACAAAACGAATCGCGCCCCCTTCAGATTTTTTATCGTGGCGCATGAGTTCCAGGTAACGCCCGGCGTTGTCGGTGGCCGACAAACGCGGCCCCACCACCGGCAGACCGGCTTTTTGAACCAGTGCGGTCAGCCGTTGCACAAAAGCAGCGTCTACGCCGCCCAGGCGCTGCGACAGGTGCGCGGCCATGACCATGCCGCAACCCACGGCCTCGCCATGCAGCCATTGGCCATAGCCCATTCCGGCCTCAATAGCATGCCCAAAGGTGTGGCCAAAATTCAGAATGGCGCGCAGGCCGGCCTCCCGCTCGTCTTGCCCCACCACATGGGCCTTGATCTCGCAACTGCGTTTCACGGCATGCGCCAGTGCCACCGGGTCGCGCGCGATCAGCGCATCGATGTGGGCCTCAATCCAGCTTAAAAATTCCAGGTCGGCAATCGGCCCGTATTTGATGACCTCAGCCAGGCCGGCGCTTAATTCGCGCGCTGGCAGGGTACCCAGAGTATCCAGATCACAGACCACTTGAAGCGGCTGGTAAAAGGCGCCAACCATGTTTTTACCCAGCGGGTGGTTGATGGCCGTTTTGCCGCCCACCGAGGAGTCGACCTGCGCCAACAGGGTGGTGGGGACCTGCACAAAGGGCACGCCGCGCATGTAGCTGGCTGCGGCAAAACCGGTCATATCGCCCACCACGCCACCGCCCAACGCAAACAAAACGGTTTTGCGGTCGCAGGTGTGTTGCAGCAAGGCATCAAAAATAAGGTTCAGGGTTTGCCAGGTTTTGTAGGCTTCGCCATCCGGCAGGATGACCAGGTGAATTTGCGCATATTTGCCGGCCAGCGCGGCCTGCAGGCGCTGCGCATAAAGTGGCGCCACGGTGGTGTTGCTGACAATCAGCACGCTGCTGGCGTTGGGCAAACCGGCATAGGTCAGCGGCTGGTCGAGCAGCCCGCTGCCAATAGCAATGGGATAGCTGCGGTCGGCCAGGTCAATGGCCACCACTTGGGTCGGGCCGGGTGCAGCGCCGGGACGGGAGCTTGAAGGTGCAGATGCGTTCATGGTCAGAGTTTAGAGGCTCTTGGGGCCCGTGTGCCACGCCTGGCCAGCCAGTTAGAGGCTCAGCTACCGGACGGCGCCACGGCACCCGCGAGCTCGAGCTGCATCACGATCATGTTGACCAACGTGGCCACCGACGGGCGCCCGGTGTCAATGACGAAATGCGCCGTCTGGCGGTACAGCGGGTCACGCTGGGCGTGCAGGTCACGCAGGCGGCTCAGGGGGTCGGCCACCTGAAGCAAGGGGCGGTTCACATCGTGGCGCAACCGGCGAATCAGCTCATCGGGCGACGAGTTGAGGTAAATCACATGGGTGCGCTGACGCAGATGCAACTGGTTATTGGGGCGCAACACCACGCCACCGCCGGTGGACAGGACGCCGCTGGACTGGCTGGTGAGTTCGTCGATGACCTGTTCTTCCACATCGCGGAAGCGGCTCTCGCCCTCGCGTTCAAAAAATTCACGGATAGAACAGCCCAACCGGGTTTCAATGACATGGTCAGAGTCGACAAACGGCAGTTGCAGCCGCCGGGCCAGTTGCCGCCCCACGGTGGTTTTGCCTGAGCCGGGCAGGCCTATGAGTGAAATTCGTCCGTTAACCATGTGGGTCTTGTGTACTTGCAATGCTCAGATTAGAACCGAAAGTACCGGGCTGAACACCACAGCGCCAAGGCCAGCAACCGGCCCGCTTTCAGCGCACGATGGCCCGCTCCGCCACCACTTTGGGTGTGATGAAGACGAGCAACTCCTTTTTGCTGGACGATTTGGTGCGGGATTTGAACAAATACCCCACCACGGGCAGGTCACCCAGAACGGGCACCTGGGTGTCGTTGCTGGCTTCAGTCAACTCGTAAATACCACCTATCACCACGGTGCCGCCGTTTTCTACCAGCACCTGGGTTTTGATGTGCTTGGTATTGATGGCATACCCCGCCAGGGTGCTGATGCCAACGCTGTCCTTGGTGATGTCCAGGCTCAGAATGATGCCGCCTTCGGGGGTGATTTGTGGCGTGACCTCCAGCTTCAAATTGGCCTTGCGAAAAGCCACCGAGGTGGCGCCGCTGGAACTGGCCATTTGGTAGGGCAGCTCCACGCCTTGCTCAATGAGCGCCGTCACCTGGTCTGCGGTGACGATGCGCGGGCTGGAAATGACCTTGCCTTTGTCGTCGGCCTCCAGCGCTGAAATTTCCAGGGCGAGAAAACCATTGGCCGCCGAGTTGAACAAGGACACGCCAAAGGAGGCGGCGCTGTAATCACCTTGCCCCGACGCGGGCAGGTTGATGAACTTGCTGCTGACATCCGGAACGCCGCCTGGGTTGCTGCTGGCCACGGCATTGCTGTAATCGGCCCCCAGGGTGGCGCGGGCTTTACCGGTATTCAAACTGCCCCCACCCAGGCGCACGCCCAGTGATTTTCCAAAGCTGTCGGTGGCTTCAACGAGGCGCGCCTCAATCAACACCTGGCGCACCGGCACATCGAGCTTGAGGATCAATTGCTGCACCTGCTCCAGCTTGGCAGGTATGTCGGTGACAAAGAGTTGGTTGGTTCGCGCTTCTGCCAGGGCGCTGCCACGCAGGCTCAGGATTCGCGCGCTGCCAGCGCCTGCACTGGCCCCGCCACCCAGGCTGGCGCTGCTACCGAAACCCATGGACGGACCCATGCCAGCACCCAAGCCCATTCCCACGCCAAATGACGTCCCACTGGCGCTGAGTTGCGCGGCAATGTCCACGGCTTTGGCGTAGTTCAGCTGAAAAGACTGCGTGCGCAAGGCCTCCAGGTTTTGCAAAGCGGCCACGGTTTCAAGCGCCATCTTCTCGCGCGCGGTAATTTCTTCACGCGGCGCCACCCAAATGACATTGCCCGTGGTGCGCATGCCCAGGCCCTTGGCCTGCAGGATGATGTCCAGGGCCTGGTCCCAGGGCACCTCTTGCAAACGCATGGTCAAACTGCCGGCCACTGCGTCGGAGGTGATGATGTTGAATTTGGAAAATTCGGCAATCACCTGCAAGATGGAACGCACCTCGATATTCTGAAAGTTGAAAGACAACTTGGCACCGGTAAAGCCCTGCCCCTGCGTGACCTTGGCATCGTCCAGTGCTTGTGGCTTGATCTCCACCACCAACTGGCCATCGGCCTGGTAGGCGCTGTGCACCCAGTTGCCCAGGGGTTCAATCAACATGCTGACCCGATCGCCCACCTGGGTGGTCGTGATGTTTTGCACCGGGGTGCCAAAGTCCGTCACATCCAGGCGCCGTTGCAAGCCTTCAGGCAAGGCCGTCTTCAAAAAATCCACGCGCAAGGTTTTACCCTGCTGCCGAATATCGACATTGACCTGAGCGCTGGACAAACCCACCACAATGCGCCCTCTTCCCCCCTCGCCCCGCTGAAAATCAATGGCTTGGAGCAGGGCCCGCACACCCTCGAACGGGGCACTGAACATAGCCGCCTCGGCGGGCCCAGACGCGGCAGGTAGCGCCGCGTCCAGGATGATCAACAGGGAGGCGCCCTGCCACCGAAGTTGGTAGGTACTGCTTTCTTTCAAACTCAGCACCAAGCGAAGGCGCTGGTCTGACTGCACCAGCCGCACTTGGCTCACCCGCCCCTGGTGAATGTCGAACGTGGTTTGACCGGTGCCGTTGCTCACCCGTTCAAAGTCCATCGCAATGCGCGCCGGTGAAGGCGTGGAAAAAACCGCCGGCATGGCCGGCAGTGGCCCCTGAAAGTCAATCTTGACCATCTCGACCCCGGCTTGCAGCGAACCACTCACCGACTGAATGCGCGTCTGGGTCTGGGGTGGTGTCTGGGTGGGAGTTTGGGTTACTTGCTGCACCTGAATCTGCGCCTGCGCCGTCCAGGAGGTCAAGCCCACCACAGCGAGCAGGCCCAAGCGCCACAGGGCCGCGATAAACGACCGATTCATGTCACAGATCATGGTGATTTCTCCTGAAGCAGCAGGGTGGCCGGGCTTTCTACCCAGCCCCCGTTCGGGGTGCGGACAATTTCGCGCAGGTTGATGCGCTTTTCATCAATGCGGGTGATGCGTCCATAGTTCAGCCCCAAATAGTTGCCCGCGCGCACCTGGTACACCATCTGGTTGAGCTGCACCAACGCCACCACCTGGTCAGAATTCACCAAGCTGCCCACCATGCGCAGCTGGTCCAACGCAACGGCTTCCAAGGCCTCCTTGGGCCGGGCCAGTTCTTTGGCGATCAAGGCCTTGCTGGCCGCGGAGGCCTGCGGCTCATGGGCCAAGCCTTGCATCATTTTTGCAGGGCTGAAGGGGTCAGGGCTGTCGACGGGGTGATGGCGCTCAGGCGCCAAAGCTTGCGGTGCAGTCACAAGAGGGACTTCTTTGCGCATCTGAATTTTTTGCTGGGCCATCCACGGCTGCAATTCTGGGTTAGGTGCGTCTGTGCAAGCACTCAGCAGGCCGGCCAGGGTAATGTTCAGCAACAGCAACGCCCAGGGCGAATGCGTCATTGGGTGACCTTCCTGGCAAGCGCTTTATTTTGTTGCTGTGCCAACTCTGCGACCTCCAGATGGCGGTAGGTTTTGGCCGTCGCCTCCAGCGTCAACAAGCCGTTCTGACCGGGCACCAGGTTCAGGTTGCCAAGGGTCACAAGGCGTGGGAACTGCGCCATATCCGCCATCAAGCCAACCATGTCATGAAAACTGCCTTTGACAGTCAGGGCAATAGGCTGTTCGGCATAAAAGCTTTTCACCAACTCTGGGCCAGGGCGAAACAACTCAAATTGCAAATGGCGATTTACGCCGGACTGGTTGATGGCTGAAATCAGCGCGTCCATGCCTTCCTTGCCCGGCAACTGCTTTTCAAACGCGGCCACCTCGTGCTGCATTTGTGCGCGTTGCCGAGCGCGTGCCTCCAGGTTCACCGCCTTGGCCAATTTAAGCGTGAATTCTTGGCGCATTTTGAGTTCTAAGCCCTGCGCATTGCGCAGCTGTTGCTCTGCGTCGCTGAGCACAAGCAACCACAGACCGCCCACCACCAAGGCACAGGTTGCCACCAGCAAAGCAACACGGGGCAGCAGCGGCCAGAGGAAGGCCTGGCGGAATTCCAGTTGGCGACATTGTTCGAGCGACTGCGCCATAGGCGGGGGCAGCCTGTGCCAATACTCGGTTAATTGACTCATGGACCGGCACGCTCTTTGAAGGACTGGACTGCTGCAGGTGTGCCCCCGGCTGAGGCAAGCGACAAAGTAGACCCACCCGGTGGCAGCACCCACTTCAACTGCAGGGTGAAATTAACCATGCGCCTTTGAACGCCTGGCGTTACCCCCACATGGGTGGCCACAATTTCCACCAACTCGGCCTTGGCAAAGACAGCACTGCTGCCCAAGGCACGCAACAACGCCGACACCCGCTCACTCGACTTGGCAACCCCGTGCAGGGTCAGACTTTCCTTGTCCTGGCGCAAGCTGAGCAAATAGACATCTTGGGGCACGCATCGGGCTATTTCTGACAGCATGCGCACGGGCAGGTGACGGTAAGACTGCACATCTGCCACCGCCTGCAGCTGCGTGCTCAAGGTGGCCATGTCCAACGCCACGCGTGCCATGTCCTGAATCTGGCGCTCAAACAGCAGGGTCTCAGCTTGCAGGGTCTGGTGGTTCACCTGGGCCCTGTTGAGTTGAACTTGCAAGGAAGCGTAATAGGCCAGGGCAACTGCAACACCCACGGCCATCGCGCCGGCCAGAGACCCCTTGAAACGCAGCTGTTGGCGCTGCAGGGCCCACTCCCTGTGCGGCAGTAAATTCAAGCGCCTCATGGCAAGAACCTGCGCAGGGCCAGCCCACAGGCGGTCAGGTAAGCGGGCTTGTGGCGTATTTGCCCTTCGGACAGTGAGGCACCGAGTGCCATGCCAACAAACGGATCGAGCAGCACGCAAGGGGCACGGACGCGCGCACGCAGACTGTCGGCCAGACCGGCCAGTTCAGCAGAACCGCCTGCCAGCATCACGTGCGCGACCGGTGGGTAGGCGCCATCGAGATTGAAGGCCTGCAAGGCCTGGCTCAAGTCGGCCGTCAGCTTGTCTACAAAAGTGGCGACCCTCTCTTTTACCCACGGCGCAGCGTGGTGGGCATGTATTTTTTGCTTTTCAGCTTGCGCCCATGTGCCACCTTGGCGGGCTGCTATTTCTTGCGTTAGCGCAGCGCCGCCCATCGCCAGTTCACGGTGATGAACAAACTGGCCGGCACACCGTATTTGCAAACTGCTGCTCTCAAACCCCAACTCAAAGAAAGCCAAGGTCTGGCTCTCCCGCCCTTGGGGCAGGTAGTCCATGAGACGGCTGATGGCATGGCGAGCGGCAAAGGCGTGGCTGTCCACCACCCAGGGCGTCAAACCAGCGGCCTGCGCCAACTCCTGCAATGCAAGTACCCGTTCCATGCGGGCAACGGCAATCTCCACGTCAACCAGGCCGTCCGTTGGCGCAGGTGTCTCGGCCACGCCATAGTCCAAATGGCATTCTTCCAGGGGAAAGGGAAAGTATTCAGCAGCCGCTGTTTCTACCTGTTGATGCAGCGCTTGCGGCTGCAACTTAGCGGGCAAGCGTATTTTTTTGACCAGCACCGCAGCGGTGGGCAGTGCCATAGCCACCCGGCGGGTTGGGCTGGCGCTGGCGCTCAGGAGTTGCTTCAAGGCCTGGGCGATTTCATCGAACGCACGGATTTTGCCGTCCACCACCCAACCTGGCTGCATGGGTTCGGATGCGCAACGTTGGAGTACCAACTGCCCGGAGCGTGTGCGCTCTAACTCCACCAGCTTGAGACTGGAGGCGCCTATATCCAGGCCCAGCATAGGTGGTGGGCCACGGCTCAGCATGGACCGCAGTGAGATCAACTTTCCCCCCTGACACAGACCCGCAGGGGCCTGCATAAAGTTATTTTGTCTCTGCATCCTATCAGCTAGCGCCGCCAACCGATAGCGCAATTAATTGCACGCTACACAGGCTGCAGGAAAATAGGGCTAGGATGCGTTTCCATTCGGGGCACCTCTTATTTTTATAATCGTCCCGCGCACACCTTTTAAAAACTTATGTCTTCAACCACTCCACCGGGCCAATCTGGCAAGTCTCCTACGTCGAAACCGACTCAGCCGCCCGCTCAGCCCGTGAACTGGTGGTGGCGTTTGGTCTTTTGGACCGGTGGTCTTGCCCTGGCGGGCGTGCTGTCTCTGGTGTTCCTGATTGCACTGGCCATGGCCGTGGCGTTTCCCAACCTGCCCGATATCACGGAAATGTCGACTTACAGCCCCAAGCTGCCGCTGCGGGTGTTCTCCTCCGAGGGCTACCTGATTGGTGAGTTTGGCGAAGAGCGGCGGCAACTCACGCCCATCAAAGATATTCCCAAGGTCATGAAGGACGCGGTGCTGGCCATTGAGGACTCGCGCTTTTATGAACACGGTGGCGTGGACTACCGCGGCATGCTGCGGGCCACGCTGGCCAACCTGGGGCAGGTTAAAAGCCAGGGCGCGTCCACCATCACCATGCAGGTGGCACGCAATGTCTACCTGTCGTCAGAAAAAACCTACACGCGCAAGATTTATGAAATTTTGTTGACCTACAAGCTCGAGCACATGCTGAGCAAGGACCAGATTCTTGAGATCTACATGAACCAGATTTTTCTGGGCAATCGGGCTTATGGTTTTGCCTCGGCGGCTGAGGCCTATTTTGGCAAAGCCTTGAAGGACATCAGCGTGGCCGAAGCCGCCATGCTGGCCGGCTTGCCCAAAGCGCCCTCGGCTTACAACCCCATCAGCAACCCCAAACGCGCCCGTTCGCGCCAGCTCTACATCATTGAGCGCATGCTGGACAACCAGTACATCACGGCAGAGCAAGCCCAGGCAGCCAAGAAAGAAGAACTGAAGGTTAAAACCAACTCGGACAACAGCAAGGTGCACGCTGAATACGTGGCCGAGACGGTGCGCCAGTTGATGTTCACCCAATATGGCGATGAGACCTACACCCGTGGCCTCAATGTCTACACCACGCTCAAAGCCTCGGACCAGAATGTGGCGTACGCGGCCTTGCGCAACGGCATCATGGACTTTGAGCGTCGACAGGTTTACCGCGGCCCGGAAAAGTTTGTCACCTTGCCCACTGACCCGAAGACGATGGAGGACGCGATTGACGATGCACTTGAAGACCACCCAGACAATGGCGATGTGATGTCAGCCATCGTGCTGGAAGTGGATGCGAAGAAGATTCTGGCCATCCGGCAAAACGGTGAAGTGGTGGAGATCACCGGCGAAGGCCTCAAACCGGCCCAGTCCGGCTTGGCCAGCACGGCGGCGCCCAACATCAAAATTCGCCGGGGGGCGGTGATTCGGGTGACCAAAAGCGTCAAAGAAACCTGGTCTATCACGCAACTGCCGGAGGTGGAGGGCGCATTTGTGGCGCTGGACCCGCGTGACGGCGCCATCAAGGCCTTGGTGGGAGGTTTTGACTTTGAGAAGAACAAGTTCAACCACGTGACCCAAGCCTGGCGCCAGCCGGGTTCCAGCTTCAAGCCCTTTATCTACTCTGCGGCCCTGGAAAAAGGCTTTACCCCCGCCACCATCATCAACGATGCGCCCCTGTTTTTTGACGCCGGAGTAACCGGCGGCCAACCCTGGGAGCCCAAAAATTATGACGGTAAATTTGATGGCCCCATGAGCCTGCGCCGGGGTCTGGCCAAGTCGAAGAACATGGTCTCGATTCGTATTCTGCAAGCCGTTGGCGCCCCCTATGCGCAGGAGTGGGTGACGCGCTTCGGCTTTGAAGAAGACAAGCATCCCGCGTACCTGACCATGGCACTTGGGGCCGGCTCGGTCACGCCGATGCAGATGGTGAGCGCCTATTCAGTGTTTGCCAATGGCGGCTATCGGGTCAACCCCTGGCTGATTGCCAAGGTCACCGACCAGAAAGGCAAAGTGCTGGCCGAGACCAAAGCGCCGGTACTCGATGATTCCAACCGCGTCATTGACCCGCGCAACGCCTTCATCATGGAAAGCCTGTTGCAGGAAGTGACGCGCAGCGGCACGGCTGCTTCGGCCCAGGGCACGCTCAAACGCCCCGACTTGTATGGCAAGACCGGCACCACCAACGACTCCATGGACGCCTGGTTTGCCGGCTTTCAGCCTACGCTGGCGGCCGTCACCTGGATTGGCTACGACAACCCCCGCAAGCTCGGCGACAAGGAAACCGGGGGCGGCCTGAGCTTGCCGGTGTGGATTCAGTTCATGGCACAAGCGCTGAAAAATGTGCCCGTGATGGAGCCATCTGCCCCTGAAGGCGTGGTGAACGTGGGGGGTGAATGGTATTTTGAAGAGTTTGCCAAAGGTGCCGGCATCAGCAGTCTGGGACTCAATGACAAACCGGGCAGCAGCCCAGCGGGAACGCTGGTCTTGCCCGCTGCCGATGAAAAGAAAAAAATCATCGACCTGTTCAAGAACTGATCAAGAACAGATCAGCCCGTGAACACCAGCGTGCAGCCCGACTGCTCGCTGGCAAAGCGGGTGAGGCTGGCAAAAAACTCGCCCTGCCCTTTGGTATCCATCCAACCCGTGCCGTCGTGTTTGAAGTGGTAGCCGCCCGACTTGGCTGCCAACCAGACCTCATGCAAGGGTTTTTGCAGGTTGATGACGATCTGGCTGTGGTTGGGAAATACCAGGGTCACCATGGCGCCCACGCGCTGGTTGTCGATGTCGGCCAGGTCTTGGTCGTTGATGTGGTCACATGACCGCTCCACGGCTTTGAGCAGCGTTTCCGCCAGGTCCAGGAATTCAGAGTCAGTCATTACAATTTCACCATGTTGCGTTCACCCGGAATTCTAGTCAGAAGGCTTGCCCTTGTTCTCAGTGCGGCCGCCCTGCAGGCCTGTGGCCAGCAAGGCGCGCTGTATTTGCCAACTGACCCGGCTGCCGCCCAACGCGCCACTTTGCCAGAGACGCTGTGGCGCACCCCGGCTGCGAGCGCGGTACCTGCTCGGCCCACACGGCCTGCCCTGCCTCAGCCCCCCGCCGCTGCGGCTTCCTCCCCTTCACTTGTGACCCCTGCGCCATGACCTCTTCTATTTTGCCCGGCCAACCCCAGCTTGCTTACCGCGGTGAGCAGCTGTTTTCTGAAGACGTCAGCCTGGCCGCTTTGGCACGCGAACACGGCACACCGCTGTATGTGTACTCCAAGGCCTCCATGCTGGCGGCGCTGGCCGCTTACCAGCGCGGTTTTGCCGGGCGAAGGGTTCAAATTTGCTACGCGATGAAGGCCAACTCGTCACTGGGCGTGTTGCAGGTTTTTGCCCAAGCCGGCTGTGGCTTTGACATCGTCTCTGGTGGCGAACTGGTGCGCGTACTGGCTGCTGGCGCCGTGCCCGCACAAGTGATTTTTTCAGGCGTGGGCAAAACCCGCGCCGAGATGAAGCAAGCGCTGCAAGCCGGCATTGGCTGCTTCAACGTGGAGAGTGAAGCGGAGCTGGACGTGCTGAGCGAAGTTGCCGTCGCCCTGGGCCTGCGGGCACCGGTGAGCCTGCGGGTCAATCCGAATGTGGACCCCAAAACCCACCCCTATATTTCGACCGGGCTCAAAGGCAACAAATTTGGCATTGCCCATGAAGAGGCGGTGCGGGCTTACCGCCATGCGGCGGGCCTGCCGGGTTTGAAAGTGGTGGGAATCGACTGCCACATTGGCTCACAAATCACCGAGGCCACGCCCTATCTAGACGCCATGGACCGGGTGCTTGACCTGGTGGCCGATATTGAAGCAGCGGGCATTGCCATTCACCACATTGACTTTGGCGGCGGCCTGGGCATCAACTACAACGGCGACACACCACCGGCCGCCGATGCGCTGTGGTCGCAACTGTTGGCCAAACTCGACGCGCGCGGCTACGGCCAGCGCCAGCTCATGGTTGAACCGGGTCGCTCACTGGTGGGTAACGCCGGCGTCTGCTTGACCGAGGTGCTGTACCTGAAGCCTGGCGAACAGAAAAACTTTTGCATTGTCGACGCCGCCATGAACGACTTGCCACGCCCGGCCATGTACCAGGCCTACCACCAGATCGTGCCAGTCACCCCGCGCCACGCGGATGACACGCTGTACGACGTGGTGGGGCCGGTGTGCGAAAGCGGTGACTGGATTGGCCACGACCGCACCCTGGCCGTCCAGGCGGGCGACCTGCTGGCGGTGCTGTCCGCTGGGGCCTATTGCATGAGCATGGCCAGCAACTACAACTCGCGCGGGCGCGCTGCCGAGATTTTGGTAGACGGCCTGCAGGCCCATGTAATTCGCCAGCGCGAAACGATTGAAGACCAACTGCGCCACGAAACCCTGGTCCCTCGCTAGTCCATCTAGTCCATCTAGTCCATCTAGTTCATCTAGTCCATCTAGTCCATCTTAAAGCCTGATTCGCGGCGAACGTGGCCGTGAAGTCGCTTGAGTTAGCGTTCAGGCTTTCGTCTTTTTTGACTTCTGCGCCAGATAGTGTTTGACACGCCAGCCCAGCAAGCTGCCCAGAATCAAGGCATACACCAGCACCTCCTGAAAATTACGCTTGCCCGCACGCATCCAGAAAAAATGCAGCACAGCCAGCAGCGCCACGGCATAAACCAAGCGGTGCAAAGTCTTCCAACGGGCAGCGCCTAGCGCCTTGATGGCCCGGTTGCTGGACGTCAGCGCCAAAGGCAAGAGCAACAAAAAGCCTGAAAAGCCCACCAGAATGAAGGGCCGCTTGACAATATCACCGACTATGTCGGACAGATCAAAGCCCATGTCAAACCAGCTATAGGCCAGCAAATGCAGCGAGGCATAGAAAAACACCAGCAACCCAAGCAGGCGGCGAAAACGGGCCAGCGCCGGGGTATGGCTCAGCACGCGCAAGGGGGTCACCGCCAGCACCAGACACAGGCCACGCAAGGTCCAGTCGCCGGTGGCGCGTAGCAAGGCCTCGGCCGGGTTGGCACCCAGTTGTTGGGTAGCAGCGGCCCACACCAACCAGGCCAGGGGCAGCAGGCCCAGCAACAGCAGCAGCGGCTTGGCCGATGGCTGCAGAAGCAAGGGGGCCAAAGGCCGCATCAGAAGTTCTTTTTAAGGTCCATGCCCGCGTAAAGCTGGCCCACCTGTGCCTCGTAGCCGTTGAACATCAGGGTTTTTCGCTTCTTGGCAAACAAACCGTCTTCTCCTATGCGCCGCTCAGTGGCCTGGCTCCAGCGCGGGTGGTCCACGTTGGGGTTCACGTTGGAGTAAAAGCCGTATTCATTGGCCGCGGCCTTGTTCCAGGCGGTAGCAGGCTGTTTGTCTGTGAAGCGAATTTTGACCAGGCTCTTGCCGCTCTTGAAACCATATTTCCAGGGCACCACCAAGCGCACCGGCGCACCGTTTTGCTTGGGCAACACCTCGCCATACATGCCAAAGGACAGCAGGGTCAGCGGGTGCATGGCCTCGTCCAGACGCAGCGCCTCTACATAAGGCCACTCCAGCACCTGTGATCCCACGTACGGCATGGTCTTGGGGTCGACCAGGGTGACAAACTCCACGTATTTTGCGCTGCCCAGGGGCTCAACTTTCTTGATGAGTTCAGCCAGCGAATAGCCCACCCAGGGAATCACCATAGACCAGCCTTCGACGCAGCGCAACCGGTAAATGCGCTCTTCCTGGGCGCTGAGTTTGAGCAGGTCTTCCAGCGTGTATTTGGCCGGCTTTTTGACCAGGCCTTCAATCTCGACCGTCCAAGGGCTGGTTTTAAGGGTTTGGGCGTTTTGCGCCGGTTCGGCCTTGTCGGTGCCAAACTCGTAAAAGTTGTTGTAGGTGCTGGCGTCTTTGTAATCAGTGACCTTGTCCATGGTGAGCGCACCGGCCAGAGTGGATTTGGTGGCTGCCAGCGCCGCATTTTTTCCAGGTGCCGCACTCGTGGCTAGGGCCTCGCGGCCAGCCCAGCCCGCCAAAGCCAGGCCGGCAGCACCCGTGGCCATGCGCTGGATCAGCGCGCGCCGTCCTTGGTAAATTTCCTGGCCGGTGATCTCGCTGGGCAGTGGGTGCGCAAAGCCGTCACGTTGGGTGTGAATGATCATGATTGCAATCTCCTCATGGCGGTGACCGCCGGGGTTATCCAATAGCCCATAAGCAATAGCCAATAGGCCTAGGCAACGGGCTTACAAAGTACCGTAACTGTGCAAGCCACTCAAAAACATGTTGACGCCGATGAAAGCAAACGTAGTGACTGCCAGGCCCGACAAGGCCCACCAAGCAGCCACGGTACCACGCAGGCCCTTCATCAGGCGCATGTGCAGCCAGGCCGCATAGTTGAGCCAGACAATCAGTGCCCAGGTTTCCTTGGGGTCCCAGCTCCAGTAGCCGCCCCAGGCCTCGGCCGCCCACAGGGCACCGAGCACGGTGGCAATGGTGAAGAAAGCAAAGCCCACGGCGATGGACTTGTACATCAGGTCGTCCAGAATTTCGAACGCAGGCAAGCGCGCAGCTAAGCGGCGGCGTCCCAGCAAAATACCGGCCACTGCCAAGGCAGACAGACCAAAGTACACCGCCCAGTAATCGCTCATGCCAAGCACGGCCGATTTGCGAAACACCACGGGCTCAAAACACAGCACGATGCCCAGCAGCCACAAGGGCGCCAGTTTGTACCAGCGGGTTTCGCCGGCCTGGCTCTTGATGAGGTAGGCAAACGCCACCATGGCGGCCAGTGCAAAGGTACCGTAACCAATGAAGTTGGCCGGCACGTGCAGCTTCATCCACCAGCTTTTCAGGGCCGGCACCAGCGGCGTGATTTCATGCGCACCGCGCACCAGCGTGTACCAAAGCAAAAAGCCCACCGCCGCGCTGACCACCAGCATCACAAAAGCACCGAGGGCGCGGGTTTTGTAGTGCATTTCGAAGTACAGGTAAAAAGCCGCCGTCAGCCAGCAAAACAACACGAACACCTCGTACAGATTACTCACTGGAATATGGCCCACGTCAGCCCCCAGCAGGTAGCTTTCATACCAGCGCACCAGCGTGCCCACCAGCGCCATGACCACCGCCACCCACAGCAGGCGTGAAGCCACCAGCGACATGGCGTCGCCCTGGGTGGAGGCAAACATGCCTATCCAGTAAAAAATGGTGCTCATGAAAATCAGCATGCTCATCCACAAAATGGCAGACTGGCTAGAGAGAAAGTATTTGAGCCAGAACACCGTTTCGGCATTGGCCAGATTGCCCTGGTACGCATTGATGGCCAGCAAAGACAGGCCGGCGGCAACCACCATGAGGGCCTGCAAGGGCCGCCAGAACCAGCACAGCGCCACGGTGCAAGGCAAGGTCGCCAGCAAAATGCCTTGCTCATAAACATCCATGGCCGCGTTGTAGCGCATGAAGGCAAACAGGCCGCCTGCCAACACCAGGATGGCAAATACCCAGTCCAGCATGTTGCGACGGCTGAAATAGCCTTCGTGAAGGGTTAAGTTTGAAACCTGGGGGGAAGTTGCGCTGTTCATGTCAATGGTCCTTGGTACCCAGCAGCCGGGTTTTCAGCTGCTCAAATTCTTGATCGCCGTCTAGCGTTTTGCGGTTGCTGGAAAGCGCCATGGTGGCGCTGGTGCGCCCGTCGTGTGGGGTGAGCCAGACCCATAGCCGTCTTTCACGGATGTAGAGCATGGCAAACACGCCCAGAATCAGCAGGGCGCAACCCAAATACACAATGCTTTTGCCCGGTGCCCGCGCCACCTGAAAGACGCTGGCCTGCACCTGCGTGAAGTCGGCCAATTGCAGCACCATGGGCGCGGGGTAGGCCTGCGCATCACTCAGCGCCAAAACGGCCTGGCTCATGAAGGCCTGGGTGGCCTCATTGGGCAGCAGCGGCTTGAGCCCAGCTTCGGCGCGCACCATTTGGGTCATCTCAAACAAGGTGCCGTTCAGAATGCGAACCAACACGTCACCGGCTTTGGTGCGCTCGGCTTCTGGCACATTGGTCTCCATGAAGTCGGCCATGGCCTGCAAACCGCCGCTGACCTGGCCCGCTGCATTGGCGTTAGGCGCAGACGTGGCCCCGGCAAACAAAGCCAACGCCCGTGAAGCCGATACAGCAAGTGGATCGCGCAGGTCAGGCCGGTCTGCCGCCACCGCGTTGGCCACGTAGCGCGCAATGGCCTGCTCACGCACTGCAGGGTCAGCCAGTGCCTCACGCAGCTTGAAAAATACCTGGGAGCTGCCCTGCTCGTCAGCCGGGACGCGCAAATAACGGAAGGGTTCAGACGGCGTATCGCGCAGCCCCATCAAGAACACCGGCGCGCCGTCCCCCATGTCGACGGGCAGCATGTAGTTGTGAAACTCACGCGCTTGCCCGGCAGCATCGCGCAGCTTGTAGGTGATGCTGGGGCCCACATTGCGCAGGTCCTTGTTGACCTTGACCTTGTTGGCTGCACCCATTCGGGCGTTGAGGGAATCGCGCAAATCAACCTTGCGCACGTCCACACCAATGGCACTGCCGGAGCCACCGACCGCGTTGGCGCTGAAGTTCTCCACATTGATCACACGCAGGCCGGTGTACTCCAGCGTGAGGTTCTCGTTGCCATTGGTCAGCTTTGAGGAGCCGCCTATGACCCCCTCAATTTCAAAAGGTTTGGTCGCCGCCTTCATGGGCAGCGCTGAGAGTTTGACGCGCGAGCCCCCATCGTCAAAGCTGGACTGGTAAATTTCTACGCCTTTGTAGCTGGCTGGGTGGTTCACCTCCACCCGGGCAGGTATTTTTTCGCCGGTGTGCAGGTCGTGGATGATGATGTCACTGGCAAACAGTTTGGGCATGCCGGTGGAGTAGTACTCCACAAAAAACTTTTTCAACTCAACCGCAAACGGCAGTTCCTGCAACAAGATGCCGTCGGACTGGTTCAGCACAGCGGTGCTGGAGCGCGTGCCTTCGGTGACCAGCAGGTTGGCGCGAAAGGTGGGGTTGTTCTCAGTCAAGCGGTGCTGGGACGGCACATCGACCATCATGCCGCCACCGGTGAAGGCGCTTTTGCCGTTGAAGAGCATCTGAGCCCGCACCATCAAGTCGCCATCGAGCAGCCCACCCAGGCAAACCAGCACGATGGCGCTGTGCGCGGCGATGTAGCCCACCTTGTTGGCCGCCCCCGCCTTGGCCGCCACCATCCAGCCATTGGCACCGGGTAGTTCACGGTGCTGCAACTTAACCTTCCAGCCCCCACCCACCAGCATATGGCCAATGCGCCGGGCCGCCAGCTCAGGCGTTTCATCCAGATTGGCCTGCGCACGGTGCCCAAAGGCTTGCAGGCTTTGGGCCCGTATATTTTCTTTGTAGGTGCGTAAATCGATGATGATTTTGGGCGTGTTGCGGGCAATGCAAAGCGATGTGCTGGTGACCAAAAAAGCCAGAATCAGCAAAAACCACCAGGCGCTGTAAACCGAGTAAAGGCTGACGGCCCGAAAAAATTCGGCCCAGAACGGCCCAAATTGGTTGACGTAGTTGCCAAAGGGCTCGTTCTGCTTGAGCACCGTGCCAATGACCGAGGCAATACAGATGACACTGAGCAGCGAAATCGAGAAGCGCATGGAAGACAGCAATTCCACCGCAGCGCGTACGTGACGGCTGGCAGATTTGAGTTCAAGGCCTTGGGTGGAGACTGTCATGGGGGGATTGTCGTTGTCTCAAAAAAAAAGGGCAGACCATTTGTGAATGGACCCGCCCCTGTTAGGGATTGATGCAAGCGTTTAGTTCAATATAAAACGTGCTTTAAAACCCCTGATTGGCTGTATTTGTTCAGCGCAAACCGGCGATGTAGTCGGCCACAGCCCTGATTTCGCGGTCATTCATCTTGGCCGCCACCTGGGTCATTTGGAGGCTGTTTTTACGCACACCATCACGGAAAGCGGTCAACTGGGCCACCCCGTAGTCGGCGTGCTGACCGCCAAGGCGGGGGTACTGGGCTGGAATGCCAGCGCCGTTGGGGCTGTGGCAACCGGCACAGGCAGGCACCTGGCGGTCGGCAATGCCGCCGCGGTAAATGCGCTCACCCAGGGCCACCAGCTCTTTGTCTTTGGCAAAACCAGGCTTGGCGGTTTTGGAGGCCGCCCAGTAAGCGATGTTCTTCATGTCGTCGTCACTGAGCGTGCCAGCAAAACCCGACATGATGGCGTTGGCACGTTTGCCGGACTTGAATTCCTGCAATTGCTTGACCAGGTATTCGGGGTGCTGCTGGGCCAGTTTGGGGTTGGCAGCGATGGCGGAGTTGGCGTCGGCACCGTGGCAAGAAGCGCAAACAGCGGTGTAACTGGCTTCACCTTTGACGAGGTCGGGTTTGACCACTTTGACCGGCTCAGCCTTGGCCGCAACGGCCTTGGCATCTGCAGCGAAGGTAGAGAAAGCCGGCGCGGCAAGGGCGGCGGTAATTAAAAGAGAGGCAAGCAACTTCATAATCAATGGCGTGTCTGGTGAGCAAAAACAGGCTGATTCTACAATGCAGCCATGGGTCTTCGCCCTTTACTTAATGACTACCAACACAAACCCTCCTGCACCGGCCGCACCGGCACGCTCCCCTGACGCTTCTGCCAAGGCTGCCGCCCTGGTCGCTTCAGGCTGGATGCATACGGCCAAATTCCTCACCACCGCACCTCAACTGCACTTCTTGCCCACCCTGGAGGTACCGGAAATTGCCTTTGTGGGCCGCTCCAACGCGGGCAAGTCCACCTGTATCAACACGCTCACGCAGCAAAAACAGCTGGCCTTTGCCTCTAAAAAGCCAGGCCGCACCCAACACATCAACCTGTTTTCTCTGGGCAAACAAGGCGTGACCGATGCCGTACTGGCAGACTTACCCGGCTACGGGTACGCGGCAGTGCCCAAACAGGACAAGATTCGCTGGCAGCAGGTGATGGCCAATTACCTGGTGACGCGTGAAAACCTCAAAGCCATTGTGCTGATGTGCGACCCACGCCACGGCTTGACCGATCTCGATGAAATTTTGCTCGACGTGATACGCCCTCGGGTAGAGGAAGGCCTGAAATTTCTGGTCATCCTGACCAAGGCCGACAAGCTCACCCGGGCAGAACAGACCAAGGCCTTGTCCATCATGAAGCTGCAATCTGGTGGCGGCGAAGTGCGGCTTTTTTCGGCCACCAAACGCATCGGTATTGACGAGGTCTCGACCCTGCTTTGGAATTGGGCCCACCCGGCTGAAAAACCAGCCGCCGAGTAAGGGTGCCAGCGCGAACGCCTGGTCTTAGATAAGCGCCAAAACCCGCGCTACCACCCCAAGCTTTTATGGGTTCACACCATGATTGAAACCTTTAACCAGCCCCTGCCTCACGGCATCACCCTGGGCTGCCGAGCCACCGGGGCACGTGGCCGGCCGGTGCTGATGTTTTTACATGGCTTCCCGGAAGGCGCCTTCGTCTGGGATGAATTGCTGCGCTTTTTTGCCCTGCCTGAAAACGGCGCCTACCGCTGTGTGGCGCCCTATTTGCGCGGGTTTGGGCCGTCCAGCGCCCCCGCCGAGATTGAGGCCTACCGCCCCAAACACCTGGTGCAGGACATCACGGCGCTGATCGCGATTGAAACCCAATCTTCCAGCACCTCCAGCACGCCCCTGGCCTGCCTGGTCGCGCACGACTGGGGTGGTGCCGTGGCCTGGAACCTGGCCAACCAGGCGCCGCATTTAATGCAACAACTGGCCATCATCAACTCGCCCCATCCGGGCACCTTCTTGCGCGCCCTCCAAACCGACCCGCAGCAACAAGCCGCCAGCACCTACATGCAAGACCTGATCAAGCCATCGGCTGAAACCTGGCTGGCGCAGGACGATTTTGCCAACCTGTGGGACTTCTTGCAGCCAGGCCACGGGCAGGGTGGCGGTAGCGGTGGCGATGGCGCAGCTCGCCAGCAACATGCGAATTGGCTCACCGAAGAACTTCAAAATTGCTACCGCGAGGTATGGCGCGCGGGTCTGACTGGCGGCTGCAACCTGTACCGGGCTTCGCCATTGCGCCCACCCACAGCGCAAGACCCCGGAGCGGCGGCCATTGAGCTGCCGCACGCGATGCTCAGCGTTCAGCTTCCGACCCTGGTGCTGTGGGGTATGCAAGACACCGCCTTGCTGCCAGTGTTGCTCGACGGGCTAGACGACTTCGTCAAGCCGCTCACGCTGGTGCGGGTGGCTTCGGCCTCGCACTGGATGGTGCATGAGCAGCCGGCCTTGGTGATGCGTGTGCTGGCCGACTTTTTAAGCCCGGCACCGTCAAGCCCGCTTCAGTAAGGCGCGGCTTGCCCGGGCGGCTGGGTCTTGAAGCGCTTGTGCACCCAGTAGTACTGGTCGGGCATGGCGTCAATATAGGTTTGCAGCTGCTGGTTCATGCGCGCTGTGTCGGCTAAGGCGTCGTCGGTCGGGAAGTCTTGCCAGGCGGGTTGAATTTCCACCGTGTAGCCCTGCGGCGTCAAGCGCGTGATGACCGGCACCACCTGGGCCCGGCCCAGCCTGGCAAAGCGCGACAAAGACGGCACGGTCGCTGCCGAAATGCCATAAAAAGGCACAAACACCGATTCACTCAGACCAAAACTCCTGTCGGGCAATAAATACAAGGGGTCGCCCTGGCGCAGGGTCGCCACCAGCGGCTTCACGCCGTCCTCGCGCAACAGCAGGCGCGCCTGCCCGAAGCGCTGGCGGCCCGCCAGAATCCAGGCGTCCAGCACGTGGTTGGACTGCGGCGTGTAGATGGTTTGGAAGTGGCGCGGCAGTTGTTGCGTCAGCGCCGTCCAGCCGGCATCCAGCCCGACAAAGTGCGGCGCAAAAATGACCACCGGCTCACTGCCCTGCAAAGCGTCCAGGGCGCCAGTCAAGGTCAAGCGCTGGCGCACCAGATCGTCCGGACCGTGCCACAACCAGCCTCGGTCCAGCCAGGCCTGGGCAAAGTGAATAAAGGTCTGGCGGGCCAAAACCCGGATGTCCTGCTGCGACAGTTTTGGAAAGCACAAGCGCAAATTGATGAACACCACGCGCTTGCGCGGCAGCACCAGCGCGTACAAGGCCCAGCCCAACAGCCAGCCCAATGTGCGGACCCAGGCCAGCGGCAAATGCGCCAAACGCTGCATCACCCAGACGCCGCAACGGCTCACCAACGCCTGGCTCATGCAGACTCCTGGCGCGGGTTTTTATAGCGCTCATAACCCCATAAATACTGCTGAGGACATTGAAGAATTAAACCTTCCAACGCAGCATTGATACTGGCCACCGATGCTTCAGTGTCCTCCCCCACCGCTACCGGCAAAGCTTGCACATGCACCCGGTAGCCCTGGCCCCGGGGCAAGCGCTCACCCCAAGCAATCAGCACCGTGGCCCCGGTTTGCTGCACCAAGCGCACCGCAAGCGTCATGGTGTAGGCGTCACGACCGAAGAAAGGCGCCCACAGGCCCATGCCCAAGGGCGGTACTTGGTCGGGCAAGAGCCCCAGCGACTGGCCCTGCTTCAAGGCCTTGATCATCTGGCGCACACCCGACAAGGTGGTGGGCGCGGTCTTCAGGCCCGGCCGCACTCGGGCGGAGGCTACCAAAGCGCGCAACCAAGGCTGGCGGGGCGGCCGGTACAACACCGTCATGGGCTGTTGCGCGCCAAAGCGCTGTGCGTAGGCTTGGGCGGTGATTTCAAAACAACCCAGATGCGGCGTCAAAAACACCACGCCGTGCCCCTGGGACAGCGCCGCCTCCACGTGAGAGGCGCCATCCCACTGCAAAGGTACGGGCGCACCCACCCACAGGCGAGGCAATTCGGCCACCAGCTTGCCGCTCGCCCCCACGGCACCCAGCCACAGGCGCCAACCCACGCCGGCTTGGCGGGCGTTGGCCAAAAACCGGCGGCGGTAGGTTTCTGACACCACGAAGACGAGCCAACCCAGGCTCCAGCCCAGCGCGTGGGCCATAACCAAGGGCAATTTGGCAAATAGTTTGAAGAGAAGGTGCATCAATCAGGTAAGATCCGCGCGTCGCTGAGTTATGAACTACTTGCAGGGCGACCCACAAAGACCGGCTTTAGCGAGCCGCCATTGTGCCTTGTCAACTTTGACAACACTGCTAAAGCGTTCGCCAAAGCCTTAGGCCCCAGCAACGCGATTTTTTAATTGTTAACTTGGTCACTGGAGCTTTAAACATGGCGAACGATTTTCTCTTTACCTCTGAATCCGTCTCTGAAGGACACCCCGACAAGGTGGCCGATCAAATCTCTGATGCCATCCTGGACGCGATTTTCAAACAAGACCCCAAGTCCCGCGTAGCTGCCGAGACCTTGACCAACACCGGTCTGGTGGTGCTGGCCGGTGAAATCACCACCAACGCGCATGTGGACTACATCCAGGTGGCACGCGACACCATCAAACGCATTGGCTACGACAACACCGAGTACGGCATTGACTACAAGGGCTGCGCCGTGTTGGTGGCCTACGACAAACAAAGCAACGACATCGCCCAGGGCGTGGACCACGCCAGTGACGACCACCTCAACACAGGCGCCGGCGACCAGGGCCTGATGTTTGGCTACGCCTGTGACGAAACCCCAGAGCTGATGCCCGCGCCGATTTACTACGCCCACCGCCTGATGGAGCGCCAGGCCCAGTTGCGCAAAGACGGCCGCCTGCCCTTCTTGCGTCCTGACGCCAAGAGCCAGGTCACTATGCGTTATGTCGACGGCAAGCCCCACTCCATCGACACCGTGGTGCTGTCCACCCAGCACAGCCCGGACCAGTCTGAAACCCAAACCACGATGAAAGCCAGCTTCACTGAAGCCATCATCGAAGAATTGATCAAGCCCGTGCTGCCCAAGGAATGGCTGCAAAACACCCGTTACCTGGTGAACCCCACAGGCCGCTTTGTGATTGGCGGCCCCCAGGGCGATTGCGGCCTGACCGGGCGCAAGATCATTGTCGACACCTATGGCGGTGCCTGCCCCCACGGTGGTGGCGCCTTCTCCGGCAAAGACCCCTCCAAGGTGGACCGCTCGGCGGCCTACGCCGCCCGTTATGTGGCCAAGAACGTGGTGGCTGCGGGTCTGGCCAAGCAGTGCCAGGTGCAGGTGGCTTACGCCATTGGCGTGGCCCAGCCCATGAACATCACGGTCTACACCGAAGGCACCGGCGTCATGCCTGATGACAAGCTGTCTGCCCTGGTGGCCGAGCACTTTGACTTGCGTCCCAAAGGCATCATCCAGATGCTGGACCTGCTGCGCCCGATCTACGAAAAGACCGCCGCTTACGGCCACTTTGGCCGCGAAGAGCCCGAGTTCACCTGGGAGCGCACCGACAAGGCGCAGGCGCTGCGGGCTGCTGCGGGTCTGTAAGGCGAATTCTGGTGCAACGCACAATCTTCAACACGCCTGGCGTCAACAGCCTGTTGCGCCTGCTTTCCATGGGGTTTCTGAAACTCGCGGGTTGGAAGATTGACGGGCGCCTGCCAGAAAACTGCCACAAAAGCGTGTTGATTGCTGCCCCCCACACCAGCAACTGGGACCTGCCCTACACCTTGATGGTGGCTTTTGTTTTGCGCATTGAAATCCACTGGATGGGCAAAGCGCAGATCTTCAGAGCCCCGTTTGGGGGCTTGATGCGCTGGCTGGGCGGCATAGCCGTGACGCGGGAAAAAGCCAGCAACCTGGTGGCCGCCTCCGTAGCGGCCCTGCAGTCGAGCGCGGGGCCCTTGCATTTGGTCGTACCGCCAGAAGGCACGCGGGGCAAAACCAGCTACTGGAAAACTGGTTTTTATTACATCGCCTTAGGGGCTCAAGTGCCTATCGTGATGGCCTACATGGACTACGAGCGAAAAATCAGCGGCCTAGGGCCGGTTTTTCTGCCGACCGGCAACGTGGAGGCCGACATGGCAGCCATCAAAGCCTTCTACGCACCCTTCAAGGGCAAGAACGCCGCCCAATTTGACGCCGGTTGAGCCGTCTCAATGCCCCTGTTGGCCCTCTTGGCCAAGATGCGCATCAAACAATCGCCACGCTGTCATCAATGACGCACGGCCTTGCGTCCTAGCGTCCTAGCCAAGAAGGCGACCTATATCATCGTGCCATGCAAACCCTGACCGCGTTCTACCACCTGTTTCCCGCAGGCGCCAGGGTGGTGGCTCGCCAGGCCAGGAGTTGGTGGCACCTGCTGCAATTTGGGGCCATTGCCCTGGTGGTGGCGCTCA
Organism: uncultured beta proteobacterium; assembly: GCA_903960915.1. Classification (GTDB taxonomy): domain Bacteria; phylum Pseudomonadota; class Gammaproteobacteria; order Burkholderiales; family Burkholderiaceae_C; genus Rhodoferax. The sequence continues at coordinate 53,581 of CAJCCO010000022.1, forward strand.
CCCCTTCCACCTACGACCGAACCAACCGGCTCACCCTGGCTCGGCTGGTTTATGCCAGCACCTGGCCGGTCTTGCCCTGGTTCACGGCGTTGAGCGCGCTGCTCAGCCTGGTGCTGATTCGCGTGGTGTTGGTCACCGCCCAAAGTTACGGGCTGTCGCAGTACGCACTGGAAATGGTGGTTCGCGTGCTGGTGCTGGAGCTCATCCCGCTGTCAGCCGCCCTGTTTGTGACGCTGCGCGCCGGTATGGTCTTCAATGCCGTCAGTTTGGCGCAGTACCCCAAGCACCCCGTGGCCACCCTGGTACGCCAGAACTTTGAACCACTGCGTCGCCAGTGGGTGCCGGAGATTCTGGCCACCACCTTCACCGTGCTGGCGCTGGCCACCCTGAGCAGCCTGATTGCGCTGGTGCAGGCCTACCTGACGGTCTATGGCCTCTCGCCCTGGGGACTTCCGGACTACACGCGCACCGTGGGTCGCGTGTTTGACCTGAGCGTCACCCTGGGCTTCATGCTCAAAACCCTGTTTTTCAGTCTTGCCGTCGCCGTGGTACCCATGGCCGCCAGCCTGGAAGCCTCGCACAAGCCCACCTCTCTGGAGACCGTGCAGCCCGGCGCTGCGCGCCTGTTTCTGGTTCTGTTGTTGATAGAGGCGGCGTCCCTGGCTGTCAAATACATCTGAGTCCACCCCAAGACACCATGCCAAACACCCACGAATCTCCGCCCTCCGTAGCCCACATAGAGGCCAAGGCCCTGCTCCTGATGGTGACCATTGCCGCTTTGCTACTTGGCTTTTTGCTCTATGTGATGTATGCCCGAGGCGTGTTCGAAAGCACCCAACGGCTGGTCCTGGTGGCTGATGATGCCGAAGGCCTGCTGGTGGGCTCGGACCTGACTTTTTCGGGCTTTCCGATTGGCCGGGTGCAGCGCATCGAGCTGTCGGCAGACGGCAAAGCCCGCTTGCTGATTGATGTGCCTAAAAAAGATGCCCGCTGGCTGCGCACCTCCAGCATTTTCACCATGGAGCGCGGCATGGTGGGCGACACCCGGTTGCGCGCCTTCAGCGGCATTCTGAGCGACCCCCCGTTGCCTGAAAACGCCGAGCGCACCGTATTGCGGGGCGACACCACGGCTGAGATTCCACGCATTGTGGCCACCACGCGCGCCTTGCTGGAAAACCTGCAAGCCATGACCGACCCGAACTCCAGCATCAACAGCACCCTGGGGCACCTCAGCATCGTCACCAAGCGCCTGACCGGACGCTATGGCTTGCTCACCAGCCTGCTCGGCAGTGAAGCCAACGCGCAAAAAATAATCACCACGCTTGACAACACCAACGCCCTGCTGGCCCGCGCTGACCAACTGGTTTTTGGCGCACAAGGAGTGATGAGCGAGTCCAAAGCCACGGTAGTGGAACTCACCGGACTATTGAGCGACGCCCGCGCCAGTCTGAAAAAAGTAGACGCCGTACTGGCCGAAGCCCAGGCGGCCAGCGCCAACGTGCGCGAAGCCACCAACGACTTGGGCGCCCTGCGTACCGAGGTCGAAAAAAGCCTGCGCAAGGCCACGCAACTGGTGGACGAGATCAACCGTAAATGGCCTTTTGCCCGCGACAGCGAGATCAAGTTGCCATGAACACCCTGCGCTCTGCCCTGACCTGCTGGATGACCGTGCTCTTGCTGATGGGCTGCAGCAGCCCACCCGTGCCGCCTGAATGGCAGTCCAACGCCCTGGCTTCGCTCAAGTCATTCACACAGGCTTATTTAACCGGCAACACCCGGCTGGCAGAACTGGATTTTGCGGCCGTGCGGCACGACATTGCCAGCACCGGCCGCTCTGACTTGAGTGCGCGCGCCGAGCTGGTCCGCTGTGCCGTGCGCAGCGCCAGTCTGGCGTTTGATGACTGCCCGGCCTACCAGGCCCTGGCCCTTGACGCCCAGCCCCCCGAGCGGGCCTATGCCGCCTTCTTGAGCGGCCAGTGGAGTGGGCTGGACAGCGCATTGCTGGCGCCACACTACCGCGCCGTGGTGCAGGCGGGGCCTGAAAAAACCGCCCTGTTGCAAGCCCTACCCGACCCGCTGGCCCGTTTGGTGGCCGCCTCGGTACTGCTGAAAAAAGGTTTGATTGGCCCCGCAGACATTCAAGTGGCGCTGGACACCGCCTCGGCCCAAGGTTGGCGCCGGCCTCTGCTGGCCTGGCTGGGGGTTCAACACCAGCGTGCCACGGCCGCTGGAGACCTTGAGGCAGCCAGCGCCTTGCAACGGCGTATCGACTTGGTGCTCAGCGCGCTGTAGGACACAGACAGACCCAGCGGCTCAATGCGCGGCGTGCAGGGAACGCCCGAGGTCGGGCCAGCGTCGATGCACCACTAACCAAGCCACCAGCCCCACCAGACCAAACCCCAACGCACTAGCCGCCAACCATTGGGTGGAATGCATCACCAAGGGCGCCAATACGCCAGCCACCAAGGCATTCACGGTGGCGGTGATGAAGGTCTGCAAGGAAGAAGCCATGCCCCGGCGCTCGGGGTGCAGATCCAACACCAGCAAGGTAATAGACGGTGTCATGACGGCCCAGCCCAGGGCCAGAAACGCAATTGGCCACAAGGCCCAGAAAGCCTCGGCCTTGAACAGCATGTTGGCCGCCAGGTTGATGCAGCCTGCCACCAGCAGTATCAAAAAACCCAGCCGTATCTGGCGCTTGGGTGTCAACTTGCCGGCATTGCGTCCGCTGAGCCAGGCACCGGTCATGATGCCGCTGATGGTGAAAATAAACAGCCAGAAGAACTGCGTGGGCGCCAATGCCAGCAATTCGCCCAAAAAGGCCGGGGCCGACAACACATACAAGAACATGCCATTGAAGGGCACGCCACTGGCCACTGCCAAGAGCAAGAAGCGCGGGTCAGAACCCAGTTTCCAGTACCCCCGCATCAGGTGCTTGACTTCAAACGGCTGGCGTTGTTCGGGCGCCAGGGTTTCGGGCAGCAGCTTGTAATTGGCCACCCACTGCGCCAGACCGACCAGAACCAAAAACCAGAAGATGCTGTGCCAGTTGAACCACACCAGCAGCCATCCGCCAATCAAGGGAGCAATGGCCGGCGCCACACCAAAAAATAGCGTGATCTGGCTCATCACCCGCTGCGCCTGGCTGGGCGCGAACATGTCACGCACCACCGCCCGCGCCACCACAATGCCGGCCCCGGAGCTAATGCCCTGCAGGGCACGAAAAAACACAAACTGCTCAATGGTTTGAGACAAGGCGCAACCCAAACTGGCCAAGGTGAAGGCCGCCAGGCCCCACAGCACCACCGGTCTGCGCCCCACGCTGTCAGAAATGGCGCCATGAAACAGGCTCATGACCGCAAAACCCATCAAATATCCCGACAGGGTTTGCTGCATTTCTACCGGCGTGGCGCCCAAAGAACCCGCAATGGCTGAAAAGGCCGGAATATAGGTATCGACCGAGAACGGGCCCAGCATGCCTAAGGTGGCCAGCAAAATGGACAGGGCCCAGAGCGGCGCCCGCCAAAGCAGTTTGGCGTTTGGATTCACCCCTGCCCCTTTAACGGGCCACGCCCATGAGGGTGAGCACCACAATCACCAGCCCCAGCAGCAGGTTAACCATCACCCACAGGCGAATGCGCGCCAGCGCCGCTGCCGCCGCAGGCCAGGCCTCGGCCTGAACGTTGCGGCCCAAGCGGCCATACAGTCCCCAGCGGATATGGCCAAAAATAGCCATCATCAGCAGCCCCAGGCTCGCCATCAGCGTCCAGGACAAGGGCATGCTGAACTTCACGCCCAAGGCCGCTGCTTCTGAGGCCATGCGCGCCATCATCCAGACACCGCTGCCTAGCACCACGACGCAAGCCAGCAACACCGCCCGGAAAAAACGGCCCAAAACGTCGTGCATCAACCGCAAACGCACTGGCGCCTCCAAAGCACCCAGCGCCGGCCGCAAAAAGAAGTGCACAAACACCATGCCACCCAGCCAAACAATCAGGGCCAAGAGGTGCAGGGTTTTGAGGCTGGCGTAAAGCATGGTGGGGGTTTCCGGGAAACGTGAGGACGCTCAAAGCGTGAAAAAATGCGTAGGACATGATGCCACAGCAGCAGGTTTTACCCTGTCGCTCTTGAAAGTCCGGGAAATGGCATTATCATTAGCACTCGTAAGAGTTGAGTGCTAACAAGCACATGTTCATTCCCGAACCAGTTCTTCAAGTTAATCCGTTTCCCCTGCTTTTTAGGGGGAACGACTGATTTTCAACCTATGTTTCAAACCAAGGAGTCCTCATGAAACTGCGTCCTCTCGCCGATCGGGTGATCGTCAAACGTGTCGAAAACGAAACCAAAACAGCCTCTGGCATTGTGATTCCTGACAGTGCTGCTGAAAAGCCTGATCAAGGCGAAGTCCTGGCCGTTGGCCCTGGCAAGAAAAATGACAAAGGTGATGTGATTGCCATGAACGTCAAGGTCGGTGACCGCGTTTTGTTCGGCAAATACAGCGGCCAGACCGTCAAGGTCGGCGGCGATGAGCTGTTGGTCATGAAAGAAGACGACCTGTTCGCAGTCGTTGAGTCCAAATAATTAACTAATCCTTTCGGAGAATAAAACATGGCAGCAAAAGACGTAGTATTTGGCGGCGAAGCCCGCGCACGCATGGTTGAAGGCGTGAACATTTTGGCCAACGCGGTCAAAGTCACCCTCGGCCCTAAAGGTCGCAACGTTGTGCTGGAGCGCTCGTTTGGCGCCCCCACCGTGACCAAAGACGGCGTGTCCGTCGCTAAAGAAATCGAACTCAAAGACAAGTTGCAAAACATGGGTGCGCAAATGGTCAAGGAAGTGGCTTCCAAAACCAGCGACATCGCTGGCGACGGCACCACCACCGCTACCGTTTTGGCACAAGCCATCGTGCACGAAGGCATGAAATACGTGGCCGCCGGCATGAACCCCATGGACCTGAAGCGCGGTATCGACAAGGCTGTTGCAGCCTTGGTTGCCGAGTTGAAGAAGGCTTCCAAAGCCACCACCACCTCCAAAGAAATCGCCCAAGTCGGCTCGATTTCCGCCAACTCTGACGAAGCTATCGGCAAAATCATTGCTGATGCGATGGACAAAGTCGGTAAAGAAGGCGTCATCACTGTAGAAGACGGCAAGTCTTTGGACAGCGAACTCGACGTCGTTGAAGGTATGCAGTTTGACCGCGGCTACCTGTCGCCCTACTTCATCAACAACCCTGAAAAGCAAGCCGCTTTGCTGGACAACCCTTTCGTACTCTTGTACGACAAGAAAATCAGCAACATCCGTGACCTGCTGCCCACCTTGGAACAAGTCGCCAAGTCCGGCCGTCCTTTGCTGATCATCTCTGAAGATGTCGAAGGCGAAGCGCTGGCAACTTTGGTGGTCAACACCATCCGTGGCATTCTCAAAGTGGTGGCGGTCAAGGCCCCAGGCTTCGGCGACCGTCGCAAAGCCATGCTGGAAGACATCGCCATCCTGACCGGCGGCAAAGTGATCGCTGAAGAAGTTGGCATGTCCCTCGAAAAAGTGACTTTGGCTGACCTCGGTTCTGCCAAACGCATTGAAGTGGGCAAAGAAAACACCATCATCATCGACGGTGCTGGCGCTGCTGCTGACATCGAAGCCCGCGTGAAACAAGTGCGCGTGCAAATCGAAGAAGCCACGTCTGACTACGACCGTGAAAAACTGCAAGAGCGCGTGGCCAAGCTGGCTGGCGGTGTTGCCGTGATCAAGGTTGGCGCTGCCACCGAAGTCGAAATGAAAGAGAAGAAAGCCCGCGTTGAAGATGCATTGCACGCTACCCGCGCTGCAGTGGAAGAAGGCATCGTGGCTGGTGGCGGCGTTGCATTGCTGCGTGCCAAGCAAACTGCTGGCGCAATCAAAGGCGACAACGCTGACCAAGATGCCGGTATCAAGCTGGTGTTGAAAGCCATCGAAGCGCCTTTGCGCGAAATCGTGTTCAACGGCGGCGGCGAAGCGTCGGTGGTGGTGGCAGCTGTGTTGGCCGGCAAGGGCAACTACGGCTTCAACGCCGCTAATGAGACCTACGGCGACATGATCGAAATGGGTATCCTGGACCCCACCAAAGTGACCCGCACCGCACTGCAAAACGCAGCGTCTGTGGCCTCCTTGATGCTGACAACCGAATGCATGGTGGCTGAGGCTCCCAAGTCTGACGGCGCTGGCGGCATGGGTGGCATGGGCGGCGGCGACATGGGTGGCATGGGCGGCATGGGTGGCATGGGCATGTAATTGCCCGGCTGCTTTCAGAAGCCGCAAGGCTTTTGACGCAACCACAAAAAAACCCCGCCAGGTGTCAACCTGGCGGGGTTTTTTCATGGGGCTCTGCGGCCCGGCGGGCCCGACTTAGCGCACGCAGTAGTAATAAATAGTGTTCGAGTTGATTTCTTCAGGGTGCCGCACGGGGGAGGGATTACGCAAGTCCGGGGCCAAAATATGCCCATCAGCCATGGCCCAGTATTTATGGTCCAGCGTAATGCCGCCATTCCAATCGCCCAGGGCCGACAGGTACTCATACTCGGCCAACAGCGGCAAGCGAGACTTGTTCTGGACACACGCTTTTTCTGCCACCTCGGGCGAGGGTGCCTGGCCAATAGGCGCACCAGGTGCACCCAGTAGCCACAGGGTTTTGTTGCCCATGCGCAAGGACGAAGGAAAACGGGTTCGCTGGAAATACGCAAACATCTGGGCGGCTATTGAATTCATCACTGACTCGGGCCGACCTTGCGCCTGAAAACTCAAAGATTCTCCGGTCGCCAATTCAATATGAATGGAGCTCTGAATATCGCCTTGGCAGCTCGGCCCGAACGAATAGGTGCCCCAGGCAAAGCCAGAGATTTTGGCCAGTTGCTGGGTGTCGAGCGTGCCCTGACGTTGCTGCTGGCGCAGGTCACGCAGCAGATCGAGCAAAGGTGAAGGATTAACGAACTGCAGCTTTTTCTCTTTGGGCTTCAAGTCGCGGTAAAAAGTATCCACCGCCGCCTTCAGACTGCCTTCCAGCAACACGTCCATGCCCAAGCCCTTGGTCGCCAGAAGGCGGTTCTTGTCGATCAGGGCCTCGATAGCAAACAACACCGGCGCAACATCTCTGGATTCCACCCCCGCGCTGAGCAGGTCTTTGAGCTGTGCCGTCATGGCCAGCGCCAACTCGGAGCGGGGTTTGCCGTACACATCTTGGTATTGGCACAAGTCTTGGCCACGTATGAAGGCAATGGTGGGCCACAAAGAGACAGGTCCTGCGGCGCCCGATGGCAGTGGCAGCAGGCCAATGAGAAGCCACAACAGGCGGGGCAAGAAGGAACGCGACATAAGTTGAGCAAGGCATGAGACCGTAGGCCTGGGCCCCTGCACCTTTGCCCCGCAGCAAACGACAGGGTATGTTTAAATTTTAGGATGCCCCCTGGTTTTCAGGCCCGGCATTGGCACTTGCTTGATGAAGATCAAGCTATTCCATGGTTCAGGCTAAAAACCGAGCAGGCGCAGCTCAGCGGCCAGTTGGGTCGCCGATTCAAAGTGAATGCCCTGCCATCCGCACGCGCGGGCAGCTTGCACATTGCCCGGCATGTCGTCGATGAACAGCGTTTGCTCAGGCGCCAGCTGGTAGCGGCTTTGCAGCAGTTGGTAAATGGAAGCCTCGGGCTTGATGCGCTGCACATCACCCGAAAAAATGCCGCCGTCAAACCACGACAAGAAGGCGTGGTTCTTCTCCAGCGTGCGAGCAAATGGAACCGGCATGTTGGACAGGTAGTAAAGACGCAGGGGCTGGTTATGGGCGGCTTGCTTAAGGGCGCTTTTCTTGTGCGTGCGCTGCAGGTGTAAATCTTCCAGCACGGCCAGCGTGTCGGGTTTGGCCGTCAACAAATTTCCAATGCTTTCCATCAAGCCCTGAACTTGCAGCTGCGGCAAATCCAGCCGGGCAGCGGTACGACGGGCCACTTCTGCCAGGCCCAAGGTGCCGCGGTCAAAAGCCTGCCAGTCGGCATGGTGGAAAAAGTCTTGGGCCAATTGACCAAAGCCTTCAGGCGTATCGGCCGACTTCGGAAAATGCATTTGCAGCAAGCGCGCCGGCTGCCATTCCACCAACACGGCGCCAAAGTCAAAAACAAGGTTCATGCCGGGCGCAGCAGGCGCAACAAGCCCGCGCTGGAGGCGTCCAAGCCCTCGGTATGGCCCGAGAGCAGGCGCGCCTGCACATCCTTGGCCAGTACCTTGCCCAGCTCCACGCCCCATTGGTCAAAACTGTTGATGCCCCAGAGCGAGCCGCTCACAAACACGCGGTGTTCCTGCAGCGCAATCAGGGCGCCCAGCGAAGTCGGCGTCAGGTCGTCGAGCAGGAAGAACGTGCTGGGTCGGTTGCCGCTGAAGTGCTTGTGCCCCCCGGCGTCGGCCTGCCCCAGCAGCAGCGCCTGGGCCTGCGCCAGCACATTGGCCAGCAGCAAGGTGTGGTGCCCGGGCAAGCTGTGGCGCGCGGTTTTGACGGCGACAAACTCCACCGGCACCACGTCGGTGCCCTGGTGCAGCATTTGAAAATAAGCGTGCTGCCCGTTGGTGCCGGGCTCGCCCCAAAGCACCGGCGAGGTGGCAAACGGCAAGCTAGCACCGCTGGCGTCCACCCGCTTGCCGTTGCTCTCCATCTCCAGTTGCTGCAGATAAGCCGGCAGGCGGCGCAAGGCGCTGTGGTAGGGCGCAATGGAGCGGCTGCCAAAGCCATGAAAATTACGGTACCAGACATCTAGCAGGCCCAGCCGCACCGGCAAATTGCTGGGCAGTTGCGCGGTACGAAAGTGCTCGTCCATGTCGTGGGCACCCGCCAGAAACTCGCGAAAGCCTGCGCCGCCAATGGCGATGGCCAAGGGCAGGCCAATGGCCGACCACAGCGAATAGCGCCCGCCCACCCAGTCCCAAAAACCAAAGGTGGTGCTGATGCCAAACGCCTGCGCCGCCGCCACGTTGGTGGTGAGTGCGGCAAAGTGGCGCGCCGTGTCGGTGCCGCCTTGCGTCTCAAACCAGGCCTTGGCCGAGACGGCGTTGGTCATGGTCTCAATGGTGGTGAAGGTTTTGCTGGCGATCAAAAACAAGGTGCTCTGCGGGCGCACGCTTTGAAGCACGCGGTCCAGCTCATGGCCGTCCACATTGGAGACGAAATGAAAGCGTTTGCCTTTGACGGCAAAGGCATCCAGGGCCAGCACCGCCATTTGCGGCCCCAGGTCCGAGCCGCCAATGCCAATGTTGACCACATCGGTGATGCTGGCGTCAGCGCGCACGGTATCGGCATAGGCCAGCATGGCGTCCAGCGTGGCATGCACCTGCGAGAGCTCAGGCGCCAGCGCAGCCAGCGCCGGGTTGGCACCCACCGCACCAGCAGCCGCCACTGGCGTGCGCAGCAGCCAGTGCATCACCGCTCGCTGCTCGGTGTTGTTGATGGCCTCACCCGCAAACAGGGCCTCGCGGTGCTGTGCCAGGCCGCACTGCTGCGCCAGGTCCAGCAGCAATTGCTCGGTCGGCGCGTCCACCAGGTTTTTCGACAAGTCGGCAAACACGTGCGGCGCCTGCTGGCTCAAGGCTTCAAACCGGTTCGGTTCATGGGCCAGCGCCACGCGGGCATCAAAGGTGCGCCCGCTGGTATTGAAGGCCGCCTGCAAAGCGGCCCAGGCGGGCGTTCGGTCACAACGGGTGCGGCTCATCTCGGTCCTGTCACAAACGGGGATAACTAACTCAGGCGGCCAGCAAGAGCTGGTCGAGCTTGACGGCGTCCACGCAAAACGCACGAATGCCTTCGGCCAGTTTTTCAGTGGCCATGGCATCTTCGTTCAAGGCGAAACGAAAACCCGCTTCGTCGTAGTGCAAGGGTTTCAGGTCGAGGGCGCGGGCCGCCTCGGCGTCCAGAGCGCGCGCCAGCGGGGCCTCGGTGGCGGCCAGGTTGGCCAGCAGGTCAGGGCTGATGGTCAGCAGGTCGCAACCGGCCAGGGCCGTGATCTGGCCTACGTTGCGAAAGCTCGCGCCCATCACCTCGGTGGCAATGCCAAACTTTTTGTAGTAGTTGTAAATCTGGCGTACCGACTGCACGCCGGGGTCGTTGGCTCCGGCCTTGTCGGCCTCCACCCAGGCGGCACCGGCAGACTTTTTATACCAGTCGTAAATACGGCCGACAAACGGTGAAATGAGCTGCACCTTGGCCTGGCCGCAGGCCACCGCCTGGCAAAACGAGAACAACAGGGTCAGGTTGGTGTGGATGCCGCGCTGCTCGAGTTGCGCCGCAGCCTGAATACCCTCCCAGGTGGCAGCCACTTTGATCAGCACGCGCGCCTTGTCAATGCCTTGCGCTTGGTACAGCGCAATCAGACGCTCGGCACGTGCGATGGTGGCTTGGGTGTCAAAGCTCAAACGGGCGTCCACCTCGGTCGAGACGCGCCCCGGAATGATGGACAGAATCTCGCAGCCAAAACGCACCAGCAAGTGGTCCATCACCAGGTCCAGCGGCAAGCCGCGGTGCTTGGCCACCGTGTCGCTCAGGAGCGACTGGTAATCGGCCTTTTGCACCGCCTTGAGAATCAACGACGGGTTGGTCGTGGCGTCCTGCGGCTTGAAGGCGTCGAGTTGTTTGAAATCACCGGTGTCTGCAACCACGGTGGTGAATTGTTTGAGGGTGTTGAGTTGGTTCATGCGGCAATTATCCTGCGCCTGCAAGCTGCAGACCAACAAGTGAGTTACGAAAACACCGGCTGGTGCCCAACCGTGCACTTAGCTATGCCCGCAGATATCGCCCCAAGTCTGATGCTCTTGTAACTAATTTTTGGCTTTTTCGTGAAACTAAGTTACAGTGCGGGCTACTTTATTTTTCAGCCTCCTTTTCAGACCCTATTGGCCCTCACTGGCCCAACTTCCTTGACTGTTCAACCATGAGCTTTGACCTTGTTTTGTTTGGCGGCACCGGCGACCTGGCCTGGCGCAAACTGATGCCCGCCCTGTTTCAGGCCTTTCGCCACGGTACCCTGCCAGAGGGTGGGCGCATCATTGGCGTGGGGCGCGACGACCTCAGCGCCGACCAGTACCGCGCGTTGATCCGCAGCCGTTTTGACCAGGTCGACCTGGACAAGCGCCCCAGCATGGAAGAGTTCACGCGCTTTGCCGCCTTGCTCGACTTTGTGCGCATGGACTTGTCGCAAACGGCCGATTACGCCCGCCTGGCCCAAACCCTGAACCAGCGCCAGACCGACACCGTGGTGATGTACGTGGCCACCGCACCCAGCCTGTTCACCACCGTCTGCGAGCAACTGGCTGCAGCCGGGCTCAACACCGCCAAAACCCGCGTGGTGCTTGAAAAACCACTGGGCCACGACCTCGCCTCCAACCGCGCCATCAACGACACGGTGCGCCGGGTGTTTGGCGAAAAACAGGTATTTCGCATTGACCATTACCTGGGCAAGCCCGCCGTGCAAAACCTGTTTGCGCTGCGCTTTGGCAACGCCCTGTTTGAGCCCCTGTGGCGGCGTGAACACATCGCCAACATCCAGATCACCATTGCGGAAGAACTGGGCGTGGAAAAGCGCGGTGCTTTTTACGAAACCACCGGCGCGCTGCGCGACATGGTGCAAAACCATGCGCTGCAACTGCTGTGCGCCATTGGCATGGAGCCACCCATCAACTCGCATGCCGACGCCATCCGCGACGAAAAACTTAAGGTGCTGCGCTCGCTCAAACCCTGGACCGCCGAGACCCTGTCGCAAGACGTGATTCGCGGCCAATATGCCGCCGGCAATATGGCCGGTAACGCGGTGGCCGCTTACCGCGACGAACTTGGCGTCAACCCCGCCAGCCACACCGAAACCTTTGTGGCCCTGCGCACTGAAATATCCAACTGGCGCTGGGCCGGCGTGCCGTTTTACATTCGCACTGGCAAACGCCTGGCCGGGCGCGACGCCCGCATTGTGGTGAACTTCCGGCCCACACCGCACGCCATCTTCAATTCGCAATTGGGCATGGCCAACCGCCTGGTCATCAACCTGCAGCCCAAAGACGGGCTGGAACTGCACCTGCTGGCCCAGGGCCAAGACAACCGGCGCAACGCCAGCACCCTGGCGCCTGTTCAGCTCGACCTGGACTTTGACAAACGCTTCGGCTCCGGCCGCGTGGGCGCCTACGAGCGGCTGCTGCTGGACGTGATCGACGGTCGTCTGAACCTGTTTGTGCGCAGTGACGAACAAGAAGAAGCCTGGCGCTGGGTCGAGCCGATTCTGAATTACTGGAAAAACGACTCCCAAGGCCCCCGCCCCTACGCCGCCGGCACCTGGGGCCCCAGCGCCTCCAGCGCCATGATCGCCCGCGATGGCTTCTGCTGGGCAGAAGAGTCTTGATGCCCCCGACAGCACGTCGAAATTGCGCGGTGCAAGCACCTCGTCATCGTGCGAGTTGTAACCACCTCGTCATCGCGAGGCCGAAGGCCGTGGCGATCCATGCGCGACAACCAACAGCCTAGCTTGAACTTCTACCTTAACCCTTCTCAGGACTACTGCCATGCTTGACCGAATCAAAGCTTGCCTGCCCTCGTTGGCCCCCGCTGAACAGCGGGTGGGGCGTTTGGTGCTGAGCGACCCGCGCTCTTTTGCCCAGCAGCCAGTCAGCGAGCTGGCGGACCGGGCGCATGTCAGCAAGCCCACGGTGGTGCGGTTTTGCCGCAGTGTGGGCTATGACGGTTTGTCGGACTTCAAGCTCAAACTGGCAGGCAGCGTGAGCGAAGGGGTGCCGTTTATTCACCGCAGCGTGGACGCAGACGACAAAACCAACGACATCATGGTCAAGGTGATTGACAACACCGTGGCGGCTTTTCTGAAGTACCGCAACGACGCCAGCACCGCCAGCATTGACAAGGCGGTCACGGTGTTGGTGGAGGCTTACCGGCAAAACCGGCGCATTGAGTTTTTTGGTGTGGGCAACTCAGGCGTGGTGGCGCAAGACGCGCAGCACAAGTTCTTCCGGCTGGGCTTGAACACCGTGGCCTACAGCGACGGCCACATGCAGGTGATGAGCGCCTCGCTGATGGGGCCGGGCGACTGCGTGGTGGTTATTTCCAACTCGGGCCGCACCCGCGACCTGATGGATTCCTGCGACATTGCGCGCAAAAACGGCGCCACCACCGTCGTCATTACCGCCAGCGGTTCGCCCCTGGCTTCGGCGGGCGACATTCACCTGGCGGCGGACCATCCGGAGGGCTACGACCGTTACAGCCCCATGGTGTCGCGTCTGCTGCACCTGATGATCATCGACATTCTGGCCACCTGCGTGGCGCTGCGCATTGGCGGCGAGAAGCTGCAGCCGCTGCTGCGTGAAATGAAGAACAACCTGCGCAACAAGCGCTACGCCTGAACAAGGCCCAGGGCGCGGACAAAGCCCAGCGCCGCTAAATCATCAATCTTCAAGCAAGGGCATGCCCTGTTCTACCAGGCTGGCGTGCAGTGCCGAGCCCAGGGGCAACACCTCGTCATTGAAGTCGTAACGGGTGTTGTGCAGCAGGCAACTGCCCACGCCGTTCTCCGCGCCCTGCCCCAGGCGCAGGTAAGCCCCGGGCTTCACTTGCAGCATGAAGGAAAAGTCTTCAGCGCCCATGCTGGGCTCCAGATCGCGCACCACGTGCTCGCGCCCCACCAGGCTTTGCGCTACGTCACCCGCAAACTGTGCCTCGGCCGGTGAGTTAATGGTGGCCGGGTACATGCGGTGGTAGTTCACCGTGGCGGTGGCGCCAAAACCCAGGGCAATGGCCTGGCACAGCTCGCTCAAACGACGCTCCAGCAGCGCCTGCACCACCGGGTTAAAGCTGCGCACGGTGCCCACCAGCGTGGCTTTATCGGGAATCACGCTCATGGCGCCCAGGTCGCCAGCTTGCATGGCGCACAGGCTGATCACCGCACTGTCCACCGGCTTGACGTTGCGCGACACAATGCTTTGCACCGCCGTGATGATGTGGGCCGCCACCAGCACCGGGTCCACCGTCTGGTAGGGGTGCGCACCATGGCCGCCCTTGCCGGTAATCTCCACCGTGATGCGGTCTGCCGCCGCCATCATGGGCCCGGGGTTGATGCCAATGGTGCCTGGGCGCATGGCCGGCCAGTTGTGCATGCCGTAGACCGACTGCACCGGAAAGCGCTCAAACAAGCCGTCTTCAATCATGGCCCTGGCGCCAGCGTAGCCCTCTTCGCCGGGTTGAAAAATCAGCACCGCCGTGCCGTCAAAGTTACGGGTTTCGGCCAGGTAGCGCGCGGCGCCCACCAGCATGGCGGTGTGGCCGTCATGGCCGCAGCCGTGCATCAGGCCGGGGGTGGCAGACTTCCAGACAAAGTCGTTTTTCTCGGTCATGGGCAGCGCGTCCATGTCAGCCCGCAGGCCCAGCATGTGGCCGCTGCTGTTGCGCTTGCCGCGAATAACGGCCACCACGCCGGTTTTTCCCAAGCCGGTGTGAATTTCGTCCACCCCACACAGCTTCAGGGCCTCTTGCACCCGGCCCGAGGTGTAACGCTCCTCAAAACCCAACTCCGGGTGCGCGTGCAGGTCACGCCTGAAAGCGGTGATTTCGGGGTGAAACGCTGCAATGTGCGCAAACGCGCGGCCGTGTACTTTGAGCTGCTTGCTTTGCATGGTGTTCCTGGGTCAGGGGGGTGACTTGGCCAGTTGCAGCGGCCCGTACCAGGCGCGGGTTTGAGCCTGGGTGTTGTCAGAGTCGGTCATGATGCCAATGCCCACCAAGGCACCCGGCGCTTCACCAAAAGCTTTTTCAAAGTCGGCACGAATGTCGCGCTCATAGTCCAGCCACTGGTTCAAATGCAGTGCGCCCGACTCCACCACCAACTTGCGGATGCGGTCGGTACGCGGGTTCACTATCACGGTGCCCGGCGCGCGCGTGTTGCACCACACGTACATCAGCGTGGCATACGGCAGCGGCTCGCCGGTCAAGAGCAAAGACAGCTCTGACAACATCGAATTCTTGGCGGAGAACTGGCTGCGGTCGCCCTCAAAGGCCAGCACAATGCGCACCGGTGAATCGTCGGCATCGCGACGGGCCATGTCGGCCTGGGCTAACAAATCTGCCACTTTCCAGGAAAACTTGAACGCCCCCAACTCGGCCGGCGCAATGTGCACCACCTGGCGCAACATGCTGGCCGATGCATTGGCCTGCACCGCCATGGCGTGGCGCCCCTCTAACTTTTGGTAGTTGTAAAGAGTAGCCACCTTGCCCGGAAATTCACGGTGCGCCCAGAGCTGCTGGCCCACCCGCTGGGTAGACGCCACCGCCCAGGGACTGGCGGCCATAGCCACAGGCTGAGCCGGGGGCTGAGCCGGGGGCGCGGGGGTGGCACACCCAGCCAGCAGCCCCACCGTCACCCACACGGTCAATAAGCCCATGAAAACCCGTGGGCGGCGGCTGAAGTTAAAGCAATTCATACGCGGATTATAAAAAAACAGCGCGGTTCATCGCAACCTGCCCGCCCCACCTCATCTGGCATACGTTTAGAATTCTTAAAACGTTTAAATTAAGCTAAATATCACCGTATAAATGACTTAAAGCATGTCTGTATCTGTTGCCATCATCGAAAGCGATCCAGACCTGGGGGCCCACCTGGCCTCGCTCGTCATGGCATCGCCAGAATTGATGCTCAGCGGTGTGGCACAAACCGTGAGCGCAGCCCAGGCGCTGATTGCCCGTGACCAGGCCGACGTTTACCTCGTCAACCTTGACCTGACCCAACTGGCCCAGGCCGCCGGCGTTGACCTGATTGGCCTGATCAAATCCTCCTGTGCCCAGGCCAAAAGCCTGGTGATTGGCAGCCAGGGCGATGCCCAAGACATCGTGCGCAGCATTCGGGCCGGCGCCAAAGGCTTCTTGCTCAAAGAAGAATGCACGCCCGATTTGGCCAACAAAATTGTGGCCCTTCATAACGGCGTATCGCCCTTGAGCCCCACGTTGGTCAATTTGGTGTTTCAAGCACTGGAAGAAGTGGCTGCAAGCCAGCCCAGCGCGGCGCCCACGCCTGACTTTGCAAGCCGTTTTGGGCTAATTCCCCGTGAAGTAGCCGTTCTCAAGCACCTCAGCCAAGGCTTGTCGGTAGACGCCATTGCCGATCAACTCTCGGTGTCGCCGCACACCGTCAACCAGTACCTGCGCGCTATTTACCGCAAACTGTCGGTTCACTCCCGCTCCATGGCGGTGCATGTGGCAGTACAAAACGGGTTTTTGGCGGTTTAGGTGTGCAACCTATCGGCTATGTCTGCAGAATATGCCCGCGACATTGTTTGAAACACGCTAAGGCCTAACCCAAAACAATCAGCCATGGAAAAAGCCCCGCTGTGTTGCCACAGCGGGGCTTTTAAACTTTTAAATTCTCAAGCTGGCACAAGACCAGCGCGGGAATTAGAAGTCGTGGCGAACGCCAACACCGTAGGTGGTGGTAGTCGTTTTGGTTTGTGCAGCAGAAGTAGCGGCAG
>CAJCCO010000023.1 GCA_903960915.1 uncultured beta proteobacterium
AATGGGTGCATGTGACGGATATTTTGCCCACAGTGCTGGACATCACAGGCATTGACTACCCAGCAGCCTTTAACGGGTTTCGTACCCGGGGGATGAATGGCGTGAGCTTTGCGGGCATGCTCAACAACCCATCATGGCCCACCCAGCGCCGACACCAGCACTTTGAACTTGAAGGCAATCGCGGTTATATCCAGGACGGCTGGAAAATCGTTTCGCTGCAACCGCCCGGTACTGCCATTGACCTGGACCGCTGGATGCTGTTTGATATTCGCAACGACCCCTGCGAAATCAAAGACCTGGCCAAAGAGCATCCTGACCAACTCGCCGCCTTGATCGCGGCCTTTGAGGCCGATGCCAGCGCCAATTACGTCTACCCCCTGGACAACCGCGATTCCAGCCGCGCCATTACCTTGCCACCTTACGAATTGGCAGATGTGAACCGCACACGCCACTTTTATCCGGGCGGCCAGTCCATCGCCAGCATTGTGGTGTCACCGTTGATTGCTGACCGCTGCTTCGACTTATGCGCTGACTTTGACTACCAGGCAGGCCAGGAGGGCGTCATTTACGCGCTGGGGGATTGCTTCACCGGCATGCTGGCTTTTGTGCAGGACCAAGCCTTGCATTTTGTCTGGCAGCGCTGGATGCGGCCCGTTGAGCTTGCTCCAATTCCCTTGGCTGCCGGCCGCCATGTCTTCAAGATGTCTTTCACCGCATTGGGACAACGCCAGGGCGAGGCGAATTTTTTGCTGAACGCCCAGCCGGTGATCTCACACGTCACCCTGGCACCCACCATCCTGCGTTTGCCCTCGGGCGGGCTTGATGTCGGCATCAATCGCCGCCAAGCTATCAGCGAGCGCATTGCGCACCGAGACGGCTTTGCCTACAACGGTCAGATTCATGTCGTGTCCATCATTCCGGGCGAAGCTGCGCCTGGTTCACCCTTGGTGATGGACGAGGCAGCAGTTCAGCAGCGTCTGCGCGACGCGGCAGTAAGCGCAAGCGCGTAAAACGCAGGCAAAACCTGTGAGGCCAAGAAATGTCTTGTTTTTGACAGATTTTTGACACTCCCCAAACCACACTTCCACCACAACTTGCCCCTGGGAATCCCGTGAACCTTCAACCCCACTCCATACCCGCATCCGCTTGCTTACAAGCCCTGCAACGCAACCTTGTTGACCATGTCGTCACGGTACCCGACTGGGTTCAGTTGGCCTTGCATGACCGACTTGAACAAGGCGTTGCCGGCATTCGGCTGGTACCTTGCAGCAACGAAAACCAGACCGTCACGGTGGCCGCCGGGCTGACCATTGGCGGCAAGCGCCCCCTGCTGATGATGCAAAACCAGGGCTTGTACAACTGCATCAACACCTTGCGCGCCGTTTGCCTGGATGCCCACATTCCCATGGTCTTTATGGTGGGGCAGTTTGGCCGGGAGTATGAAAATCTGGGTCATCCTGCCACCGAGTCAGGCCGCACGATGGTGCGCATCATGGAGCCACTACTTAAGGCGATTGACGTGCCGTTTTACAACCTCAACAGTACCGATGATCTGGCGCTGATGGACGAGGCCTATGCCCGGGCCGAGCAAGAAAAAACAGCTGTGGTGTTGCTGGTCTCAGCCCCCATGGCCTGGCAGTAAAGAAGGAGCACGCGATGATGAATATTGTTCAAGCTTGCGGCGTTGTCGCCAAGTCCAGAGGCGATGCGCTGCTGGTGGCCACCATGCTGTCCATGTTTATTTTTGACCGCATTGAGGGCCAGGACGGCAAAGCCCGCATGGTCCCTTTGATCAACGGCAAGGCCGGGCTGGTTCTTGGACTGGTCGCCGGAAAGGTCAAGTCCTTGGTGGCTGGGAGCGGGCCACAAGTGGCGTCTACCGGACGCATCAGCTCCGTTCCCTTGATGGGCGGTGCCGCTGGACTGGGTCTGGGTTTGGCGCTGGCTCAGCCCAACCGCAAAGTTATTGTGATGGATGGGGACTCCAGCTTGCTCATGGAACTCGGTGGGCTGGCCACCGTGGCATCGCATCAACCTAAGAATTTGATGCATGTGGTCGTGCACAACGGGACGCAATTCACCGGTCTGGCTAACGCAAAAATCATGACCTCCGACTTTCAGTTCGCCCAAGTGGCGCAAAAAGCCGGCTATGTACATGCAGAACGCATTGACGATGGCGCGGTGTGGGCAAAACGTTTCCCCGTGTTATTGGCCATGGATGGTCCGGTATTTGTGGAACTCATGGTCGAACCTGTGCCACAACAAACCAAGGCGGGGTTCGAGCAGCAAGAACTCCCCGCCAATCAATATGACCGCATGGGACAGGAAGTGCTGGCGCTACAGGCCATGCTGGCACAAGATGCGATGTGATGCTCCCCCTCTGAGTTACTGAAAACAAAAAAGCCGTCTTTCGACGGCTTTTCTGCTTTGCTACAGCGCACCCACTTCAAACGGCGCACTCTTACCTAGGTAGGAGTGCGTGCGATTGGCCTGAGATCAGGCGGCTTTGGCGGCCAAGGCTTTCACCTTGGTCGACAGGCGGCTCTTATCGCGAGCAGCCTTGTTTTTGTGGAAGATGCCTTTGTCAGCCACGGTGTCAACCACGGCTTGCATCTTGGCGAACAACTCGGTTGCCTTGGCTTTGTCGCCAGCAACAACCGCTTTTTCCACGTTCTTCACCGCGGTGCGGTATTTGGAACGCAGCGAAGTGTTGGCTGCATTGATTTTGACGTCCTGACGGACGCGCTTACGGCCCGACGCGAGGCGCGGGTTCTTTTTCTTGGGTTTACCAGATGCCATAGTATGTATTCCTTGTGTTCAGGGATGATGCAGCAAAGCCCGCGATTGTAGCAGGCAGCTATAGGCTTGCGGCAACGGGTCTTGACCCAACCTGAGCAGCCCCCACCCCCCGGGGGCAAGGCTACACTCCGCGCGTGAGTCTTTTCAAATCCGCCTCCATCGTCTCCTTGCTGACCTTGCTGTCCCGCATCACCGGGCTGTTGCGGGAGCTGCTGATTGCCTCCACCTTTGGCGCCAATGCGCTGACCGACGCCTTCAACGTGGCGTTTCGTATTCCTAATTTATTTCGCCGCTTCTTTGCCGAGGGCGCCTTCAGCCAAGCCTTTGTGCCGGTGCTGGCGGCCAGCAAGGCGCAGCATGGCGAAGCCGCCACCCAGTTGCTGATTGACCGATCTGCCACCGTGCTGACCTGGGCCTTGCTGCTGCTCAGCGTGCTGGGCGTGGCGGCCGCGCCCGCCCTGGTGTGGGCCATGGCCAGTGGTTTGCAGCAATCCCCGCAGGGCTTCGAAGTTGCCTCGGTCATGACGCGCTGGATGTTTCCCTACATCGCGTTTATGTCTTTGGTGGCCCTGGCCGCCGGTGTGCTCAACACCTGGAAGCGTTTTGCCGTGCCTGCGGCCACGCCCGTGCTGTTGAACCTGTGCATGATTGGCGCGGCCTGGCTGGGCGCGCCCTGGTTCAAGACGATGGGCCTGGAGCCTATTTACGCCTTAGCCGGGGGCGTGCTGGCCGGGGGCGTGTTGCAACTGGCGGTACAGCTGCTGGCCTTGCGTCAGCTCGGGCTGATGCCGCGCATCGGTTGGGGCTGGCACAGCTTGCGGGAGGCGTGGGCGGACGAGGGCACCAAAAATATTCTGCGTTTGATGGGACCGGCCTTGCTGGGCGTGAGCGTGGCGCATATCTCCATGCTGATCAACACCCAGATCGCCTCGCACCTGACGCCCGGCAGCGTGAGCTGGATCACCTATGCCGACCGCTTGATGGAATTTCCCACCGCGCTGCTGGGCGTGGCCCTGGGCGTGGTGCTGATGCCGCAGCTGGCGCTGGCCCGCGCCAGTGGGCAAAAAGAGCGCTACTCCGCCATGCTGGACTGGGGCTTGCGCCTGGTGGTTTTACTGGCGGTGCCGTGTGCCATGGCGCTGCTGCTGTTTGCCAAGCCGCTGGTGGCCGTGCTTTACCACTACGGTGCCATGACCACGCATGACGTGCAGCAAATCACCTATGCCTTGATGGGTTGGGGCGCCGGATTGGTCGGCCTGGTGGCCTTGAAAGTGCTGGCGCCCGGTTACTACGCCAACCAGGACACCAAAACACCGGTGCGTGTCGCCCTGGCGGTGCTGGTCATCACCCAGCTCTTGAACCTGCTGCTGGTTCCGTACTTTGCCCACGCCGGGTTGACACTCTCCATCGGGCTGGGCGCCCTGATCAACGCCTTATGGCTGTTGATAGGTCTGCGCCAGCGCGGAAGTTACACGCCCGAGCCGGGCTGGTGGCGTTTTACCTTGCAGGTGCTGCTGGCGACGGCCTTGCTGGCGGTGTTTTTATTTTGGGCCAACGCGGCCTTTGACTGGACGCAGCTGCGCGCTGAAAGTTTGAAGCGCATCGGGCTGCTCACGCTGGTGATGGTCGGCTCGGGTCTCATTTATTTCTCAGCCCTTTGGGCCACGGGCCTGAAGCTGGCCCAGTTTGCACGACGTTGAGGCTCAGCCACAGGACATAAACGGTTGCCATGAAACTGTCATTGACACTCCCCACCCCCCTGGCGTATTTCACATCGCTGGTGCAAAACGACGACGAGTTTGCCCTGCTGGAGGCGGCCATCTGCCTGGGGCAGGACGACGACCCCGATTTCGATGTGCAGCACGTGCTCAGCGAAGTCGATCAACTCCAGGCCCGTCTCAAGCGCCGGATGGCCGCAGACGCCTCACCGCTGCAAAAACTGCGCATCTTGAACCAGTTTTTTTACCAAGACCTGGGCTTTGCAGGCAACCTGAACCACTACTACGACCCGGAGAACAGCTTCATCCACCGGGTGCTGCGCAGCCGCCTGGCCATTCCCATCTCGATGGCCGTGCTGTGGCTGGAGTTGGCCCAGGGCTTGGGGCTGGCGGCGCGCGGCGTGTCTTTTCCCGGTCACTTCATGGTCAAGGTCAACTTGCCGCACGGGCAGGTGGTGATGGACCCGCTCACCGGCCAGTCGCTCAGCCGCGAGGCTTTGTCTGAACGCCTGCAGCCGTTTCGCCGACAACAAGGGCTGGACGATGAATTTGAAGCGCCGCTGGGCCTGTTTCTGCAAGCCAGTCCGCCACGCGACATCGTGGCGCGCATGCTGCGCAACTTGCAAGAAATCTACACCAGCCAGGAAGACTGGGCGCGGCTGATAGCCGTGCACAACCGCCTGATCGTGCTGCTGCCGCAAGACTGGCCGGTGTACCGCGACCGCGGACTCGCCCATGCCGAACTAAGCCACACCGCGCAAGCCGTGGCCGACCTGCAAACTTATCTCGACCATGCGGGCCAAGGGGTAGACCGCTCGGCCATTGCGCAACGGGTGCTGGAACTCCAGAGTAAATCGCGCTAACTGTTTTCTTTGTTTTCAGCGCACCAGCACGGCAGCACTATCGCCGCGTGAGGCAATCACGCCAATCTCATACACCTGCTCACCCGAAGCGCGCAGGGTTGCGGCACAGGCAGCGGCTTGGTCGGCTGCCACCACCACCACCATGCCAATGCCGTTGTTGAAGGTGCGGTTCATCTCGATGTCGTCAATGCCTGCTGTTGCTTGCAGCCAGGCAAACAGCTCGGTTTGTGGCCAGCTGCCCTTGACCAAGTGCGCCGCCAGGCCGTCAGGGAGCACGCGGGGAATGTTTTCCAGCAGCCCGCCCCCGGTGATGTGGGCCAGCGCCTTGATGCCGCCAGGCGCATTGGCATCTGCCGAATGCGGATGGGCCGCCAGGGCGGCCAGCACATTTTTGACGTACAGGCGGGTCGGCGCCATCAGCGCTTGCTTGAAGGGCTGACCGTCCAGGGTGGCGGGGATCTGGTCGCCCGCGCGCTCAATGCACTTGCGCACCAGGCTGAAACCGTTGGAATGCACGCCGTGCGAGGCCAGGCCCAGCACCACATCGCCGCTTTGAACGCTTTGACCGGTCAGAATTTTGGATTTCTCGACCGCGCCAACCGCAAAACCGGCCAGGTCGTACTCGCCTGCGGGGTACATGCCGGGCATCTCGGCGGTTTCGCCACCAATCAGCGCGCAGCCAGACAACTCACAGCCCTTGGCAATGCCGCCAATCACGGCTGCGGCGGTGTCCACGTCAAGCTTGCCGCAGGCGAAATAGTCCAGAAAAAACAGCGGCTCAGCGCCTTGCACCAGCACGTCGTTGACGCTCATGGCCACCAGGTCAATGCCCACGGTGTCGTGCATATTCCACTCAAAAGCCAGTTTCAGCTTGGTGCCCACGCCGTCGGTGCCGCTCACCAACACCGGCTCCTTGTAGCGCTTGGGCACTTCAAACAGGGCGCCAAAGCCACCAATACCCGCCAGCACGCCCTCGCGCATGGTCTTTTTAGCCAGCGGTTTGATGCGCTCCACCAGGGCGTCGCCGGCGTCAATATCGACACCAGCGTCTTTGTAAGAAAGGGGGGAGGGCTTGTTAATCATGGTCATTGGAGGTAGTTGGGGGCTGCAGCAGGACAGAGCCCTATAGAATTTGCCCAGATTTTAAGGGAGCCAACTACATGCAATTAATTTCAACTCAAAAAGCAGCGATCACCTGGGGCCTCATGGCTTTGGTGACTGGCCTGCTCATCTGGCTGCTCGCCCCCGTGCTGACGCCCTTTGTCGTTGCGGCGGTGTTGGCCTATGCCCTCACGCCCCTGGTGAACTGGATAGACAACCTGGCACGCGGTTGGATGCCGCGCTTGGTGGCGGTGTTGGTGGTGGAGTTGCTCTTTTTGCTGGCCATGCTCAGCATTTTGTTGCTGATGGTGCCCATCTTGGTGAAAGAATTTCCCATGCTGCGGGATCAAATTCCCGTCTTGCTAGACAGCCTGAACGCCGCACTCAAACCCTTTTTGGCCCAGTTTGGCATCAACCTCAACCTGGATGTGGCCAGTATCAAAGCCTTTATTCTGAAGTACCTCAGCGCCAACGCACAAGACTCGTTCGCCTCGGTCATGACCTCGATTCAGATTGGTGGCAGCCTGGCTGTGGCGATGCTGGGCAACGCCATGCTGGTGCCCGTGGCCCTGTTTTATTTTTTGATGGACTGGCACCGCTTGGTGGAGCGGGTCGCCGCATTTGTGCCCCCGCGCTTGCGCAGCGGCTATGACAGTTTTACCCATGAATCTGACCTGGTGCTGGGCCAGTACCTGCGCGGTCAGTTGCTGGTCATGGGACTGATGGCGGTGTTTTACAGCGCCGGACTGGCCGCTTTCGGCCTCGACCTGGCCTTGCCCATTGGCATCTTCACCGGACTGGCCATGTTTGTGCCCTACGTGGGTTTTGGTTTGGGGCTGATTCTGGCCACCCTGGCGGGCCTGCTGCAATTTGCAGCAACTGCAGGCCTGGCCAAGGTGGTGCTGATGGTGGCCGTGGTCTATGGCTTGGGCCAGCTGCTGGAAAGTTTGTTTTTAACGCCGCGCCTGGTGGGCGAGCGCATTGGCCTGCACCCGCTGGCCGTCATTTTTGCCTTGCTTGCCTTTGGGCAACTGTTTGGCTTTGTCGGTGTGCTGATTGCGCTGCCTGCCAGTGCGGTGCTGCTGGTGGCCATGCGCCGCGCCCATACCGGCTACCTGGCCAGCAAGATGTACCAAGGCTAGATCACCCGACATGAAGCAAATTGCCCTGGATATTGGCCTGGTCAGTGGCCCCACGCTGGCCACTTTTTATGCCGGACCCAACCAAGCCGCCTTCAGTCACCTGAAGCAGTGGGTGGCACTCACCTCGGCTACCAGTTCACGATCCCCCGTGCCCACCTACCTGTGGGGCGACAGCGCCAGCGGCAAAACCCATTTGCTCTGCGCCGTGCAACAAGCCCTGCGCGATCAGGGCGCCACCGTGGGCTGGCTCGATGCCAGCATGCAAGACCCGCCTGCGTTTGACGAGCACTGGGCCGCCGTGCTGATGGACGATGTGCACCTGTTCAACGCCGAGCAGCAGCAAGCCGCCTTCAACTGGTTCGTCAACGCCGCCAGTTTCTCGCTGGGTGTACTGGCTGCGGGCAGCTTGCCGCCCGCCGATTTGCCCTTGCGTGACGACTTGCGCACCCGCCTGGGCTGGGGCCATGTGTTCCAGCTCCAGGTGTTGAGCGAAACCGAGCGGCGCGCCGTGCTGCGCCAGGCCGCCGATGCGCGTGGCATATTTTTAAGCGACGAGGTCATGGACTACATGCTGACGCGCTTCTCCCGCGACCTGGGCAGCCTGATGGAACTGCTGCACCAGCTCGACCACTACGGCCTGCAAACCCAACGCGGCATCACCATTCCTTTGATCAAATCCATGATGGACAACTCCTGATGACCGTGCCGCACAGACCAACCCCGAAGTCCCCCCCACAGTCGACTACGAAGCGCCCCATGAAACTGGCGCTATTCGACCTGGACCACACCTTGCTGCCGCTGGATTCCGACTATTCCTGGGGCGTCTTCACCACCTCCATCGGGTGGAACGACCCGGTCGACTTCAGCCGCCGCAACGACGAGTTTTATGCCCACTACCAGGCCGGCACGCTGGACATTCACGCCTACGTGCGTTTTGCCACCGAGGCCGCACGCCGCCATGGCGCGCTGGCCTCCCAGGCCGCGCATGACCAGTACATGCAAACCATCATTCACCCGGCGATCCAGCCCCAGGCCCTGGCGCTGGTGCAACAGCACCAGCAGGCCGGGGACGAAGTGGTCATCATCACGGCCACCAACAACTTTGTCACCGGCCCCATTGCCCGTGCTTTTGGCGTGAGCGAGCTGATTGCCGTCGAGCTGGAGCACGAACCCGCCGAGGGCGGCACCGGCTGGATCACGGGCGCCATTCAAGGTGTTCCGTCCTTTCGCGAGGGCAAGGTCACCCGCATCGGGCAGTGGTTGGCCCAGCGCGGCCTGACCCTGGCTGAGGTGGAAAGTACTTTTTATTCAGACTCCATCAACGACCTGAGTCTGATGGAAAATGTGACCCATCCGGTGGCCACCAACCCTGACCTGCGCCTGCGGGCTATCGCCCAGCAACGCGGATGGCGCATACTTGACCTGTTTTAGGTCGCGCGGGAACACAGCCGGTTTTTCAGCCTGCGGAGCGTTTTTCCGCCAAGTTTCAAGTTTCAATGATTAAAAAACTCATCAACAAGCTGCTGGGCAAGTCGGCCACAGCAGACGCATCGAGCGTATCGATGCATGGAAAAAAACTCAGTTTAGGCAAGCGCGAGGAAGTCGGCGTCGCCAGCCACGGCATTGACCCCTCCCTGGTGGATGAACGCGCTATTCACGTGGTGCGCACCCTCAAGGACGCGGGTTACGAGGCTTACATTGTGGGCGGCGCCGTGCGCGACCTGATGGTGGGCCTGGCGCCCAAGGACTTTGACGTGGCCACCAACGCCACGCCCGAGCAGGTGAAAAGCCTGTTCCGGCGCGCCTTCATCATTGGCCGGCGCTTTCGTATCGTGCACGTGGTGTATGGCCGGGGCCGTGACAACGAGGTGATTGAAGTCTCCACCTTCCGCGCCTACATGGACAACGCGGCGGCCGAAGCCGTCTCGGGCAATGAGCGCACCAGCAAGAACGAACTCGCCGGCATGAAACACGCCGTAGACGCCTCGGGCCGGGTGCTGCGCGACAACGTCTGGGGCCCGCAGGAAGAAGACGCGGTGCGCCGCGACTTCACCATCAACGCCATGTACTACGACCCCGAGACGCAAATCGTGGTGGACTACCACCAGGGCATCAAAGACAGCAAAAAGCGTGTCATCCGCATGATTGGCGACGCCGCCACCCGCTACCGCGAAGACCCGGTGCGCATCATCCGCGCCGTGCGCTTTGCCGCCAAGCTCAGCGGCCTGGGTTTCAAACTCGAAGCCAAAACGGCAGCCCCCCTGGTCAAATCTCAAGAACTGCTGGCCGACGTGCCGCAAAGCCGCTTGTTTGACGAAATGCTCAAGCTGCTGCAAACCGGTCACGCCCTGGCCTCCATTGAACAGCTCAAATTGCTGGGCATGGCGCGCGGCATTTACCCGCTGCTTGACGTGGTGGTGGAGCGCGCTGAGCAGGTTTTTGTCAATGCCGCCCTCAAAGACACCGACCGCCGCGTGGGCGAAGGCAAACCGGTGGCGCCGAGCTTCTTGCTGGCCTGCGTGCTGTGGGCCGATGTGCGCGACGGTTGGGACCTGCGCGTGAAGCAGCGCCAGCACCCGCACCCGGCTTTGCAAGATGCCATTGACGATGTGTTTCATGCCCGCATTGGCGACGTGTCCGGACGCGGCAAGCTGGCCGGCGACATGCGTGAAATCTGGCTGATGCAGCCGCGCTTTGAAAAACGCGTGGGCAGCACGCCCTTTGGCATGGTGGAGCAACCGCGTTTTCGCGCCGCCTTTGACTTCATGCGTCTGCGCGCCGATGCCGGTGAAGTTGAAGACGTGCTGGCCGACTGGTGGCAGGAGTTCAGCCTGGCTGACGACAACCTGCGCCAGGACATGGTGGATGAGGTTCGCGCAGAACAGCAGCAGAGCCAGCGTGCACCCCGCGTGCACAAGGCACCTGCGCCCTCCGCTGCGCGTGAACCTGTAAGGGGGCAGGAGGCCTCTGACCACGATGACGACGAGGACCCGTCCGAAGGCGCACAACAGCCTTTCTCAAGTGAGTCTGGCGATGCGCCCAAGAAACGCCGTCGCCGTCGCCGCTCCACCGGCGCCCGCCCTGCGGGTGAGGGCGCGCCTGACGCAGGCGTTTAACTGCAGCAACCCAAGCAGCGTCTGGCGCCATGCGTGAACCGGTCACCGCCTACATTGCGCTGGGCGCCAACCTTGGTGATGCGTGCGCCACCGTCCGCCAGGCCATAGCCGCTTTGGGCGCGCGACCGGGCATTGCGTTGCAAAAAGCCTCCAGCCTGTACCGCACCGCGCCCATGGAATCAAGCGGTCCCGATTACATCAACGCCGTGGTGGAAGTGCACACCACACTGAGTGCGCCTGACTTGCTGGCGCAGTTACAGGCGCTGGAGCTGGCCAACGGGCGTGAGCGCCCTTACCGCAACGCCCCGCGCACGCTGGATCTGGATATTTTGCTGTTTGGTGCGGCGCGACTGGAAAGCGCCGCCCTGACTGTTCCGCACCCACGCATGGGGGGACGAGCCTTTGTGCTGGTACCGCTGGCCGAGATTGCACCCCACCAGGTGAGCGAGGCGCAACTGCAGGCGGTGCAGAACCAGTCGATTGAGCGCCTTTAAAGAGCGCTTAAGCCAGCTCGGCAATCATCTCTATTTCAACGCAGGCGCCCATCGGGATTTGCGCTACGCCAAAGGCGCTGCGAGCATGTGCGCCCTTGTCACCAAACAACTGCCCAATCAGTTCACTGGCACCGTTGGTGACCAAATGCTGCTCGGTGAACGTACCCGTGGAGTTGACCAAGGACATCAGCTTGACGATGCGCTTGACCTTGTTCAGATCGCCCACGGCCGCGTGCAGCGTGCCCAGCAGGTCAATGGCAATGGCGCGGGCCGCCAGTTTGCCTTCTTCGGTGCTCATGTTCAGGCCCAGTTGCCCGACCCAGGGCTTGCCGTCTTTCCTGGCGATATGGCCGCTCAAAAACACCAAGTTGCCTGTCTGCACAAAGGGCACGTAAGCTGCTGCGGGTACCGACACGGGCGGCAGGGTGATGTTCAGGGCGGCGAGTTGGTCATAAATGCTCATGGGATTTCCTTGGAAAAATGAAGCGTTAAAAAGAGACTGAAAATTGAAAGCAGAAAAAACTGATCAACGCTAGACGTTGAAAATTTGGCTTTGCATCTGGCTTTGCGCCGTATTGTCCAACAAGGACGGGCCTGCCCCTTGAGACTGTGTCTGAGTCTGTGTCTGAGTCTGAGTCTGAGTCTGTGAAGCTAAGCGCTCTGGCGTCTCATCGGTCACCGGAAGCACCGTCACGCCCACATACAGGGTGTGGCTGGCGCCGCCGTGAATGACGCCGCGAATCGGCGACACATCGGCAAAGTCGCGCCCCTGGGCCAGCGTCACGTAGTCTTCGCCCGGGCAATGCCAGCCGGCGCGGTTGTTGGTGGGGTCCAGGTCGCACCAACGCGCGCCGGGCGGCAGGTCGGGCACATAGACCGACACCCAGGCGTGCGAGGCGTCGCTGCCAATCAAACGCTCGGTGCCGGGCGCGGGTTGCGTCAGCAAATAACCGCTGACGTAACGGGCCGGCACGCCCACCGCGCGCAGGCAGGCAATCATGATGTGGGCAAAGTCCTGGCACACGCCCTTGCGCTGGGCCAGCGCCTGCAGGGCAGGGGTGTTGACCTGGGTGCTCTGGCTCTCGTAAGTGAAGTCGGTGTAGATGCGCTGCATCAGGTGCTGGGCGGCGGCCAGCAGCGGGGTGCCGGGGGCAAAACTGGGGCGGGCGTAAGCGGCAAAGTCGGGGTGGCGCGGCACAAAGGGCGAGGCAAAGACAAACTCGCTGGCGGCATCAAAGCCCGCGCCGGCCACATAACGCATCAACTCGCGGGTGCTCTCCCAAGTAATGGCGCTCTCTGGCAACGCCCGCGTTTGGGTGGCCACCACGCTGTGCGACACCACTTGCAAGGTGCTGTGCGGGCTTTGCAAGGAGAAAAAACAGCGGCAGTTGCCAAACACATCCAGCGCCAGGCTGCGCTGCGCCGGCAGGGGGCTGATGCTGAGGGTGTGTTCGAGCAACTGCTGGTAGGGGCTGCTTAAAGGCTGCAGATAGGCCATGTGCTGCGCGGTCTCTACGGCGGGCACATAGTCGTAACGCGTTTCGTGGGTGATCTGCAGCTTCATCAGGTGCCCAGGCTCTGGTTCGACTCGAGCGAATGGGTGAAGTAGGTGGTGCTGATTTCTTCTGACACGGCAAACGCCGCACCCCGGCAATGCTGCAACAAGCCCATCAGGGTGGTCAGGGTGCCTTGGGTTTGCTGCTGCGTCTGAGGCTGGGTTTGCGCCTGTGGCTGAGCCTCGCACAGTTGCGCCAGGCTCCAGATGGTGGGGTCTGGCACGCGCAGCGCCAGCGGGCTGAGTTGGTCAGCCCCGCTGCCGGCCAGCTTGGCCAGGCGTGCGCGCAAGGTGTGCGCCACCCAGGCCAGCGAGCGCGGGTTGTCGCGGTCCAGCACCAGCAGGTCAATCAGGGCCGCCAGGTCGCGGCTTTGCTGGTACTGCGCGTGGAAGGTGATGGAACTGTCAAACAGCACCATCATGGCTTCAAAGCCGCCCTCGGTTTGCACCGAGCCGGTCTCAAAACCCTGCGCCAGCGAGGCCGCCAGAAAGCCCAGCCGTTCAATGTGGCGCCCAATGCTGAGCAGACGCCAACCGTCGTCGCGCGTCATGCGGTCGGTCTGGGCGCCGGTGATGGCGGCCATGGCGTCGCTGGTGTTTTTAAGAATGCGCAGCGCTTGCAGCGAGGAGTAATCGCCCGACCTGCTTTGTGCCTGGCAAGCCGTGAACAACTCTTCTTCGGCCCGCACCATCACATGCCAGTGCTCCTGCGACAAGCGCTCGCGCACCGTGGAGCCGGCCATTTTGAGCGCGCGCAGGTTGTAGCCCACGCTGGTGGCGCCGTCGGTGCTGCCCAGGCTGGAAATCAGCGAGCGCTCAAACACGCGGCGTGCCTGCGAAGCAGGGGGTACGCCCGGTAACACCAAGGTGTTAGCCAGCGCCATCTTGCTCAGCCAAGCCAGCAGGGGTGGGGACGACTGGTCTTCGCCGTTCAGGCATTGCAGCGTCAGGCGCGCCAGGCGCACCGCGTTTTCGGTGCGCTCGGTGTAGCGGCCCAGCCAGAACAGGTTTTCAGCAGCGCGGCTGGTGACCAGGCGTTTGCGTTGCGTCAGCGCCGCAGGCGTCAGGTGCGGCTGCAGCAGCGTGGTGCTGTCCACCTTACCGCGCGTGAGCGCCCAAACATCGGCACTGCTACCACCCCGCTGCATGGAGGCAATGTCAGCCGAGGCGCCGGCTACCCGCGCCAGGCCGCCCGGCAACACGCGCCAGGACTGGACGCCGTCAGACACCGCGAACACGCGCAGGATGAAAGAGCGGGGCAAGACCCGACCGCTGTCCGGCCCTTGGCTGGGGTCAGCTTGCCAGGTGGGCATTTGCGACAGGGGCAAATAAGCCTGCACCGTGTGTTCTTCACTTTGGCGCACGATGCGCCCAGCCCACTCGTCGAGTTCGCGGGGCTTCAGGGAGCGGCCCAGCACGGCATCAAAACTGCCATGAATGGGCGAGCCCGGGTAGGTGGCTTTGATGGCGCAGTCACGCAGCCGGGGCAAGGCTTCTTCCATGGCGCTGCGTTCGCCACACCACCAGGTGGGCAGGGCCGGCAGTTGCAGCGCCTCGCCCAGCAGGTGCTGCGACAGCGCCGGCATAAAGCCCAGCAAGGCGGGCGACTCCAGAAAGGCCGAGCCGGGCGCATTGGCCACCAGCACATGGCCAGCGCGTATGGCCTGCAACAAGCCGGGCACGCCCAGCGTGGAGTCAGGGCGCAACTCCAGCGGGTCAAGGTATTGGTCGTCCACGCGCTTGAGCAGCCCATGCACCGGCACCAGACCCTTGAGGGTTTTGAGGTACAGGCGCTCGTCGCGCACCATCAGGTCGTTGCCCTCGACCAGCGTGAGGCCCAGATAGCGCGCCAGGTAGGCATGTTCAAAATAGGTTTCGTTGTAAGGCCCGGGCGTGAGCAGCACAATGTGCGAGTCGGCACCGGCTGGGCTCATGCTTTTGAGGCTTTCCACCAGCGCGCGGTAGGTGCTGGCCAGTCGCTGCACCGACAAGGACTCAAAGGCCTGGGGGAACTGGCTGGAGATAGCCAAGCGGTTTTCCAGCAAATAGCCCAGTCCGGAGGGCGCCTGGCAACGCTGGCTCACCACCCACCAGTTGCCGTCCGGGCCACGGGCCAGGTCAAATGCGGCCAGGTGCAAATGGGTGCCGCCCACCGGCTGCACGCCCTGCATGGCCCGCAAATAACCCGGGTGGCCTTGCACCAGCGCCGGTGGCAGCAGCCCTTTGGAGAGCAGCTCTTGCGGCCCGTAAACATCGGCCATCACACGGTTGAGCAGGCGCATGCGCTGCAACACACCGCTTTCAATTTGCAGCCAACTGTCGGGTTCAATGAGCAGCGGAAAGAGGTCCAGCGACCAGGGGCGTTGCGGTCCGTTTTCGTCGGCGTAAACGTTGTAGGTGACGCCGTTGTCACGAATCTGGCGCGCCAGGCTGGCCACGCGCTGGTTCAGGTCGGCCGCACTGCTGCCATCGAGCTGCTCAAAAAAATGGCGCCAGGTCGGCGTCAAGGCGGGCTGAGGGCCTGCGCTGGCTGGCGTGGGTGCAGGGGCCGAGGCGCCCAGTAACTCGTCAAAATGCCCAGCCGCAGCCGGGCTGGCGAGCGCGCCCAGAGGCTGATCATTGGGGTGATCGCCAGGCTGCGCCGTCGCCTTGTTGCGGTTGGCTTCAGCAGAGGAAGGGGTGGTGTCTTTCACTGAGGCAGAGTATGCCAGCGCTGGGGGCTTGCCAAGGCCGGGCTCACAGGCGTCGCAAATCCAGCGTGAACGGGAACTCCCGGCTGCCGGGCTGCCCAATGGTGGCGGCGGGCACCTGCATCAGACCCGGCGTGTGGCCCATGGGCACAAAGCGCGACATACGCCGGCTCTCGGCCTCGTAAGAGTTGACCGGAAAGCTCTCGTAGCTCAGACCGCCGGGGTGGGCCACGTGGTACTGGCAGCCCCCCACGGAGCGCTTCATCCAGGTGTCCACCATGTCAAAGGTCAGCGGGGCATGAATGCCAATGGTGGGGTGCAGGCTGCTGGGCGGGTTCCAGGCCTTGTAGCGCACCCCGGCCACGTACTCGCCCGTGGTGCCGGTGCATTGCATGGGCATGGGCTGGCCGTTGCAGGTAATGACGTAGCGGCTCTGGTTCATGCCGGTCACGCGCACTTCAATGCGCTCCAACGACGAGTCGACATAGCGGGCCGTGCCGCCCGCGCTGCTCTCTTCACCCATCACATGCCAGGGTTCCAAAGCGTTGCGAACAAAGAGTTCCATGCCAGCGCTGCTGACACTGCCCAGCGTGGGAAAGCGGAACTCAAAATGCGGCGCAAACCAGGCCGTGTCAAACGCGAAACCGGCGCTGCGCATCTCGGTCATCACATCGTCAAAGTCCATTTTGATGAAGGTCGGCAGCATGAAGCGGTCGTGCAACTCGGTGCCCCAGCGGGTGGCCGGTGCCTGGTAAGGCGTGTTCCAGAAGCGGGCCACCAGGGCGCTCAGCAGCAACTGCTGCACGATGCTCATGCGCGGGTGCGGCGGCATCTCGAAAGCGCGCAACTCCAACAGCCCCAGGCGGCCGGTGGCCGAGTCGGGCGAGTACATCTTGTCGATGGAAAACTCGCTGCGGTGGGTGTTGCCGGTCACATCAATCAAGATGTTGCGCAACGTGCGGTCCACCAGCCAGGGCGGCATGCTCTGGCCGTACAGTTCGCGGTTTTTGTAGATTTGCTCAATGGCAATTTCCAGCTCATAGAGCTGGTCGTTGCGCGCCTCGTCCACGCGCGGGGCCTGGCTGGTGGGGCCGACAAACATGCCGCTGAACAGGTAGCTCAGGCTCGGGTGGTTGTGCCAGTACAGCAACAGGCTGGCCAGCACCTCGGGCCTGCGCAGGAAAGGGCTGTCGGCCGGGGTGGCGCCGCCCATGACAAAGTGGTTGCCGCCACCGGTGCCGGTGTGGCGCCCATCGGTCATGAACTTTTCGGCCGACAGGCGCGACTCAAAGGCCACCTGGTACAAAAATTCGGTGTTGTAGACCAGCTCGTCCCAGTGCTTGACCGGGTGGATGTTGACCTCGATCACGCCGGGGTCGGGCGTCACCTGCAAGAGTTTGAGGCGCGGATCGCGCGGCGGCGGGTAGCCCTCTAGCACCAGCCTCAGGCCCAGGTCTTGCGCCGTGGCCTCAATGGCGGCGAGCAGGTCCAGGTAGTCTTCTAGCTTTTCCAGCGGCGGCATAAATACGTACAGGCAGGAGGAGGGCGCTCCCACCGCCTCGGCCTTGGGGCCGCTGGCACGGCGCGGGTCGCGCACTTCCACGCACAAAGCGGTGCGGGTCACCCAGTGGGCCGATTCGCCGGCTTGGGGCACACGGGCAAAGTCCGCCGGTTCGGCCTGCGCGGCGCTGGGCGCCGGTGCTGCGGACTGGCCGGGCGCGGCGCTGCTGGTCTGGAATTTTCGGGTCGACTCGGCCATGGGGCCAGCGCCTGCCTTAGCTGTTGCCGTAGCTGTCGCCGTGCTGTAACGCGCCTGCAGGTTGCCGTGCCCGGGCAGGTCGGCACGCGGCGTGGACGGGTCTTGTTCAATCAGGTAAGGGAAATCAGCCTGGCTGACCCAAGGGAGGGAATCGAGCGGCAGGCGCAGGCCCATGGGCGAGTCACCGGGCATGAGGTACATGCGCTCGTCGCGCAAAAACCAGGGGCCGGTGCGCCAGGCTGGGCCGCTCGAAGCAGGGTCTTCAGTGGCTTTGACCGGCAGCACATAGCCCACCACGCTGTCGAGCTTTTGCTCGAACACGCGGCGCAGGCGGGCGCGCTCCATCTCGTCGTCGAGCTTGGCGTTGAACGGGTCCACATTCACAGGCAGGCGGCGCTCGCGCCAGAGGTAGTACCAGACGTCCTCGTAGGCGCTCTCGATGTGCTTGTCGGTGATGCCCAGGCGGCTGGCCAGGGCGCGGGTGAAGCGCAAGGCATCGGCGCTGGTGTAGTGGGTGGGCACGCGCTCGTCGGCAAACAAGGCGGGGTTGGCCCAGATGGGTTGGCCGTCAGCGCGCCAGTAGATGTTGAGCGCCCAGCGTGGCAATTGCTCACCGGGGTACCACTTGCCCTGGCCAAAGTGCAAAAAGCCGCCCTGGCCGTATTCTTGGCGCAGTTTGTGCACCAATTCGGTGGCAAAACCGCGTTTGGTAGGACCGAGCGCGTCGGTGTTCCATTCTGGTGCGTCGCGGTCGTTAACGGCCACAAACGTCGGCTCCCCGCCCATGGTCAGGCGGACATCGCCGTCTTGCAAGGCCTGGTCAACGGCGTGGCCCAGCTGCATGACCTCGGTCCACTGTTCTTCGGTGTAGGGCTTGGTGACGCGGGGCGACTCCAGCAGCCGGGTGACGGCCATGTGGTGGTCAAACGCCACCTCGCATTTGTCCATGCCGCCTTCAATCGGCGCCGCGCCCGAGGGCTGGGGCGTGCAGGCCAGTGGAATATGGCCTTCGCCAGCGAGCAGTCCCGAGGTAGCGTCCAAACCCACCCAGCCCGCGCCAGGCAAATACACCTCGCACCAGGCGTGCAGGTCGGTGAAATCGGTCTCGGTGCCGCTGGGGCCGTCGAGCGACTTGACGTCGGGCTTGAGTTGAATGAGGTAGCCCGACACAAAGCGCGCGGCCAGGCCGCAGTGGCGCAGCAGTTGCACCATGAGCCAGGCCGAGTCGCGGCAGGAGCCCGAGCCGAGTTTGAGGGTTTCGTCAGGCGTCTGCACGCCAGGCTCCATGCGAATCAGGTAGCTGATGTCCTGGTGCACCATTTGGTTAACGTCCACCAAAAAATCAATGCTGCGGCGTTTGCGCCGGTCAATGCGGGCCAGGCAGGCTTTGAGGCGCTTGGTCAGGTGGTCAGCTACCAGGTAGGGCGCAAGCTCCTGCTTGAGCAAGTTGTCGTACTGGAACGGGTATTTCTCGGCGCTGGGCTCCAGGAAGAAGTCAAACGGGTTGTACACCGCCATCTCCACCACCACGTCCACCGTGACCTTGAATTCGCGCGTTTTCTCGGGAAACACCAGCCGCGCCTGGTAGTTGGCAAACGGGTCTTGCTGCCAGTTGACGAAGTGGCTAGCGGGCTCCACCTTGAGCGAATAAGAAATGATCTTGCTGCGGCAATGCGGCGCGGGGCGCAAGCGGATAACCTGGGGCCCCAGGTTGACCAGGCGGTCGTATTGGTAATGCGTGACGTGACTTAGCGCGGCGTGAATGGACATGTGTTGTCTCGTAGTTTGGAGTAATGAAACCTCACCTCGTCAGGTTCTAAGCAAGCTTGGTGCCAATGAGCCCCTGCGTTTCATGGGCCAGACCCTCTGGCCCAAGCCAACCTCAGAGTGACGCGCTCAACATGTCGTGGTATTCCTCAGGGGTGGCAATGCGCGGGTTGGTTTTGTGGCAGTGGTCGGCCATCGCCCCTGTGATCACCTGGGCAAACTGGGCCTCGGCCACCCCCATGGCGGCCAGGCCGCTGGGCAAACCCAGGCGCGCGTTCATGTCGTGCAGCGCAGGTGCCACATCGCTGCCACTGGCCAGACCCATGGCCTGCGCCATGCGTTGCAAGCGGTTTTCGCGCTGCACCGAGTCCGCCACGGCATTGAAGTTCACCACGGCAGGCAAAAACATGGCGTTCAGGGTGCCGTGGTGCAGGCGCGGGTTGACGCCACCCAGGCTGTGACTCAGGCTGTGCACGCACCCCAGGCCTTTCTGGAAGGCCATGGCGCCTTGCATGGAGGCGCTCATCATGTTCAGGCGCGCTTCCATGTCCTGGCCGTTGCGGGTGGCCCGCTCAATATGCGCCCAGCCGCGCGCCAGACCATCGAGCGCAATGCCGTCTGCGGGTGGGTTGAAGGAGGCGGCCATGAAGGTTTCCATGCAGTGCGCAATCGCGTCCATGCCGGTGGCGGCGGTCAGCAGCGGGGGCAGACCGAGGGTGAGTTCGGGGTCGCAAATGGCCGCTTTGGGCACCAGATGCCAGGAATGAAAACCGAGCTTGCGGTGGTCGTCCACAATCAAAATGGCGCCGCGTGCCACCTCGCTGCCGGTGCCGCTGGTGGTGGGTACGGCAATGATGGGCGGCACCCGGTCGGTGATGCGCGGCGAGCCGCCTTCTATGGTGGCGTAGTGGGCCAGCGGGCCTTCATGGGTGGCGGCAATGGCCACGCCCTTGGCGCAGTCAATGGCGCTGCCCCCGCCCAGGGCAATCAGCCCATCACACTGGTGGGCTTGGTAGGCCGCTACCGCCGCACGCACGGCGGCTTCGGTCGGGTTGGAGGGGGTTTGGTCAAACACCGCCACGGTCAGGCCTGTCAGTTGGGCCAGCGCTTTGTCCACCAGACCGGCGGCTTTGACGCCGGCATCGGTCACGATGAGTGGACGGCTGATGCCCACGCGTGCGCACTCTTGCTTGAGCAACTGAATAGCGCCGGGTTCGAACTGAATTTGGGTCACGTAGAAAATCAGTGCCATGGTATTTTTGCGGTTAGGATAAAAAACACACTTTAACAAGACCTGCCCACCGCGCCTGGCTTGCCCGAGACACACCATGACCTTGATCCTCTTTAATTTGCCGCCCTTCGCCTGGACACGATGAGCCAGCACCGCAACCCACGCGCCTTGCTGACCCCTGCCATGCACAGCGTGCTAGATCGCATAGCGCGCGCCGGCCACATGCCCCTGCATGCGCTCAGCCCGCAACAGGCGCGCAGCCACTACGACAAAGGCGCCGGCGTGCTTGAACTGGCCGCGCCGCACCTGGACCGGGTCGAAGACTTCTGCCTGCCAGCGCGCGACGGTTACGCCGTGCCGGTGCGGCTGTATGCCCCCAAGTCCGAGACGACGGCGAGCCCCTTGCCAGTGCTGCTGTACTTTCACGGCGGCGGCTTCACCATTGGCAGCCTGGCCTCGCACGACGTGCTGTGCCGCACCCTAAGCCACCAGGCGCACTGCGCCGTGCTGTCGGTCGACTACCGGCTCGCACCAGAACACAAGTTCCCCACCGCCCACAACGATGCCTGGGACGCCTTGCAATGGCTGGCCCGGCACGGTGGCAGCCGGGGGCTTGATACCCGCCGCATCGCCGTGGGTGGCGACAGCGCCGGGGGCACGCTGGCCGCAGCGTGTGCCTTGCAAGCGCGCGACAACGGCCTGGCGCTGCGCTTGCAGTTGCTGATTTACCCGGGCTGTAGCGCCCAGCAGGACACCCCCTCGCACCAGCGTTTTGCCCACGGTTTTTTAATCGAAGCGCCTCACATTGATTATTTCTTTGGCCATTACCTGCGCACGCCGGCGGACCGGGAAGACTGGCGCTTTGCCCCCATGCTGGCCGCCTCGCACGACCACCTGGCACCGGCCTGGTTTGGCTTGGCCGAGTGCGACCCGCTGGTGGACGAAGGCATTGCCTACGCCGACGTGCTGCGCGCCAGCGGTGTGCCGGTTGACCTTGAAATTTACCGCGGCGTGGTGCATGAATTCATCAAAATGGGGCGTGCCATACCTGAAGCACTGCAAGCCCATGCAGACGCCGCGCGCGCCCTGAGAAACGCTTTTCTTATCCCCACCATGAGCCATTTACCATGACTGCACCCACCCGCCAGGACTTCCGTTTTGTCAACCGCCTGCGCGTGCGCTGGTCTGAGGTGGACATGCAAAAAGTGGTCTTCAACGCCCACTACCTGACCTACATAGACACCGCCATGACCGACTACTGGCGCGCCATGGCCTTGCCCTACGAGATCACCATGCACGCTATGGGGGGCGAGCCCTTTGTGCGCAAAGCCACGTTGGAGTTTCATGCTCCGGCGCGCATTGACGACTTACTGGACGTGGGCCTCAAGTGCACCCGCATCGGCAACTCCTCCATGGGCTTTAGCGCTGCTATCTTTCGCGATGAAACCTTGCTGATCAGCAGCGAGCTGGTCTACGTTTACGCCAACACCACCACCCAAACCTCCATGCCGCTGCCCCCCCCGTTGCGCGAGGCCATGCTGGGCTACGAGGCGTGGGAGCCGATGGTGAAACTGTCCGTTGGCAACTGGCAAACCTTGGGCGAGCCAGCACGCCTGCTGCGCGCTGAAGTCTTTCAGCAAGAGCAAGGCATTGCGCAGCAGGTGGACTGGGACGAACGGGACGCCAGCGCAGTTCACGCCGTGGCGCACAACCGGCTGGGCCTACCGGTGGGCACCGGGCGGCTGCTGCAAAGTGCGCCCGGCGTAGGGCGTATCGGGCGCATGGCGGTCAAGCAGGTACTGCGCGGCTCCAACGTGGGGCGGGCGGTGCTGGGTGTCTTAATGCAGGCCTCAGCCCAGCGCGGCGACCACGAGGTGGTTTTGCATGCCCAGCGTGCGGCACAGGCCTTTTATGCGCGGCTGGGTTTCCAGACCCGGGGCGAGCCGTTTGAGGAGGCGGGCATCGTGCACGTGGAGATGTTTCACCCGCTTACCCCGAACTTCACGCCCCCCACCCACTGAACTTAAACGTAGCCGCCGGTTAAATATCGGCCAGCAGCGGGTAGGGTGGGGCGTCTGCCTGTAAAGCGGGTCCAGTAGCGCTGCCCAGATGCAAACTACCGGCTTCAAAAGCCGCCACTTGCAAAGACAAAATGGCGTCAAAACCCCCAGCCGGCGAGGCAGCGGCTTGCGCCACCAGGCCACAGGGTTGCTCGGCGTCTTGCGCCTGAAAGATTTCGTCGCCGGCTTTCAAGGCCACTTCAGCATGCGCCAGGTAGGCACGGCGCTTGAGGGTGCCGCGAAACTGGCTGCGCGCCACCACTTCCTGGCCGGGGTAACAGCCTTTTTTGAAATTGACGCCGCCGACCGATTCGTAGTTGAGCATTTGCGGCACCAAAGCCTCCACCAAAGGCGCGGTAATGCGGGCAATGCCGCTGCGCACCTCGCCCCAATTCCACAGGTCTTCGCTCAGAACCGGCCCAAGCGGCGCGCTTTGGTCCACTGGCGCCACCCACAGCGCACGGGAAATACCGTCTGCCGGGTACAAAACCACCAGGTGGCCGGCGCCCACATCGCACTTGGTGGCGGGGGCCAGCGGCGTCCCAGAGGAGGGGGCGGTTAAATTCACGGCGTCACCGGCCAGGCCGTAGAGCGCAAAGTCGGCCGTGGCGTCGCTGAGTTTGGCCTTGGCGCGCATCACAAACATGGACAGACGCTTGAGCGTGGGGGCCAGAATGTCCTGGCTGCACACCAGCAAGATCTCGGTGGGGCTGCATTTGAAGCCTATGAAGCTGGCTTGCATGCGGCCTTTGGCCGAGCAAAACGCCGCCAGGCGCGCTTCCATCGAGCCCAGCAGGGCAAAGTCCTGCGTCAATTGGCCGTGCAAAAATTTGGCGCCGTCTTCACCTTCAACCCGGATCACGCCAAGTTGAGTCAGTCGGCATACGCCTTGGAGTTGGTTTGTCATGGGCTGAATTATCATGCTGGCTCGATATCTTTATGGGCTGTGGGGCTGTGCGTCGTTTCTTTTACCGTTTTGTTCTGCTGCTGGTTTTATCAGCTGGGGGGGTGGCCTGGTGGCTGCAACAGCCTATGGCCCTTAAAGCCGTGTCGGTCGATCTGTCTATAGAGCCCGGCACCCCCGTGCGCGCCATCGCGAGGGAAGTGGCTGAGGCCGGTGTACAAGTCAACCCGACGCTGCTGTACTGGTGGTTTCGGCTGTCGGGGCAAGCCCGCCAGATCAAGGCCGGCAGCTATGAAATAGAGTCCGACACCAGCCCTTACCGCCTGTTGCAAAAGCTCGTCCGCGGAGAAGAGTCGCTACGCGCTGTGACCTTGGTGGAGGGCTGGACTTTTCGGCAGTTTCGCGCCGCGCTGGCCAAAGAAGCGTTTCTCACACATGACACCGAGGGCCTAGACGCCGAGCTGATCATGCAAAAACTGGGCAAACCCTGGATTGCCGCCGAAGGGCGATTTTTCCCAGACACCTACACCTACGCCAAAGGCAGCAGCGAACTGGCGGTGTTGCGCCGGGCCATGCGGGCCATGGA
This sequence comes from uncultured beta proteobacterium, assembly GCA_903960915.1. Taxonomy (GTDB): domain Bacteria; phylum Pseudomonadota; class Gammaproteobacteria; order Burkholderiales; family Burkholderiaceae_C; genus Rhodoferax. The sequence goes on from CAJCCO010000023.1 coordinate 23,786, forward strand.
CAAACAACTCGACGCCGCCTGGCGCCAACGCCCGCCTGGCTCGCTCTTGCAAAGCCCCGAACAGGCTTTGACGCTGGCCAGCATTGTGGAGAAAGAAACCGGCCGCGCCAGCGACCGCGACCAGGTTGCCGCCGTCTTTTACAACCGCCTGCGCTTGGGCATGCGGCTGCAAACCGACCCCACAGTGATTTACGGCCTGGGTGAGCGGTTTGATGGCAATTTGCGCCGCAGCGATTTGTTGAGCGACACGCCCTGGAACACCTACACCCGCGCCGGCTTGCCGCCCACGCCCATTGCCATGCCGGGCAAAGCCGCCCTGCACGCCGCGCTGCACCCAGCCAACAGCAGCGCGCTGTATTTTGTGGCGCGCGGCAATGGCAGCAGCCAGTTCAGCGACAGCCTGGAGGAGCACAATCGGGCGGTCAACAAATACCAGCGCGGCCAGTGAGCGCTTAACGCCAACATGCACATGACGAACGGACTTTTCATCAGTTTTGAAGGCATCGACGGTGCCGGTAAATCCACCCATATTGACGGCCTGGCGCAAGCCTTTCGGGCGCAGGGCAGGGCAGTCACCCTCACGCGCGAGCCCGGCGGCACGCCGCTGGCTGAAAAACTCCGAGTGATGGTGCTCAACGACCCCATGGACGCCATGACCGAAGCCTTGCTGGTGTTTGCCGCCCGGCGCGACCATTTGCAGCAACTCATTGAACCGGCCTTGGCCCGTGGCGAGGTGGTGCTGTGCGACCGCTTTACCGATGCCACCTTTGCCTACCAGGGCGGTGGGCGCGGTTTTGATGCCACCATGCTGAACTATCTGGAACAAGCCGTTCAAGCCATACAAGCCGTACAAGCCGTACAAAGCGTGCCCAACCCAGGCGCAAATGCCCGGGTGCGTCAGCCCAACCTGACCGTCTGGTTTGACCTGCCCCCGGAAATTGCGGCCGCGCGTCTGGCCGGTGCCCGCGCGCCCGACAAGTTCGAGTCCGAATCACTGGAGTTTTTTCGGCGCGTCTCACAAGGCTATTTGCAGCGTCTGCAAGCCGACCCGGCGCGTTTTGCCCGCATCCATGCCGACCAGGAACGTGAGGCGGTTTGGCAAGACGTGCACCAGGCGGTTCAAGCGCGGGGATGGCTGTTGTGAGCGACTTGAGTAACGCGAGTAACGCGAGTAAGGCCCCGGCCCAAGCGCCTTGGATTGCCGCCCAAGCCCAGCAGTTGCTGGCCCAGCGCGGCCATGCCTGGCTGCTGGCCGGACCGTCAGGGCTGGGACAGTACAGCCTGGCGATGCTGCTGGTGCGCGCCTGGTTGTGCGAGGCGCCCAGCGCCCACGGCGCTTGCGGCCAGTGCGGCAGTTGCCACGCCATTGACGTGCGCACCCACGCCGACCTGTGCGTGCTGATGCCCGAGACCCATATGCTCGCTTTGGGCTGGCCGCTGAGCGAGAAGGCACAAAGCGACATCGACGATAAAAAGCGCAAACCCAGCAAAGAGATTCGGGTTGACGCCATGCGCGATGCGGTGGAGTTTTCCCAGCGCACCAGCGCCCGTGGCCGCGGTAAAGCGGTGCTGGTGTTTCCGGCCGAGCGCATGAACCACATCACCGCCAACGCTCTGCTCAAAACCCTGGAGGAGCCCAGTGGCGACCTGCGGTTTGTGCTGGCCAGCGAAGCCGCGCACCTGCTGCTGCCCACCATTCGCAGCCGCTGCCTGGGCCACACCATGCTGTGGCCCGACACCGCCAGCGCCTTGAACTGGCTGCAAGGGCAGGGCGTCCCGTCTGAAGTGGCCACGGTGATGCTGCGCGCGGCAGGTGGCCGCCCCGAAGATGCCCTGGCTTATGCCCAAGCCGGGCTGGACCCGCAAACCTGGGTCAAACTGCCACATGCCATGGCGCGCGGTGAAGCCGCTGCCCTGAAAGACTGGAGTCCGGCCCAGGCGGTGGACGCGCTGCACAAAATCTGCCATGACATGCTGGCGGTCAAAGCAGGGGGAGCACCCCGCTTTTTTGAGGCCAAGGATTTGCCCCAGGGCGGCACGCTGATGTCTTTGACCAGCTGGTCCAAATCTTTGGCGGCTACTTTGCGCACGGTCGAACACCCTTTCAATGCCGGTTTGATGCTCGAAGCCCTTGTTAGCCAGGCTCGCAACGCCCTGCAAGCTCATGCACACCCTTAAAGCAACGCTTGATGTTCACCGATTCCCACTGTCACCTCAATTTTCCCGAACTCATCAGCCAGATAGCGGAGATTCGCCAAGCCATGGCTGCGGCCCAAGTCGACCGGGCGCTGTGCATTTGCACCACGCTGGAAGAATTTCCTGCAGTGCACGGCTTGGCCACGGGCTATGACAATTTTTGGGCCACGGTAGGCGTCCACCCAGACAACGAGGGCGTGACCGAACCCACGCTGCAAGACCTGTTGACCCGGGGAGTGCTCCCTCGCGTGGTGGCCATTGGCGAGACCGGGCTGGACTATTACCGCCTGGGCGAGCGCACTGTCGCCGACATGGCCTGGCAACGGAGCCGTTTTCGATGCCACATAGAGGCCGCGCGGCAGCTGCAGAAACCCCTGGTTATCCACACCCGCAGCGCGTCTGAAGACACCTTAGCCCTCCTGAAAGAGGCCGGCGAGGACGGCTCTTCAGGCTCTGCCGGCGGCGTCTTTCACTGCTTTACCGAGACCATGGAGGTGGCCCGCGCCGCCCTCGATCTGGGTTTCTACATCTCGTTTTCAGGCATTCTGACCTTCAAAAGCGCGCAGGATATTCGCGATGTAGCCAGTTTTGTTCCGCTGGACCGGATGCTGATTGAGACCGACAGCCCCTACCTGGCGCCTGTGCCTTACCGTGGCAAAACCAACAATCCGTCCTACGTGCCCTACGTGGCCGCCCAGCTGGCGATTTTGAAAAACTGCCCGGTTGAAACCATTGCGCAGCACAGCAGCCGTAACTTTGAGCGTCTGTTTCCAGGTGTTTTGGCATGAGTCACCAGCCTCTACTTAAATTAAAGTATTACTTTAGAGTATTCTTATACCTTGTTGTTTTTAATGGATTTTCTGCAAGTTACGCCGGTTCGTTTGAAGACTATTTCAAAGCCATTAAGTTTGATGATGCGGCCGAAGTCAGGGTTTTGTTACAACGCGGTTTTGACGTCAACACCCTCAACGAACAAGGCGACCATGGGCTGGTGCTGGCGGTTCGCCAGTCTTCTTTGAAGGTGGCGGCTGTTTTGCTGGGCTGGCCCAAAATCAACGTCGAAATGCGTACCCGGCAGGACGAAAGTGCGCTCATGCTGGCAGCCCTCAAGGGCTTGACCGCCTTGTGCGTGCAGCTGATTGAAAAAGACGCAGACGTCAACAAACCGGGCTGGGCGCCGCTTCATTACGCCGCCTCATATTCACAACTGGAGGTGATGCACCTGTTGATTGAACACAGCGCCTACCTGGACGCCACATCGCCCAACGGCACCACGCCGCTGATGATGGCGGCGAAATACGGCAATGCCTCAGCGGTCAAACTTTTGCTGGAAGCTGGCGCCGATCCCACCTTAAAAAATGAACTGGCCCTGAGCGCGTTTGATTTTGCCCAACAAGCTCAACGGCTTGACTCAGCCGCCATCATTTCAGCCTTTATTCGGGGTAGACAGCCTAAAGGCAGCTGGTAGGTAGCTCGAAGCTAGCGCGTAGGTAGCTGGTCGTCAGCTTTTAGGTAGCTGGTAATTTGGAACATCCTCCCGGTTTTTCTGTCTTTATAAATTCATACGATGTATATTATGTAAACTTAAATACAGATATCGAATTTCAGCTCAAATAGCACGCTTAAGATCAGCCAATCTCTCCATCAAGAAAGTAATCCCATGAAAACTGCCCACGATTTAGTAGCCGCTGCCAAGAGCCGCATTCACGAAGTTCCCCTCTCTGAGGCTGAGCAAGCTATTGCCCAGGCCGACGTGCTGATCGATGTTCGCGAACAGGATGAGTTCGCCGCCGGCCATCTGCCTGGCGCCATTCACGCCTCACGCGGCATGCTGGAGTTCAAACTCAGCAGCAACCCTGAACTCAGCGCCCGTGACCGCAAGATCGTGCTGTATTGCAAAACCAGTGGCCGCGCCGCGCTGGCGGCCGCCAGCCTGCTGGAAATGGGTTATCTGGATGTCAAATCTATCGCTGGCGGTTTTGATGCCTGGGTGGCGGCTGGCAAGACGGTCGTCAAACCCTCTGTTCCCAGCTTTGAATGATGAATTTCTGGGATCAACAGTTTTCATCGCCTGACTACAAGTACGGCACCGAAGCCAACGAATTTTTACGCGAACAAGCGTACCGACTCGCCCCAGACAGCCAGGTTTTGTTGCCCGGCGATGGCGAAGGACGCAACAGCGTCTGGTTGGCACATCAGGGTCACCAAGTCACCGCCGTGGACAACTCCGCAGTCGGCTTGGACAAAGCGCAAAAGCTCGCAACCCAGCACGGCGTCCATCTGGCGGTGGTGCTGGCAGACCTGGCGCAATGGCAACCTGAACCCGCCAGTTTTGATGCCGTGGTGTTGACCTATGTTCACCTGCCCCTGTCTATCCGAGCGCAGGTGCACCAGCGCCTGGCTCAAGCCTTGCGCCCCGGCGGCTGGTTCATTCTTGAGGCGTTTCATCCCCGGCAAATTGGCTTCAAGAGTGGCGGCCCGAGGCAGGAAATCATGCTGTATGACCTGGTCAAAATACGAGCCGATCTGGCAGCAGTCCCCCATCTGGCCTTGACGGAAGTGCTGGCTTGGGAAGGCCAAGTGCTGCTGGATGAAGGTCTGGGCCACCAGGGGCCGGCCTATGTCACGCGCTATGTCGCGCAACGGCCGTCAGTTTCAAGCCCCCAGACTGAAACTCACTAACGTGGTGTGCGGGTCAGTAAACGAGGCACCCAGCGCCAATTGACCTTTTCCGTGCAACACACATTCCTCGCGGCGTAAAAGCACATCGGTTCGGGCGCCGTCAAAACGCACCCAAGTACCGTTGCTGCTCACATCCGATAGCATGACGCAGCCATTGCGCCACGCCAACCGTGCATGGTTGCGCGAAACCACTGGGCTGCTCAGCACCACATCCAACAACGCGTGGCGGCCAAGTTGCACCACTTTCTCCTCGGGTTTGAAGGTGCGGCTCATCTGGTTCCAGGTCAAAACCACCTGCGTGGCAGCTGTCTCAGTCGTATCAGTCGTCTCAGTCGTATCAGCCACACCACCCGTCATAAACCGGGTGAAAACGGCTTGGGCAGGGTCACTGGATGCAACCAGCCACTCCACCTGAAACACCTGGCACGCAGCCACCCTGCCCCGCAAATTCAAATAGCCGAGGGGTTTAAATGGGGTTTCCACGGCTTGTGGCAGCCCTTGCAGCGCGCTGGCATGGGCCAAAATTTGATGCGGGCCGCACAACTGGCTCAGCCGTGCCGCCACATTGACGGTATCGCCGTAGCAGTCATGGGCGACCAGCTCCACCGGACCGCGGGCCAAACCGGCCCGAATTGGCAACTGCTGAACCAGCGGCAGCTGAAACAAGTGGGCCTGGTGCCCCCGCTGCACAGCCAGCACAGCTGCCAGCGCAGACGGCTGGTCGTCAAACAGGCACAAGACACCATCGCCCAGCTTTTTAACCACCCTGCCCTGGTGCGCCTGAAAAACGCCGGCAATCCAGCTGGTGATGCGGGTCACCAACCGGGTCGCTTCTTGGTTGCCCAAGGATTCAAAGAGTCGGGTGCTGCCGTAAAGGTCGGTAAAAACAACGGTGTGTTCAGCGACAGATTCCAGAGGGATGTGGCTCATTCTTTATGGTAATTATTTCTAAATTACCAACAAGTTTAGGCGAAGCGCCAAGCAAGCTCAGCGGCTTGTCACACCTGGCTCAGGGGTGATGGCCCCAGTACAGCAAAGCGTCACGGCCTTCCACCATCAAATCAGCCCGCGCGCCCACCGGTAAGATCACTTTGGTATCCACGTGTCCGTAAGGCAAATTGGTCAACACCGGCGTTTTGAGGTGCGTGCGCAGCCAGTCAATCACCGACTGCAGTTTGAAACCGCGGTCATGCGACACCAAGTTGAACTGGGTGAACTGCCCCAGCACAATCGCTTTTTGCCGGGCCAACACGCCGGCGTGCAACAACTGGGTCAGCATGCGCTCAATGCGGTACGGGTGCTCGGCCACATCTTCTAGAAACAAAATGCCGCCCTTCACATCCGGAAAATACGGCGTCCCCATCAGCGAGGTCAGCATTGTCAGATTGCCGCCCCACACCGTGGCATTTGGAATACGGTAGCTGCTTTTAGCCAAAGGCAGGGCTTCACGGTGTTGGCGCCAGCCGGCGCCCTCCCCTTGCCCGCTGACCAAGTCGTCAAAACAGGCTTCCATGATGTCATCGGGTGCGGGCACCTGGGCCAGGGGGTCGGCCGGCGTGCTCACACCAAAGCCTTCGCACAAGGACGGGCCGGCCCAGGTGACGGCGCCGGTTTTGGCCAGCACCGCGTTTTGAAACGCCGTGAAGTCGCTGATGCCCACAAACAAGGTGCCCTTCTCAATGGCTTTTGCCACTTTTTTGTACGCAATACCCGGCAGGATGCGCGTGAGCCCGTAGCCACCACGCGAGATCAGGGCCACGTCGGCACCGCTGGCGGCAGCCCGGTGAATGGCGGCCAGGCGGGTGGCGTCGTCGCCGGCAAAACGCTGAAAACTGCTCAGGGCGGCTTCGTCGACCTCAACCTCGTGCCCGAGTTTTTTCAAGCGCGCCACGCCACGCTTGAAGGCGGCCTTGTCGCGCACCGCGCCCGAAGGGGAATAAATGTAGATGTGTTGGCTCATGGCACGCTCGTCTGGAAAATGAGCCCGGATTGTCGACTATCCAAAGCGCGCCACAGCGGCGCGCGCAATCTCCAGGCCATGCTCCTGCACAAAATGGCCGGCCTGCGGCAGCACCATGGGCTCGGGGCAGTGGCGTATGAGTTGCTGCAACTGCTGCATCACCGGCAGGCCCAGCACCGGGTCTTGGGCGCCCACCGCCATCAGTGTTTGTCCGGTCCAGCGTTCCCGCCAGAAGTCACGCGCTTGGCGCGACACCGCCGCACCGTCCGAATCTTCAAACTCAGGCACCAGCGGGGGAAAAGCCCGCAGGGCGGCGCGGTGACCGCGGTCTGGAAACGGCGCGTTGTAGGCCTGGCATTCTTCTGGGCTCAGGTGCGGGTTGCCCCGCGCAAACAACCGGGCCACATCAAACTCTGGGTTTTTGGCGCACATCTCGCGCCAACTGACAAAGCCGGGCGACAAAGCATGGTCACCCGTTGCCAGCAGGGTATTCATCACCAGCAGGCCTTGGTAACGCTCAGGCGCGTGCATGGGCAAAGTCAGCCCCAGAATGCCGCCCCAGTCTTGCACCACCAGCACCACACGCTGCAAATCCAGGCGCTCAATGAATTCCAGCAGCACCTGGCGGTGCCAGCCAAACTGGTGAAAGCTGTCTTTTTTGGGCTTGTCGCTCTTGCCAAAACCCATCAGGTCGGGCGCCACCACACGGGCGCCTGAGGCCAGAAACGTGGGCAACATCTTGCGGTAGATATAACTCCAGGCCGGGTTGCCATGCAGGCACAGGTAGGTCAAGGGCGCGTCAGTCGGGCCTTCATCGAGGTAATGCATGCGCAAGCCCGCCAGACTGGGCAGGTCACTCACGTGGTGCGGCGCCCAAGGGTAGTCGGGCAGGTTCTCAAAGCAGGACTCTGGCGTGCGCAACGCGTCTTCGCGCACCGGGCTGCTGGCTATTTTTTGCTGACCACGCTTGCTTTTGAAAAACGCCTGCAGCAAGGCGCTGGACTCAGCAGCCTGCAAGCCGCCTTGCACCTGGGTTTGGTGGTTGAGTTGCTTATCGGCAAACAGGTTCAGCACCGAGCCCGCAGCGCCAGTCTTGGGGTCGGCCGCGCCAAACACCACGCGCTGGATACGGGCATGCAGCATGGCACCGGCGCACATGGCGCAGGGCTCCAGGGTGACAAACAGTTCGCAGTCGTCCAGGCGGTAATTGCCCAGGGTTTGTGCGGCGGCGCGCAGGGCCCGTATTTCGGCGTGCGCGCTGGGGTCATGCTGGCCAATGGGGGCATTGCGGCCCACACCAATCACCTGCCCGGCACGCACCACCACGGCGCCCACAGGAACTTCGCCCGCAGCCAGTGCGTCTTGCGCCTGCGCCAGCGCCAGCGCCATGAATTCAAAGTCTTGGGAAGACATGTCTAAGCGCCCAGACCCAAGCGATCCATCCAAGCAGCCAAGGCCCGTTCGTCCTCGTTACCGGCGGCGTACAGCGCTTTCATCGCAGCATGCGCCTCGGGTCGGTGCTGGTTGATTTTGAGCTTGCATTGCAGGTCCGTCACCTGCAATTCAAACGCCACGATGCCGGCCAGCATCTTGTGCGCAAACTCATCACCCAGGGCGCGCCACTGCGCAGCGTAGGCGGGCTCATGGTCGGCAATCAGCTGTTTGAGAAGCGCGTCTTTGGCGGCGTCGCCCTCCAGAAACTGGGTCTGAACCGTGCAATGCACCGCCAGGTAGCTCCAGGTGGGCACGCGGGCCAGGTCGGGGTAAACACTTGGCGACATATAGGCCTGCGGCCCCATGAAGGTCACCACCGCTTGGGGGCGCTCGGTCAAATAGCGCCAGTGCGGGTTGGCTTTAGCCACATGGCCTAGCAGCACCAATTGCTCACCACGCTCTTCCAGGTGCAAGGGAATGTGGCTGACAAAAGGCAAGCCGGTCTGGTCAGTGCTGATCAGGCTGGCGAACGGGTAGGCACGCATCAGCTCGCGGGCGTGCGCCAGGTCTTTGGCGTTGAATTGGGGGGGTAAATACATGTCCTAACTTTACAGGCTCAGCCTAAGCGGGCAACCGGCCCTCAGCCCCGCAAGGCTTTCTTCAGCTCCACGCCCAGTTCAGGCTTGTGGTTGAACGGGTCGGTCGGGTTGCGCGCCAGCATGATGTCTTCCATGCGCACCTGCACCGAACCAATGGCTTTGGGGTGGCTGTAAATGTAGAACTGCCCGGCGCTGATGGCATCAAACACCTTGAGCGCCACGTCTGCAGCCGTGACCTTGCCCGAACCGACCGCCTTGTCGCTCATGGCCTGGCCGATCAACTGGCTGCGGGTGGGTTTGGTGCCCGCCGCTTTGAGTTCATTGGGCCGGTTGCGGTGGCTCTGGCTGATACCGGTGGGCACAAAATACGGGCACAGCACCGAAGCGCTGATCTGATCGGTCACCAGCGCGAGGTCTTGGTACAAGGTTTCACTCAGGCTCACCACAGCGTGTTTGCTCACGTTGTACACGCCCATATTGGGGGCGTTGAGCAAGCCGGCCATGCTGGCGGTGTTGACGATATGGCCTTGGTAGGCAGTGTCTTTTTGGGCGGCTTCCAGCATCATGGGCGTGAAAACGCGCACACCGTGCGCCACGCCCATCACGTTGACACCCAGCACCCATTCCCAGTCCTGCACGGTGTTTTCCCAAATCAGACCACCCGAGCCGACCCCGGCGTTGTTGAAGATAAAGTGCGGTGCGCCAAAGCGTTCGTGCACGTGCTGCGCCAAGGCGTCCATCTCGGCAGCTTTGGACACATCCACCTTCAGTGCCAGCACGGCGGCACCAGCGGCCGTCAGTTCGGCGGCGGCGCGGTCCAGCGCGTCCTGCTGAACGTCCACCAGCACCAGGTTCATGCCGCGCTGGGCGCCAATGCGGGCGCATTCCAGGCCAAAGCCGGAGCCGGAGCCGGTCAAAACGGCGGTCTTGTTTTTGAAATCAGTGATCATGAAGAAGGCTCCAGGGAATGAGGGGAATTCAGGGGAAATGAATAAAGGACAACAAGTCTCAAGGCGTCCAAACCATCTCAAGATGGTCGTTACCGTCTTCCACATACGGCTGGCCCACATCGAGGTAGCCGTGCTGCGCGTAAAAATGAGCCAGCCGGGCCTGCGCACCAATGCGAATGGCCTGCTCGCCCCAGGTTTGGGCAATGGCCTCACGGGCTTTTTCTATGAGCACGTGGCCCAATCCCTGACCACGCACCAACTGGCGCGTCAGCACCCGCCCAATGCTGGCTTCGGTAAATTTGACGCCAGCGGGAAAGCAACGCGCGTAAGCCACCAGAGCGCCCGCCTGCCACGCCATCAAATGCAGGGCCTGCGGGTCGGCGCCATCAATGTCTTGAAAAATGCATTGTTGCTCCACCACAAACACCTCGCTGCGCGCCGCCAACAGCGCCTGCAGCTCAGACACATGCAGGTCGGCAAAAGGGCGCAGTTGCCAGGCTGTGGCCTTAGTGGTGTGGGTGGGCATTGTCAAAAAAAACTCAGCCTGGTTTGACGGCTTTGAGCACAAAACCGACGCGGGGGAAATGAACCTGCACCACACCGGCGCGTTCATCCACGCGGCGCAAGCTGTAGTGCGTGCGCGTGGCCGCCAGCAATTCGCCTTGCGTGACTTCTGGCCCAAAGCTCTCGGCGGTGATGCTGACCTGGCTGCCCAGCGCAATGCCGTGCTCGTCCTGGAAGGTGGAGTCTTTCAAGACGCTCGCGCCCGGGGTGGCGGCACACACGGCAATGGCTTGGGCTGAAGTCATTTTTTCGTCGCTGCCATGGCCGAAAGCCGCCATGCGGTCCATCCAGGCCAGCACGCCAGGCGTGGCGTTCAAAATATCGGCCATGACAGGCACGCGCGTGCGGCTGAACCACAAGGGGTGGTAGACCGCAAAGTCGGCCACGCACGGGGCGCTGCCCAACAGGAAGTCCTGGCCGTCCAGCATATTGGCGATGCGACGCAAATAGGATTTGTAGGCGGCGGTGGCGTCAGCCGCGGGCAGGCGCGACATGCCCACACGCATGGCGGCACGGTCGGCGCCAAAGGCCTGGGCTACCTCGGGCGGCGCACCGGCAAACATGGCGGCCACACCCTTGGCCTGCAGGTTGTAGCCCATGGCGGCCCAGAACAAGGTGCTATCAGCCCACTGTGCCAAGATGCGCGCCACCCCTTTGGACGCGGCGGGGTAAATCGTCGGGCTCGGCTGCAGGTGTTCCAGCGCATCGCAGATCAGGGCACTGTCGCAATAGATGTCAGAACCGATCTGCATGAAGGGGGTGCGGCGGTAACCACCGGTCAGTGCCAGCACATCGGGCTTGGGCATGATGGACGGTATGTGTACCGACTTCCAGGCCAGCTTTTTGTAGCCCAGCACCAGCCGCACTTTTTCTGAAAACGGCGAGGTGGCGTAGTGGTGAAGAATGATGTCGGCCATATCAAGTCTTTCTGTTTTAAATTCAATTAATCAGTTAATCAGTCAATCAATCAATCAAACGAACCAGCTGTTTGCCAAAGTTCTTGCCTTTGAGCAAACCCAAAAAGGCCTCAGGCGCGGCCTCAATGCCCTGCGCGATGGATTCACGCGCCCGGAGTTGACCACCTGCCACCAGCGCGCCGAGTTCCTTCAAGGCCGCCGGCCAGACTTCCATGTGCTCGCTGACGATAAAGCCCTGCACTTTGAGCCGGTTGGTCAAAATCAATGAGGGGTAGGCCATCGGCACAGGCGCGCCGTTGTAGCCGGCAATCATGCCGCAAACCGCGATGCGGCCAAAGGCGTTCATGCGCGACAGCACGGCGTCGAGCACCATGCCGCCCACGTTCTCAAAATAGCCGTCAATCCCTTGCGGGCAAGCCTCACGCAAGGCCTTGGACAGCGAAGCCGCATCGGCGTGCGTCTTGTAATCAATGCAGGCGTCAAAACCAAGTTCTTCCACTGCGTAACGGCATTTGTCAGGCCCGCCGGCAATACCCACCGTGCGGCAGCCGCGCGCTTTGGACAGGGCAGCAAAGGCACTGCCCACAGCGCCAGTAGCCGCGCTCACCACCATGGTTTGACCCGCCTGCGGCTCAATGATCTTGACCAGGCCATACCAGGCCGTCACACCCGGCATGCCCACCGCGCCCAGGTAGGCGCTGAGTGGCACGTGGGTGGTATCTACCTTGCGCAGGGCCCCCACCTGGTTGGCGTCCACCACGCTGTACTGCTGCCAACCGCCCATGCCCACCACGGTGTCACCCACGGCAAATTTGTCGTGGCTGGAAGCCACCACCTCACCTGCCGTGCCGCCAATCATGGTCTGGCCCAGGGGCTGCGGTTGGGCGTAGTTTTTGGCGTCGTTCATGCGACCGCGCATGTAGGGGTCGAGGCTTAGAAAATGGTGGCGCACCAGAACTTCCCCGTCCTGCAAGGCGGGCGTTTCAGAAACGACCAACTTGAAGTTGCTGGCAAGCGCTTCGCCCACGGGGCGGTTGTCGAGGTGAATTTGATGGTTCAGTGGCATGGAGGTTTCCTGGTTTATGAAGTCAGCGTTGACTCAATCGGTTGAAATCTGGTCTGTCGTCAGTTGCAGGCCCTGAACGGTTTTGCGTCCCGTGGCCAGCTTTCTGACGTACTTGAAGGTGCCCGAGGCGTGCGCACAAGCGCGGCCTTTGGCGTCATAAATCGTGCCCTCGGTAAACGCCAGCGTGGCGGTGCGGTGCAGCAGGTGGCCTTTGGCCAGCAGTTTGCCCTGCGAGGGGCGCATGAAACTGGTCTTCATCTCGATGGTGACAACGCCCATGTCCTTTTGCACACTGCGCCCGGCCAGAGCCATGGCCACATCAAGCAGCGTCATTAACGCGCCGCCGTGGGTTACGCCAAAAGAATTCAGGTGCTCAGCGCGCGTGTCAAACACAATTTCCGAGTAGCCGGCGTCAAACAGCTGCAACTCAAACCCCAGGTGGTGAACAAAGGGAATCTCTACACCGAACTTCATGGGCTAAGTTGACCTAGCCGCCCGTGACGATGCTGACGCCACCGTCCACCGCCAGGTACTGGCCGGTGATGTGTTTGCCGGCGTCCGAGGCATACAACACGCACAAACCCTTGAGGTCTTCGTCATCGCCCAGGCGGTTGAGCGGGGCGTGCGCGGCCATGGTGTCGCTGCCGACCTCGTCGAGCAGGCCGTTGCTCATCTTGCTGGGAAAAAACCCCGGGCAGATGGTGTTGACTGTGATGTTGTACTTGCCCCACTCCGCCGCCAGGGCGCGCGTGAAATTGACCACCGCCCCTTTGGACGTGTTGTAGGCAATGGTTTCAATGCCCGCCGGGTTGCCGCCCAGTCCGGTGATGGAGGCGATGTTGATGATGCGGCCCGAGCGGCGCGCAATCATGCTTTTCTTGGCAATGGCCTGGCTCAGAATGAAGTAGCCGCGAATGTTCAGGTTCATCACCTTGTCCCAGGCGGCAATCGGGTAGTCTTCGGCCGGGGCGCCCCAGGCGGCGCCAGCGTTGTTGACCAGAATGTCCACATCGCCCAGGCGTTGCAGGGTTTCGTCAGCCAGGCGCTGCAGTTCGGTTTCTTTGGCGCAATCGGCTGCAATCCAGCGCGCGTCAATGCCAGCGGCCTGCAGCTCGGCGCAGGCCTGCTCCAGGTCTTCGGCCTTGCGTGAGGTGAGCATAATTTTGGCGCCGGCCTCGCCCAGCGCATGGGCCATTTGCAGGCCCAAGCCACGAGAACTGCCCGTTACCAGGGCGGTCTTGCCGCTGAGGTCAAACAGTTGTTGAACAGTACGGGTCATGTTGTTTCCTTAGAAGCAGTCTTCGGGCAGATTGGCACAGGTCGCATCGCGGGTTTCGACCACGTGCAACCAGGCGCCAATTTTAGGCAGTTCGTAATGAAAGAAATACCGCGTAGCAGCCAGTCGCCCCCGGGTGGCAGGGGTCGCCAAAGCAACATCGCCATTCACTGCCGCCAGCGCCACATCGAGCCAGATCCAGGCCAGCACCGTGTGGCCAAACGCTTGCATATACGGCACCGCGTTGGCCAGCGCCTCGGCCGGCACGCCGGTACTCCAGGCGGCACGGGTGGCGTCGCTCACCTGCGCCAACGCGCGCAACAGTTGCGCGGCATGGTCGGCCAGCTCTGGCTGGGCTTGCGCACGTTGGGCAGTGGCGCTGATGCGCGCACCCAAGAGGCTCAGGCCGCGGCCGTTTTCCATCAGCACCTTGCGCCCCAGCAGGTCGGTGGCCTGAATGCCGTGCGTGCCCTCATGGATCATGTTGAGCCGGTTGTCGCGCCAGTACTGCTCCACCGGAAAGTCGCGGGTGTAACCGTAGCCGCCGTGCACCTGAATGGCCAGCGAATTGGCCTCCAGGCACCACTCGCTGGGCCAGCTCTTGGCAATTGGCGTGAGCACCTCCAGCAGCAGGCGGGCGTCGTCGGCCACGTCGGGGCTGGCGGTATGCTGTTCGTCAACCAAGCGCGCACAGTACAGCTCCAGCGCCAGGGCGCCTTCTGCATAGGCCTTTTGCGCCAGCAGCATGCGTTTGACGTCAGCGTGTTCGATGATGCGCACCTGCGGGGCAGCGGCATCTTTACCGCCTGCGCTGATGGGCCGGCCCTGCGGCCGGTTCTTGGCGTAATCAAGCGAGGCCTGGTAACCCGCCATACCGAGCATGGTGGCGGCAATGCCCACACCAATGCGCGCCTCGTTCATCATGTGGAACATGCAGCGCAGGCCTTCACCGGGCTTGCCCACCAGGTAACCCACGGCGCCCGCGCCCTGCCCGTCCAGCCCAGGGCCAGCGCCATGGCTTAAGACCGGGTACTTGCCCTCGCCAAAGTTGAGCAAGGTGTTGGTGGTGCCGCGCCAGCCCAGTTTGTGGTTCAGACCGGCCAGCGCCACGTCGTTGCGCTCGCCGGTCAGTTCGCCCTGGGCGTTGACCATTTTCTTGGGCACGATAAAGAGCGAAATACCCCGGGTGCCGGGCACCAGTTTGCCGTCGGCGTCTGGGATTTTGGCCAGCACCAAATGAATGATGTTTTCGGTGAGCTCATGCTCACCGGCAGATATCCACATCTTGTTGCCCTTGAGCCGGTAGCGCGGCCCCAGCGGCTCGGTCTCGAAACCAGCACCATCGGGCACGGCGCGGGTGGTGACGTCACTCAGGGATGAGCCGGCCTGCGGCTCCGACAAACACATGGTGCCCGACCAGCGGCCGGAGAACTCGTTTTTGGAGAACACTTCTTTTTGCAGCGCGGTGCCGTGCACCATCAACAAATTGGCATTGCCAACCGTCAGCAGGCCCGAGCCCATGCTGACCGAGGCCATGGCAAAAAACGAATTGGCCGCGGCTTCAATCATGTAGGGCAGTTGCATGCCGCCCATGTCAAAGTCTTGCGCGGCGCTGAGCATGCCGGATTCGGCATAGGCCCGGTTCGCGTCATGGGTGGCCTGCGGCAGAATCACTTTTTCGCCATCAAAGTGCGGCTCCTGCACGTCCACCAAGCGGTTGAACGGCGCGTACTTGTCGGCCGCAATACGCGCACAGGTCTCGAGCACGGCATTGAAGGTTTCACGCGAGTGCTCGGCGAAGCGCGGGCGCTGGGTCAATTGCTCGGCCTGAAGCCACTCGTACAACAGGAAATCCAGGGTGGTGCGCAAACTCATGAAACCTCGCAGATTGAAATGAAGGACGGCCCAGCGGCATCCGGTTCAGGGTTCAGAAACCAGGGGCTGCTAGGCGCACGTGAGGCGCTTGCCAATAAGCGCCCACCCAGCCGTCAGAGCACCTCAAAAATACCAGCGGCGCCCATACCGCCACCAATGCACATGGTGACGCAAACACGTTTGGCGCCGCGGCGCTTGCCTTCAATCAGGGCGTGGCCGGTCAGGCGTTGGCCGCTGACGCCGTAGGGATGACCCACGGCAATGGCGCCGCCGTTCACGTTGAGGCGGTCGGCAGGAATGCCCAGCTTGTCGCGGCAGTACAGCACTTGCACGGCAAACGCTTCGTTGAGTTCCCACAGGTCAATGTCGCTGACCTTCAGGCCCAGACGCGCCAGCACTTTAGGAATGGCAAACACCGGGCCAATGCCCATCTCGTCAGGCTCGCAGCCGGCTACGGCAAAGCCCAGAAAACGGCCCAGCGGTTGCAAGCCTTTCTTCTCGGCCAGGGTTTCACTCATCACCACCACGGCACCGCCGCCGTCAGAAAACTGGCTGGCATTGCCCGCCGAGATCAGGCCACCGGGAAGCGCCGAGCGCAAGCCGCTGATGCCTTCTTTGGTGGTGCCGTCGCGAATGCCTTCGTCATGGCTCACAGTCACTTGCCGGGTGGTCAGGCCCATGACCTTGTCGGCCACACCCATGGTGACGGTGATGGGCGCAATCTCAGCGGCGAACAAACCGGCAGCCAGGGCGGCGGTGGCGCGCTGCTGGCTGGCGGCGCCGTATTCGTCCATGGCGTCACGGCCAATGTTGTAGCGTTTGGCCACGTTCTCGGCGGTTTGCAGCATGTTCCAGTAAATCTCGGGCTTGTTCTTGACCAGCCAGGGGTCGGCCAACATGTGGGTGTTCATTTCTTGCTGCACGCAGGAAATGCTTTCCACGCCACCGGCCACATAAATGTCGCCTTCGCCAGCAATGACGCGTTGCGCAGCCAGCGCAATGGTTTGCAGGCCCGAGGAGCAAAAACGGTTCACCGTCATACCCGATACCGTGATGGGGCAACCCGCACGCAAGGCCACCTGGCGCGCAATGTTGGCGCCTGTGGCGCCCTCGGGCGTGGCGCAGCCCATGATGACGTCATCAACCTCGGCGGCCTCAATGCCGGCACGCGCTATGGCGTGCTGCACTGCGTGGCCGCCCAGGGTGGCGCCGTGGGTCATGTTGAAGGAACCTTTCCAGCTTTTGGCAAGCGGGGTACGGGCGGTGGAAACAATAACGGCTGAGGTCATGGTGGAGGTTCTCCGGGTAAATTCAGGTAAGGGATTCAGGGCGCGGTGGCTTGCGCCCCGACGGTCAAGAGGCGGTGGTAGAAGCGAATCAGGTCGCTCAGGTTGTCCACCGAAATGCGTTCATTGGTGCCATGAAAACGCGCCAGGTCTTCGGTCTTAGCCCGCACGGGCGAGAACTTGAAGATATGGTCGCTGATGTCACCAAAATGGATGGAGTCGGTGCCGCCAATCATCAGCCCTGGCGCCACCAAGGTGCCAGGAAACACCTCGCGCACGGTGCGGTTGATCAATCGGTAGGGCGCTGAATCGGTGGGGCTGACCTTGGAGGCATCCACTGCGCCAGGCAAGGCAAACAGCTCAAATTTTTCGGTGCCGGTGGCCTCTTGCACTTGCTGGCGCACACGCGCCAGCACTTGCTCTTTGGTGTCGCCGGGCAACAGCCTGAAATTGAGCGTGGCCTCGGCAACACCGGGTAAGACATTGTCTTTGTTGCCGGCGTGCGCCATGGTCAGCGCCGTGGTGGTGCGCAGCATGGCGTTGGTGCTGGCACCGGCCTCCAACTGCTTTTGCACCACCGGGCCAAACAACCACAGGTTGGACAGCGCCACCCTGGAGAAGCCGGTCATCTCGGGGGCCACGGTGGCAAACATTTCTTGTGCCACGCCGCGAATACCGCCAGGCAGTTGGTCGTCATCCACGCGTTTGAGGGCGGCGCTCATCATGGCAATGGCGCTGGTGCCTTTGGGCGGGGGCATAGACGAGTGGCCGGGGGTGGCCGCCATCTTCAGCACCACCGACAAATAGCCTTTTTCGGCCACGCCAATCAGGGCGGCAGGTTGGGCCAGCCCCGGCATGATGCCCTCGGTAATCAGCAGCCCTTCGTCCACCACCCAATCGAGCCGCACCTTGCGTTCTTTCAGCAGGGCGGCAATTTGGGCCGCGCCACGCAGGCCACCCACCTCTTCGTCCGCGCCAAAGGCCAGGTAAATGGTGCGCTCGGGTTTGAAGTTGCTAGCTGCCAGCAACTCAATCGCCTGCAGTTGGGCGATCAGGTTGCCCTTGTCGTCCCAGGCGCCACGGCCCCAGACGAACCCGTCTTTAACCACGCCAGAGAACGGCTCTTGCGCCCAATTTTTCTCAGTCCCTGGCGCCACCGGCACCACGTCCTGGTGCGCCATCAGGAGCAAAGGCTTGGCATCGGGCTTGCTGCCGGGCCAGGTGTAGAGCAGGCTCAAGCCCCCCACCACTTCGCGCTTAAGCACGCTGTGCGCCTTGGGAAAACGCGCCTCCAGCAGGCGGTGCAGTTGCAGGAACTGGTCGCTACTGAGGGCTGCGTCATCGCGCGATGAAATGGTTTTCAAACGGACCGCTTCGCCCAGGTGCTGGGCTGCGCTCTGCTCGTCAAACGCCAGTTTTTCAATGGCGGGTACGTTGAGCTGGCGCGAGCCCTTGCGCCAGGTGTTGAACACCAGCACGGCGGCCAGCGTTAGCAACGCCAGCAACAAGCCAAGCAGAACTTTACGGACCATGAAGTAACCGCCCGTCAGTTGAAGGTTTTGCCTTCAGCGACCAAGCGCGCCAGCAAAGGCGCAGGCTGCCAGAACTTGGCATCGTCCAGCGGGTTCTGGGCAAAGCGGTTCATGGCTTGCACCACGTTGAACAAGCCCACCTGGTCGGCATAGTTCATGGGGCCACCACGGTACACCGGGAAGCCGTAGCCCATGATGTAGACCATGTCGATGTCGCTGGCCTTGGAGGCAATGCCCTCTTCCAGAATATGCGCCGCTTCATTGACCAAAGCAAACACCAGACGCTGCACAATTTCTTCGTCAGAAATCTTGCGGGGTTTGATGCCCAGAGCGGCACGGTGGTCTTCAATCATCTTGACCACTTCGGCATTGGGAATGGCGTCGCGCTTGCCGGCCACGTAGTCGTACCAACCGGCGCCGGTTTTCTGGCCAAAACGCCCTTTCTCGCACAAGAGATCGGCGGTCTTGCTGTATTTCATGTCGGGCTTTTCGCTGTAGCGACGCTTGCGAATGGCCCAGCCAATGTCGTTGCCGGCCAGGTCACCCATGCGGAACGGGCCCATGGCCATGCCGAACTTTTCCATGGCCTTGTCGACCTGGGCCGGGGTGCAGCCCTCGTCAAGCAAGAAGCCGCCTTGACGGCCGTACTGCTCAATCATGCGGTTGCCAATAAAGCCGTCACACACACCGGAGACCACGGCAGTTTTCTTGATCTTCTTGGCCACCGCCATCACCGTCGCCAGCACGTCTTTCGCCGTCTTGGCGCCACGCACCACTTCCAGCAGTTTCATCACGTTGGCGGGGCTGAAGAAGTGCATGCCCACCACGTCCTGCGGGCGCTGGGTGAAGGACGCAATCTTGTCGACATCCAGCGTGGAGGTGTTAGACGCCAGAATGGCACCGGGCTTCATGACGCGGTCGAGCTCTTTGAACACGGCTTGCTTGACGCCAATTTCTTCAAACACGGCCTCAATCACCAGGTCAGCCTCTTTCAGGTCGTCGTAGCTCAGGGTGGTGCTGAGCAGGCTCATGCGCTGCTCGTACTTGTCTTGCTTGAGCTTGCCTTTTTTAACCTGGGCTTCGTAGTTTTTGCGGATGGTGGCCACGCCACGGTCCAACGCGTCTTGCTTCATCTCCAGCATCTTCACGGGAATGCCGGCATTCAGGAAGTTCATGGAAATGCCACCGCCCATGGTGCCCGCACCAATGACGGCGACGCTGGCAATGGGGCGCTGGGGCGTGTCGGACGGCACGTCAGGAATTTTGGAGGCAGCACGATCGGCCACAAAAATGTGGCGCAGCGCCTTGCTCTCTGGCGTCCACATCAGGTTGATGAAAATCTCGCGCTCGGTGGTCATTCCGGCATCAAACTTTTGCTTGGTAGCAGCCTCCACGGCCTCCAGGCATTTGAGCGGTGCCGGGTAGTTCTTGGACATGCCCTTGACCATGTTGCGGGCAAACTGAAAGTAAGCATCGCCCAGCGGGTGCTTGCAAGGCAGGTTGCGCACCAAAGGCAGGGGGCGAACATCGACCATTGAGTGGGCCAAGTCCAGCGCTTCCTGCGCCAGCGTGTCGACCGAGGCCGCCATCTTGTCAAACAGCTTTTGGCCGGGCAGCATGGCCAGCATCTCGCTCTTGACCGGCTCACCGCTGACGATCATGTTGAGGGCCGCCTCGACCCCCAGCACGCGAGGCAAACGCTGGGTGCCACCGGCACCAGGAATCAGGCCCAACTTGACTTCAGGCAAAGCCACCAGGCAGCCTGGCGCGGCGATGCGGTAGTGGCAGCCCAGCGCGAGCTCAAGACCACCGCCCATGCAGACCGAATGCACGGCAGCCACCACAGGTTTGGCCGAATTTTCTAGCGCCAGGATGACGCTGAGCAAATTGGGTTCTTGCATGGCCTTGGGGCTGCCAAACTCTTTGATGTCGGCGCCGCCCGAAAACGCCTTGCCTGCGCCCGTGATCACAATGGCCTTGACCGAAGGATCGCTGTTGGCCTGCTCGAGGCCATTGGCGATGGCCAGGCGAGTGGCAAAGCCCAGGCCGTTGACGGGTGGGTTGTTGAGCGTGATTACAGCGATATCACCCTGCACTTTGTAGTCGGCGGTCATGCTTGCATTCCTTGAAGGTAAAAAAGAACGGTCGTTCTATTCGTTGAAAGTTTAATGGTTTTTAGCGGGCGGCCTAGCGGTTTTGTCACGGTCGGGACAAAACCCTTCAAACCTCCAGCCACTCCTTGCGCACCGCCTGGTCAAGGCGCAGCGCATTTGGCGTGCCTGAGAACACCACGCTGCCATGGCCCATGACCAGGCAGCGGTCCGAAATATCCATGGCAATGGTCAGCTTTTGCTCAATCAGCAAGACCGACAAGCCGCGCTTCCTGAGTTCTTTCAGGTAGTGCGCCACCAACTCCACAATCTTGGGCGCCAGGCCTTCGGTCGGTTCGTCAATGATGATGAGGTCGGGGTCGCCCATGAGGGTGCGGCACAGCGTGAGCATTTGCTGCTCGCCGCCAGACAGGACGCCTGCCGGCGTGTGGCGGCGCTCCTTGAGGCGCGGGAACATCTGGTACATGTCCTCAAACGACCAACGACCGGCCTTGCGTGCATTTTTTTGCCCCAGGTACATGTTTTGCTCCACCGTGAGTTCTGGAAAAATATCGCGGCTCTCGGGCACATAGCCTACGCCCAGTTGCGCGATCTCAAAGGTTTTCTTGCCCAGAATTTCTTGGCCGCGCCAGAGCAGTGAGCCCTGGCAGTCCACCAGACCCATGATGGCCTTGGCCGTGGTGGAGCGGCCAGAGCCGTTGCGCCCCAGCAAGGAGACAATTTCTCCAGCCCCCACCTGGAACTCCACCCCATGCAGCACATGGCTTTTGCCGTAATAGGCTTGCAGATTGGCGACTTTCAGCATGGTCAATGGCTCCCCACGGCGGATGAATCGGACACCGAGGTGCCGAGGTAGGCCTCTTGCACGCGGGCGTTGGCTCGCACCGCCTCGGGATGGTCGTAGGCCAGTAATTCCCCGTACACCACCACAGCAATCTTGTCGGCCAGTCCGAACACCACACCCATGTCGTGCTCCACGGTCAGCAGCGTTTTGCCTACGGTCACGTCCTTGATCAGTTGAATAAAGCGGCTGGTCTCCGACTTGCTCATACCAGCGGTGGGTTCATCGAGAAGGATCACATCCGCACCGCCTGCAATGGTGATGCCGATTTCCAGCGCCCGTTGTTCGGCGTAGGTCAGGTTCATGGCCAACACATCGCGTTTGCGGTCGAGGTTGACCATGTGCATGAGCTCGGTGGCACGCGCATTGGCATCGTCGAGGTCGGCCAGAAACTTCCAGAAAGCGTATTTGTAGCCCAGGCTCCACAACACCCCGCAGCGCAGATTTTCAAACACGCTGAGCTTGGGGAAGATGTTGGTGATTTGAAAGCTGCGGCTCAAGCCCATGCGGTTGATCTCATACGGCTTTTTACCCAGCAGGCTTTGCCCCTTGAGCAGCACATCGCCGCTGCTGGGCTCAAAGCGGCCACTGATCAGGTTGAACAGGGTTGATTTACCCGCGCCGTTGGGGCCGATGATGCCGACACGCTCACCTACAGGAATAGCCAGGCTGATGCCCCGAATGATCTCGGTCTTGCCAAAACTCTTGCGCAAGTCCTTGAGTTCCAATGCCACGCTCATGGCTGCCCCCTGTGTTGAATCAGTTGCTCAATTTCTTCTTGAATACGTTCCCAATGCAGGCTGAAGCGCCGCCGGCACAGTTCAAACAAGCCCAGGCCGGTGAGCGCAAGCACTGCGCACATTAACCAGGTTTTCCAGCTGCCGACATCGAGGGACAGACGCATGAATTGCAGGACTGTTCCCTCGGCGCTGCTGTTTTGCAGGTGGTAAACCATTTCAACCAGGGCGACTGCACCGCCCAGACCCAGCAGAGCCGTCAGCGTGAGCGCCAGGTACACCAGCCAGAGCTGACGTAACTTGCCAAACGAGGCCACGCGCAGGTTCATCATCACCAAACTGGCAATGCCGCCGGGCGCATACATCACCATGAACATGAAGATCAAGCCCAGGTAGAGCAACCAGGCTTTGGTGAATTCACTGAACAACACAAAGGCCAGCACCATCAAGATGGCGCCAATAATCGGTCCAAAAAAGAACGTGGCGCCGCCGAGAAAGGTGAACAGAAGGTAGGCGCCCGAGCGTGCGGCACCCACCACCTCGGCGGTGACAATTTCAAAATTCAGAGCGCCCAGACCCCCTGAGATACCGGCAAAAAAACCGGCAATGATGAAGGCCGTGTAGCGGATGCGCTGGGTGTTGTAGCCAACAAACTCTACGCGCTCGGGGTTGTCTCGCACCGCATTGAGCATGCGCCCCAAAGGCGTACGCGTGAAGGCAAACATGGCCGCCACGGCCAGGAAGGTGTAGAGCGCAATCAGGTAGTACACCTGAATGGGCGGGCCAAAGGTGATGCCCATGAACGGCTGACCGGCAATGCGGTTGCCGGAGACGCCGCCCTCCCCGCCAAAAAATTCAGGAATCATGAGTGACATGGCAAACACCAGCTCACCCAGTCCCATGGTGATCATGGCAAACGTGGTGCCGGCCTTGCGGGTGGTGACGTAGCCAAACACCACGGCAAACCCCATACCCGCCACGCCACCCGCCAAGGGCACCAAAGACACCGGCAGTGCCAGCGAACCGCCAGAAATACTGTTGAGCGCGTGCATGGCGAGAAAAGCGCCCAGGCCGGTATAGACCGCGTGGCCGAAGCTCAGCATGCCGCCCTGCCCCAGCAGCATGTTGTAGGACAGACAGGCAATGATGGCGATGCCCATCTGCGACAGAATGGTGATGGACAGGCTGCTGGTGAACACCAGCGGTACACCGAGTAAAACCACGGCAAACAAGGACCAGATCAACCAGCGACCGGCATTAAAACTTGACGTTGAAGCGCGCATGGTTCAGTCTCCCGTCCGTGTGCCGAGCAATCCCCTGGGCCTGAAGATAAGAATCAGCACCAAAAAGAGGTAGGGCAAGATGGGCGCTACCTGCGACAAGGTGAGCTTGACCAGGGAGTTGCCTTGCGCACTGGCCCCAAGTTGCAGCCCCAGCTGTGCGGCCAGCGAGCCCAGCGAATAATCAAATGCAATGGCAAAGGTTTGAATCACGCCAATCAGAATTGAGGCCAGAAACGCGCCGGACAACGAGCCCATGCCGCCCACCACCACCACCACAAAAATGACCGACCCCACCGTGGCGGCCATAGCCGGTTCGGTCAGGAAGGTGCTGCCGCCAATCACGCCAGCCAGGCCCGCCAGCGCAGCGCCAGCGCCAAAGACCCACATGAAGACGGCAGGTACGTTATGGCCCAAAGCCTCCACCGCTTGCGGGTGCGTCAAGGCGGCCTGAATGACCAGGCCAATACGGGTTCGGGTCAGCAGCAACCAGACCGAGGCCAGCATCACCAACGCAATCAGCATCATGAAGCCACGGGTGGCAGGAAACGGTGAACACACCAAGCGTACGACAGCGTCCGCCGTGGTGCACATGTCGGCAGGCGCGGCGCCCCAGAGCAGGCTCAAGCCCTGAACCGAATGGTTAGA
>CAJCCO010000024.1 GCA_903960915.1 uncultured beta proteobacterium
CCCCCTTGCCCTCATTGCCATGAACCTTTTGTTTTCTCCTCGCGCTTGGTTTAATTCCGCGCTGCTTCCTCTTGTGCTCAATGTGGCCATGTCGGTGCAAGCCACTGAATTGGTGGGCCTGGCCTTTCCGGTCAGCGACGTACAGGTCAGTGCCGCGGTGGCTGGGCTGGTGCAGCGCATCAGCGTGAGGCCTGGCCATGCGGTCAAGCCCGGCGATGTGCTGCTCGAACTCGACAGCGCCTCCCAACAGGTGGAGCTGCGCCGACGTGCCGTGCTGCTGGACGACGACAGCGAGCTGCAAACCGCCCGTGCGCGGCTGGCTGCACTCGCCGACCTGCTGCAAATGACAGAGCTGGTGGCCAGCAAAAGCCAGTCGGTGTCCAGGGAGGAGCTGATCAAGGCGCGCATTGAAAAGGTGTCGGCCGAGGGTCGGCTGCTGCAGCTGGTGGCGCAAAAAGCCCGCGAGCGCGTGGAGCACGAGCAGGCTGAACTGGAGTTGCAGCAGCGCACTGTGCGCGCGCCCATGGCGGGCGTTGTGGTGGACGTGCCCGTGGATGTGGGCGAGTGGGCCAAGCCGGGCGACGTGATGGTGAGATTGGCCGATATTTCGCAGGTGGAGCTGCGGCTGAACCTGCCGCAAGCAGCTGCGGCGAATTTCCGTTTGGGCGGCCGCGTAGCCGCCCGTTTTGAGGCTGGTGCCACCCAGGTGCAAGCGACGGGCTTGGTGAACTTTGTCTCTCCCCTGGCCGACAGCGCCAGTGGCTTGGTGGACGTGCGCATTCGCTTTGCCAACCCCAATGGCCGCATTCGGCCCGGGGCCAAGGCCGTGATTCGCGGCGTGGCCGCCTCCTCATGAGTCTAAAGTCTGCCACCCATGAATGAGCAAAACAATGGCTCAGCTGTACGCCCCCGCCAGCCCGCAGAGCTGATTGACGCACTTCTGAAGCTGCTGGCCGCGTCCCGCCAGCCCGACTTTTACGCCCAATACACCGACTTGTTGCAAGCCCTGTGCCACACCGAGGCCGCCATGGTGGTGGACGCCTCGGGACTGGACACGGGGGCGCCGGCTGAGCAGGCCCCGCGCTTGGGCTTTGCCGGATCGTCCGATGACCTGCAGGCCCTGGCCGCGCAGTTCACCACCGCCCGCTGGCAGGCCAGTGGGGCCCAAGGCTACAGCCACGAGCTTTACCGCAAAAACGACGGCCTGGGTGCTGTTCTGCTGCTGGTGCGCCTGCTTGACGTGGCGCCCCGCGCTTTGCTGCTGAGCTTGCCCGAGCGCGACCGGGCCCACCTCAAAGAGGCCTTGGTGCGGGCCCTGTTGGTCAAAGACCTGCGCCCCTCGGCGCTCCAGATGCATGCCGTCGCCACCGTGTCCGACCAACCGGCACCCAGCGCCTTGCTCGACATGCTGGGCCTGGCCACCGAGGTGTTGCAAGCCCCACGCTTTGGCGCGGCAGCGCTGACCTTGGTCAATGGTGCGGTGCGCACCCTGGGCCTGCGCCAGGCGGTGCTGTGCTGGCGGGTGGCAGGCGTTGCCCAGGTGCTGGCCATCAGCCACATTGACAAGTTTGAAAAAACCTCGCGCTTGGTCTCTGCCTTGGAGGCTGCAGCCACGGAGGTGCTGTCCACCGACCAGGTGATTTCTTTGGGCCAGCATCAGCCAACTGCGAGCGCCGAAGACGAGTGGGATGCCCAAGGGCACACAGATCCTGCACGCCCGGTCGGCCACCAGGCCCTACTGGACAGTCTGGAGGGCATGCACCATGTCACCAGCTTGCCTATGCGTGACGGCTCTGGCCAAACCCAAGCGGTGCTGATCACCGTCAGCGACAGCCACCCCTTGCCGCAAGAGGCCGTCAACCAGGCCTTGCTGATGCTTGAAATGGTCTACCCACGCCTGGCTGACAGCCGCTGGCGCGATGCCAATGTGTTCCAGCGCCTGCGCCAGTCCACGCTGGCACGCTTGGAGCTGTATGTCGGCCCTGGCCGGCCTTGGTTGAAGTTTGGCACCTTGCTCGCGTCCGTGCTGCTGCTGGTCATGCTCTTTGTGCAAGTGCCCTACCGCGTCGAGGCCAGCGCCCAGCTGATCACCGACAGCACCCGCCTGATCACCTCGCAAAACGATGGCCGCCTGCTCGACGTGCTGGTCGATGTGGGCGATTCCGTCAAACAAGGCCAAGCCCTGACGCAGATGGACACCACTGACTTGCAGCAGCAGCTGGCCGAGGTGCAGTCAGAGATTCAGCGCTACGCCTCTGAAGAAGACAAAGCCCGTTCCGGCGGCGCCCTGGCCGAGATGCAGGTGGCCCAAGCTCGCCGCGTGCAGTCTGAGGCCAGGCTCAAGCGTGTGGCTTACTTTTTGAAGCAAGCCCGCACCGAATCGCCTTTTGACGGCGTGGTGGTAGAAGGCGAGCGGCGCAATTTGCTGGGCTCTTCGGTCAAGCGCGGCGACAAACTGTTTCGCATTGCCCAGGTGCGCGATTTGTATGTGGTGCTGCAGGTGCCTGAGCACGCCATCCGCGAGTTGCGCAGTGACGCCGAGGCCGAGCTGTTGCTCCTGAGCCAGCCCAACCAGCCCATACGCCTGAAGGTCTCTAGCTTTGTGCCCATGGCCCAGGTCAAGGGCGAGGAGGGCAATCAGTTTGTGCTCAAGGCCCAGATATTGGACCCCGTGGCGTCTTGGTGGCGCCCGGGCATGACCGGTTTAGCCAAGATTGACGCGGGCTCGCGCAACATCTCCTGGGTGTTGTTTCACCGCACCATCGACAAGCTGCGGCTGTGGCTGTGGTGGTGAGACAAGTTTGGGCGATGACGCACATTTTTCAACCTGAGCGCGCGGTCCTGCCGCGCGCACACACCGTTTAAGCGCCATGTCTGGAGCCATTTACAGCGACGCCTGGTACCGCATTGCCGAGGCGCGGGTCAGCCTGCTGCCTGGCGTGCGCACCAGCCGCCAAAGCTACCGAGGCCAGCCCTGGGTGGTGCTGGAAGACGCTTTTGCCCATCGGTTTTTTCGCATCACGCCCGAGGCCCACGCCTTTTTGCTGACGCTGCACCAAGGTGTGACAGTGGATTCGGCCTGGCAGTCGTATTTGCGCGCCCACCCCCAGCGCGCGCCCGGCCAAGAAGAGGTGGTGCAGCTGCTGAGCCAGCTGCACGTCTCCAACTTACTGCACTTCAGTGACGGCTCCAACAGCATAGAAATTGACCGCCGTGCCCGCGAGGTGCGCGGCAAAGAGCTGCGCGGCAAGCTCATGTCGTTTTTGTACTTTCGTATGCCGATTTGGGACCCAGACGACACGCTGACCGCCATGGACAAAGTCTTGCGGGCTGTGCCCACTTGGTTGATGGTGGTGTTGTGGCTGGCGGTGGGCTTGGCCGGTGCGGCGGCAGTCATAGGCCAGTGGCATCTGGTGGGCGACCGCGCCCAGGGCGCTTTTGCCTGGGCCAACTTGCCTTGGCTTTACCTGAGCATGGCCGTGATGAAGGTGATTCACGAGATGTGCCACGGCCTGGTCTGCAAGCGCTATGGCGGCAGCGTTCACACTTTTGGCTTGATGTTTTTGGTGACCACGCCGCTGCCTTATGTGGACACCACGGCCACCTGGGCCTTTCCCGACAAGCGCCACCGCATGCTGGTGAGTTCGGCGGGCATGTTGGCCGATTTGTTCATGGCCGGGGTGGGTGCGCTGGTGTGGGCAGCCACCGGTCCTGGCCTGGTCAACAGCCTGGCCTTTAACGTGATGTTGATTGGCTCGGTCTCGAGCTTGCTGTTCAACGGCAACCCCTTGCTGCGCTTTGACGCGTACTACGTGTTGGCCGATGCGTTGGACATTCCGAACTTCTACCAAAAGTCCCAGCAGTACTGGTTCTTTTTGGCCGACCGCTACCTGCTGGGCAGCCATGCGGCGCGCTCGCCAGTGGATGTGCCCAGCGAGCGCAAATGGTTCTTGCTTTATGCGCCGGTGAGTTTGGTGTACCGACTGATCGTGTCGTATGCCATCGTGCTGTTTGTGATGGACATGTGGATGGGCCTGGGCCTGTTGATGCTGGTTCTCACGCTTTACATGCTGCTTTGGGCGCCGGCCTGGAAGGGGCTCAAGCATCTGTTCGGCTCGCAGGTGCAGGCCCACCGCTGGCGCGCTTGGGGCGGGGCGGGTGGCTTGTTGGGGGCCATGGCGCTGTTGGTGTTTGCCGTGTCTTGGCCGCACTCCATCACGGCCCAGGGCGTGGTGCAAATGAGCCGTTTTTCGGTCTTGTATGCGCCGCTCGATGGGCGCTTGCAGCGCGCCGTGCTCGGTCAAGGCCAGACTGTGGCGGCGGGCACCCCGCTGATGTGGTTTGACGATACGACGCTCAAGCTGGACATGGAGCAGACCCTGCGCGAGCGAGATGAGCTGCTGGCCATGGAGCGTGCGTCACTCACGCGCCAGTCAGTGGACTTGCAGCCCTTGGTCGAGCAGCGTCTGGCCAAGGAGCAGCGGTTGCTCGAACTCAAAAGCCGGCTTGACAAAGCCGTGCTACGCGCCCCGCACGAGGGCCGCTACGTGGCGCTCGATGGTGCAGAGCGCCAAGGCGCTTGGCTGGGCCAGGGCACCGAGGTCGGCCATGTGTTGGACCCCTCCCAAGGTTTTCAATTTGTGGCCGTGGTCTCACAAGAGTCCGCCCGCGAGTTGTTTGCCTCGCCCGTGGGCGAGATCAATTTGCGCGTGCTGGGGCAGGCCGATCGTTTGATTGAGGTCGAACGCGTGGTGCTGCTGCCCTACCAGCTCGACCGCTTGCCCTCGGCTGCGTTGGGTTGGCTGGGTGGTGGCGACTTGGCGGTGTCCAACCAAGACGCCAAGGGCGAAAAAGCCGCCGAAGAGTTTTTTGAAGTGCGCCTGACCCTCAAGCCCGACTCCGCGGCCGATGTGGTGCTGGCCCACGGCATGCGCGGCCTGCTGCGCCTGACGCTGCCGCCACGCTCTTTGTATGACCGCATTGACGAGTCGCTGCGTCAGCTGGTGCAAAAGCGCTATCGACTGGGATGAGCTTGGCATGAATCCAGAAGATGGTCTTCGCCGAGAAGCATGGCACCCGCCCCGGGGAATGTTGGCAGAGCGGGCTTGGCTGCCCATTTGGCGCGAGCGTTTTCGGCGACTGAGCGGTGCGGCCAGCCAGCAAACCGAGGCCGATGTGCAGCGCGTCAAGCGCAGCGCCGAGCAAGCGCAAGGCCTGTCAGAGCTGGCGCTGCCAGAAGCGCTCAAGCAACTGTCGCAGCGCCTGCGCTTTGCGGGCCCTCTCGTTCCCGAGGCTGGACCTGAAAGGCGTGCATGGTTTGAGCTGCGCGCCCAACTGCTGGGACTGTGGTGCGCCAGTGCTCAGCGGGTGCTGGGTCTGAAAGCCCATGACACGCAAATTCGCGCCGCATTGGAAATGCACAACGGCCACCTGGTGCAACTGGCCCCCGGGGAGGGCAAAACCTTGGCCATTGGTCTCACGGCGGCACTTTATGCCAGCGCTGGCCGACCCTGCCATGTGATCACCTCCAACGACTACCTGGCCGCGCGTGACGCCGAGTTGATGGCCCCGCTCTTGGCCCTGGCCGGCTGGCGGGCGGTGGCTGTGACCAGTGACACCCCGCCCGAGGCCCTGGCCGCAGGCTATGCCGCCGAGGTGGTGTACGCCACCGGTAAGCAATTGCTGGCCGATCACCTGCGCGACGATTTGCTGCTAGGCGGCGCCAAAGACCCCATGGGCCGGCGCTTGTGGGAGATGAAGCGCAGCGGCCAGCAGTCGCGCCCGGTCGGGCGCGGGCTGTGGGTGGCGATTGTGGACGAGGCCGACAGCGTGCTGATTGACGAGGCCACCACACCGCTCATCATTTCGTCGGCCGACGACAACCCCATGCTGGTCGAGGCTGTGCTGGCGGGCAAGAAGATTTTTGAGAACCTGCAGGCCGATGTGGACTACGTGGTCAAGACCGAGCCCGTGACCGATATACGCTACACCGAGGCGGGCAAAAAGCGCATTGATGACATGGCCTTCATGTTGCCGCCGTTCTGGCGATTTCCTGAGCGATCGCAAGGCATGGTGTCGCTGTCCATCATGGCCAAGTATGTGTATTTGCGCGACCGCCACTACCTCGTTGACGAAGACGGCAAGGTGGTCATCATCGATGAGAAAAGCGGCCGCGTCATGGCCGGGCGCTCCTGGAGCCACGGCATCCACCAGGCCATTGAGGCCATGGAGGGGCTGGAGCTGAGCAGCCCGCCCAAAACATCGGCGCGCATGACTTTCCAGGTTTTCTTCAACCGCTACCACCGTCTGTGTGGCGCCAGCGGCACCTTGCAAGGCATTCATGGTGAACTGCGCCAGACCTATGGCGTGGAGGTGGTGGCGGTGGCCCCGCGTGTGCCCAGCCGTTTGCGCATTGCGCCTTGGCGGCCTTTTGCCAAACCTGAGCAGCGCATGCAGGTCTTGATCGACGAATTGCTGGCTTGCAACGAGCGGGGTCTGCCGGTGCTGGTGGGCACACGCAAATTGGCCGACACCGAGCGCCTAGCGCAGGTGCTGGCTTTGCGCCAGGTGACGCACCAGGTGCTCAATGCCAAGCACCATGCTGAGGAGGCGCGCATTGTCGAGCGCGCGGGCCAGTGGGGCGCGGTGACGGTGTCGACCAATATGGCCGGGCGTGGCACCGACATCATGGTGCCGCCCGAGGTGGCGGCTCAAGGCGGCTTGCAGGTGCTGATGTTCGAGCCCCACGAGGCCAGCCGCATCGAGTGGCAGCTTTATGGCCGTTCGGGCCGGCAGGGTGCGCCCGGTGCCGCTGCCGGCTTTGTGTGCCTGAATGACGAGCTGTTGGTGCAGGGCCTGGGCAAGCTCTATGTGCGCTTGGTGCCTTTGCTCACGCCGCTTTTGCTCAGCCGCCTGGTGCTGCCCCGCTTGGTTTGGTGTGCCCAAATCATCACACAGTCGAAGGCGGCCTCGCAGCGCAAGCGCTTGACCGAGCGCGAGCGCAAAACCGCCAGCCAGTTGTCCTTTTCTGAATAACCCTAACCCCAAAAATCCATCATGCCGCTTATCAAAATCAACGGTCTGGCCTACGAGTTCGACACCCTGGACGATGAGGCCAAGAGCCACCTGCGTTACCTGGCGTTCATTGACGCCGAACTGGAGCAAATGGCCATGCGCGTGAGTGTGATGAAAATATCGCGCGACCAGATCGGCCAACGGCTGGACGCGGCCTTGCTGCGCCAAAGCGTGGCCGCGTCGCCGCCTGAGTTGGCGCAAAAACCTCAACCTGCACCGAGCGACGGCGCATGAGCGAGGCTTTTGAGACCACCGTTGCCCCTGACATGCCGCAGGTGCGCGACTGGTTGGCCCG
Source organism: uncultured beta proteobacterium (assembly GCA_903960915.1). Taxonomy (GTDB): domain Bacteria; phylum Pseudomonadota; class Gammaproteobacteria; order Burkholderiales; family Burkholderiaceae_C; genus Rhodoferax. Next base: position 7,370 of record CAJCCO010000024.1, read on the forward strand.
CTTGCGCCTGCAGCAAGGCCTGGATGCCGCCCGCCAAGCGCTGCACATGCTGCGCCTGCGCCACCCCGGTCATGCGGGCGTGCAAGAGCTGCTGGACTGGCACGATGCGCAGTGGTGGCAGCCCTTGGAATTTGGCGGTATACGCCTAGAGCGACGCGCGCCAGAGCACTTTGAATTTGTCTGGTCGGTGGTGCTGAACCGGGATTTTTCAGCCAAGCTCAAGCACATTCCCGAACATCTCACGGCCCGTGACCTGCTGCACATCTTGACCCAGGACCATACGGCCTTGCTGCCCGACAGCCGCAGCATCCAATGGGTGGTGTTCAAGGGCGATCAGCCCATAGGCCTGGCCATGTTTGCGAACATCAATTTTCGCAACCGAACGGCCGAGCAGATCATGGGTCTGTTGCCCGGACACGATATTTCTGTGCTGGTGGGTGACGTCTACTGCGCCACCTTGATGTTTGCCTTCCATTGCCTGGGCTTGAACAAGGCAGTGGGCCTGATTTACGGCAGCAACCAAGAGGTGGCCGAACAGCAAGAACGGTTGGGCTTTGAGCGGGAGGGCTTGCTGCGCCAGGCGGTGTGGAACGATGCGCAACAAAGCTATGAGGATCTGTTGCAAATTGCGCTCACGCGAGAGAAATTTGAGCACAACCGGGTGTTGCAAGGCATACGCCGGCGCCGGCCACACGATGCTCTGTTTGAGCGCCAGCGCGAGTGGCCGCGCTACCCGCTCAGCTCAGGGCCGGGATGAAGGGTTTGAGGTAGTTCAAACTGAGATCGTAAGACAAGATGATGCGCTCGTGCGTGCCTTCATGGACAACGCTGTGCAGGTGTGCTCCGCCGTCTTTGAAGGCCAACAACTGACCGGTTTTCCAGGTCCGCGTGACCGGCCCCACAGTGATGCGGCAGCCCGGGTCTTCCGCCAGGCACAGGTGAATGCGCAGGTAATCCGGTGTCCAGCCCCGGTGCGGGTTGATCACCGAGCCCGGAATCAAGCGGCTGACAAACACATTGCGCAAATGCCCTTCACGCTCCAGGGGGGCGATGGTGCTCGAGCTCACAGGCAGTTTGCTGCGGAACATGGCCACCAGCGGGGCGATGTTGATGGCCAGTTGGTCCTTGGACATCTCGATGTGCTCGCCCTGGAACACCGACAGGGGAAACGCGTCCCAGGTGTTGCTGTACAGGTTGGCGTACTTGGGGTAGGGCATGAAAGGCCGAAACTGCGGGATGAAGTTCAGCACTTCTTCACGGATGCCGGCCGCCTTGACCAGCACATCCAGCGCCCAAGGCACTTGGTGCAATAAGTGGTCCCAAAACGGGGGCTCTTCGGTGGTGATGATTTGGTTGTTCATGGTGTTCAAAGATTCAGCGCAAATACGTCACCAGTAAATACCCCAGGCCCCGCGCTGCAAGAGCGCGTGGCACTGAAGCATGATACGCGGCACCGGCTCGCTGATGGGGTGCAGCACCGCCTGGTGCGGCACCAAGCCGCTGTGCAGCGTCAGTTGGCCGAGCTGGTAGGGGTGAAAAACAGGCTCTGTACTGGGCCATAAATTCAAGCCTGCCCCGGTGGGCATGGACACGGGCAGGGTCAGCGTGAGCACCTGCCCCGGGTCGGGTTGGGCCAAGCCAAACACCTGCTTGAACTGCAGGTCCACATGCCGGCTGGCCACCGCTTGTGCAAACACGGGGTGCGGCAGGTGGATGTGAAAGCCAGGCAGGGCCGCTTGCTCACCCACGCAGGCGGCAGGCTGGCCCGACCATTGCGCCAGTGCATCGCAGCAGAGCTGCAGCAAGGGCGCAAAGTGCGCGTTCAGCAGACGGTTGTTTTCTTGGCGCAGCAGCTTGTGGTGGTAGGCCTGATGGCCACCCAGCAGCGGGTCGCCCTTCACCGCGTCGAGGTAGGCCGCCAACCCCAAGGTATAGAACGGCAGCTGGGCATCGCGCTGCGTCCAGTACGGCCGCAGCGCCATCACCTGCGCCGTCCAAAAAGCGCACTCCTCAGCATTAAGCGCGGGCAAGTCAGTCAGCAGGGGTGCGGTGTGCATGGTGCAGGGAAGATGAGTTCGGATCTAGTGGCTATTGTCCATGCGGAACACCTTGCCTGATTAAGCCTGGTGCAGTGTGGCGGCCTGGCAAAGTCGAAGAAGTCACGGCGTCGATCCAGGTGTCGCCCTGGTCAGTGCCTGCCAAACACCAGTTTCACGCATCCGTTTCAGGTGATTCATCGCCAATCCGAATTCGTGAGTGTGCACTATGGGGTCCACTTCAGCGTGAGGGCATTGCCATCAGCATGGACGGCCGGGGCCGGGCGTATGACAACATCTTTGTGGAGCGGCTTTGGAGGAGCGTCAAGCATGAAGACATCTACCTCTACGGCTACGCCCCCATGGGCGAACCCAGCCTTGGAAAAGCCCTCTCGCAAAGGGTTTTGTGGCGCCACGTCAATGAAGTCGTGCTGCATCAAGGAGCCGGTCTCCATTTTCGGAACGCCGTGTCTGGAGAGGTAGCGCTGACTGGCATACAAGCCTGTTGAAAGATAGCCCACGCGTTTGGCAATCAGGTCTTTCTGTTCGGGCTGCACCAGGCGAATCGCAATGTCTGCCTCGAGCTGAGACAAATTGCTAACCGAGTCGGTGGCCGTGATTTCAAACCGAATGCCTTCGTGTTGGCTGCGGAACACGTCCAGCAGTTCAGGCAGCACAAAATGCGCCAGGCTCACGCTCACGCTGATGCGCACCACCCCTTGAACGTGCGCATCTTTGCCGGCTGCGCCCAAACTGAGTCGGTGCATGGCTGAATGCATGGCGCGCGCAGGCTTCAGAAACTGCAACGCGGGCAAGGTGGGCTGCATGCCTTGGCGGCTGCGTACGAACAGCTCCATGCCCAGCGACTTTTACAATGCTGCAATCTGGCGGCTTACCGTCGCAGGGTTGGTTTGCAGGTGTTGTGCAGCGGCCAATACGGAACCCTGTTCGGCAACGGCGACAAAACTTTTGATCCAGTCCCAGGAGGTGGTGTGCAGTGGGTCCATAGCGGTGTGATTCGTCCAGGATGTGGGGTTGAACTGCCTCGAATATTTGCTTGTCTCACTGCAGTTTTAAATTGCAATTATGCAATGCAAATATGCGTATTTTGCTTAACAGGCAGATGTCGCGCAGTTGCAGAATTAGCCCATTGTTCAACAACCTGGAATCTAAAAATGCAAGCATCCACCCTTCATCGCAGCGCTGGCAGTCTGGCCATCTTCCATGCTCTGTTGTTTCTTCTGCCCTTTGCTGTACTCGGGGCGGCCATCGGATGGCCCGCCAACCCGGACATGCCAGCCTCCCACAACCTGCCCTTGATGATCAGCCAGTCCGCCCCAATCAAGCTGGGCTACAGCGTGTACTTGTTGTATTCGTTGTTGTTTTTCCCGGTGATTCTGCTGATCAGTCGTGCCATTGCCGGCAAAGACGAGCTTCCCTTGGTCTTGAAACTGGCCGTCGGTTTTGCCCTGCTGTCGACCCTGGCTCGTTGCTTGGGTATTGTTCGCTGGCTCACGGTCATGCCTGTGCTGGCCACGCAATACCAGGCCGCAGACGCAGCAGGGCAATCCGTGGTTGCTACGGTTTACACGGCATTCAATGCGTATGCAGGGGGTGTCGGAGAAGTCCTGGGGGTGTTCCTGTTGTCGGCCACCAGCGTGGCTTTGTTGTCATCTGCTCTTTGGTCAAGGACTGACGTGCCGCGCTGGGTTTCCCTAATGGGCTGGGCAACTGCCCTGGGCCTCTTTTTCTTGTCGCTTGAGTTGTTTGGGTTGGACTTGTCGGCCTTCATCGCTCCGTTCAGTGTTCTTTACATGGTGTGGATGGTCTGTATGGGTGCGTACCTGATCCGCCGCGCCCGAAACGTGTGATCTTTGCATAGAACCATGGCCATGACCACACCTCCTACCTCTGGATTTCATTTGATTTTTGGCACAGGGCCAGCGGCTTGCTGGACCGCGCACCACCTGTGCTCTCAAGGGGTTGCCGTGAAAGCGGTCAACCGAAGCGGTAGCCGTCCGGCGCTGATGCCCGCCGATGTCAGCATCATTCGGGCCGATGTATTCGACGCACAGCAAGCTATCCAAATCACGCAGGGTGCAAGCGTGGTGTACCAGACGCTGGGGCCGGCGTACTCCCAATGGAGCGAGCTGTTTCCTCGGTTGCAAGCCAACACGATTCAGGCTGCGATGCAGGCCAAAGCGCGGTACGTCGCCCTGGAGAACCTCTACATGCTGGATCCCAGCCAGCCAATAACCGAGCAAAGCCCGGAGGCACCCCGCTCCATCAAAGGGAGGGTACGCCAGCAGATGCACCAAGACTTGATGAGGCACCACCAAAAGGGGGATTTGCAGGTAAGCGTGCTGCGCGCCAGTGATTTTTATGGCCCGGGTGTGACGGTGTCAGCCATGGGCGAGCGTGCATTTGGAAACCTGGTGCGGGGTAAGCCTGCACAAGTGATGGCTCGGCACGACTGTCTCCACAGTTTTGCGTTTATCGGTGACGTAGGTAAAGCGCTGGCCAACTTAGGCATGGCAGAAGAAGACCATTCAACATGGGGACGTGTGTGGCTGGCCCCACATGCTGCGGCTCAGACGCAAGAAGCGTTTGTTGCCCAGGCTTGTGGGTTGCTGGGTAGACAACCTCAGTTCACCGTTGTGCATCCGTGGATGCTCCGGCTGGTTGGCATGTTCAATGCCGATGCCAAAGCCAGCATCGAAATGCTTTACCAGTACCAACAGCCATTTGTGGTTGATTCGAGTTTTAGCGACCAAGCGCTGGGCCAGCTTGCAACGGAGACGGCGCAAGGTCTTAGCGCGACATTGGATTGGTACAGGCGCCTTGTCAAAATTTGAGCGATGGCATGGTCGTCACCCACGCGGGCGACATGATTGGCGAGATTGCGCTGGCGATTGAGATGGGCGCGGACGCCATCGACATCGGCAAGACGATTCACCCGCATCCCACGCTGGGCGAGAGTATCGGCATGGCGGCGGGAGTGGCGCATGGTAGTTGTACCGATTTGCCGCCGGCGAAGAAGTAAACCTGATTCGCGACTAAAAATAGAAGCCTGAACTGGCAACGGTTCGGGTTTTTTGCTTTCTGACTGTCTCGCTGTTGGGTGTGCGTTAGTGTTTTGGTACTGTGTTGGTCTAAAGTTATTTGCAGCACCCTGAGGGTCGCTGTGCGTCTGTTACCGCCCGAGCACCCTTCGCCAATCAAATTGGTTTGACTTCAAAAACGCTGCCCCGCGCATTGACCAGCAGCGCTTCGCGCAAGCTTGCGCGGTCACCCGCATAGTCGTGCTCGATGGTGGATGTGCGCTGCGAACCGGCCCAGTTAGATGCCGCTAAAAGCGGGGCATCGGTGGCCTCGGGAAGGTGACGGCCACGAATCAGGTCAGCCATCCGTTCTGCCAGCACCAAGGTGGGGGCGTTCAAATCCCCCGCCGTAGCCTGCGGCATCACGGAGGCATCAATCACCCGCAAGGACGCCACCCCGCGCACACGGCCATCGGGGTGCGTCACTGCGGCGTCATCGGTCCCCATGCGGCAGGTGCCACTGGGGTGATAGGCACTTTCCACTTTCCGTTTGATAAACGCGTCCAGGTGCTCATCGCTGAGCGCATCGGCTCCGGGTGCGAGTTCTTTCCCACGATAGGGCGCCATCGCCGCCTGCGAAAAGATTTCACGGGTCAGCCGGATGCAAGCGCGGAACTCCAGCCA
>CAJCCO010000025.1 GCA_903960915.1 uncultured beta proteobacterium
CGGGTTGGTGATGAGCACATTGTTGGCGCCTATCTTCATGAACACCCGGCTGCTGGTCAGGGCGTAGACGTGGTACAGCGGCAAGGGACAAATCAGGATCTCCTCACCGTCCTTCAAATCATGCGCAATCCATTCACTGAGCTGCTGCAGGTTGGCCACCATGTTGCCGTGCGTCAGCACCGCGCCCTTGGCCACACCGGTGGTGCCGCCGGTGTATTGCAGGAAGGCAATGTCCTCGTGGTGCAAAGGCAGCTCACGCAGGCGCTGCGCACGGCCGGTGCGCAAGGCCGCATTGAACTCAATAGCGCCCTCTATCTTCCAGGGCGGCACCATTTTTTTCACGTACTTGACCACGGCATTGGTCAGCAACTCCTTCAGCACGGGCAGCAAGTCGCCCACCTCGGTGGTGATCACCTTCAAGCGCAGCGCGGGGTTGCGGTCCATCACCGCTTGCACGGTGTGGGCAAAGTTTTCCAGCACCACCAGGGTGGTGGCGCCCGAGTCCTTGAGCTGGTGTTCCAACTCGGGCACCGTGTACTGCGGGTTGACATTGACCACCACCAGCCCGGCCCGCAGCACGCCAAACAGGGCCACCGGATACTGCAGCACATTGGGCATCATCAGCGCCACCCGTTCACCCCGTTGCAAACCCAGCGACTGCTGCAAAAACGCCCCAAATTCGCCACTGGCCCGCTCCAGCTCGGCGTAGCTGATAGACGTACCCATGTTGGTGTAGGCCGGCAGGTCAGAAAAGCGCTGGCAACTGCTGCTGAGCACCTCGTTGAGCGAGGCATAAGCGTGCACATCCACCTCGGCCGCAATACCCTGCGGATAATTTTTCAGCCAAATTTTTTCCATGTCTTTTCTCCTGAAGTTTTCAAGGGCAAGGTGCAGTCTAAAAAGGCGATTACTGAGGGGCTTGATACTTGTCAACCTATCAACTGGCGCCGAGTACTACGCTTATTCACTCGCTTTGAACGCGTTGAATCTGATGAACGGACATGTCCATGCGCAAGAAAAATGCCACCTTTGAAGACAGCCCCCAGGAGGCCATCCTGTTCAAGCCCGACGGCTATTACTGGCGCCTGCCCGGCGGGCGGCAGGAGTTCGGTCCGTTTGAATCGCTGGAACTGGCACTGGCCGATAGGAGTGCAGGTGACGATGAGGCCCCCGAGCCGGGCGAAACCCTGCAGGAAGCGGAAACAGAAATTGGCATAGCCGACTGGATTGACCCTGAAACAGGTGAGCCGGCAGAAGGCTTGTCGCACCCCCGGCTGGACCAAGAATAAAACGCTCAGCGTGTCACCATGGTGCCCATCAGCGCATCACGCAAGGTGGCTTGCGCATTGGAAGACTTGAACAAACCCAGGCTGTTGACGCTGGTGCTGATCAGCGTGAGCGCCTGAATATTTTGCCCGTTGAGGCTGTTCTGCACCACGGTGGCGGGCACCCCCGGCGCACTCACCGTGGTCTGCGTGCCGTTGCCGCCACCTACTTGCAATACGCCGGACTGGGCCATGGCCTGCGTGGCCAAGCGAACCTCCTGCGCCGTGATATTGCCCATATCTTGAAAATTGAAGCTGGTCTTGCTCACTACATCGCCATTGATGGCCACCGTTCGGACAATGCCAAACGACACCGCCAAGCCGGTCTTGGTTTCAAAGCCGCCACGCTGGCCGGCCAGCTGCTCGTCACTGGCTGGTACCCACGCGGTGGGGTCAAACCTGGGCTTGCGTGCGCCCAGACTGGCATCGCCAAAACAGGTGCTGTTGGTCAACAAAAACGCGCTTAGTGCGGCCCACTGGACAAGGTTTTTTTTCATTTTGAAACCTGGCTTAAAAATCACCCGGGCCAAACTTGGCCAAGCTGGTGTTGCGGAAGTTTTCAAAATTAAATGCAGCCGTCAAAGGCGCCTTGGGTACCGCCTGCCAATCACGCGCCGTGTTGAATTGCGCCTCCTCCTGGCGGTTGTGTACGACAAAGAGCAAGCGGTTGATCCACATGGCCTCAAAGCGCGCACGCGACACCGCGCGCGTGCCTGACGACGGATCCCCCATCAGCACCCGGCCGTCGCGCAAGCCCTTGACCACCACAAAATGGTTGTAACCGCCATCGGAAATCAGCACGATGGCCGGCAGGCTGGAGTCCAGTAATTTGTCCAGTGTGAAGGCAAATCCGTCAGCCTCGTAGGCATGGGCCTTCAAATAGTTTTTCAGGTCAAGCAGCGAAAACCCTTCGCGCTGAATACGGGCTTGGTCGCCCTTGGCATACATCTCGTCGAATACGCTTTGCTCAGACACCGGCTTGCCGTATTGGTAGGTCAGCAAAGTAGCCACGGCCGCCGAGCCACAGCTGAAGTCGTACTGCTGGCGTGTGGTGGTTTTGAACCGGGCCTCCTTCAAACTGGTGACCTTGAGCGCATAGCGTGCACCACCCACGCCCACCAACTCCAAGCCATCGGCTCGGGCACCTGCGCCAGTCATCAGGGCTGCGCACACCAGCCATGCGGTAAATTGCTTCATGGCTTATTGAAACTGAATGTGGATGATGGTGGCGTTCTGAATCAACACGTTGGAGCCCGTGTTCTGAATCACCATCGGAAAGCCGCTGGCATTGGCAAAGGAACCCTCAGTAATGACGTTCTGGCCCGTCAACACATTGGTGGCGGCGTTGTTGGCCACGGTGCCGTTGAGCTGCATGTCGTTCTTGATGAGGTCAAAACCACCGCGAAAATTTTCCAGTTGGCTACTGCTCACTGGCTCGCCAAAATTCGTCGTGCGCGGGGCTTCCTCTAAGTCGGCCCGCTCTGCCATCGCCACGCCGGAGGTCAATAACGACACCGCCAGAACGGCCGTCATCGAAAGTGTTTTTATTAGCATTATTTTCTCCAATTGAAACCCTCACACTGGGCAGGCCAGAGGCCCGCCCAGTGAAAGGTTCACACGGTTAACGACCCAGAGTCAGGCTGGACTGAACATTGACGCTTTGCTGCACCAACGAACTCAAACCACTGTTTTGAGCCGCCACCATGATGCCGGCGGCCGATTGGCCCACGCTGCTCATGGAGTTGGACAGGTTGAAGGTACCGGCATCCACGCTGTTGCTGCCGCCAGCACCGCCTGTGCCACCTGATCCCAAACCACCTGTGCCAGCACCTGCGGTCATGGATCCAGCCGAGCCACCTGCGCCACCGCTGTTGTTGCCGGTGTTACCTGCAGTACCACCGTTACCCGCTGTGGCGTTGTTGGTGGCGTTGCCGTTGGTGGCATTGCCGTTGGTAGCCGCACCGCCTGCGCCGCCTGCGCCACTGGTGTTGCTGGCCGTACCGCTGGTGCCACCGGCACCACCTGCACCGCCTGCGCCAGCAGTTCCACCGGTGCTGGTGGTGGTGGCGCCATTGCCGCCTACGCCACCGGTACCGCTGTTGGAAGTAGCCGCTGCCCCACCGGCACCGCTGGTGCCCGTAGCACCTGCGCCGCCGGCTGCGCCCGCGCCGCCTGCACCGCTGGTCGCTGTGCCGGCTGTCGAGGGGCTAGCGCCGCCATTGGCGTTGCTGGTTCCGCCTGTTGAGGTGCTTGCACCAGCAGACAATGAACCGCCAGTGGCTGCACCCGCTGCGTTACCGCTGGAGGTGTTGGTGCCGCCGTTGGCAGAGCCGCCAGCTGCGGTGGGCACAGTGCCGCCATTGGTTGGCACCGGCACCAAGCCACCGCCATTGGCCATGCCGCCATTGGCAGGCCCGGTTTTGCCCAGTGAGCCACCGATGGTGGACGAGCTGCCACCATTGGTGGAGGCTTTGGCTGCATCAGCCGATGCAGAGCCGGCGCTGGAATCAACAGAAGAACCACCGCCGACGGCTTTGCCACTCGCAGCACCGCTGCCACCCATGCCACCTGAGCCGCCTGTGGCGCCGCCGGTTTTACCGCCGTTGCCTGAAGCCATGCTGTTGCTGGCACCGCCGTCACCAGCTGCGCCGCCTTTGACCCGGCTCACAGCATCGGCTGTACCACCAGAGCCACCCATGTCGCCATTGGCGTTACCCGATGTGGCATTTTTAGCCGCGCCGGTGGCGCCTCCATCACCCGCTGTGTTGGCGCCCACTTTGGCGCTGCCGTTGGAAGCCGTGCCGTTGGTGGCTACGCCGCCCATGCCGCCATTGGCACCTTCGCCGCTGGTCGCACCGGCACCCGCGCCACCCGTACCGGCTGCGCTGCCGCCAGTAGCCGCACCGCCTACGCCGCCCTTGGCCGTGCCGCCATTGGCATTGCCCGAGTTGGTGGCCATATTGCCGACACCCGTGATGGTGTTACCCGAGACGGTACCGCTCAATGTGCTGTTGGCGTTGGCCGAGGTCTGGTTGAAAGAATCGGTCATGCTGGAAGTAGCCGTGCCGCCATTGTTGGCTGCCGCTGCGCCCTGGGCCGTGGCTTTGGCGCTACCGCTTGAACTGTTGTTGTTGTTGTTCTTGCTGACCGTGCTGGTGGAGGTGGAAGTAGATGTTTCTGTCTTGGTTTCAGTATTGGTATCCGTGTTGGTGGAACTGTCCGTGTTGGTTTGTGTGGCATTGGAATATTCGTTGGCAGTAGGCCCAGAGTTTTTACTTTGGTCCGAATTAGCCGTGGCGGACTGCGGACCCGTCACAGCCGCAGCGCCCCCGGCACCGGGGCTAATGCCATCGGTCAGTTGAGGGGTGGTGGAGCTGCTGCTACCGGTACCCGTGGTGGTGTTGTTGATAACCGGGTTCGCCATGGCTTGGCCAGCCAGGCCAAATGCAACAGCAATAGCCGACGCCAATAGGGTCTTTTTCATAGTATTTCCTTTAAACAGGTTTCGAGGTGGAGACTGACATGGCTCGACGCGCTTTGGCGTCAATCCACCACCTGCTTGGCAACTTTGGTGCCAGCACAAGGCAGACCTGCGTCAAGCACCTGTCATTGCTGGAGAAAATATTTTTTCAGGCCTATGGCATGGCGCGAAAACAGACCGCGCAGCCGCCCCGGATGGCGCCCAATAGCACGGGCTGTCCACGCGATGTGACAGGTGGCTTGATGCGTGGCAGCAGCGGGTTTGAGAAGACGCAATCGGCGCCCGCTCAGCACGCGAAATTCAAGGCTTGGTGATGTGTGCAGGGACATTGCGCTGGTTGTCACAAGCCCGCGACACACCTGACTGCTTACCCGCTGATTGACTGCCATGACGTTGTCACAGCGCTGTGACCTGGGTGGCTCCTGCCCCTGCAAATTACAGACTGATGCCATGCTTTTGCATCAAGCGGTACAGCGTCATGCGCGAGACGCCAAGTTGCCGGGCTGAATGGGTGACGTTGTGGCCGTTGTGTTGCAGGCTGTCATGAATGGCGCGCAGCTCGGCTTGCACACGCGCCTCGTCCAGCAAATCGCCCTGGCTGCTCTGACTGCGCGCCCGTGGTAAGGGCAGCGGCAAGTCGAGGTCTTGGGGCGTCACCAGGCGGCCCTCGGCCATGACCACAGCGCGTCGTATGCGGTTGATCAGCTCGCGTACGTTGCCCGGCCAATCGTGTGCCTCAATGGCTTGCAGGGCCTCGGGGCCCAAGCCCTTGAGGCGTGACTTTCTTTCGGCTGAGAACTGCTCAAAAAAATGCCGGGCCAGCAGCCTCAAATCTTCCTTGCGCTCACGCAAGGCGGGTACGGTCAAGGGCAGCACGTTGATGCGGTACAGCAGGTCTTCTCGAAAGCGACCAGCGCGCACCGCCTCATCCAGGCGTGTATGGGAGGCGGCAATCACCCGCGCATCGACCCGTATGCTTTGCGTCGAGCCCACACGGTTGATGGTCTGTTCTTGCAGAAAGCGCAAGAGGTTGGCCTGCAGTTCTAGCGGCAGGTCTGCAATCTCGTCGAGAAACAAAGTACCGCCGCTGGCTGATTCGATCAAGCCCTGTTTTTTTTGCAGCGCACCGGTAAAGGCGCCTCGCTCATAGCCAAACAGTTCAGACTGAATCAGGTTGGCTGGAATAGCGCCACAGTTGACGGCAATGAACGGGCCTTTAGCGCGCGTGGAGCGGCGGTGAATGGCATGCGCGGTCAGCTCCTTGCCACTGCCGCTTTCACCCCAGATCAACACCGGCGCCTCGGCTTGGGCCACTTTGGCAATTTGGCTGTAAAGCTGTTGCATGGCGACACTTTGGCCCACAAAATCTGGGTCTTTCGACAAAGCGCCGGGGGTGGTCTGTGCCTCAGACATGTCGTTGAGCAAACCGGCAAAACCATAGGCATGGCCCAGGGCGTGGTTGAGACGCACCGGGTCGATCGGCCAGGTGTGAAAATCAAACAAGCGTTGGGCCACCAGACTGCGGCACTCAGTATGTCGCAGCCAGTCTGGCGGAAACACGCCAAGCCATTGCATGGCCGGGTGGGCATCCAGCAAGTGCTGCAAATGTTGCAGCGCAGGCAACCTGGGTAATTGCAGTCCATCGTGCGAATGCGCCGGCTGTACCAGCAATAGCCCGACTGGCAACGCCTGCTTTTTCAGCAGTGTGTTGGCAGCGCTCAAGCCGTCGGCCTGGCACACGGCCCAGCTGGTTAACAACGCCGTCGGCACCGCACTTGATGCAGCACTTGACGACGCACCGGGCTGGTTAGGCCCCATGCAGACCACCAGCAAGGGCCGAAGCGTCACGTTCATTTCCAAATGGGTATTTCCTCTCATGGCTGGAGGCGCTATGCCCAAGCTCTGGCGTGTGGGCTTTGATCGGCCATGTCACAGCCTGTAGCGTAAGAGGCACACCTGAAAACCCGTTGATCTTTGTCACCAAAGCCCACCAGTCCTGTTATTTACTGCGTGTCGCTCTTGATGTTTCTCAATTCTGAAATGCCGCTTTCTCCAATACTGGCTACAGACTTTTTACCCTCACATTTTTATCCTTCTACTGCGGAGAATTGAACGATGAATTCCACTAAGTTCAGCACCCTGTGCCTGGTGAGTGCGGCACTGCTGGCCGCAAGCCAGGTGGCCACAGCACAAACACCAGCAGCACCGGTGGGACAAGCCCCCCAGGCCTCGCAAAGCCCGCCCGAAGTGGCGCCATTGTTTGAACAACCCGGCGTGCTGACGCCACGCGGCCAACTGGTGCTGGAGCCGTCTCTGCAGTTCGGTTATTCGTCAAGCAACCGGGTGGCCTTGGTGGGCTACACCATCATTCCTGCTCTGCTGGTGGGTTTGATCGATATTCAGGAAATCAAACGCAACACCACCACCGCGGCGTTGACGGGACGCTGGGGTTTAAACAACCGCCTGGAGGTGGAAGCTCGGGTGCCCTACGTCTACCGGTCGGACTCGAATGTGAACCGCGAGGCCGCCATTCCAGGTGCCACCAACGGTGTGTTCTCTTCCAGCGGCCAGGGCGTGGGCGACGTTGAAATGGGCTTGCGTTATCAGCTCAACAATGGCGGCGTGGACCAGCCTTTTTACATTGGCGCGCTGCGCCTGAAAACCCGCACCGGGCGCGACCCGTTTGAAGTGGTAACCGATTGCATTGGCAGATGCCTTGATAAAAGTATCAACGAGAAGGCAACCGGACTGCCCTTGGGACTTCCGATGGGCTCAGGTTTTTATTCCTTGCAAACCGGCCTGACTGTGCTCTACCCGTCCGACCCGGCCGTGCTGTTTGGCAGCCTGACCTATACCCACAATTTCAAACGCGAGAACGTGTACCGCCAGGTGCTGAATGGCCAGCAGGAATCTCTGGGCACCGTGGAGCCGGGCGATGTCTACGGCTTTAACTTTGGCATGGGTCTGGCGCTCAACGAAAAGGTGTCATTCAGCATCGGCTATGACCACAGTTCAGTGGGACGGACGCTGGTCGACGGCGTAGCACCCTTTGGCTCGGTACGTACCCAGCTGGCCACCTTGCTGCTGGGCTACTCCTACCGCTTCAACCCCAGCACCACCCTGAATGTCTCAGTAGGCGCCGGGCTGACCCGCGACACACCGGACGTGTCGCTGGCGGTGCGCCTGCCGGTCACCTTTTGAGTACCCCAGAAACAGACCCGCCAGCCTTTTCAGGGGCTGGCGGTTGGTGGTGGGGACCCCATGCCGGCTTGTCAAGCCGACACGTCTGGAGGCATCCCCATCCGTTCTGGTGTCAAAACAGCAGAACTCGGTTCAATCCCTTGAACCCCCCAGCTTTGTGCCTGCTGCCTAGCGCTTAACGTCAGGTTTAAGACACGACTTGACTGTAATTTTTGGCAGGGCGCCCTGTTTTGAAAAACCGCAAGCCAGCGCGATGTTGAAGAAAAAACAGGCCCTTGTAAAAAGCGGGCGGCATGGATTGCTACAGCGCAAGCAGCAGAAAAAAACACCCCCGCATGATGCTGGGCTGATTTTTAAAAGCGAGGCAAACCCATGAAAAACCTACTGGTGGTTTATTTCTCACGCACCGGGTTCACCCGTATCGTGGCGCGGCAACTGGCGCGCGCTTGCCATGCCGACCTGGAAGCCATTGACGACCTGCAAGGGCGCAGCCACGCCACAGGCTACGCGCAGTCTGCGTTTGAGGCCCTGTGCCATCAGCGCCCGCTGATCGACCGGGCCACCCATACGCCACAAGACTATGCGCTGGTAGCGGTTGGCACCCCCATCTGGATGTGGAACATGGCCAGCCCGGTGCGCAGCTACCTGCTACGCCATCGCGGGCAGTTTCAGCGCGTGGCGTTCTTTTGCACGTATGGCGGTTCGGGCAGCCGCAAGGTGCTGAACGACATGCAAACACTCAGCGGGCAGCAAGCCGTGGACACGCTGGCCCTGCGCGACGATGACATCACAGCGCGGCACTTTCACGAACCCCTGCTGCGCTTTAGCCACGCCATTGAGCGGGCCAGCCGCGAGCCCGTCAGCACGGGCATGGGGCCGGTTCACCCAGCCGCCGGCGAAGACGCGCACGCCATCAAACTTTGAGGTCAACCCCATGAAGAAGAAAACCGCTGGTGCTGTGCGCCTGAGTCGAAAAAAATACACCTTTCAGCTGCCGCTGGACGTAGCGGCACACCTGGAGGCCCTGTGCGAAATGCATGCTGACACCCGCCGCGCCCAGGTGCTGGCCGATGTGCTGGCGCTGGGTTTGGCGCAGGTCACGCAAGCGCACACAGAGGCCCATGCACAAGCCCACGCACAAGCCCACGCAGCGACCCGCGCAAGCCAAGCTGCTGAGTGGTCAGCACCCGACACCAAACAGGCCATTTATTTGTTGACCGGCCCGTTCGCCGAATTTCACAAACTGGTGCGCGTGCACCATCTGGCGCTGGAACATGAAATTGCCGGGGATGAACCGATACCGCCGGCGGTGAACCACTACCGGTTGGTGGACCTCGAATAAGGCCGCTGCCCGGTTACAGCGGGCCTCGCGCTGCCTGCAACAGGTCGCGCGTTTTGAGCGCTTCACGACGAGCGGCGGCGGCAAAATCGTCGCCCGAGGAGGCGTACAACACCGCGCGCGAGGAGTTGACGATGATGGGCGCGTTGGGGCGCCAGCCAGCCCTGACGGTGGCCACGGCATCGCCGCCTTGCGCGCCTACGCCGGGAATGAGCAGGGGCACGGTGGGTGCCACGGCGCGGACCCGTTCAATCTCTGCGGGGTAGGTAGCGCCCACCACCAGGCCGAGCTGGCCGTTGAGGTTCCAGGGCCCTTGTGCCAGGCCGGCAATGTGCTCATACAGCAGCGGCTCACCGGCCACGCTGGCCAGGCGCTGGTTCTGAAAATCGTCGCCGCCGGGGTTGGAGGTGCGGCACAGCAAGAAGGCGCCCTTGCCGTGGTAATTGAGGTAGGGCTGCACCGAATCAAACCCCATGAAGGGCGACAGCGTGATGGCATCGGCCCCGTAGCGCTCGAAGGCTTCGCGGGCGTACTGCTCGGCGGTGCTGCCAATGTCGCCACGCTTGGCGTCGAGAATGATTGGCACCTGCGGCGCGGTGGCGCGCATGTGGGCCATCAGGCGTTCCAACTGGTCTTCTGCGCGGTGCGCGGCAAAGTAGGCAATTTGCGGTTTGAAGGCAATCACCAGGTCGGCGGTGGCGTCCACCATGGCTGCGCAAAAGTCGAAGATGCGGCTGGCGTCACCGCGCCAGGCACCCGGAAATTTGGCGGGTTCTGGGTCTAGCCCCACGCACAGCATGGAGTTATTTTGGCGCCCGGCGGCGTTGAGCTGGTCTAGAAAAATCATGGCGTGATTGTAGGGAGCGTCTGGCGCCGGTCGGTGCGTTCAGGCGGTGGGGATAACGCTGCGCGCCAGGCACAAATCGGCCCAGGCTGCCGCTTTGGCCAATGGCGTGCGCAACAGGGTGGACGGGTGGTAGCTGACGATAACGGGCACGCCCTGAAATTGGTAGACGGTGCCGCGCAGCTGCCCCAGCGGCGTGCCGGCCGTTTCGGGATGTTGGGCACGCAGCAAGCTCAGGGCGGCAAAGCGACCCAGGGCCAAGATGACCTTGGGCTGCACCAGCGCCACTTCGCGCGCCAGGTACTGGGCGCAGATGGCGAGTTCTTGCGCATCGGGCACCCGCACCTGGGCCGGGCGGCATTTGACGACGTGGGTGACGTAGGCGGCGTGCGCGGGACTGACCTGTGCCCCCATACGCTGCACGCCTACGGCCTTGAGCATGTTGTCAAACAACTGCCCGTTGGCGCCCACCAGGGGGCTACTGGCACGTTCTTCGTCTTCGTCGGGCGGCTCGGTGACCACCAGCCAGTCGGCACGGGGTGGCACTGGCGCGTCAGAAGATGCACCAAAAACCGGGGCGCGCCGACCGGTGCAGAGTTTGCAGGCTTGGCAGTTGGCCACGGTCTGCGCCAGGGCGGGCCAGTCCAGCCCAGCCACGGCCTCCATGGGGACGGGCAAGGCAGGGGTCGATACAGATACAGATGAAGGTGTGGGTGCCTGGGTCGTTGGCTGCAAGGCCTTGACCGCCGCCTGGTAAGCGCTGGTGCTGCTGGGTTCAGGCGCAGCGCGCGGCGCTGCCAGCTCGGCGGCGGCGGGTTGCCACACGTGCACGCCCATCTCTTTAAGCATGGCGCGTTGGCGGGGATCTAGGTCGAGGCTCATGGCTGCATTTTCACAGACGCCGGCTCATCACCACGGC
The DNA here is from genome assembly GCA_903960915.1 of uncultured beta proteobacterium. Taxonomy (GTDB): domain Bacteria; phylum Pseudomonadota; class Gammaproteobacteria; order Burkholderiales; family Burkholderiaceae_C; genus Rhodoferax. The sequence goes on from CAJCCO010000025.1 coordinate 11,110, forward strand.
GTCTTCGCGCTGGAGGTGGTTGGGGTAATAATTTTTACGCAGGCCCACGCGGGCAAAACCATGGCGCTCGTACACGGCCAGGGCGCGCGTGTTGCCCACGCGCACTTCCAGCCAAAGCGTCTCGCAGCCCTGACCGGTGGCCCAGATGGCGAGCGCGTCAAGCATCAGGCGCGCCCAGCCCTGGCTGCGAAAGCTCGGCGCCACGGTGATGTTGAGCAGGTGCGCCTCGTCCACGCCTTTCATGGCCACAAAATAGCCCAGCACGGTGTCGCCGCCCATCAACACCTGGGCCTGGTAGCCAGCGTGCAGGGTGTCTAAAAAATTGGTGCGATTCCAGGGGTGGGCGTAAGCCTGCTGTTCCACGGCCAGCACGGCGTCGAGCTGGGCCAGCGTGAGCGGCTCGAAGCGGGCAGAGGCGGTGTCGGGCGAGTGATCGGGCACGGGGTTCATGGCCAGGTATCGGATTGCAAGCCTTCGGTCTCAGTGACCCGGACCCGCCAGGGCTGCCGCTTTTTGCACCGCGCGCTCCAGCGTGGTCTGGGCCACCTTGTCGCGCACGTACAGCGGCAGCGCCTGCTCAGGCGGCACGTCAGCCCCGCTCGCCAGCAAAGCCGGCGCCAGCCGCAGCAAGGCACTGGCCGTGGGCAAGACGCTCAGGCGTGGCGACCGACCGGGCGACAAACGCTCGCCGTAGTGGGTAAACACATTGCCGGCCAACGTCCAGTCGTCATCGGCCAGCAGTTGCTCGGGGCGCAACAGGCCCGGCGCTTGGTGCTGTGCCCATTGGCCATTGGTGAACACATAGGCTGCGGCGTACAGCTCGTCCATGCGCGCGTCCAGCAAGGCCAGCACCTGCCAGTGCGGCGCCTGGGGCGCGTGCTCAAAGCGCGCAGCTTCGGCAACGGCCAGCAGGCTGTCAATCGGCAAGACCGATAGACCGGCGCCAAACGCCAAGCCCTGCGCCACCGAGCAGGCCGTGCGCAAGCCCGTGAAAGAGCCTGGGCCACGGCCGAAGGCAATGGTGCGCAGATCGGCCAGGTCCAGCTCGGCCTGGGCCAGCAGCGCCAGGGTGTCGGGTATCAGGCGGGTGGAGGTTTGGGCCCCGCCCACGGCGGTGTGCTGCCAGGTGCGCACAACGCCGTCTACCGTGCGTTGCACGGCAATCGACATGCTGTCGGTGCTGGTGTCAAAAGCCAACAGGTTCATGGCTTGACCACCACGGTGGCGCGCACACCAAACAAAATACCCAACGTGACCATCATCAGCCCCGCGCCCAGGTTCCAGTACAAGGGCTCACCCAGCAACAGCACCGCCCCCATGGCCGACAAGCCCGGCACCAGCGCGGTGATCATGGTGGAGCGCACGGCACCGTAGTACTGCAGCATCTTGGTGAACGCAATGCCCGAGATCACCACCGACCAGCCACCCTGCAAGAGCATTTGAAACACGATTTCGCGCCAACTGGCCTCCAGCACATGGCCCGTCACGGCATGGCTGAGCAAGAGCACGGCGTAAATCGGCAACCAAGTGAAACAGCCAAAGGCCGTAACGGCCACGGTGGCGCGCACGGCGTCGAGCCGGTAGTGGCGCGCCAGCACGCTGTAGGTGCCCCAGCACATGGCGGCCATCATGAACATGAGGTCGCCCTTCCAGACTTCACCGCCCTGAAAAGCACGCAGCAGGCTGGCGCCACCCACCAACAAGTCGCCCACCACAATACAGGCCAGACCGAGGGCGCGCAGGGGCGTGATGCGGTCCCCCATGATGACAGCGGCCAGCAGCGTGGTCCACAGCGGCAGGCTGCCGGGCATGAGCACGCTGGCATGGGTGGCGGGTGCCAGCGCAAAAGCGTTGTAAGCCAGCAGCGCATACAACACACTGCCAAAAAGCCCCAGGGTGGCGGTCAAACGCAGCGGCAGCGGTGACAAGCCCAGCAGGGACGCCTGGCCCTCGCCTCGCGCACGGTCGCGGCGCACCAGCCACCAGCCCCAGGGCAGCAACACCAGCCCCGCGCCCAGTAGTCGGCAAAAAATCAGGTCTAGCGGGGTCAAGGTGCCGCCATGCGTGGGGTCAGATGAAGCCCGCCCCGCCAAAATGAAACCGGTCCAGACGATGACGGTGATGACCGCAGCCAACAAGCCTTTGAGGCGGGGCGACAGCAAGGCGGCGGGCTGGGGGAGGGTCAGGGGCATGGCTGCATTATCCGTGGCCGGCCTCGGGCCTGGCGGCGGCAGGATAATCAGGGCCATGTCTATGAAGCCCGGTCTGATACCACGCGTGTTACCCCCCCTATTGCCCTACATGTGGCGGCGCATATTGCGTGTACTCCCGCCTCTGGCTTTGGCCTGCTTGTGCAGTCTGGGTGGCACGGCTTGGGGCCAAACCCTGCCCGCCGAAGTCAGCGCCGCCCTGGCCCGAGCCAAAGTTCCGCGCGAGGCGGTGGCGCTGCTGGTGGTGGACGCAGAAGGCAAGCAAACGCCACGACTGAGCCACCGTGTCGGCACGGCCATGAACCCGGCCTCGGTCATGAAGCTGGTCACCACCTATGCTGCGCTGGACCTGCTGGGGCCGGCCTACACCTGGCGCACGCCGGTGTATGTGGAAGGCGCGGTGCGAGACGGCACGCTCTATGGCAACCTGCACCTCAAAGGCCAGGGCGACCCCAAGCTGGTGGCCGAGCGCTTGTGGCTCTTGCTGCGCCGGGTGCAGGGGCTGGGCATTCACACCATTGCCGGTGACATCGTGCTGGACCGCAGCGCGTTTGAGCTGGCACGCAGCGACGCCGCCAGCTTTGACGGCGAGCCCTTGCGCCCTTACAACACGGCCGCAGACGCGCTGCTGCTGAACTTCAAGAGCATCACCATGACCTTCACGCCGGATGCCACGGCCGGCCTGGCCCAGGTGCAGTTTGAGCCGCACCTGGCCGGCGTACAGCTGCAAACCCAGCTTGCGCTGAGCTCGGGCGACTGCGCCGATTACCGGGCAGCGCTGCTGCCCGACTTTAGCGATGCCAACCGAATCCGCTTTGGCGGCAAGTTCCCGGCCAGTTGCGGTGAAAAGGTTTGGTCAGTGGCTTACACCGACCCCGACAGCTTCAATGGGCGCGCCGTTCAAGGCCTGTGGCATCAACTAGGCGGCCAGCTCGGTGGTCGCGTGCGCGAAGGCACCGCGCCAGCCTCTGCGCCGGTGTTTGAATTTGCCTCGCCCCCGTTGGCCGAGGTCATTCGCGAGATCAATAAATTCAGCAACAACGTGATGGCGCAGCAGGTGTTTTTAACGCTGAGTTTGCCCTTGGCTCCCGCCAGCCTGCCCCGCGCCACGGCGGACGGCTCACGCGAGGTGCTGCGCCGCTGGTGGAGTGCACGCATCAGCGCCAACGACCTGCCGGTGTTCGACAACGGCTCGGGCCTGTCACGCGACGGGCGCATCAGCGCGCAAGGCCTGGGCCACCTGCTGCAAACCGCCTACCGCTCGCCCCTGATGCCTGAGTTGATGGCCTCGCTGCCCATTACCGGTGTTGACGGCACGCAAAAACGCAGCCAGGCCAGCACGCTGGGCCGCGCCCACCTCAAAACCGGCAGCCTGAAAGATGTCAACGCCTTGGCCGGTTACGTGCATGGCGCCAGCGGCAAACGCTATGTGCTGGTGGCGCTGGTCAACCACGCCAACGCCAACGCCGCCCGGCCCGCCCTGAATGCGTTGGTGGACTGGGCCGTGAACGACAATTGAGGCCAAGTTACTTTGCTTGAGACCCTTCTTTGCCCGCCATGTCTGCCCTATCTGCCGTATCTGCCATTTCTCCCGCTGCCCTCGCTGAAATCATTGGTTATTTTTCTGCCATCCTGACCACGGCCAGCTTTGTGCCGCAGGCCTGGCACACCTTCAAAACCCGCGATGTCGAGGGTATTTCGCTCACCATGTACAGCGCCTTCACCGCCGGCGTCACCGGCTGGCTGGTCTACGGCCTGCTGCTCAATGCCTGGCCGATCGTGATTGCCAACGTCATCACGGTGGCGCTGGCGTCGACAATTTTGGTGATGAAGCTGCGGTATCGCTGAGCGGCATGGCCGCCCGGGTTTGGGGGCTTACTGCAGCGGCTCGGCACCGAGTGACAAGTTATAGGCATAAGCGCCGCACTGATAGCCAAACTCTTTGCAAAAGTTGAGTGCTTTTTCCGCACTGGCACCCGAGCCAGAACTTAAACCACAGCCGAGTCCGTTGGCACCCGCAGCAAAATAGCGTGGCAAGGGGGCATACAAAAAACGGTAATAAATCGCCCGGCAAGTGGCACTTTTTGTAGGTAAGCGGTTCAGGTCAAACAGTTCTGGATGTGTTTTAGCCGATGCTAGCGAGGTAGGCGTTTGTAAACTTGCCAGCGACTCGGTACCGAGCTTGCCCATGCCGATGCGCTCCAAAAAGCGTTGGACTTCAGCCGTCCACAGGTGAGGCGCCTGGTAGACAAAATGACCGTCTATGTTCAGTGGAGGCAACAACAGCAACTCGGCCTGGCCGCCGGCGTCTTTGAAAACTTGAGACGCCTGACGGATGGTGTTGGCGCTGAAGCGCGAGTCGTTTTCGGCAAACACCAGCATGGCGGGCACTTTGGCCATGCGCCCCAAATCGGCCCAACCCTCGATCATCATCTTGTTCTCGAATGGCAGGATTTCTCCTTCAGCGTGGTTGGTTCGCCCCCCTGAAAAATTAAGCACTCCTCGGATGCCTGGCAAAGGCAGTGTGCTCATGTACATCACCGCATCACCCCCTGCCGATTGCCCCGCCAGCAGCACTTGGTCTTGTTTGAGGTCGGGTGCCTGCTTCAGGCCGTCCAGCGCGGCCAGCACGGCTTCGCTTTGTTGGCGCGCCTTGTAGCTGACGTCACCGTCGATCTTCAGATAGTAGTTGTAACGCCCGTCCGAGCGGCCTACCCCAGGACGCGCAGGTAGTGCGACAGCCAGCCCCATTTTCAAAAAAGAGGCGGTGATGACCGGGTCACGCAGCCGCATTTTGTACTTGATCATGGGGGTGTCCATCTCCACATCGCCGTGGTTGAACACCAGCAAGGGAAACGGCCCTGGGCCTGGGGGCGTGTGCACCGATATTTCAATCTGACCCGATTTACCCGGCGCCAACATCACACGCTCGGTGGCGGTAAAGACGGGCTCGGCGGCACCCAGGTGGTCGGGCAAGGGCTGGGCTTGCAGCCATTGATCAATCACCTGCGCCAACTGCGCATCGGCTGACTTCAGCCACACCGCCGACTCGGCACTGCACCGACCCACAACACCTGCGCTGCCGACATGCACCGGCAGGCGGGTGAAATTGGCGCGCTTGGCAATTTCTTCCACTTCCACCGCCGAGAAGTCAACGCATTCGCCTGAGGTGTCGTAGAGCACCAGTGTCTTGAGTTTTTGCAGGGCCTCTACCGGGGCTTCCCGGTGGTACTGCCAAGAGGGCGAGAAGGCCAACAAGCCGTCGATACTGGCCGGGCGCTCCAGCGCATAAGCTAGCGCGGTCAAACCACCACCATCGGTACCGCTCAGAATGATGGGCGTACCGGGCCAGCGCTGGCGCGTGTGCTCAATCACACGGGCGATGTCTTTTTGCATGTCGGGGTGCGTGGTGCCCGATACGCCAAAGCTGGCTGACGAGGGCCACCCCATCCACGCCAGCGCCAAGCCTGAGTCGAGCAGGGCCTGCCGGTTGCGGCTCATGGGAAAGTATGACGGCTCAAATCGCTGCACTTTTTGCGCCGAGGGCAGGGTGACTTCCAGGGACTTGTCCAACGACGGCAAGATCAGCAGCACGGCCTTGGGTGCGGGTTGGCTGACTTCAAGCACTAGCGGCACTTTCACCACTTGCCCCACATGGTCGAGTCGACTAGACAAGATGTGCAAGGGTTCGGTGCTCTGCGCCCACAAGGGCGCTGAAACCCCCAACAAAAGGCTCAGTACCCAGCCGGGCACGCGTCCTGACATACGCTGATTTGCGCTCATACCCACTCCCTGTTTTATTAAGCCTGCCGATGGCAGGTCAGGGGCAAAGCTTACACCGTGGCCGCGGCCCGTTGCAAGCGGTCACGCACGCCGTCCCAGGCGGCAGAGTCGGGCGGGGTTTCGATCCAGATTTCCTGTACGCCCTGGGCGTCCAGGTGGCGCAGCACGGCAAACAACTCCTGCGCGGCAGCGGCAGGATCTTCGGGCATGGGTTGCTGGTGCACGGTGGGCGGGGCGGCACAACCCGCTCCCGACTACGAGGTAGATCAGCGCATCAATTGGTGACAGTCACAACCGGTGATTTTGAATCGCTGCAGGAGGGCTGTGCGCCCGGTGCACGCA
>CAJCCO010000026.1 GCA_903960915.1 uncultured beta proteobacterium
CGTCTTTATGTACCCCTGGGACCGGCGTGAACCCGACAAGCCCGGCAAGCTGCGTTTGCTCTACGAAGCCAACCCCATGAGCTGGCTGATAGAGCAAGCCGGTGGCGCTGCCACCAACACCCGCCAGCGCATCCTGGACATCGAACCGGGCAAATTGCACGAGCGCGTGAGTGTGGTGCTGGGCTCCAAAAACGAGGTCGAACGCATCACCCGCTACCACACTGCCCAGTAGCATGGATGCCGATGTCCTGATCGTCGGCGGCGGCCCTGTGGGCCTGGGATTGGCCATTGAGTTGGGCCAGCGCGGTGTACGCTGCATTTTGTCCGAGCGCTATCTACAGCCCCAGCCGATTCCCAAGGGCCAAAATCTGACGCAGCGCACGATGGAGCACCTGCATTTCTGGGGTGCTGAAAAAGAGCTGCGCAGTGCGCGCACGATTCCACCAGAGTACGGCATTGGCGGCCTGACCACGTATGGCACGCTCTTAGGAAAATATTCCTACAACTGGCTGCAACGCGAGTTGGTCAAGCCCTATTACTTTTGCGCCAACGAACGCTTGCCGCAGTACGCAACTGAAAATGTGCTTCGTCAACGCGTGGCCCAGTTGCCATCGGTTCAGACGCTGTTCGGCTGGGATGCAGAGGCCGTCGCGCAAGACGCTGACGGCGTCAGCATCACGGTGTCCGAGCGCAAGGGCCAGCAGCGACGCACGCTCAGGGCCGCCTTTGCGGTGGGTTGCGATGGCAGCCGTTCCAAAGTGCGCGAACAAGCCGGCATCACGCAAACACTGACCGACCACGACCGCTTGATGGTTCTGCTGGTGTTTCGCTCGCATGAGTTGCACACGCTGCTGGAATGCTATCCCGGCAAATCTTTTTACAACGTGCTGCAGCCCGGCCTGGGCGGTTACTGGAAGTTTTTCGGGCGTGTTGATCTTGGCAACACCTGGTTTTTTCACGCACCGGTGCCCGCCGGCACAAGCGCTGACAACTTTGATTTCAAGTCTTATTTGCATCAGGCGGTAGGTGCTGAATTTGAAATTGAAATGGAACACATCGGTTTTTGGGATTTGCGCTTTGCCATCGCCGACACTTACCGCGCAGGCCGTCTGTTTGTTGCCGGCGATGCAGCGCACAGCCACCCGCCCTATGGTGGCTACGGCGTTAATTCCGGTCTGGAAGATGCGCGCAACCTGGGCTGGAAACTCGCGGCGGTTCTTCAAGGTTGGGGCGGCGATGCCTTGCTGGACTCATATGACGCGGAGCGCCGGCCGGTCTTTGAATCGACCATGCGCGACTTCATTGCCAAATCGATAGAAACCGACAAAGACTTTCTGGACACCTTTGACCCGGATCGTGACCGCGCCGGCTTTGAGAAAGCCTGGCAGGAACGCTCGCAAGGTGCCATCGGCGAGGTACACGCGTTTGAGCCCCACTACGAGGGCTCGCCCGTGGTGGCACAAGGCCAGCCCGGGCAAGGCGCTTGCAGCGCCAGGGGTTCACACCGCTTTGAAGCCCGCGCAGGACATCACCTGGCGCCTGCGACGCTGGCTTCAGGCGACAACGTTTTTGAAATTTTGGGCGAGCAATTCACCTTGCTGGCTTTTGATGCCAGCGCCGAAGATGTGCAGGTGGTCGTGAATGCAGCCCGCAGCCAGGGCCTGCCATTGACAGTGCGCCAGGAAAGCAAAGGGTCTGAGGCAGACCGCTACCAGGCACACTGGGTGCTGGTGCGGCCAGATCAATTCATTGCCTGGGTCGGCCATGAACACCGGCTCACTGAGCAGCATGTTCAATCTGTGCTGGCCATGGCCAGGGGTCAGACTAGGCAGCAGCCTTGAGGCTGCCGCCTTCGC
>CAJCCO010000027.1 GCA_903960915.1 uncultured beta proteobacterium
ATCAACCCTTTCTTGCGTTCGCGTGAACCCGCCCTGATCGCTTCAGCCCGCGCCTTTGACGCCTCAGCTCAGGATGAAGTCAGCGTTTTTGCTGCACTTCGCCAATGGAAAAACCAGTTTTGATTCAATTTATTCAAGTCAGCGCCCTGGCTGGCCTGCTCTTACTGGCCGGCTGCGTCACCAACCCGGTGGACCCCGTATTAGCCAACGCCGCAGACGCGAGTGCACCCGTTCAAACCACCCCAACGGAGCCGGCGGCAACCCCGCCTGCGCAGCCTGCTTCAACCGCAGCCGTAACCGCAGCCGTAGCCGTAGCCAACCCTGTGGCAACGCCCTCTGTACTCGCGCCGGTGCCGGCGCCAAAAAGTGCCACGCCTGTGGGGGCTGCGCTGCAACCCATTACCGCAGTGCAAGCGCCGTCCATGGCAGTCGCCTCGCTGACGGCCCCCGCTGACCTGTGGGAACGGATTCGCCGAGGTTTTGCCATGCCCGATCTCGACAGCGAACTGGTACGCGACCGCGAACAGTGGTACACCACCCGGCCAGACTACATCTTGCGCATGACCGAGCGCTCGCGTAAATACATGTTCCACATTGTTGAAGAGCTGGAGCGGCGCAACATGCCCACCGAGCTGGCCCTGCTGCCTTTTATTGAAAGTGCCTTCAACCCGCAAGCGGTCTCCAGCGCCAAGGCAGCGGGTATGTGGCAGTTCATGCCGGCCACAGGAAAAAGCTTCGAGTTGAAGCAAAACGCGTTTCGCGACGACCGGCGCGATGTGCTGGCCTCCACCCGCGCGGCGCTGGATTATTTGCAAAAACTCTATGGCATGTTTGGTGACTGGCAACTGGCGCTGGCGGCCTACAACTGGGGCGAAGGCAGCGTGGGACGCGCCATTGCCAAAAACCAGCGTGCGGGCCTGGGTCTGACCTATACCGACCTGAGCATGCCCAACGAGACCCGCTATTACGTGCCCAAGTTACAGGCGGTCAAGAACATCGTGTCCCGGCCCACGGCCTTCAACTCCAGTTTGCCCGACATTGGCAACCACCCTTACTTTCAAAGCGTGGAGATCAAACGCGACATTGACGTCAACCTGGCGGCCAAACTGGCCGATGTGCCACTGGAGGACTTCAAGGCACTCAACCCGTCGCTCAATCGTCCCGTGATCATGGCAGCGGGCACGCCCCAGATACTGCTGCCCTGGGACAACGCGGCCGTGTTTCTGCGCAATCTCGATACCTTCAACGCCCCCCTGGCCACCTGGACTGTGTGGCTGGCGCCCAGCACCATGCGCCCCTCTGAGGCGGCCAAACGCACCGGCATGAAAGAAAGCGATTTGCGCAGCATCAACAACGTGCCGCCGGGCATGCTGATCAGGGCCGGCTCCAGCCTGCTCGTGCCCCGCTCCGTGCGGGTTGAGCAAGACATCACGGAACACGTGGCAGACAACGGCCAGTTGTCCATGTCACCCGAGGTCGTCCTCAAACGCCGGCTGGTCAAGGCCGGCAAAAAAGACTCGGTGCCCAGCTTGGCCGCGCGCTACAAAGTCAGCCCTGCCAACGTGGCCGAATGGAACAAAATCAGCCCGACCGCGGCCTTGAAAGCGGGTCAGCAAGTCGTCCTCTTTTTGCCACAACAAGGAAAAGCCACGGCACGCAACAAAGCTGGCGCTAAATCAGTGGCCAAAACAGCAGCCCCAACAGGCGCAAAAACAGACAATTCTCGGAAAAAAGCACAAGTGGCCAAGCGCTAGTCTTGCGCAGACGCCATGGGATTCAGGACTTGAACCCTTCTTGTGCCCGCCGTACAAACTCATTGCTGAAGGTGGCCGCCAAATCAAGCTTATCGGGCTTGAAGGCCGGATCAAAACGGGCCAGCAAGCGGCTCAGGGTACGCGGCCCGTCTTCAGGCATCAGGCCGGTGGGCGAAATCGACTCGCGCAACTGATTGAAGCTGGCCAGATACAGTGCCCGGTCGCCCAGCAAATACGCCTCGGGCACCGTTTTGAGCAAATCACCCGGCCCCGCCGTTTGCAACCATTTCAGGCTGTGCACCATGACCTGTGTGATGGACTGAGCCGTCCTGGGGTGTTTTTCCAAAAAGTCCGACGACGCCACCAGACAATGCCAGGGCATGGCGCCACCAAAAACCTCATGGCAACCTTTGAGCGTGCGGGTGTCGGCGACCACCCGCACTTCGTTTTTTTGCTGGAGCAGCGTCATCAGCGGATCGCCGTGGCTGATGGCATCAAGATGGTTCGAGCGAAAGGTACCCAGCCCCAGCAGGGAGGGCCCCAGGGGAACCAGGTGCACGTCGGCCTCGTTCAGGCCTGCCCGGCTCAGCAATTGCTTGACCAGCAGGTGACTGGCAGAGCCCAGCTCGGAAATTCCAATTTTTTTGCCCTTGAGATCGCGTACACCTCTGAAGTTGGTAAAGACTTTGGGCGAAACCCCCAGACAAACCGCCGGTGTGCGGCCTTGCAGCACAAATGCCTTGCATTTCAGGGCCAACGCTGGCGCGCTCAGTGCTTGCTCATAGGTACCGGCCATCACATCAGCGGCACCGCTGACCAGTGCTTGCAGCGCGCGCGCCTCAGACCCGTAATCCACCACCTCCAGGTCCAGGCCCTGCGCCTTGAAAAGCCCCAACTGCTCAGCCAGGGTCAAGGGCAAGGCCGTCAGCGCGGATTTGCTGCTGGCGGCCAGAATGATTTTGGTTTTTTCAAGCTTGGGCTGCGACCAAGCCTCAGACGCTGCCAAGGTGGCCGCTGTCAATGCGGTGGCTACCGCGAAGAAGCGGCGGTTGATGGGAAAGTTTTCCACGGTACGGTCTCAAGCTGTCTCTTTATTAGGTGAGCGACAGCTTATCGAACCAGGCGGCTCAGCGCATCGGGATCAATCCCGAGGGGGTTTGTACTTAGCG
>CAJCCO010000028.1 GCA_903960915.1 uncultured beta proteobacterium
AGACGCTGTTGCGCTGCACTCCGGCGTGCTGGAGGTGGCGGCTGTGGGCGTGCCCGAGGAGCGGTCAGGCGAGTTGGTGAAAATTGTGGTGGTTAGAAAAGACCCCGCGCTGACCGAGCAGGCCTTGCTGGCGCATTGCCGGCAACACCTCACCGACTACAAGGTACCCAAACGGGTGGAGTTCAGGGACGAGCCCTTGCCTAAAACCAACCTGGGCAAGATCTTGCGCCGCGAGTTGCGCACGCCTGCGGTGTCGGCCACCTAAAAGCAGGTGCGCACCGCACCGCTGATGGCGCCGTCGTCTTCTACCAAGGCCAGCCAGCGCCACTTGTCAAACGTGGTGCAAGGGTGCGAGATGCCCAGCGCCACGCGGTCGCCCACGGCGGGCACGGTGCCTTGCGGATCAAATTTCAAATAGGCGTGTTGGTCGTTCAGCGCGGTGATGCGCCAGTCGGCGGGGGCTGCGCTGGCGTCTTGCAGTTGGTGCACGCCACGTGGTGCAAAGCGCTGCGCAGTGGGCAGGGCCATGTCGTACGAAATATCGCGCCGCCCGCAACTCAACAGGGCCAGGCCGGGCTCGGGCACCGACTGCACCATGGCCCAGACTTCCAGCGCCGGTTGCAACGAGCTGCTCAACCCTTCGCGTTGCTCGACCAGCTGCAGCAGCTGTCGGTAATGCGTGTGGTCATGCGTGATGTAGCAGCCCGAGCGCAGCACGCCTTGCACCGGGCGGCTCAAGCCCCGGGTTTGCAAAAGCGGCACCACCAGGTCAAACACGCCTGAGCCGCCCGCGGTAAGCAAGATATGGTCGTCTGCAAACAGGTGCTGTGCATCGCAGGCCTGTGTCACGGCCAAAATGCGACGCACCAGGGCGCTGACCTCGCGCGTATCGTGTTCGTTGTCGCACTGGGTGGCACTGCCTTCGTAGCATTCCACGCCGCACAGGCGCACGGCGGGTGAGGCGGCCATGGCGTGCGCCAAAGTCAGCGCTTCTTCCTGGCTGCGGCAACCGGTGCGTTTGCCCGCAATGCCCATTTCCAGTAGCACATCAAAGACCCGCGCGGGCGCATGCGTGGCGCACCAGGCCTCAATCAGGCGCAGCTGGGCCAGCGAGTCCACCAGAAACCACACGCGCAAATCGGTGTGCTGCGTGAGCAGGGCGTGCAGGCCGCGCAGGTCGGCCGGGCCCAGCACCTGGTTGGCAATGATGCAGCGGCGCGCCCCGGCGGCCACGCCTATGCCGAGCTGGTAAATGGTGGCAAAGGTCAAGCCCCAGGCGCCGGCCTGCAACTGCATGGCAAACAGCTCGGGCGACATGGTGGTTTTGCCGTGCGGCGCCAGGTGCACACCTTTGCGGTTGGCAAAGTCCTGCATCCAGCGCAGGTTGTGTTGCAGGGCCGAGCGTTGGATGACCGCCAGCGGGTAGGGCAGGTCGTCATGCAGCAGATGCCAGCCGCGCGCCGCCAGGTCAGCGGCGGGGGTGTCGGCCAAGCCCGCCGGAAAACTTTTGAACTGTCCGTTGAGCAAAAAGTCGCCGGGCGGGGTGCAAGCAGAGGGTGGGTTGGAGGGCATCAAGGGGCTTTCAGTAGGCTTTCAGTGTTCGGCTTTCAGCAAACGGCGCAGGTAACGCCCGGTGTGGCTGGCCGGGTTGGCGGCAATGTCTTCTGGCGTGCCTACGCCCACCACGGTACCGCCACCGGCGCCGCCTTCGGGGCCCATGTCAATCAGCCAGTCGGCGGTTTTGATAACGTCCAGGTTGTGCTCAATCACCACGATGGTGTTGCCGGCGTCGCGCAATTGGTGCAAGACCTTGAGCAGCAAATCAATGTCGGCAAAGTGCAGGCCGGTGGTGGGCTCGTCCAGAATGTAGAGGGTGCGGCCGGTGTCGCGTTTGGAGAGCTCCAGCGCCAACTTGACGCGCTGGGCTTCACCGCCCGACAGCGTGGTGGCAGCCTGCCCCAGGCGGATGTAGGACAGGCCCACATCCAGCAAGGTGTGCAGCTTGCGCGCAATGGTGGGGATGGACTTGAAGAACTCGTGCGCGGCTTCTACCGTGAGGTCGAGGACCTGCGCAATGTTCTTACCCTTGTAGAGCACCTCCAGCGTCTCGCGGTTGTAGCGCTGGCCGGCGCAGACGTCGCAGGGTACGTAGACGTCGGGCAGGAAGTGCATTTCCACTTTCACCATGCCGTCGCCCTGGCAGCCCCCGCCGCGGCCACGGGCCACGTTGAAAGAGAAGCGACCGGGGCCGTAACCGCGCTCGCGCGCCACCGGTACCTCGGCCATCAGCTCGCGAATGGGCGTGAACAGGCCGGTGTAGGTGGCGGGGTTGGAGCGCGGCGTGCGGCCAATGGGCGACTGGTCAACGTTGATGACCTTGTCGAAGTACTCAATGCCCTCAATCGACTCGTGCGGCGCTGGTTCGTCATGCGCGCGGTAAATGGTGCGTGCCACGGCGGCGTACAGGGTGTCGTTGACCAGCGTGGACTTGCCCGAGCCGGAGACGCCAGTCACACAGGTGAACAAACCCACGGGGAAGTCGGCGTTGACGTGTTTGAGGTTGTGGCCGCTGGCGCCGACGATGCGAATGGCCTGCTTGTCGCCCAGCGTGGCCTGGTGCTGCGCTTCGCGCTCGGCGCGCCGCGTGGCTTGCGGGCTGGGCGGGAAGCGCGAGGGTTTGCCCAAGGCCAGGGCTGGCTTGGCTTTCTCGCTGGCCAGCCAGGGCGTGCGCGTGGTGGGCACGGCAATTTCCAGCGTATGCGCCAGGTACTTGCCGGTGAGCGACTCGGGGTTGGCCTTGACCTGCTCGAAGGTGCCCTGCGCAATCACGCGCCCGCCATGCACGCCGGCACCCAGGCCCATGTCGATGACGTGGTCGGCCGCACGCATCATGTCTTCGTCGTGCTCCACCACCAGCACGCTGTTGCCAATGTCGCGCAAATGTTTCAGGGTGTCGATCAGGCGGTCGTTGTCGCGCTGGTGCAGGCCAATGCTAGGCTCGTCGAGCACGTACATCACCCCGGTCAGGCCGGAGCCGATTTGCGAAGCCAACCGGATGCGCTGCGACTCGCCGCCGCTGAGCGTTTCGGCGCTGCGGTCCAGGCTGAGGTAATTGAGGCCGACGTCGTTCAAAAATTTCAGGCGCAAGCCAATCTCGCGCACCACCTTGCTGGCAATCTCGCCCTTGGCGCCGTGCATGTGCAAGTGGTTGAAGTAGTCAAAACTTTCGGCCAGCGTGCTGTGGCTGATCTCAAAAATGGCGCGCGCCTGGGCGCCTTCGCCAATCTTGACGTGGCGCGCTTCACGGCGTAGGCGTGAGCCGCCGCATTCGGGGCAGGGCTGCACGCTGCGGTAGCGCGACAGCTCTTCGCGCACCAACGTGGAGTCGGTCTCACGGTAGCGCCGCTGCATGTTGGGAATGATGCCCTCGAAGGGGTGTTTCTTGCTGACCTTTTTGCCCTGCGAAGCGCCTGAGTCCATGACGTAGCTGAACTTGATGTCTTCCTCGCCCGAGCCCTGCAGGATGACGTGTTGCAGCGTGGTGGGTAGCGACTCAAAGGCGAGGTCGATGTCAAACTTGTAGTGCGCGGCCAGGCTCTCCAGCATGGCAAAGTAATAGGCGTTGCGCCGGTCCCAGCCCTTGATGGCGCCGCTGGCCAGGCTCAGCGAGGGGAAGGCCACCACGCGCGCCGGGTCAAAAAACTCTTGCGCACCCAGGCCGTCGCAGGCCGGGCAGGCGCCCATGGGGGAGTTGAAAGAAAACAGCCGGGGCTCGAGCTCGCTGATGGAGTAACTGCACACCGGGCAGGAGAACTTGGCGTTGAAGAGGTGTTCTGTAGGCTTGTGCTGGCTGTCTTTGGTTTCTTTGCCTTCCATTTCCACGGCAATGGCGCGGCCGCCGGCCACGCGCAAGGCCGCCTCAAAACTCTCGGCCAGGCGTTGCTTCAGGTCGGGGCGCACCTTGAGGCGGTCAATCACCACGTCAATGTCGTGCTTCTCGGTTTTTTTCAGGGTGGGCAGCTGGTCAAACTCGTAGGCTTGGCCGTTGACGCGAAAGCGCACGTAGCCTTGGGCCTGCATGTCGGCAAACACGTCTTGAAATTCGCCTTTTTTCTCACGCGCCAGCGGCGCCAGAATCATCAGCCGGGTGTCGGGCGGCAAGGCCAGTACGGCGTCCACCATCTGGCTCACGGTCTGGGCTTGCAGGGGCAAACCGTGGTCGGGGCAGTAGGGCGTGCCGGCGCGGGCAAACAGCAGGCGCAGGTAGTCGTGAATCTCGGTCACCGTGCCCACGGTGGAGCGCGGGTTGTGCGAGGTGGCTTTTTGCTCGATCGAGATGGCGGGCGACAGGCCTTCAATCACGTCCACATCGGGTTTGTCCATGAGCTGCAAGAACTGCCGCGCATAGGTGGACAAGCTCTCGACATAACGGCGCTGGCCTTCGGCGTACAGCGTGTCAAACGCCAGGCTGGATTTGCCTGAGCCGCTCAACCCCGTGATGACCACCAGCTGGTTACGCGGAATGTCCAGGTCGATGTTCTTGAGGTTGTGCGTGCGTGCCCCCCGAATGCTGATCTGGCGGGTGTGCAGGGGTTCTGACAAACGGTCGGTCAGGCGCGCCAGTGCTGCATCGCCCGCAGGGTCGGCGTCAGGGCTGGAATCGGTGCGGGAGTCTGCGGGTAAATGGGGCATGGGGGTCTGGGGCGCGGGCAAGGGCAACAAGGTGGAAAAAATGAAAAAGCTGAAATTAGCCGGTTCAGGGCCGCCGGCAGACTAGCCGGCGCCTTGTGGGCAACCCGCAATCATAGGCTTTTGCGAAGGATTCGTCAGGTCCGCGCGCTCGTCCGCAGACCGCTAGTGGGGCTCTTTTCGCTCCGGCAACTGGCTGCTGCGGCTGACCTCAAGCAGCCAGGTCTGGAACAGGGCCACGACGGCCCGGTGGGAGTCGTCTTGCTCGGCGCGCTCGCCGGGCCCGACAAACCAGTAGCCCATGGCGCCGGTGAGCTCATGCCCGTCGAGGCGGCGCAGGCGGTTTTCGCGCAGGTCGCGCTCCACCATGGGCGCGTCCACCACGGCCACGCCGGCGCCTGAGACGGCGGCATTGATGGCCTGGTCCATGGTGGAAAACGCAATGCCGGGGCGAGGGTCGATGTGGCGCACGCCCAGTGAGGCGAGCCAGTTTTCCCAGATCGGCAGGCGTTTGCTGCCCGCCAGCACATGCAAGAGCGTGCTGGACGACAAGTCGGGCGGTATGCCGTTGTTCCAGAGTTCGGGGCTGGCCACGGCAATGTGCTGTTCCTGGCGCAGTAGCCGGCAGTCGCTCTTGCCCCAGGGTTCAGCCAGAAACATCACCAGGCAGTCGTAAGGCTGGGCTTCGCGCAGGGTGCTGATGGTGTTGGTGGTGATGGACAGGTCAATGTCGGGGTGTCGGCTGTGAAAGCTGCGCAGGCGCGGCGCCAGCCAGCGCGAGGCAAAGGTTTCTGGCACGTTGACGCTGATGCGCTGACGTGCGCCCAGTTGCTGAATCTGGTCGACCGCGCTGGTGATGGTTTCAAACGCCGCCTCCAGGCTTTGGGCCAGCACGCTGCCCGCAGGCGTCAAGATCAGGCCTTGGTAATGGCGCACAAACACCGGTTTGTCCAGCCAGTCTTCCAGCTGCTTGATTTGGCGGCTGATGGCGCCTTGGGTCACGTTGAGTAAATCCCCGGCTTTGGTGAAGCTGCGGGTGCGCACCGCCGCATCAAAGGCGCGCAAGGCATTCAGAGGCGGTAAACGTTTCATGGGCGCCACTGTACAGGGAGTTTCCAGCGAATTTTCAGCGCACCCGGATCGGGGACAATCCGGCTTTTGCTAGAACACGGGCGAATTTCAGCGTGACCTCACAAACTTCTCCTTCGCCAAGCGCCTCACCCAAGAGCTCCAACACCGCCACCACCATGACGCCCCTGGAGCGCCGGGCCAGCCTGTCGCTGGCCGCTATTTTTGCCTTGCGCATGCTGGGTTTGTTTCTGGTGCTGCCAGTTTTTGCGCTGGAAGCCGCCAAATACCCGGGTGGCGATGACCCCGCGCTGGTCGGCCTGGCCATGGGCATTTATGGCTTGACGCAAGCGCTGTTGCAAATTCCTTTTGGCCTGGCGTCGGACCGGCTGGGTCGCAAGCGCGTCATTATTTTTGGTCTGTTGGTGTTTGCCGTGGGCAGCCTGATGGCGGCCCAGGCCGACAGCCTGATGGCGCTTTTGGTAGGGCGCAGCGTGCAGGGCGCCGGAGCCGTGTCTGCGGCCGTCACGGCGCTGCTGGCCGACCAGACGCGCGACCAAGTGCGCACCAAAGCCATGGCCATGGTCGGGGGCAGCATTGCGCTGATGTTTGCCATTTCTTTGTTGCTGGCGCCGCTGTTGGTGGCGCACCTGGGCTTGTCGGGTTTGTTTGGCCTGACCGCCACGCTGGCGCTGGCCGGGGTGGCTGTGGTGCTCTGGCTGGTGCCGCCGGCGCCGGTGCTGCATCACAACGCCCCGCGTGGGCGTTTGGCTGAGGTGCTGGGCCACGCCGGTTTGCTGCGCCTGGACGCCGGCGTTTTTATTCTGCACGCGGTGCAACTGGCGATGTGGGTGGCGGTGCCGGCCTTGCTGGTGAAGGCAGGTCTGGACAAGGCGCAGCACTGGGCGGTGTATTTGCCGGCGGTGCTGGCCTCTTTTGTGGTGATGGGGGCCACCTTGTTTCCGCTGGAAAAACGGGGCTACCTGCGCGCCGTGTTCCTAGCGGCCATTGGTCTGATTGGGCTGGTGCAGCTCGGTTTTCTGTGGAGCGCCCAGGCGCCAAGCTTGAACGTGCTGGCCGTGCTGCTATTTTTGTTTTTTTGCGGTTTCAATGTGCTCGAAGCCAGCCAGCCCAGCCTGGCCTCGCGCATGGCTCCCGCCCATGCCCGTGGGGCCGCCCTGGGGGTCTACAACACCTTGCAGTCGCTTGGTTTTTTTGTGGGTGGCGCGCTAGGGGGCTGGCTTGTCAAACACGTGGGCGTGCAGGGGCTTTTTGAAGTTTGTTCGGTCGCCATGTTGGCGTGGCTGCTGATTGCCTGGAGAATGCGCACACCGCCCGTCGCGCTGCCAGCGACCGCGCCAAAGGCAGGATAATCAACCCATTCTGGAGAAACACACCATGGCATCTGTCAACAAAGTCATCCTCGTCGGCAACCTCGGGCGCGACCCCGAAATGCGTTACCTGCCCAGCGGCGACCCGGTGGCCAACATCACCATCGCCACCAGCAGCAAGTACAAAAGCAAGACCGGCGAAATGGTCGAAGAGACCGAATGGCACCGCGTTACCTTTTTTGGCAAGCTCGCTGAAATTGTGGGCCAGTACCTGAAAAAAGGCCGCCCCGTGTACGTGGAAGGCCGCATCAAAACCCGCAAGTACACCGACAAAGATGGCGTTGAAAAGTACGCCACTGACATCATTGCCAACGAAATGCAGTTGCTCGGCGGCCGCGAAGGCATGGGTGAGCCCGCGCATGACGACGAAGGCTCGGGCGGCGGTGGCTATGCCCGCCAGGCACCGCAGCAGCAGCGCTCGGCCCCCCCAGCCGCTGCGCCTCGTCAAGCACCCGCCCAGGCCCGGCCTGCCAGCGGTTTTGACGACATGGACGACGATATTCCGTTCTGAACGTGGACTTCTTCGTCCACGGTTTGGCGCAAGTTCTGCCTGAACTGGCGCGCCCCGTGGACCCTGTGCAACTTGGCCTGCACACCCTGCTCGCCCTAGCGATGTGGCACGTGATGCGCTGGAGCCGGCGTGTGCCCCAACTCTACCCCTTGTACCCCCTGTTTTGGCTGCCCGGCACGGTGGCCCACGAATTGGCGCACCTGCTGATGGGCTTTGTGTTCATGGCCCGGCCCGTGAGTTTCTCCGTCATCCCAAGCCGAGCGGCTGACGGCAGTGGCTGGAAGCTGGGCGAGGTGGGTTTTACCAACCTGCGTTGGTGGAACCAGCTGCCCGTGGGGCTGGCCCCTTTGCTGCTGTTGCCACCGCTGGCCGCCTGGCTGTTGCTGGCGTCGCTGAGCTCGCCGCTGCTGAGCGGGCCATCTGCCCTGATGAAATTTGCCGCTATTCAATGCCTGGTGGGCGCCTGGCCCAGCCCGACCGACTGGGGCTACGCCTGGCGCACCGTCACCCTGCTGCTGGCCTTCAGCGCCCTGGCTGGCGTCGGCTACTGGCTGGTGCAGATGGGGCTTCTGCGTTAGTTTGACGCCAGTCAATAGGCTGTGCCTGAAGCCAGGCTAATCTAGCCAAACTGCCCCCCACAGGCCCCCCCTCAGGCTCCCATTTAGCCCTGGCCGCGACGCTGCAGCCAGGGCTTTTTTACGTGAAGCTTGTACTGAGGGGGGTATCTGAAATATACTAGGGCCAGTATGAAAAAGGTGCCCATGAAAAATCTGACGTTGCTCTCCTTCTTAAAGCCAGCACTGCCCTGGCTCTGTGTGATGACCCTGACTTCAGCGGGGGCGCAGACGGCCCTGCAGGTGCCGGTAGTGGCCGCGCAGGCCAAAGCGGTGGCCAGCGGGTTTGAGATGGACGGCGTGGTGCAGGCGATCAAGCAAAGCACGGTGTCAGCGCAAGCCAGTGGCCGTATTGCCAGCTTGAGCGTCAAGGCCGGTGACAAAGTGCGCGCCGGCCAGGTGTTGGCCACCATTGACGACCGCGAGGCCCAAACTGGTGTCGAGCGCAGCCAGGCGCAGGTGGCGCAGGCACAGGCTGAATGGCGCAATGCCCAGGCCCACTTTGAACGCACACGCGATCTGCAGGCCAAAGGCTTTGTCAGCGCCCAGGCCCTGGACACCGCTGAGTCGCAGCTCAAGGCGGCGCAGGCCGGACGAGACCAGGCCAGCGCAGGTGCGCGCCAGTCCACGCTGGCGCAGGGTTTTACCCGTGTGACCGCACCGTTTGACGCCTGGGTGCTGCAAACCCAGGCGGAGGCCGGCGACCTGGCCGTGCCAGGCAAGCCGCTTTTGACTCTTTACGCGCCCTTGCCGTTGCGGGCGGTGGTGCAGTTACCGGTGTCGCGCGTGGGCCTGGCCCGGGCTGCGGGCGTTATTGAGATTGGGGTGCAAAACGGCGCCGCTGGCACGCAATGGGTTCGACCGGTCAGCACCAGCAGTGTGCCCACGGCCGACCCGGTGTCGCAAACCATGGAGTGGCGTTTTGAATTACCGGCTGACGCGGCCAAACGCCTGTTGCCCGGCGAGCAGTTGCGGGTGCGGTTTGGCGGTCAGTTGAGTGAACGGCTGGTGGTACCCGCGCAGGCCATATTGCGCCGGGGTGAGTTGACGGCGGTGTACGTGGCCAGCGCCAAGGGTTTTGCGCTCAAGGCCGTGCGCCTGGGTGCAGACCATGGAGCCCAAGGCGTGGAAGTGGTCGCTGGCCTGGTGCCTGGCGACCTGGTGGCGCTGGACCCCGTGAAAGCCGGTATGGATGGGGCGCAGCCTCAGGCCGTGCCGCCCGTTACCGCACCTGTCAAGTGAGCCGCGCATGAATAAGCCTTCACTTGGAATTTCGGGCCGCATTGCAGCGGCTTTTCAGAGCAACGCGCTCACGCCCTTGCTGGCGTTGGTGGCTTTGTTGCTGGGTCTGTTTGCGGTGCTGGTGACGCCGCGCGAGGAAGAGCCGCAGATCAACGTCACCATGGCCAATGTGCTGATTCCCTTTCCTGGCGCCAGCAGCACCGATGTGCAAAACATGGTGGCGCGCCCGGCCGAGCAGGTGCTCAGCCAAATTGCCGGCATCGAGCACACCTATTCGGTGGCGCGCCCTGGCATGGCCGTGCTCACGGTGCAGTTCAAGGTGGGCGTGCCGCGCACCGAAGCGCTGGTGCGTTTGTACGATGTACTCAACGCCAACCAGGACTGGCTGCCGCGCGACCTGGGCACCTTGACGCCGATCGTCAAACCCAAGGGCATTGATGACGTGCCGGTTTTGGGCGTGACCTTGTGGAGCCGCGAGGCCCTGCCAGCGCTGGAACTTGAGCGCGTGGCGCACGCGGTGGAGGCCGAACTCAAACGCGTGCCCGGCACGCGTGAAGTGCAAACTATTGGTGGCCCGGGCCGCGCCGTGCAGGTGTGGCTGGACCCGGTGCGCCTGCGTGAGCGCGGCGTTGACGTGTTGGCGCTGAAGCAGTCGCTGGCTGCGGCCAACGCTGGCATGCCCTCGGGCGCGGTGCTGGATACCTCAGGCAAAGCCGGCGACAAAGCCGGGCAGCTGTTGCAGGTGGAAACAGGCGAATTCCTGCGCAACGAACAGGACGTAGGTGACCTGGTGGTGGGTGTGAGCAAAGGCTTGCCGGTGTTCTTGCGCGAAGTGGCGCGCATAGAGTCGGGTGCGCAACTGCCCCAGCGCTACGTCTGGTTCACGCCTGGCGCGGGTGCCGCAGTCGATATTGCCAGTGCAAACCCGGCGGAACTGGCAGACCCCAGCAAAGCAACGCCCGCCGGTGGTGTGTACCCCGCGGTGACCCTGACCGTCACCAAGAAACCCGGGGCCAACGCGGTCGATGTGTCGCGTGCCGTGCGCGCGCGCATTGACGCCCTGAGCAACACCGTGATTCCCGGCAACATGCAAGCCAGCATTACGCGGGACTACGGTGAAACGGCTGCCGAAAAAGCCAACAAGCTGATTCAGAAACTGGCCTTTGCCACCGGCTCGGTTATCTTGTTGGTGGGCTTTGCGCTGGGCCGACGCGAGGCGGTGATTGTGGGCGCAGCCGTCATCTTGACGCTGACCGCCACCTTGTTCGCCTCCTGGGCTTGGGGCTTCACGCTCAACCGCGTGTCCTTGTTTGCGCTGATCTTCTCCATAGGCATCTTGGTGGACGATGCGATTGTGGTGGTGGAAAACATTCACCGCCACCAGCAACTCACGCCCGGTGCTGCGCTCAAAGACATCATTCCGCGCGCGGTGGACGAGGTTGGCGGCCCCACGATTCTGGCTACGCTGACCGTGATTGCCGCCTTGCTGCCCATGGCCTTTGTCTCGGGGCTGATGGGGCCGTACATGAGCCCCATCCCTATCAACTCGAGCCTGGGCATGGCGTTGTCGCTGGCCATTGCCTTCACCGTCACGCCCTGGTTGGCGCTCAAGCTGATGAAGCCGCACGGGCACGTGGGCACCCCCGATAACGCTAACGACATGGCTAGCGCCGTGCACGGTGACGCTGCAGCCGCCAAGCCCACCGGCCTGGGGCCCAAGCTGCAAACCCTGTTTGTCCGCGTCCTCACGCCCTTTCTGGACAGCGCACGCAAACGCTGGCTGTTGCTGGGCGGCATTCTGGCCGCGCTGCTGCTGTCGGTGGGCCTGGCAATGGTGCAGTGGGTGGTGATGAAAATGCTGCCCTTTGACAACAAGAGCGAGTTCCAGGTGGTGGTAGAAATGCCGGCCGGCACGCCGCTGGAGGCGACCGCCGCCACCTTGAACGACCTGGGCGCGTTTTTGGCGCAGCAGCCCGAAGTGCTGAACCTGCAAGCCTATGCCGGTACCGCCTCGCCCATCACCTTCAATGGCTTGGTGCGCCAATACTATTTGCGCGCCGATGCCGACCAGGGCGACCTGCAAGTCAACCTGGTGGACAAGAAACACCGCTCGGAAAAGAGCCATGTGATTGCCCAGCGCTTGCGCCCCGCGCTGGAAAAAATCGGGGCGAAACACCAGGCCCGTATCAAGGTCGTGGAGGTGCCGCCCGGCCCGCCCGTGATGTCGCCGCTGGTGGCCGAGGTGTACGGCCCGGATGAAGCCGGTCGCCAGCAAGTTGCTGCACGTGTGGCCCAGTCTTTTGCCGCCACGCCCGACATCGTGGGGGTGGACACCTCGCTGAAAGAAAACGCTGCGCGGGTCTACCTGCGGGTGCGTCGGCAACGCGCTGAGTCTCTGGGCATCCCGGTGGCGGCGGTTGCGCAAAGTGCCGCCATGGCCTTGTCCGGCACGGACGCGGCGTATCTGCACGACGGCCAGTCCAAATACCCGGTGCCGGTGCGCCTGCAACTGCCCCTGGCATCGCAAAACGGCCTGGACAGTTTGCTGGCCATGCCGCTGCGCGCGGCCAATGGCCAGTTGGTCCCTTTGTCTGAGTTGGTCGAGCTGCAATATGGCGTGATCGACAAGCCTTTGTTCACCAAAGACCTGCAAGGCGTGAGCTATGTGTTTGGTGACATGGCGGGCAAGCTCGACTCGCCCCTGTACGGCCTGTTTGCCATTCGCAACACCCTGGCGGCCGCCCCACAGGGTGAGCACGGCAAGGTGGGGGAATACTGGATTACCCAGCCCGCCGACCCGTTCCGCCAGTACGCCATCAAGTGGGACGGTGAATTGCAAATCACCTACGACACGTTTCGCGACATGGGCGCGGCCTACGGCGTGGGGCTGATTTTGATTTACCTGCTGGTGGTGGCGCAATTTCGCTCGTACCTGACGCCGCTGGTCATCATGGCGCCGATTCCACTGACGCTGATTGGCGTCATGCCGGGCCACGCTTTGATGGGGGCGCAGTTCACTGCCACGTCCATGATCGGCATGATTGCGCTGGCCGGCATCATCGTGCGCAACTCCATCTTGCTGGTGGACTTTATCGAGCTGCAAGTGGCGCAGGGGATGCCCTTCAAAGAGGCCGTGGTGCAGTCGGCTGCGGTGCGCGCGCAGCCCATTGCCCTGACCGGCCTGGCTGCCATGATCGGTGCCTTCTTCATTTTGGATGACCCGATCTTCAACGGCCTGGCGGTGTCGCTGATCTTCGGCATTTTGGTCTCGACCTTGCTCACCCTGGTGGTCATTCCGGTCTTGTACTACGCCTTGTACTGGCGCCGTATGCCCGCGCAGGCAGAGGTGACGCCCCCGGCACTGACCCCTGTCCAGCCCTCGGAATTGCCCCAAGACTAAGTCAAGCAAAACCCACCAGCCAACGCATTAACAGGAGAAATACCATGGCGCACATCATCATCATGGGAGCCGGCATAGGCGGCGTACCAGCCGCTTACGAGCTGCGAGAGCTGCTCGGCAAGGGGCACCGCATCACGGTGGTCAATGCCACGGATTACTTTCAGTTTGTGCCCAGCAACCCCTGGGTGGCGGTGGGCTGGCGCGAGCGCCAGCAAGTTACCGTGCCGATTGCCCCTTACCTGGCGCGCAAGGGCATAGAGTTTGTGGGCAGTGCCGTGACCCGTATTGATGCGCCCGCCAACCGCTTGACGCTGCAAAACGGCAGCGCGCTGGACTACGACTACCTGGTGATTACCACCGGCCCCAAGCTCTCGTTTGCCGAAGTGCCCGGTGCCGGGCCGGTGCATGGGGGTGGTGGCGGCTTCACGCATTCGGTGTGCACGGTGGACCATGCTCAAGCCTTTTTTGCCGACTACGAGGAATTTTTGAAAAACCCCGGCCCAGTGGTGATTGGTGCCATGCCCGGCGCCAGTTGCTTTGGCCCGGCTTACGAGTTTGCCTTCATCCTGGACACCGACCTGCGCAAGCGCAAGTTGCGCCACAAGGTGCCTATGACCTACGTCAGCAGTGAGCCCTATATTGGCCACCTGGGTCTGGGCGGCGTGGGCGACAGCAAATCGATGCTGGAGTCTGAAATGCGCAACCGCGACATGAAGTGGATCACCAACGCCATGACCACGCACGTGGAAGAAGGCAAGATGTTTGTCACCGAGCTCGACGGCCTGGGCAATGTCTACAAAGAGCACGAGCTGGGTTTCAAACTGTCCATGATGCTGCCGGCATTCAAGGGCGTGGACGCTGTGGCGGCGGTGCCCAATTTGTGCAACCCGCGTGGCTTTGTGCTGATTGATGAGTTCCAGCGCAGCAAGGCCTACCGCAACATTTTCTCGGCCGGCGTGTGCGTGGCCATTCCGCCGGTGGAGGTGACCCCGGTGGCCACCGGAACGCCCAAGACCGGCTACATGATTGAGAGCATGGTGGGCGCTATTGCGCACAACATTGCCAACGAACTGGCCGGTCAGCCTGCTGTGGCCACCGGCACTTGGAACGCCATTTGTCTGGCCGACATGGGCGACACCGGTGCCGCCTTTGTGGCGCTGCCGCAAATTCCGCCGCGCAATGTCAACTGGTTCAAAAAAGGCAAATGGGTGCACCTGGCCAAGATCGCGTTTGAGAAGTATTTCATTCGCAAGATCAAGACCGGTAACTCAGAGCCGGTCTACGAAAAATACGTGCTCAAGCTATTGGGCATCACCCGGCTGACCAAGTAATTTGTTTTCGAGTTTCGGCGTTTTTAGGTTTTATTTTTCTTTAACTTTTGGAGTTTCACCATGACGGTTCAACGTTACATCTTAGTGTTTGCAGGTCTGTTTGTCATGATTTCCCTGGCGCTGGGGGTGGAGGGCAGCCCGCTGTTTGTCAGCAAGTGGGCCTTGGCCTTTACCGCGTTTGTCGGGGCTAATTTGTTTCAGTCGGGCTTCACCAACTTTTGCCCGCTGGGCATCATCCTGAAAAAACTGGGTGTGCCCGAAGACAAAATTGGCTGTGCCAATTGAGCGGGGCAGCAGTGAGCGCGGCCGGTATTCGGGTATCCCTGCGGCAAAAGCAGGATTACCAGTTCGACATTGACTTTGGGCCGGGCATGCCCGGCTTGGTGGGCGACGAGCCCGCGCCGCTGGGGGCAGGCGCTGGCCCCTCACCAGTGCAACTGCTGGCCGCTGCGGTGGGCAACTGCCTGTCGGACTCGCTCTTGTTTGCGCTGCGCAAGTTCAAGCAGGCGCCCGAGCCTATCGCCTGCGACGTTACGGCCGAGGTGGGGCGCAACCCGGAAGGACGCCTGCGCGTGCTGAGCCTTCACGCAGTGCTGACGCTGGGCGTGGCCGCGGCAAAACTGGAGCACCTGGACCGGGTGCTGTCGCAGTTTGAAAGCTATTGCACGGTGACCCAAAGTGTCGGTCAGGGCATTGCCATTGAACTAGAGGTGCACGACGTGCTCGGACAACGGCTAAAGTAAGCCACTTTTTTGGAGAAACACATGACGGTTTTGACAGATGCCGCAGCCCGCACCGATGTGCTCAACCGTCTGCGCCGCGCCGAAGGCCAGATTCGTGGGGTGCAGCGCATGATTGAAGAGGGCGAGAGCTGCCTGAAGATTGGCCAGCAGTTTTCGGCTGTGCGCAAGGCGCTGGACAGCACCTACCTGCGCATGACCCTGTGTTTTATGGAGCAGGAGTTGCAGGCCTGCATGCAGCCCGATGCCACGCAAAAAGAAGGCCTGGATCTCATGCTCAAAGACATGGAGACCATGCTGGCGCGCATGGGGTGACTGAAAAACCTGGCACGATTCGGTCAGGTTGAGTTCAGGCTCTGCCCAGGCTCGACCCAGGCTCAGACCGGTGTGGACGCGGCAATCACGCCGCCGCCCAGGCACACCTCGCCGTCGTACAACACGGCCGACTGCCCGGGCGTGACCGCCCACTGGGGTTCGCTGAAGGTCAGCTGGAAGTCCTGCTGCGTTGCCGGCGCCAGGTTGCAGGGGGCATCGGCCTGGCGGTAGCGGGTTTTGGCGGCCAGTGGCCCGGCCGCAGGCGCAACGCCGGCCACCCAGCTGGCGTCTTGCGCTGACAAGGCCCGCGACAGCAACCACGGGTGGTCGTGGCCTTGCACCACCCACAGCGTGTTGTTCTCCAGGTCTTTGCGCGCCACATACCAGGGCGTGTGCTCGCCCACGCCACGCTGGCCCCGGGCCTGCGCGGCTTTCAGGTCAGCGCCCTTGGCTTTAAGGCCGCCAATGCCTAAGCCTTGGCGCTGGCCCAGGGTGTAGAAGCTCAACCCCACGTGCTGGCCAATCGTGCGGCCCCGGTCGTCCTTGATGGGACCGGGTTCGCGGGCAATGTAGCGGTTCAAAAAGTCCCGAAAAGGCCGCTCGCCAATAAAGCAAATACCGGTAGAGTCTTTCTTCTTGGCGTTGGGCAGGCCAATCTCGGCCGCAATCCGGCGCACGTCGGTTTTGTGCAGCTCACCCACCGGAAACAGGGTGTTGGCCAGCTGTGCCTGGTTCAGGCGGTGCAAAAAGTAACTTTGGTCCTTGGTCGGGTCCAGGCCTTTGAGCAGTTCGTGGCGGCCGGTGGTCAGGTTGTGGCGCACGCGGGCGTAATGGCCAGTGGCAATTTTGTCGGCACCCAGGCGCAAGGCGTGGTCCAGGAAGGCTTTGAACTTGATCTCGGCGTTGCACAAAATATCGGGGTTGGGGGTGCGCCCGCTGCTGTACTCGCGCAAAAACTCGGCAAATACACGGTCTTTGTATTCGGCGGCAAAGTTAACGTGCTCAATCTCGATGCCGATCACGTCGGCCACGGCTGCGGCGTCCACAAAGTCGATGTTGGAGGAGCAGTACTCGGAGTCGTCGTCGTCCTCCCAGTTTTTCATGAAGATGCCGATGACCTCGTAGCCCTGCTGTTTGAGGAGCCAGGCGGTGACTGCCGAGTCGACCCCGCCGCTTAAACCGACCACCACGCGTTGCCCAGACTGTTGCTTATCCATAGGGGCTCGATTATCGCGGGGGACGGGCTCGCTCAGGCCGGGCGCAGCACCGAGCTGTCGGTGTTGAGCAGTTCCAACGGAAAACGCTGCCCGGCCAGGTAGTCTTCCATGCAGCGCACCAGCAGGGGGCTGCGGTGGCGCGCGGCACTGGCGCGCACTTCGTCAGGTGTGAGCCACAGCGTGCGCACAATGCCGGTGTCCAGCGCACGACTCGCTTGGTGCGCCCCGAGCTGGCCACAAAAGGCAAAGCGCAGGTAGGTAATATCTTCTACGCCCGCCGGGGTGCCATGCTCAGCATCTGCAGCAGCGGGACGCTGAAAGCGCGACAGGTAGACGCCCACCAGGGCGGTTGGCGTGAACAGGTGGGCTGTTTCTTCCAAGGCTTCGCGGGCGCAGGCCGCCACCAGGCTCTCGCCCGGGTCCAGGTGGCCGGCCGGGTTGTTGAGTTGCAGGCCCACCGAGGTGTGCTC
Organism: uncultured beta proteobacterium; assembly: GCA_903960915.1. Taxonomy (GTDB): domain Bacteria; phylum Pseudomonadota; class Gammaproteobacteria; order Burkholderiales; family Burkholderiaceae_C; genus Rhodoferax. The sequence continues at coordinate 16,989 of CAJCCO010000028.1, forward strand.
CTCCACCAGCATGAACTTGCCGTCACGCTCAATAATTGCCGCCACCGTGGTGCTGGGTTTCCATCGTGTATCCATCGCTGGATTATGCGTAGCCTGCCCCAACCCTGGCTGACAGGGTTCGACCGGGGCTAAATGTTGTAAAACTCATGTAAGCTTCAGCCTCAAATCGATCCATCTCAAACTAATAAGACGAGGAGCCGCCCCATGCAGACTGGCGCACCCGGTACCCACCCCGTGGAAACAACCCACGCTGTATCTTCTGGCCAACGCATTGGCGTGCCACGCGAAATTTTCCCAGGTGAAAAGCGGGTGGCCACGGTGCCCGAGGTGGTGGAAAAGCTCATCAAGCTGGGCTTTTCAGTCGCCATTGAGTCAGGGGCCGGTGTGGGTGCTGATTTGAGCGACGACGCTTACCGGGCCGCCGGCGCCACGGTGGTGCCGGACGCAGCCCAACTCTGGGCCAACGCTGACCTGGTGTTCAAGGTGCGGCCCCCCACGCCCGACGAAGTGGCTGCCATGCATGAAGGGCAGTTGCTGGTGGGCTTTATCTGGCCCGCGCAAAACCCCGAATTAATGCAGCAGCTCACGGCGAAGAAGGCCACCGTGCTGGCCATTGATGCGCTGCCGCGCACCTTGAGCCGCGCCCAGAAGATGGATGCCTTGACCTCGCAAGCCGGCGTGGCCGGTTACCGCGCCGTCATTGAGGCGGCCAATGCGTTTGGCCGCTTCTTCAACGGCCAGATCACGGCGGCGGGCAAGGTGCCGCCGGCCAAGGTATTTATTGCCGGTGCGGGTGTGGCGGGCTTGGCCGCCATTGGCACGGCGGCCGGGCTGGGCGCCATCGTGCGCGCCAACGACACCCGCGCCGAAGTGGCCGATCAGGTGGTGTCCCTGGGCGGTGAATTTGTCAAAGTCGATTACGAGGAAGAAGGCTCAGGTGGCGGCGGCTATGCCAAGGTCATGAGCGAGGGCTTCCAGCAGGCCCAGCGCGCCATGTACGCCCAGCAGGCCAAGGAGGTGGACATCATCATCACCACCGCGCTGATTCCTGGCAAACCTGCGCCCAAGCTCATCACCGCAGAGATGGTCAGGAGCATGAAACCCGGTAGTGTGATTGTCGATATGGCGGCAGAGCAGGGGGGCAACTGCGAGTTGACCGAACCCGGCCAGGCGGTGGTGAAACACGGTGTGACCATTGTGGGCTACACCGACCTGGTGTCGCGCCTGTCACGCCAGTCGTCCACGCTGTATTCCAGCAACCTGTTTCGACTGACCGAAGAGTTGTGCAAGACCAAGGACGGCATCGTCAACGTGAATATGGAAGACGAAGCCATTCGCGGCCTGACGGTTACCAAAGACGGCGCCATCACCTGGCCCGCGCCGGCGCCCAAGGTCGCACCGGCTCCCGCCGCTGCAGCCAAGCCGGCAGCGGCCCCGGCGGCAAAAAAAGCGCATGGCCACGGCGCCGCCAGTGCGCCCATGGCGGGCAACAAATTGGCCCTTTTGTTTGGCGTGGCGGCGCTGCTGTTTTGGCTGATTGGCGCGAGCGCCCCCAAAGAGTTTTTGTCGCACTTCACGGTGTTTGTGCTGGCCTGTTTTGTGGGCTACATGGTGGTGTGGAATGTCAAGCCCGCCTTGCACACGCCGCTGATGAGCGTGACCAATGCCATCAGCAGCATCATTGCCATTGGCGCGCTGGTGCAAATTTCACCCATAGCCGGGGCGGTGAATCGGCCCAATGACTGGATCAGCTGGCTGGCAGCGGCTGGCATTGTGCTCACCAGCATCAATATGTTTGGTGGTTTCGCCGTGACCCAGCGCATGCTGGCCATGTTTCGCAAATAAAAAGATACAAGAGAGACGACCATGTCTGCAAGCCTCGCTACGGTCTCCTACATTGGAGCCACCATTCTTTTTATCCTGAGCCTGGGGGGCCTGTCCAACCAGGAAACCGCGCGCCGCGGCAACCTCTACGGTATGTTGGGCATGACGTTGGCCGTCGTGGCCACCGTGCTGGGGCCCCAGGTTAGCGGTACCGGTTACGCCTGGATTGCGGGCGCCATGCTGGTGGGCGGCGCCATTGGCCTGTACGCCGCGCGCACCGTGCAAATGACGCAGATGCCCGAGCTGGTGGCTTTGATGCACAGCATGGTGGGCCTGGCTGCGATGCTGGTGGGTTTTGCCACCTTCATCGACCCCGAAGCCTCCAAGGGTTATGAGGGGGCTGCCAAAGCGATCCACGAGATGGAAATTTACATTGGCATCCTGATTGGCGCGGTTACTTTTGCCGGCTCCGTCGTGGCCTTTGGCAAGTTGTCGGGCCGCATTGGCGGCAACCCTTTGCTGCTGCCTGGTCGGCACTTCATGAACCTCTTGGGCCTGCTGGTGGTGATTTATTTTGGCCGCGAGTTTTTACATGCCGACACGCTGCAAGCCGGCATGACGCCGCTGATCGTGATGACCGTCATCGCGTTGCTGTTTGGGGTGCACATGGTGATGGCGATTGGTGGCGCCGACATGCCCGTGGTGGTGTCTATGCTCAACAGCTATTCTGGTTGGGCTGCGGCGGCCACTGGTTTCATGCTGTCCAACGACTTGCTCATTGTGATTGGCGCGCTGGTGGGCTCCAGCGGCGCCATTCTGTCGTACATCATGTGCAATGCCATGAACCGCAGTTTCATCAGTGTGATTGCTGGCGGTTTTGGCACCACCAGCGTCAAGCCAGCTGCAGCGGGTGCAGCGCAACCAGCCGGTGAGGTGATCCCGGTCACCGCTGTCGAGACGGCAGAGCTGCTGCGAGAGGCCAAGACTGTGATCATCGTGCCGGGCTATGGCATGGCGGTGGCGCAAGCGCAGCACACGGTGTTTGAAATCACCCGGTTCCTGCGTGACAAAGGCATTGCGGTGCGCTTTGGCATTCACCCGGTGGCAGGGCGCATGCCTGGCCATATGAACGTGCTGTTGGCCGAGGCCAAGGTGCCCTACGACATCGTGTTCGAGATGGATGAACTCAATGACGATTTCCCCGCCACCGATGTGGTGATGGTGATTGGTGCCAATGACATCGTCAACCCTGCGGCGCAAGACGACCCCACCAGCCCGATTGCCGGTATGCCGGTGCTCGAAGTCTGGAAAGCCAAAACCTCCATCGTGATGAAGCGCAGCATGGCCTCAGGCTATGCCGGCGTGGACAACCCGCTGTTCTACAAAGACAACAACCGCATGCTGTTTGGCGACGCTAAAAAAATGTTGGACGAGGTGCTGACCGCGCTCAAGAGTTGAGCCGGGCGGCGCCTGTGCGAACGCAATACACATCAAAGGAGACAAATTAATGACGGATCGTGTCTGGATTAGCAGTTATCCCGAAGGCGTGCCAGCCGACATGGACGGTTCCGCCTACACCTCTTTGGTCGGGTTAATGGAAGAAAGCTTCACCAAATACGCAGACCGCACGGCTTACAGCTTCATGGGCAAGGACGTGACCTATGCCCAGACCGACAAGAACTCCCTGGCGCTGGCGGCTTATCTGCAAGGCCTGGGTCTGGTCAAGGGCGACCGCGTGGCCATCATGATGCCCAACGTGCCGCAATACCCGGTGGCCGTGGCCGCCATTTTGCGGGCCGGTTATGTGGTGGTCAACGTGAACCCGCTGTACACCCCGCGCGAGCTGGAGCACCAGTTGAAAGACTCGGGCGCCAAGGCCATCATCATCATTGAAAACTTTGCCGCCACCCTGGAGAAATGCATGGCGGCTACCCCGGTCAAGCATGTGGTGCTGTGCGCCATGGGGGACCAGCTCGGCTTGCTCAAGGGCGCACTGGTCAACTACGTGGTGCGCAGTGTCAAGAAAATGGTGCCGGCGTTTAGCCTGCCGGGTGCGGTGCGCTTCAATGACGCGCTCAGCATCGGGGCGCGCGGCACCGTCAAGGCGGTCAGTCTCAAGCCCGATGATCTGGCGGTGTTGCAGTACACCGGCGGGACCACCGGTGTGTCCAAAGGGGCGGTGTTGCTGCATCGCAATGTGATTGCCAACGTGCTGCAATCCGAGGCCTGGAACCAGCCGGTGATGGCCTTGGTGCCCGCAGGCGAGCAGCCTACGGGCGTGTGCGCCTTGCCGCTCTACCATATCTTTGCGTTCACGGTGGGCATGATGCTGTCCATGCGTACCGGCGGCAAGCTGATCCTGATACCTAATCCGCGCGATCTCGGCGCCGTGCTCAAGGAGCTGCGCAAGCATGTGATTCACAGCTTTCCGGCGGTCAACACGCTGTTCAACGGCCTGGCCAACCACCCGGATTTCAACACGGTGGACTGGAGCCACCTCAAAGTGTCGGTAGGGGGCGGAACGGCGGTGCAAAGCAGCGTGGCCAAGCTCTGGTTTGAGAAAACCGGTTGCCCTATTTGTGAGGGCTACGGCCTATCCGAAACTTCGCCCTCGGCCAGTTGCAACCCCGTCACAGCCAAGGCCTACACGGGCACCATTGGCGTTCCTTTGCCAGGCACGTACATGAAGCTGCTGGACGATGACGGCAATGAAGTGCCCCTGGGCCAGCCCGGAGAAATTGCCATCAAGGGCCCGCAGGTGATGGCCGGTTACTGGCAGCGACCCGACGAGACCGCCAAGGTCATGACGGCGGATGGTTTCTTCAAGTCCGGTGACATTGGCATGGTGGATGAACGCGGTTTCTTCAAGATCGTGGACCGCAAAAAAGACATGATTCTGGTCAGCGGCTTCAATGTGTACCCCACCGAACTCGAAGACGTGGTGGCGCAACTCGACGGCGTCATGGAGTGCGCCTGCGTGGGCATGCCCGATGAGAAAACGGGTGAGGCCGTGAAGCTGGTGATCGTCAAGAAAAACCCAGATTTGACCGAGGCGCAGGTACGCGCCTACTGCAAGGAAAACCTGACCGGTTACAAGCAACCGAAGGTGATCGAGTTTCGCGCGGACTTGCCTAAAACGCCGGTGGGCAAGATTTTGCGGCGCGAGTTGCGCACCAAGTAACTTGACGGGCCGCGTGTCAATCCGCGCAACTGCTGGGTTCCGGGCATGACGGTCACGGCGATTCTCAGTGCCCTGTCTGAGGAGCAGCAGGGGCTTTTGGCGCAGCTGGTGCAGCCCGAGAAGCTGACCCGTGGCGGTCGAGATTTCTGGCAAGGTGAGCTGCACGGCCGGCGTGTTGTGCTGGCGCTTTCCAAAATTGGCAAGGTGGCGGCAGCCACCACGGCCACTACCTTGATTGAGGCCTTTGGCGTGCACCGCATTGTCTTTACGGGTGTGGCCGGTGGCGTTGGCCCTGGCGTGCAGGTGGGCGACGTGGTGGTGGCGTCTGATTTTGTACAGCACGACATGAACGCCTCCCCCCTGTTTGCGCGTTACGAGGTGCCGCTCTACGGTCAAACCCGTTTTGCCTGCGACCCAGCCCTGACCGCCTTGCTCATGCAGGCCGCAAAGCAGGCCCTGGCCAGCATGGCCCCACCTTTTGCCATGCAGGGCGCGCAAACTAAGGGTCGCGTGCATGGTGGGCTGATTGCCAGCGGCGATCAGTTTGTGGCCAGCGCGGCCTCAGCCCGGCAGCTGCTAGCCGACCTGCGGGCGGCGGGTCACGCGCCGCAGGCTGTTGAAATGGAGGGCGCAGCCGTGGCGCAAGTGTGTTTTGACTACGGGCTGCCCTTTGCGGCCGTACGCACCATTTCAGACCGGGCCGACGACAGCGCCCACGTGGACTTTCCCCAATTTGTGAATGAAGTGGCCCGCCACTACGCGCTGGCCATCATGGACGCCTTGGTGCGCAGCCTGCCACCCTAGCCCAATGGCGCGGGCGCGGTGTTTACTTCAACCAGCCGCGTCTGCGGAAGTACCACATGGGCACCAGCGCACTGGCCACCATCAGGGCCAGGGCGTAGGGGTAGCCCAGGGTCCAATCCAGTTCGGGCATGTACTTGAAGTTCATGCCGTACAAGCTGGCAATCAAGGTAGGTGGCAGCAGCGCCACGCTGGCCACTGAGAAGATCTTGATGATCTTGTTCTGGTTGATGTTGATAAAACCGACCGTGGCGTCCATCAAGAAGTTGATCTTGTCGAACAGGAACGCGGTGTGTGAATCGAGTGAATCAATGTCGCGCAAAATCTGGCGAGCTTCTTCAAACTGTTCGCCGTTGAGCATTTTGCTGCGCATCATGAAGCTGACCGCGCGCCGGGTGTCCATCACGTTGCGACGGATGCGGCCGTTCATGTCTTCGTGCCGCGCAATGGAGCCCAGCACCTCGCCGGCCATGGCATCGGTCACGTCGGCGGAGAGTACTTTGTTGCTGACCTTTTCGAGCTCGTCGTAAATGCCTTCGAGCGTGTCGGCTGAATACTCGGCATCTGCATCAAACAGTTTGAGCAGCACTTCCTTGGCATCTTCAATCAGGCCGGGGGCACGCCGGGCGCGCATGCGCAACAGGCGAAACACCGGCACGTCTTCGTCGTGAATGGAGAACAGCACGCCCTTGCTTTTGAGGTCTGGGTTGTCCAGGTTCAGAATGAAGGCGACCCGCACGGTGCGCGGTTCTGCGTCGTCGGCAATCAAAAAGTCGCTGCGAATGTGCAACTCTCCGTTGTCTTCTTTGTAAAAGCGGGCGGACTCTTCAATGTCCTCGTCCATCGCGTCTTCTGGGATGGACAGGCCGTAATACTGCTTGACCCAGCGCTTTTCTTCCAGCGTGGGGGACTCCAGGTCAACCCAGATGGGCTGGAATTTGGACAGTTCTTCCAGGGATTCGATCTCTTCCTGAAAGAGGCGTCCATTGGCTAGCGTGAAGATATTGAGCATGGCTCACTCCCGAAAAATGGTGTGCGTGTGGCGGAGGGGTGTGGTGTTGCTTCCAACCCCAGGCCTGGCAGGGAGTTGAAAGCTACCGACTGGGGTAGGTTTCCAAGGAGCACTTTCTAAAGTTGATCTGGACAAATTATCGCACCGCTTGGTTTATGCGCCAGCGCAAGTTCAGCGCAAATTTTGTTGCAATGCAGGATGAAAAGGGATTGCAAATCCTGGGCTTCGGGCGCATAGTGAATTCAAGTGAATTGAACACCCGTATTTTTGGTTTGTGTGCTGACCGTCCTGACGGAAGGCTTTTTTCAACCCCGAGAGCAACAGGAGATCATTTATGAACTTGACAATCAGCGGCCATCATCTGGAAGTTACACCAGCGCTACGCATGTATGTCACGAACAAGTTGGACCGAATCGTGCGTCATTTTGACCAGTTGGTGGATGTGAAGGTACTGCTGACGGTCGAAAAACAGAAAGCAAAAGATGGTCGACAAAAGGCGGAGTGCAACATTCACGTCAAAGGCTCTGATATGTTTGCCGAGAGTTCGCACGCTGACCTGTACGCCGCAGTCGATGAGTTGGTGGACAAGCTCGACCGCCAGGTGGTGCGCCATAAAGACCGTGTGCAAAGCCACCACCACGCTGCCCCCAAGCGCCTGATGTAAAGCCTCTGGCGCCACCGCCCAAGCAGCCGCCCGCCACCCGGGCGGTTTTTTTACGCCCCAGAAAAGCTTGTTGCATAATCCGCCCACAAATGATGAACCGACTCGCATCCATCCTGTCCGTGGCCCAAGTGCTTGTGCATGTGGACGCCAGCAGCAAAAAACGAGCTTTTGAAGAAGCGGGCCTGCTTTTTGAAAATCTGCACGGCCTGAGCCGCGCCCTGGTGACTGACAGCCTGTTTTCACGGGAGCGGCTGGGCTCCACAGGTCTGGGTCATGGCGTGGCCATTCCGCACGGCCGCATCAAAGGGCTCAAGGCCCCCATGGCTGCGGTGCTGCAACTGGCACAACCCATTGGTTTTGATGCGCCCGACGAGCAGGCGGTGAGTTTGCTAATTTTCTTGCTGGTGCCCGAGGCGGCGACCCAAAAACACCTGGAAATTCTGTCCGAAATTGCCGAAATGCTCAGTGATGTGGGCTTGCGCGAAAAACTGGCCTCCAGCGCAGATGCGGCTGAGTTGCACCGCCTGATCACCAACTGGCAGTCTGCGCAACCGGCCTGAAGGCAGCTGCCCGGCTGAATTAATCCCCCATTTATTGAATGGATTCGTTGTGAAACCCAATGTCGTCAGCGCCGATGTTTTGTTTGAGGCGTTTCGCGACACGCTGAAGTGGGAGTGGGTGGCCGGTTTGGGCGCCTCCGAGCGACGTTTCGACGAAGTCGCAGTGACGGCGGCCCGCTCAGGCGCTGATCTGGTCGGCTACCTCAACTACATTCACCCCTACCGCGTGCAAATTCTGGGCGAGCGCGAGATTGCCTACCTGGCCAATGCCACGCCCCAGGACTGCGCCCGCCGCATTTCCCGTATCGTCACCCTGGAGCCGCCGGTGCTGATTCTGGCCGACGGGCAAGAGGCCCCCGAGGCTTTGTTGTCGATGTGCGAGCGTGCGCAAATTCCGATGTTCGCCACCCAGGGCTCGTCAGCATTTGTGATCGACGTGCTGCGTGCCTACCTGTCCAAGTACTTTGCCGACCGCACCACCATGCACGGTGTGTTCATGGATATTCTGGGTCTGGGCGTGCTGATCATCGGCGAGTCCGGCCTGGGAAAAAGCGAGCTGGGGCTGGAACTGATCTCCCGCGGCAATGGGCTGGTGGCCGATGATGCGGTGGACCTGTTTCGCATCAACCAGGACACCATCGAAGGCCGCTGCCCCGATTTGCTGATGAATCTGCTGGAAGTGCGTGGCATTGGGCTGCTGGACATTCGCTGTATTTTTGGCGAAACCGCCGTGCGCCGCAAAATGCGGCTCAAGCTCATCGTGCACCTGGTGCGCCGGGAAACGCTGGAGCGCGACTACGAACGCATTCCCTATGAGCCGCTGACGCAAGACGTGCTGGGCGTGCCGGTGCGCAAGGTGGTGATTCAGGTGGTGGCCGGGCGCAACATCGCCGTGCTGGTGGAGGCGGCGGTGCGCAACACCATTCTTCAACTGCGCGGCATTGACACCTACCAGGAGTTTGTCGAGCGCCACCGCAAAGCCATGAGCGCGCCCGACTGAACGTTGGACCTCAGACGGGGGCGCGGGCGGTAAAAGTTGGCCGGTCCGGGCACTTGTCCCGGGTGCAATGGGCATACAGGCTCAAGGCGTGGTCGGCAATGGCAAAGCCCTTGAGTTTGGCCACAGCGTTCTGGCGCTTTTCAATTTCGGCATCGTAAAACTCTTCCACCTTGCCGCAATCCAGGCACACCAGGTGGTCGTGGTGCTGCCCTTCATTGAGTTCGTAGACGGACTTGCCACTCTCGAAATTGCTGCGGCTCAAGATATCAGCCTGCTCAAACTGGGCCAGCACCCGGTACACCGTGGCCAGTCCAACGTCCGAGCGTTCTTCAAGCAAGACCCGGTAGACGTCCTCTGCTGTCATGTGGCGTTGCGCGCCTTTTTGAAAAATTTCCAGTATTTTCAGCCGCGGCAGAGTGGCCTTGAGTCCGGTGCTTTTGAGTTCGTCGATATTGGTCATGGAGGTCTTTCGCTAGGCCCGGTACAGCCCGCCATGACAGGCGCAACCGTTACAATGCATCGATCATATCGCCACACCCCTCACCATGTCCCAATACCCCCGCAGTGTCAGTTTGATCTTGCTTCTTGCCATGACGTTGGGACTGGCCGCGTGCAGCAGCCTCAACAGCGCCAGCACCCAGGTGGCCGGGCTGATCAGCCCTTACAAAATGGATATCGTCCAGGGCAACTTTGTGTCCAAAGAGCAAGCCGCGGCCATCAAGCCCGGCATGAGCCGCTCACAGGTGCGCGACATCATGGGAACCCCCTTGTTAACCAGCCTCTTTCACGCCGACCGCTGGGACTACGTCTTCACCTTCAAGCGCCGGGGCGTGGCAGCACAGGAACGCAAGGTGACGGTCTTTTTTAAAGCCGATGTGCTGGAGCGCATCGAAGCCGATGCCCTCCCGACCGAAGCTGAATTCGTCGCCTCGCTCGATGCCACCCGCCCTTCCGGCGCCGTGCCAACCCTGGCGCTGAGCCCGGAGAGTCTGAGCAAGTTGCCGGCGGCCAAGCCCAAAGCGGCGCCGGCTGCCCTGCCGCCTCTGCCTACCAGTTACCCGCCACTCGAATCTGCCTCGCGCTAAGCGGGCAAGCCCACACCATGACTGACAACACCAAGCACCGTATTGCGATTGCGGGCGCCAGCGGGCGCATGGGCCACATGCTGATAGAGGCGGTTCACGCCGCCGACGATTGCACGCTGACCGGCGCGCTGGACCTTGCCACCAGTCCCGCTCTGGGTACCGATGCCACCGCCTTTCTGGGTCAACCCAGCGGCGTGTTCATTACCGCTGAACTGAGCGCTGGGTTAGCCCATGCCCGTACCTTGATTGACTTCACCCGCCCCGAAGGCACGCTGGCGCATTTGCGCGTGTGCCGCGCGTTGGGGGTGAACGCCGTGATTGGCACCACCGGCTTCACCGACGCGCAAAAAGCCGAGATTGCCGATGCCGCCAAAGACATCGCCATCATGATGGCGCCCAACATGAGCGTGGGCGTCAACGTCACGCTCAAGCTGCTTGAAATGGCGGCCAAGGCGCTGGCCACGGGTTACGACATTGAAATCATTGAAGCGCACCACCGCCACAAGGTGGACGCGCCCTCGGGCACCGCCCTCAAAATGGGCGAGGTCATGGCCGACGCGCTGGGGCGCAACCTGAAAGACTGCGCGGTCTACGCGCGTGAAGGCGTCACCGGTGAGCGCGACCCGTCCTCCATCGGCTTTGCCACCATCCGCGGAGGCGACATCGTGGGTGACCACACAGTGCTGTTTGCCGGCATTGGCGAGCGCATCGAGATCAGCCACAAATCGTCCAGCCGCGCCACCTATGCCCAGGGCAGTTTGCGCGCCGTGCGTTTCCTGGCCACGCAGACCACCGGTCTGTATGACATGTTTGACGTGCTCAATCTCAAATAAACCCACCATGAACCTGAGCCACCTGCTGTCGCTGGGCGATGGCGTCACCGTTGGGGTGGCGCTGCTGCTGCTGGCCATGTCAGTGGCCAGTTGGGTGGTGATTCTCTGGAAGGCCTGGTTGTTGCGCCAAGCCAGTCAGGACGTGGCCCGTTGCACGGCCGCCTTCTGGCAATCGGCCTCGGTCGAGGAGGCGCTGGCCAAACTCCAGGCCTTTGACCGTCTGGCCCTGCTGGTGCCCATGGTGCTGGCCAGCAACCTGGAAGCCGGTACCACCCTGGCCACCGCTGCCGACAAGTCCCAGCAACTTACCCGCGTGCTGCGCAATGCCTTGCACCTGGCGCTGGCCAAGCTGCAATACGGCCAGGTGCTGCTGGCCACCGTGGGCTCCACCGCCCCTTTTGTTGGCTTGTTGGGCACGGTCTGGGGTATTTACCATGCGCTCTTGGGTCTTGCCGATGTCGGCCAGGTCAGCATTGGCCAAATCTCTGCGCCCGTGGGCGAGGCGCTCATCATGACGGCCGCCGGTCTGGCTGTGGCGCTGCCCGCCGTGCTGGCCTATAACGTGATGGGCCGCGTGGTAGGCCGCCTGGAGGCTGAGCTGGAAGGCTTCGCCCGTGACCTGCGTGAACTCGCCCTGTCCAAGCCCGCTTGGCCGGGCCTGTCCTGAGCCCTGAGAAAGGCGCTGCCATGTCTTTTGGTCGTCTGGAACGCACGCCCGGCTCGCAGCCCATGAGCGACATCAACATGACGCCACTGGTGGACGTGATGCTGGTGCTGGTGGTCATCCTCATCATCACCGCGCCGCTGCTCTCCAGCGCTATCAAACTCAAGCTGCCTGCCGCCGAAGGCGCCCAGTCCAACGGCACGGCCCGCGTGCTGAGCTTGGTGGTGGACGCTTCGGGCCAAGTTTTCTTCAACGACCAGCCGCTGACCCTGGACGCGCTGGCGCTGCAGTTGGCGCAAGCCGCCCAGCAAAACCCCACCGCTGAGGTGCAATTGCGCGCCGATGAAGCTGTGCCCTACGGCCGCATCGTTCAGGTCATGGGCCTGGCCCAGAAAGTCGGCCTGAACCGCATCGGTTTTGTAACCGATGCCCGGCCACCCGCCAAACCCTAAAATCACGGCTTCGCGGTCTTTTTAGACCGCCCAAGTGAACACCATGCAAGAAAAATACAACCACCTTGACGTAGAAAAAGCGGCCCAAACCCAATGGACCACGCAAGACGTCTACCGCGTCACCGAAGACAGCAGCAAACCCAAGTTCTACGCCTGCTCCATGCTGCCCTACCCCAGCGGCAAGCTGCACATGGGCCATGTGCGCAACTACACCATCAACGACATGCTGGCGCGCCAGCTGCGCATGAAGGGTTTCAACGTGCTCATGCCCATGGGCTGGGACGCCTTTGGCTTGCCGGCTGAAAACGCGGCGCTCAAAAATGGCGTGCCACCGGCCAAGTGGACGTTTGAGAACATCGCCTACATGAAGCAGCAGATGCAGGCCATGGGCCTGGCCATTGACTGGAGCCGCGAAGTGGCCACCTGCGAGCCCAGCTACTACAAGTGGAACCAGTGGCTGTTTTTGAAGATGCTGGAAAAAGGCATTGCCTACCGCAAGACCCAGGTCGTCAACTGGGACCCGGTCGACCAAACCGTGTTGGCCAATGAGCAAGTCATTGATGGCAAGGGCTGGCGCACCGGCGCCGTGGTGGAGAAACGTGAAATCCCCGGTTACTACCTGAAGATCACCGCCTACGCTGAAGAATTGCTCGACTTCGTCACCGGCGACAAGCTGCCGGGCTGGCCCGAGCGCGTCAAGCTGATGCAGGAAAATTGGATTGGAAAAAGCGAGGGCGTGCGCTTTGCCTTCCCTCACTCTATTCAAGACGCGCAGGGCGCCTTGATTGGCGACGGCAAGATGTACGTGTTCACCACCCGTGCCGACACCATCATGGGCGTGACCTTTTGCGCCGTGGCCGCCGAGCACCCACTGGCCTCCCACGCCGCAGCGTCTAACCCGGCCCTGGCGGCCTTCATAGAAGAATGCAAAACCGGCGGCACGACTGAAGCCGAGCTGGCCACGCAAGAGAAAAAAGGCATGGCCACGGGCTTGTTCGTCTCGCACCCTCTGACCGGCGCGCAAGTCGAGGTGTGGGTGGGCAACTACGTGCTCATGAGCTATGGCGACGGCGCCGTGATGGGCGTGCCCGCGCACGATGAGCGCGACTTTGCCTTTGCCTTGAAATACGACTTGCCCATCCAACAAGTGGTGGCGGTGAAAGAGCACAGCTTCGACCCCCTTGCCTGGCAAGACTGGTATGGCGACAAGCAAAGCTGCGTGAACATCAACTCTGGCGCGCTCGACGGCCTGAACCAAAAAGCTGCGGTGAACACCGTCGCTGAGTTGTTGGCGGCCAAAGGCCTGGGCGAGAAAAAGACCACTTGGCGCCTGCGTGACTGGGGCGTGAGCCGCCAGCGCTACTGGGGCACGCCCATTCCCATCATCCACTGCGACGAACACGGCGCGGTGCCGGTGCCTGAAAAAGACCTGCCCGTGGTGCTGCCGCAAGACTGCGTGCCCGATGGTTCGGGCAACCCCTTGCACAAGCACGAGGGGTTCCACGCCGGAGTGACCTGCCCGGTGTGCGGCAAGCCAGCGCGGCGCGAAACCGACACCATGGACACCTTTGTCGACTCAAGCTGGTACTACATGCGCTACTGCGACCCCAGCAACACCGAGCAGATGGTGGCTGAAGGCACCGCGTACTGGATGCGCGACCAAAAACTGGCCCACGGCGGCAGCGGCATGGACCAGTACATTGGCGGTATCGAGCACGCCATATTGCACCTGCTGTACGCACGCTTCTGGACCAAGGTCATGCGCGACATGGGGCTGGTCAACATCGACGAGCCCTTCACCAAGCTGCTCACCCAAGGCATGGTGCTCAACCACATTTACTCGCGCAAAAGCGACAAGGGTGGCATTGAATATTTCTGGCCTAACGAGGTGCAAGACCAGCACGACGCCAGCGGCAAAATCATTGGCGCGGTGCTCAAGCAAGCCAAGGGCAACTTGCCCGCCGGCACGGCCATCACCTACGAAGGTGTGGGCACCATGTCCAAGTCCAAGAACAACGGCGTCGACCCGCAGGACCTGATCGAAAAATACGGCGCTGACACGGCGCGTCTGTACACCATGTTCACCGCGCCACCTGAAGCCACGCTGGAGTGGAACGACGCAGGCGTCGAAGGCAGCTACCGCTTCTTGCGTCGGGTCTGGAACTTTGGCAGCAAGCTGCATGCGGCCAAAGCTACAGCGCAACCTGCTCAATCGAAAACAGCGCCTGTGTTCAACAAAGAGGCCAAAGCGCTGCGCCTGGAGATTCACACCGTCTTCAAGCAAATTGATTACGACTACCAGCGCATGCAATACAACACCGTGGTGTCGGGCGCCATGAAGCTGCTCAACGCGCTGGAAGACTTCAAGAGCGACGGCTCGGCCGGCAGCCAGACCGCGCTTTCCGAAGGCTTTGGCATTTTGTTGCGCGCCATTTACCCCGCCACACCCCACCTCACCCACCGCTTGTGGGCTGAGTTGGGCTACGCCGGCGTGCACGGCGATTTGCTGGACGCCCCTTGGCCCGTCGCGGATGAAGCCGCCCTGCAACGCGACGAACTGGAGCTGATGCTGCAAATCAACGGCAAGCTGCGTGGCGCCATTCTGGTGCCCGCCAGCGCCAGCAAGGAAGAGATTGAGCGTGCTGCCCTGCAGGCCGAAATTTTCATCAAGCTGGCAGAGGGCGCGACACCCAAGAAAGTCATTGTGGTGCCGGGCCGTTTGGTCAACGTGGTTTTGTAACGTTCATAACGCCCATGTTGAACCGCCGCACCTCCCTCAAATGGGCCGCCCAGTTGGCTGGCGCCGGCCTGTTGGCGGGCTGCGGCTTCAAGCTGCGCGGCAGCCAGAGCTACCGCTTTCAAACGCTGGCCATCACGGGCGCTGAGGGCGACATCAACCGCGAGCTGCGCCAGTCTTTTGGTTCGGACGTGCGGGTGCTGGCGCCCGATGAACCGTTAGATAAAGCGCAACTGGTGCTCAACATCGTGCAAGTACAACGCGAAAAAATCGTCGTTGGCGTGAACGCCTCGGGCCAGGTGCGGGAGTTTCAGCTGCGCATCCGCCTGAAGTTTTCTCTGCGCACGCCCCAGGGCCGTGAGCTGTTGCCCGAGACCGAAATCTTGCAGCAGCGCGACATTTCGTACAACGAAACGTCTGCGCTGGCCAAAGAAACCGAGGAAGCGCTGCTCTACAAAAACATGCAGACCGACATCGTGCAGCAGTTGCTGCGCCGTCTCTCCACCGTCAACTATGCAGCTAGCCCCTAACCAACTGGCGGGCCATCTGCACAAAGGCCTCAAAAGCCTGTACACCCTGCATGGCGACGAGCCCCTGCTGATTCAGGAAGCCGCTGATGCCCTGCGCGCCATGGCCCGCACCCAGGGCTATACCGAACGCAGTTCACACACCGTGGCCGGTGCGCACTTTGACTGGAGCGAGGTGCTGGCCGCCGGCGGCTCCATGAGCCTGTTTGCCGACAAGCAACTGCTAGAAATTCGTATCCCTTCCGGCAAGCCCGGAAAAGACGGCAGCACCGCCTTGCAACAACTGGCCGAACAGTCGCGCGACAACGACGCCACGCTGACCCTGGTTATCCTGCCCCGGCTGGACAAGCTCACCAAAGGCAGCGCTTGGTTTGCCGCGCTGGAGAGTTTTGGCGTCACCGTGCAAATGGAGCCGGTCGAGCGCGCTGCCTTGCCCGCCTGGATTGCACAGCGCCTGGCGCTGCAAGACCAGCGCGTAGTGGCCGGAGAAGAAGGCCAGCGCACCCTGCAGTTTTTTGCCGACCGGGTGGAAGGCAATTTGCTGGCGGCGCACCAGGAAATTCAAAAACTCGCGCTCTTGCACCCGGCGGGTGAGCTCAGCTTTGCGCAGATCGAAACCGCCGTGCTCAACGTGGCGCGCTACGACGTGTTCAAACTGTCGGAGGCGGTGCTGGCCGGCCAGGCCGCGCGCGTTATGCGCATGCTCGACGGCCTCAAGGCCGAGGGCGAGGCCGAAGTGCTGGTGCACTACACCCTGAGCGAAGACATACGTGCCTTGAAGCGCGTCAAAGACGCCATGAACCAGGGCCGCCCCCTGCCCATGGCCCTGCGTGAGCAACGCGTGTGGGGCGCCAAAGAGCGCCTGTTTGAGCGGGTGCTGCCGCGTTTGAGCGACAAGGCGCTGGCCCAAATGCTGCACGCCGCCCACCTGGTGGACGGCATCGTCAAAGGCCTCAAGCAGGCCGACTGGCCCACCGACAACTGGCAAGCCCTGCACCGCCTGGCCATGCTGCTGTGCCGCCACTGCATGGCGCAGCCTGCCGTTCAGTCCTCCGTTCAGTCAACCGGGCGCGGTGTTGTCCGCTAGCCCTGCCGCACTGTTAGGATTTACCCATGACCGCCCCCACCCTCGCCACCCCAGCCGACCTGGCTGATATCGCCCGCTACACCCAGACCCTGGGGCAGCAGGCCAAGGCCGCCTCGGCACTGATGGCCAAAGCCTCCACCGCCACCAAAAACAAGGCCCTCACCACCCTGGCCGCTCTGTTGCGTGCCAACGTGCAGGCGCTGCAAACAGACAACGCCCGCGACCTGGTGCGCGCGCAGCAAGCCGGCCTGGCCGCGCCCTTGGTAGACCGCCTCAAGCTCAGCCCCCAGGTGCTGGAAACCTGCGCCCAGGGCTGCGAGCAACTCGCCGCCATGCCTGACGTCATTGGCGAAATCATCGGCATGAAGCAACAACCCAGCGGCATTCGCGTGGGCCAGATGCGCGTGCCTATTGGCGTGTTCGGCATGATTTTTGAGAGCCGCCCCAACGTCACCATTGAGGCGGCCAGCCTGTCCATCAAAAGCGGCAACGCCTGCATTCTGCGCGGCGGCTCCGAGGCCATTGAGTCCAACAAAGCACTGGCCCTGCTGGTGCAACAAGCCCTGCTGGCCGCCGGCCTGCCGGCAGACGCGGTGCAACTGGTGCAAACCACCGACCGCGCGGTGGTGGGCCAGCTCATCACCCTGCCGCAGTACGTCGACGTGGTCATTCCGCGCGGTGGCAAAGGCCTGATTGAGCGCATCAGCCGCGACGCCAAAGTGCCCGTCATCAAACACCTGGACGGCAACTGCCACGTCTACGTGGACGACCCGTGCGACCTGGACATGGCCGTCAAAGTGGCCGACAACGCCAAAACCAACAAGTACAGCCCCTGCAATGCCGCTGAAGGCTTGCTGGTGGCGCGCGGCGTGGCCGCGCAGTTTTTGCCCCGCATTGGCGCCATTTATGCTGCCAAAGGTGTGGAGATGCGCGCCGACCCCGAAGCCCTGGCGTTGCTGCAAGCGGCGCTGCCCCACGCCAAACTGCTCGCCGCCACCGAGCAAGACTGGTTTGAGGAATATTTGGCGCCCATCATCAGCATCAAAGTGGTGGCCGGGTTGGACGAGGCCATGGCCCACATCAACCACTACAGCAGCCACCACACCGACGCCATCATCACCCGCGACCACATGCACGCCCAGGCCTTTTTGCGCGAGGTCGACTCCGCCAGCGTCATGGTCAACACCAGCACCCGCTTTGCCGACGGTTTTGAATTCGGCCTGGGCGCCGAAATCGGCATCAGCACCGACAAATTTCACGCCCGCGGCCCCGTCGGCATAGAAGGCCTGACCTCGCTCAAGTATGTGGTGCTGGGGGCGGGGGAAGTGCGCCAGTGAGGTGAGCTACGTCCAGCTTATGGGCCGTTGCAAGACAAAACCGTCTCGTCGAACCACCTGTTGCATGAGTTGTGACTGGCGCAAATTGGCCTCACCAATCGTAAAAAAGGCATGTGCTGCCTTAGAAAGCTCTGCCGATTTCCGACCAGGCGGAAAAGCAATAACTATTCTTTTTTCTGGAAATTGATTTCGTAACGTCTTCACGGGTGATGTGAGGTCGCTGTCGCCAGAAATAAGTATGGCCATGTCAAAGCGGTCTTCAAACGCGTCTTTTAACATCTGTACGGCGATGTTGACGTCTGTCATTTTTTCCTCGTAACCCATCCACGTCGCGCCGCAATGCTTGCACACACGCGGTTTTTCAAGATAGTGGCCAAAGTGGGTTTGCAGATCGGGCAGGGTGCCAAGGGCTTCTAGGTAACAGGTCTGTCGCTGCATATCCTTTTGGTTATTTCCATTGGCGCGTATGCGGGAGGTGAAATAGTGAACGTTTCCCAAGTGCTGATTAGGTTTGAGCAAAGAATGGGACAAGGCCACCAGGTTCAGCCAAAAGTGCCTTCGCCAACCTTTGCTTTTCAGTCCGAAATACAGATTGAATCCATCCACATAAACATTGACGCGACTCATGCAAATTGAACCTGCTTGTTTTTGTTGAGGGATATTCCCGATAGGGGCTTGGCTCGACTAGCTGGCTGAACCTGTAGAATCGACAGCGTTAACCCCACCAGAGATCGCATCTCTGGCCCGACGCCTCCCCTGTGGAGGCGTTTCTTTTTCTGCGATGGGTGTTGTCTCATAAGGGAACAGGCGCTGACCATGTGGCATGCCCGGCCGCTTGGTATTTTGCGTCCAGAGGTGCTTACAGCCACACCAAGGCGGCCAACCTGCTGGGGGTGGCGGTTCGCGTCTTCTTGGGTTCCCCCCGAGGTTCGACGCACGGCCATGCAGTCGCTCAGGAATTTATCCAGCAATGACATTTAATCAACTCCCTGCACTTTTTTTGGTGTTTACCCCCCAAGGTCAGGGGGCGTTACACGTTTTGTGCGATTTAAACTTATCTTAAGTCATAGGGTTCTTGTTTGAAGAACCAAACGCGCGCGGGCGTTTCAGGCCACCTCGTCTGTGCGGCCGCCCAGTCTGTCGGGCTTGTTTCACCGCAAGCGATGGAGTTGCTTGAATTCTGTGACTTCTTCCCCACGTAAGATAGGCACTGGCCATACTGCCAACTGCTGATTTCAATTGAAAGCCCCGCATGGTTCCGCACCTCGTTACCGCCCTGACTGGCCCCATCAATGAACTTGAGCAGCGTGTGCTGGACTCTATGCCGGCCATTGAGCGCTGGTTTCGGCTGGAGTGGATGGAGCACACGCCGCCGTTTTACAGCTCGGTAGACCTGCGCAACGCCGGTTTCAAGCTGGCGCCGGTGGACACCAACCTGTACCCCGGTGGCTGGAACCACCTGACCCCCGAGATGCTGCCGCTGGCGGTGCAGGCGGCCATGGCGGCGATTGAAAAGATTTGCCCGGAAGCCCGCAACCTGCTGGTGATTCCAGAAAACCAGGCCAACAACACCTTTTACCTGGCCAATATTGCCCAGTTGCGGCGCATTTTTCACATGGCGGGGCTCAATGTGCGCATTGGCTCCATAGACCCGGCCATCAAGAAACCCACCACGGTGGAGCTGCCCAATGGCGACAGCGTGTTGCTGGAGCCGGTGCTGCGCGGCAAGCGCCGCCTGGGGGTGAAAGACTTCGACCCCTGCACTATTTTGCTCAACAACGACCTGAGCGCCGGGGTGCCCGGCATTCTGGAAGACATTCATGAGCAGTACCTGCTGCCGCCGCTGCACGCCGGTTGGGCCACGCGGCGCAAGAGCACGCACTTCAAGTGCTATGAAGAAGTGGCCAAGCGCCTGGGCAAATTGCTGGGCGTGGACCCCTGGCTGATCAACCCCATGTTTGAGAAGTGCGGCGCCGTCAACCTGACCGAGCCCGCTGGCATGGAGGCGCTGAGCACCCATGTGGACTCGCAGCTGGGCAAGATTCGCCGCAAGTACAAGGAATACGGCATCAAGGAAAAGCCGTTTGTGGTGGTCAAGGCCGACAACGGCAGCCACGGCATGGGCATTGTGACTGTGCGCGACGTGAAAGACCTGGACGCCCTGAGCCAGCGCGTGCATGAGCAGGCCAAAACCTCACCCGAGCTGAACCAGCCGCGCGATATTCTGGTGCAAGAGGGCGTGCTGACCAAAGAGCGCATGCACGACGCTGTGGCCGAACCGGTGGTCTACATGATGGACCGTTACGTAGTGGGCGGTTTTTACCGCATCCACGCCGGGCGCGGTATGGACGAGAACCTCAACGCGCCGGGCTCCAGCTTTGTGCCCTTGGCCTTTGAGCAAAGCACTTACCTGCCGCAACCTGGCATCAAGCCTGGCGCCAGCGCGCCCAACCGCTTCTATATGTATGGCGTGGTGGCCCGTCTGGCCATGCTGGCCGCCAGTTACGAGCTGGAAGCGACCGACCCGGACGCCGAAGTCTACGAATAAGCCGGTATTCCCAGCCCTGCATTGAGGGGCGTGTAATTCAAAGACGAGGGCGCACAACAGTTGCTGCGCTGCAACATTTGCGATAAATAGTCTGGCCGGCGACTGCCCAGACTTGCATGTCTGGCTGGCTGACGCAAAATGGCGATCCCAATTGGAATGGAACCCTGCCGACTTAAGGCCGGGTCAATCTGTGTCAGCATCAAAATCCTCCCTCGCAGCGCTCACCGTTGGCGCCATTGGCGTTGTCTATGGCGACATTGGCACCAGCGTGCTGTACGCCGTCAAAGAAGTGTTTGGCTCCGGCCACGTTCCCCTCACCACCGACAACATCTACGGCATCTTGTCCATCTTTTTCTGGACGCTGACCGTCATCGTTTCCCTCAAGTACGTGGTGCTGGTGCTGCGGGCCGACAACAACGGCGAAGGCGGCCTGGTGGCCATGCTGGCGTTGGCCTCGCAGTCGGTTAAAGACCGGCCCCAGCTGCGCAAAGTGCTGCTGATGGTCGGCATCTTTGGCACCTGCCTGTTTTATGGCGATGGCGTGATTACCCCGGCTATTTCGGTGCTGTCAGCGGTGGAGGGCCTAGAGGTGGTGTCGCCGGCCTTCAAGCGTTTTGTGATTCCGCTCACGCTGGTCATTTTGTTTTGCCTGTTTGCCGTGCAAAAACGCGGCACCAGCGGCATTGGCAAGTTTTTCGGGCCCATCACGCTGGTCTGGTTCGCCTGCATCTCGCTGCTGGGCATCTCGCACATTGTCACCAACCCGGCCATTTTGTGGGCCATCAGCCCGCATTACGCACTGGGTTTCATGTGGCACAACCCAGGCACCACCTTCATTATTCTGGGCGCCGTGGTGCTGTGCGTCACTGGCGGTGAGGCGCTGTACGCCGACATGGGTCACTTTGGTAAAAAACCCATCCGGGTGGCCTGGTTTGCCGTGGTCATGCCCTCGCTCACCCTCAATTACTTCGGCCAGGGCGCCTTGCTGCTGACCCACCCCGAGGCCGTTAAAAACCCGTTTTTCCTGATGGCCCCCGACTGGGCGCTGGTGCCTCTGGTGTGCCTGGCCACCATGGCCACGGTGATTGCGTCGCAGGCGCTGATCTCGGGCGCCTTCTCGGTCACCAAACAGGTGATTCAGCTGGGCTACCTGCCTCGTCTGCAGGTGCTGCATACCAGCGTCAAAGAGACCGGCCAGATTTACCTGCCCTTCGTCAACTGGGGACTGTTTGTCACCATTGTGCTGGCGGTGGTGATGTTCAAGTCATCAAGCAACCTGGCCGCTGCTTACGGCATTGCGGTGTGCACCGACATGCTGATCACCACCGTGCTGACGTTTTACGTCATTCGCTATCGCTGGAAATACCCGTTGGCTTTGTGCCTGGGTGCCACCGGTTTCTTCTTTGTGGTGGACCTGGCGTTCTGGGCCTCCAACCTCATGAAGCTGTTTGACGGCGGTTGGTTCCCACTGGTCATTGGCGGCGTCATCTTCACCTTGATGCTGACTTGGAAAGACGGACGCGCCCTGCTCAACGCCAAAATACGCGCCGATGCCATGGACCTGCCCAGTTTTCTGGAGGCCGTGTTTGTCAGCCCACCGGTGCGGGTAGAAGGCTCCGCCGTGTTTTTGACCGCCGAGCCCGGCACCGTTCCCAATGCCTTGCTGCACAACCTGAAGCACAACAAGGTGCTGCACGCGACCAATTTGTTTGTCACGGTGCGCAACCACGAGGTGCCCTGGATTGGCCTGGACAAGCGCCTCACGTTTGAATCCCTGGGGCACGACTGCTGGCAGGTCATGATCAACTACGGCTTCAAAAACGACCCCGATGTGCCCAAGGCCTTGCAGCTGCTCACCGGCCATGGCTGCGACCTAGACCCCATGAGCACCAGCTATTTCCTGTCGCGAGACACCGTCATTCCCACCATTGACAGCGGTATGGCGCAATGGCGCGAGAAACTGTTTGCGCAAATGCACCACAACGCCAGTGCGGCAGCCGACTTCTTGAAGCTGCCCAACAACTCGGTGGTCGAGCTCGGCTCCAAGATCGAAATTTAAGACCCCCGCCCATGCGTTTTTTCCGGGATCTCAGCCCTTCTTCCTTCACCGCCGGTTTCATTGCGGTCCTGGTGGGCTTCACCAGCTCGGTGGCCATCGTGCTGCAAGCCGCGTTGGCCTTCAAGGCCAGCCCGGCAGAACTGGCCTCCTGGATGTGGGCGCTCTGTTTGGGCATGGGCTTGTGCACACTGGGGCCGTCCCTGTGGCTGCGCAAACCGGTCATGGTGGCCTGGAGCACACCCGGTGCTGCCGTGCTGGCCACCGCCGGGCTGGCCGGTGGGTTTTCCATGGCCGAGGCGGTGGGCGCTTTCATGGTCTGTGCCGCCCTCATCACGCTGTGCGGCGTCACCGGCTGGTTTGAGCGTGTCATGAACCGGTTGCCGCTGGCCATTGCCTCGGGCTTGCTGGCCGGCGTGCTTGCCCGCTTTGGCATGCAGGCGTTCACTGCGGCGCAAACCGCCTTGCCTTTGGTGCTCACCATGCTGCTGACCTACCTACTGGGCAAGCGCTTGACGCCGCGCTACGCCGTGCCGCTGACCCTGCTGGTGGCGGTGGCATTTGTGGCGGTGAGCCCGGGCCTGAGCGGCGCTGGTATTGAATGGGGCTTGGCCAAACCGGTGTTGGTGTTGCCCGTTTTCACGCTCTCTGCAGCCATTAGCCTGGCCCTGCCGCTGTTTGTGGTGACCATGGCCTCGCAAAACCTGCCCGGCGTGGCGGCCATTCAGTCGGCCGGCTACAGCGGCCCGGGCATTCATGACGGCATTCCCATTTCAAAAATCATCACCCTGACCGGGCTGGCCACACTGGTGTTGGCGCCCTTTGGCGGGTTTGCCCTGAACTTGAGCGCCATCACCGCGGCCATCTGTATGGGGCGCGAAGCCCACCCAGACCCAGCGCGGCGCTACACCGCTGCCGTCTCCTGCGGCCTGTTGTACGTGTTGATTGGCGTGCTGGGTGCTGCCGTCACCGGCGTCTTGCTGGCATTTCCCAAAGAGTTGATTGCGGCCATTGCCGGCCTGGCGCTGCTGGGCACCATTGGCAATGCGCTGGCCCTGGCGCTGCGCGATGAACAACACCGTGAAGCCGCCTTGGTGACCTTTCTGGTGACGCTCAGTGGCGTGGCTATTGCGGGCGTGGGTTCGGCCTTTTGGGGCGTGCTGGCGGGCGCGTTAGCGCTGTTTGTGCAACAGTACGGCAAGTCGCATTTTTCTTCACCCCCTGCCTGAGCCTGTTTTCTCCCATGCATATTCTGTTTATCGTTGACCCACTGGCCACTTTCAAAATCCACAAAGACAGCACGTTCGCCATGATGCGCGAGGCCCAAAAGCGTGGCCATACCTTGTCGGCCTGCGAGCCCAAAGACCTCATGTGGCAGCGCGGCGCACCCGTGACGGCCTACGTGCGTGACCTCACCCTCACCGGCCAGGCCGACCCCTGGTTCACCTCGCCGCAACAGCCGCCGCACGAGCGGCCGCAGCCGCTGAAGGACTTTGACGCCGTCATCATGCGCAAAGACCCGCCGTTTGATGCCGAATATTTTTACGCCACGCACCTGCTGGAGCAGGCCGAGCGTGAAGGCGCCCGCATCTTCAACAAGCCGCGTGCCCTGCGCGACCACCCTGAAAAGTTGGCGATTCTGGAGTTTCCCGACTTCATCGGCCCCACCCTGGTGACGCGCGACGCCGAGGACATCAAACGCTTTCATGCCGAGCACCAAGACATCATCTTGAAGCCGCTCGACGGCATGGGCGGCACCGGCATCTTCCGGGTCAAGGCCGACGGCCTGAACCTGGGCGCCATCACCGAGACGCTGAACCAGGACGGCACGCAGACCGTGATGGTGCAAAAGTTTTTGCCCGCCATTTCTGAGGGCGACAAGCGTGTGCTGGTGATTGGCGGCCAGCCCGTGCCCTACAGCCTGGCGCGCATACCGCAGGGCGGCGAGGTGCGCGGTAACTTGGCGGTGGGCGGCAAAGGCGTGGCGCAGCCCCTGAGTGCGCGCGACCGCTTCATTGCCGAGTCCCTCGGCCCCATTCTGTTTGCCCGTGGCTTGCTGCTGGTGGGCTTAGATGTGATTGGCGACAGCCTGACCGAGATCAACGTCACCAGCCCCACCTGCTTTCAGGAAATTTTTGACCAGACGGGTTTTGACGTGGCGGCGATGTTCATCGACGCACTTGAAGCGGCACTGAAAGCGGCACTGAAAGCCGCACCGGCAAGCGCGGCTTAAGCCGTTGCCACGGGCGTAGCGGCCAAAGTCGCAGAAACCGCCACCGGCTGAGCCTGGCCACCCGCCTGGCAAATGGTTTGCCGGGGTGTGCAGGCGGCCGTGGTGCCCCCCACAAATACCTTCAGCTCGCCGGGCAGCATGGCCACCCAGTCTTCGTTGGTGGTGAGTGGCTCGGTCACCACAATGGCCAGGCGGTCGTCCGGGCCGTTTAAATCGGCCAGGTCTACGCTGACATCGTTGTCTTTGAGGTGCACCTCTGCAAACGGCGGCTGGCGCAGCACGTAATGCAGCTTGGTGCTGGCGTGTGCCCACAGCGCCTCGCCGTTGCTGAGTAAAAAGTTGAAGGTGCCCGAGGCAGAGATCTGCGGCACCAGCTCGGCCAGCGTCAGTGTCAGTTCTTCAATGGAGGGCACACCCGCGTGCGACTTGGACAGCTCTTGCAACAGCCAGCAAAAGGCCAGCTCACTGTCGGTGGTGCCCACCGGTTTGAAGTTGCCATGCAGCGTGGGGGCGTAGTTTTTCAAGTCGCCGTTGTGGGCAAACACCCAGTAGCGGCCCCACAGTTCGCGCACAAAAGGGTGGCAGTTCTCCAACGTGATCGCGCCCACTGTGGCCTTGCGCACATGGGCCACCACGTTGTGGCTTTTGATGGGGTAGCTGCGCAGCATTTGCGCAATCGGGGAGGTGGAGGCGCCTTCCTTGTCCACAAAGTAGCGCACGCCCTTGCCGGGCTGGTCGGGTGTGTTTTGTTCACTCTCGAAGAAGGCAATGCCCCAGCCGTCGGCGTGGTGGTCGGTGCAGCCGCCGCGCTGCGAAAAACCGGTAAAGCTCAGGGTCAGACTGGCGGGCAGTCGGCTGTTCATTCCAAGCAGTTGGCACATGGGGCGGGGCTTATAAAAAAAGCGGCATGTTGCCGGGGACGGGCGGGCGCGTCATCAGTCTTTGGGCCGGGGCTCGCTCCACAGCACGCCGCCGGTGGCCCAGTTTTCGGGTTTCACATCGGTAATCAGTACATCGACCGAAGCGGCCGAGCCGCCCAGCACTTCCACGGTGACGCGGGTAATTTCTTGTACCAGCTTCTTCTTTTGCTCGATGGTGCGGCCTTCGAGCATTTCCACATGATAGGTAGGCATGATTTATTTCAAAAGAATGACAACAGCGCGATGATAGCCCTGCCCAAGGGCACTTTTGAACAATGTTCAGGGCAGTTTCGCTTCAAATTTAGGTCAATTTCAAGCCAACCCGTCGCGCGGGTCTGCCGGTGGCTGCCAGGGGGTGTCAGGGTCTAGCGGGTAGACCGGGCGCGGCATGCGCGTCCAGGTCAAGGTCCTGAGGTTGGGCGTGGTCAGGCCGGGGCAGTCCACCTCCACAATTCTGTCGGGCGAGGTGAAATGCGCAAAGGCCGCGCGAAAGTGGCCGCGACTTTTCACCACCAGGGTGCGCACCCGGGTCTGTTCCTCGTTGGATGCATCGGTGGATGCGTCGTCCAGGTGGATGCCCAAGACCTCGAGTTGCGCCGGGTCGAGTAGCTGCTGGCGTTGCGAAATAACGGCCACCTGCACGCCGCCGAGCGCCAGCAGGGCTGACGGCCCCATGGACTGCGCCGAGCCTTTGAGCAGGCCCCGCCGCCCCACAAAATGGCCGTCCGACAAGGCCAGCACGCGGGCGCGCTGGTGCAGCGTAGGCGCCAGCGGGTCGGTACTGCCCTGGTTGAAGGTGGCGTCAAAGGTGGCGCCCATGCCCAGGGTGTGGGCGATTTGCGCCAGCGCCGCGTCGGTGAACACCGCCAGCAGCACGCCTTGCGCTTGAGCCGCCAGCAAGGCCGCCAGCAGGGTGGTGGTGTTGCCGCCGCCGCCGCCGCCGGGGTTGTCGGCCACGTCGGCCAGGATCAGCGGCGCGCTGCTGGCATCGGCCAGGCCACAGGCAACGGCGGCCTGCACCGCGTCCTGCAAGGGTGTGAGTTGCGTGACAAAACGCCCGCGCGCTCGCCACACTTCAGCAGCCAGCGTCAGCGCCAAGGCGCGTGCGGCAGCCCGCTGGCCTGCGCGCGCTGTCACCACCACGCCAAAGCCACAGTTCACCGAGTCGGCCAGCGCAAAACCGCCGCACAAAGACACGTTGAGCACGGCGCCGCCTAGGTGGCGCTGGCCTAGCACAATCAGGTCGCTGTAGGGTGTGCCTGGCGCCACCAGTTGCGCGGTGGCAGGCGGCACCAGCGGCAGTTTCACCAGCTCCACCACGCCCGGCCCGTCCTGCAACACGGTGTGCAGGTGCTGCGCCAGTTCTTCGCCGCAAGCCTCCAAGTCGTTGTGTGGGTTGGTGCGGTAGGCCACGCAGGCCGACAGGGCTGCGGCCATGCGCGGCGAGAAATTGGCGTGCAGATCGAACACCGCCACGATAGGAACCGCTGGCCCCACCAAGGCGCGCAGACGCGTAAAAAGCTCGCCGTCGGCATCGTCTTGGTCGGTGGTCAATGCGGCGCCGTGCGATGAAATAAAAAGCGCATCCAGTGGCCCGGCCGCGCGCACGCGTTGCGCCAGATCCTGCAGCAGGGCGTCAAAATAATCTTGCGCTACCGGCCCGCCGGGTTGCGCTGCCACCATGCGCAGCGCCACCGGTTGCCAGGCGCCCAGGCGCGACATGGCGGCCATGAAGCCCCGGGTGTCGGGCAGCACGCGCGGCACGTCGCGCGCCAACTCAGCCTGCAAGGCCTCGCCGGCGAGGTCCAGCGAACTGGCAAACATGGCCGCGGTGGTAACCGGTGCCCAGCGGTTGCATTCAATAAAAAAACCAGCCATGCCCACGCGCAGGGGGCGGGTGTTGGGGGCTGCGGTGTCAGGCACAGGCGTTCAAGCTGCAGCGGGCAAGGCCTGCAGGCCCTGCAAGCTCTGCTGGTAAATCTCCAGCGCGCGCGTGAGGCTGCGGGTACGCCAGGCCGGCGTGTCCACAAAAAAGGCGTCGCGCACCTGTTGTCGAATTTGCGCGCCTTGGGCTGAGAGCGGGTCGCCACGCTGGTGCAGCCAGTTGTCTGCAAAGAGCGAAAACATCACCTGCTGCTGGGGCTGCGTGCCCACTTCCAGGGCCACCGCCACCACCAGTGCCTGGGGGCACAGCGCGCCCAGGGCCATGCGCACATTGCCGTCAATCACGGCCGAGGCCGACTCGCCCGAGGCCGGCGAGGTGACA
Source organism: uncultured beta proteobacterium (assembly GCA_903960915.1). GTDB lineage: Bacteria > Pseudomonadota > Gammaproteobacteria > Burkholderiales > Burkholderiaceae_C > Rhodoferax. The sequence continues at coordinate 44,776 of CAJCCO010000028.1, forward strand.
TCGCCGCCCCACCATTGGCGCGCCAGCGCCAGCGCGCGCGAGTCTGGGGCGTGGCGGCAAATCAGTTCGGTGTGGCCGGTAGGCCCCAGGCCGGTGTGGTGGTCCAGCACGCACAGGCTGCGCGCCTGCTGCAAGTGGCTTTGCGCCACCGCCGCCAGTTGCTGGTTAGACCAGCACAGCGCCTGACCGCCATAGAAAATGCCGTCGGCGTGCCGGTACTGCCCGCCGCTCAAGGCGCGCGCTGCCGCCTGCGGCCCCACGCGCTGCATGAATTCTTGCACCTGCGCCAGCAGAACTGCGTGCGTATCGGGCGTCCACTGCGCGGGCAAGAGCCAGGCGTGCACCTCGTTGTAGGCCTCGTTCTCTGGCCGGGACGCTTGAAAATTGATGTAGTTGCGGTTGATGTCAATGTTGTCTTCATTGACGCGGCGCAGCCAAGAAAAACCGTAAGGGTTGAGCGCGTGCAGCAACAACACGGCGGTATCAGGTGGCAGACTGCGGCCGGCTTGCTGCTGCAAAAACGCCACCTGGCAGCCGCTGCCGTAGAGGCCTTCCACGCCGTGGGTGCCAGACAGGCTCAGCAGCACCCGGCTGGCCTGGCGTGGCCCGAGCCAAGCCACATCGAGGCTCAGGGATTCGCCTTGCAAACCTGTGCGCGGATGGGGTCGGGACTCCAGCTTGGCGCCAGCTTTTTCTGCAGCGTCAAGAAACGCGGCACGCGCGCTGGCGTAGTCAGGGGCAAAGTCTGGCGCAAGATCTTGCGCCTCACTTAAGGCTTGTGTCATGGTGGGGCTAGCGCGACTCTATTCGGGTTTGATCCGGCGTGTCACGGGCAGGTACATCTTCTGTTCGGCCTGCAAAAACTCACGCGCCTGGGTGGCGTTGAGCAGGTAGGGCAAGTCGGCGCCGAGCTTCGTGCGCATGGCTTTCATAGCGGGCAATTCCAGCGCCGTGTTGATGGCGCTACTGAGCTGGTTGGCAATGGGTTCGGGCGTGCCCTTGGGCGTGAAGAGCATGGCCCAGACCTGCATCTCCATGCCCTTGAGTGCGGTAGATTCGCCAAAGGTGGGCACGTCCTTGATCAGGGCTACGCGCGCTTTAGAAGACACGCCCAACACCTTGACCCGTTTGGCCGCAATCATGGGCGCGGCGTTGGTGACGGTGGTGACCGCCAGATCCAGCTGACCGCCAATCACGTCGGTCAGTATTTGCGCGCCGCCGCGGTAGGGAATGTGCACCATGAAGACGCTGGCGCGCTCTTTCACCACTTCCGTCATCACATGGGCAAAGGAGCCAATACCGGCCGAACCAAAGCTTAAGCGCCCCGGGCTTTTGCGCGCCATGGCGATCAGCTCGTCCACCGTGTTGGCCGGAAAATCGGGCCGCACCACAAACACCACCGGCGAGGCACCGGCCAGCGCCACCGGCATCAGGTCTTCCACTTTGTAATTGACGGCCGGGTTGATCATGGGGATCAGCAGCGACTCGCTCAAGCCGCCGTACAGCAGCGTGTGGCCATCCGCAGGAGATCGAATCAGTTTTTGCATGGCAATGGCGCCGCCGGCCCCGGCCAGGTTCTCCACCACCACCGACTGGCCTAGCAACCTAGACAACTCAGGCGCCAACATGCGCGCGCCAATGTCTGAGGCGCCGCCCGCCGTGAAGGGCACCAGAATGGTGAGGGGTTTGGAGGGGAACGCGCTTTGTGCCCAGCCCGAGCCCTGGCCCAGGGCGGCGACGGCACCTGCTGTTGCGCCAAGCATCTGACGGCGTGACAGGGTGGGGGTGCTGAACAAGGCGTTTGCCTTGCGCGCTGCGTTGGACGGGTTCATGGAAGTCTCCGGTGCGGGGCTGCGCCCTCTGCGATTGATGGGTTAGAGCGGCTGATCGTAGGATGGAGCGGCCCTCGGGTAAAGTGTATTGGTTGCCAACTTACCTGCATTCAAAGCCATGAACTCAAGCCTGACGCTGGAACTCTTATGGACCCCTTCCATGGTGGCTGGGGCCGCGCTCACCACGGTGGATGTCCTGCATGTGCTGCAAACCCTGGCCAGCATGCGCCACCCGCACGCCCGCGCTGGGCTGCGTTGGCGCTGGTGGCGCGCAGATGGCAAGCCGGCTCCCCGGCTGAACATGGACCTGACGAGTTTGCCGCCACAACCATTTCACGGTCTGCCCGACGTGTTGGTGCTGCCCGGTTGGCACGCGCTCAGCGGTCCGCACCTGGATCAATTGGTAGCACAGGCCAGCGCGGCTAGCGCGCGTATTCAGCAGGTTCACGCGCGCGGTGGCCTGGTGCTGGCGGTGGGTAATGCCGTCGCCTTGCTGGGCCATGCCGGGTTGTTGAGCGGGCGCGAGGCCGTGGCGCCCTGGCACTTTGTGCCCGCCGTGCTGCGCCACAGCGAAGGTGTGCGCTTGCTGACCGACCGACCCTGGACCGTGAGCGAGCGTTTATGGACCTGTGATTCTCCGGTGTGGACCACCGAGATCGTGCTGGATGCCCTCAAGCACACCCCTTGGGCCGAACTGGCCGTGGCCGCCTCGCACGTGCTGTTGCATTCGCCCGAGCGCCAGCAGGTGTCATCCCAAATCGTGCTCGACGCAAGCAACCGCAAAGTGCCGCCGGGGGCGGTTGAGCGGGCCAGGCGCTGGTTGGAAGAGCATGCCACTGAGCCGTACAACTTGCCCCAACTGGCGCAGGCCTGTGCCACCAGCGCACGCACTCTGCTGCGCCACTTCAGCGCCACCCACGGCCAAAGTCCATTGCAATACCAGCACAGCCTGCGCATGGCGCGCGCCCAGGTGATGCTAGAAACCACATACCTGCCGGTAGACCAAGTTGCCCAAGCCTGTGGCTACACCGACGTGGGTACCTTTAGGCGGCTCTTCTTGCGCGCCACCCAAGAACTGCCCGCTGCCTACCGGACGCATTACCGCTTGCGAACCTTGCGCACGCGCTGGCCGGGGTGAGCGGGTCTGCTCAACCCCACAAAGCGGGGCTAGGCGGCTGTATGACCCCGTGGTGGTACTGGAGCGGCGTGGCGCGGTCGAGTTGTTGCAGCAAGGGGCCGTCCAGATCAACATACGCACACCATTGCGCCAGCAGGAAGGCGGGGGCCATGGCCAGTGACGTGCCGCACATATTGCCCACCATCAGCTTGAATCCGAGCTGGGTGGCAGCCTTGGCCATTGCCAGTGCTTCGGTCAGACCGCCGCACTTGTCGAGTTTGATCGTGATGTACTGGTAGCGACCGACCAGTGCCTGCAGTGACGAGCGATCGGTGCAAGACTCGTCGGCCGCCAGTGCAATGGGAGACTGCAGGCCTTCGAGCTGAGCGTCTTCACCGCGCGCCAGCGGCTGCTCCACCAACTCAACGCCCAGCGCAAGCAGCTCGGGCAACAGGGCTAACAACAAGTCGCGTGTCCAGGACTGGTTGGCATCGACCACTACCCGCGCCCCGGGGTGTTCCTGGCGCACCATGCGCACAATCTCCAGGTGCCGCTGGGCATCTACCTTAAGTTTGATCAGGGGGTAGTGGCGTGCTTCGCGCAGTTTGCGTCGCGTGGTGGCTTCGTCGCCCAGACCAATGGTGAAAACGGTGGTCACTGGTGCCAGCCCTTCAAGCCCGGCCTGGCGCCAAGCTGGCCGGCCCGTTTGTTTGGCGCGCAAGTCCCACAAAGCGCAGTCCAGCGCATTGCGGGCACCACCGGCGGGCAGCCATTGCATCAATTCTTCACCTTGCACCTGGTCATGAAGCCGCGCCTGAACGGAGGCAATTTGGGCGGCCATGCTCTGGAGCGTTTCGCCGTCATAGTCCACCCCCGCTGCCTCTGCTTGGCCCATGTGGCCCTGGCCGTCATGCAGCTGCACCAACAAGACCGGTTGGTCGGTGATGACCTCACGTGCGATCTCAAAGGGCTCAATCATGGCCCAGCTTTCGAAGCGGGTCTGGCAGTCGATCATTGGGCCAGCAGCGCCTCTGCCAATGCATCCACGCCGCCGCGTAGGGGGTCAACAACGGGGAGTTGCAGGCGCTGCGCCACATCGCTGGCGTAGTCCGACCATTGCGCATCGGTCAGTGTTGATGAGTTGATGCTGATGCCTGCGCAGCGTACCGCAGGGTTGGTCAGCCGTGCCGCTTCAAGGTAGCGGTCTATGGCCTGTTGTAGATCGGGAATGGGGCAGTGGGGGTAGCCCTCAATGGTGCTGCGCGAAGGGTCGTGGCACAGCACCAACGCATCGGGTTGTGAGCCGTGCAGCAAGCCTAACGTGACGCCGGCGTAGGCGGGATGGAACAAGGCCCCTTGCCCTTCAATCACATCCCAGTGTTCAGGGGCGTTGTCGGGCGACAAAGCCTCCGCTGCGCCGGCAATGAAGTCGGCAATCACCGCGTCCACAGCCACACCAGAGCCGGCAATCATGATGCCGGTCTGGCCCGTGGCTCTGAAGGTGGCGGGCACGCCGCGCTGCGAGAGGGCTTGGGTTAAGGCCAAGGCGGTGTATTTTTTTCCCAGGGCGCAATCGGTGCCCACAGTCAGCACGCGCTGGCCACTGCGCTTGCGGCCGGATCCGGCCGGAAACACCAAGTCAGAATGGCGCACATCGTGCAGCTTGCCGCCCCCCAGTTGGGCGGCTTGAACCAGGCTGGGAAAGGAGGTCAGGCGCGAATGCAGGCCACTCACAATATCCAGGCCTGCGCGCAAGGCCGCCTCCAGTTCAGGCAGCCAATGGGGTGGCAATACGCCGCCCACAGCTGCCACACCTATCACCAGCGAGCCGGCCCCCAGCGATGCTGCGTGCGCCGGGCTGTGCCGTGGCAGTTCCAGCGTGACGGTGCAGGCAGGCAATGCCCACTCACCCATGACGTCGGCAGAACACCAGTCACGTAGGCCAAAGGCCGTCTTGGCGTCTGACTTGAGGTCAACATCGCCGAGAAAAAGAAGGTAGGGCTTGCGGAGTTGGTGCATGGTAATTGGGTCTCGGGAATCATCGCCTTGTGTCCCATGCCTGGGCAGAGGGTGTGCGTTTGGTGGTCTTGAGAATAAGACAAAACCAGGGGTGCAAGGGTGTCAAAACCAGATCGTCGCGGGCGCCTATTCCCAAGGGGGTAGACGAGCCCCTTGGCGCAGGGGCCTGCTTGCCGGGCGGACTATCCCTTTGGGGGTATGAGGCGAAAGAGAGCCAACGAATCCCGCTATTCTTCGGCCAGATGACAAGTGCATGACAACCCACCGGCGCCCGCGGCGACGTGACCTACTTCAGGAGAAAAATATGACATCTGTGAAAACCACCTTGCGGGTAATGACACTCGCTGCAGCCAGCCTAGGCGGCATCGTCTCCACGGTGCCTGCCTGGGCGCAAGACGCCGTTTTTGTGCTCAACACCCGAGAAGCCGGGGCACCTACTTACAACCCCATCAAGGGTACCAAGCTCAATATTGCCAACAACCTGATCTTTGACCGCATGGTGATTCAGGATGCCGACCAGTCCTTTCACGGGCAGTTGGCCCAGTCTTGGGAGTCCTCGGCTGACGGCCTGACCTGGACCTTCAAACTGCGCCGTGGCGTCAAGTTTCATGACGGCGAGCCGTTCAACGCCAAGGTCATTGAATGGTGGATCCCCAAGTTCAAGGGCACCGAAAACGCCTTCATGACCGAGGCCATTGACAAGGTGGTCATCGTAGACGACCACACCGTCAAGTTCCTGATGAAGAACCCTGACCCGAGCATGCTGCTCAACATGGCGACAAGCTTCATGGGCATCCCTTCGCCTAAATCGTATGAGGCTTTGGGCGACAAGTTTGGTGTGACGGCCGCCGTAGGCAGTGGTCCCTTCAAGCTGGTGAGCTTTGCTGTGGGACAGCAAACCAAGCTGGTGCGTAATGAAGATTACCGCTGGGCCAGCGCCCTGTCCAAGAACCAGGGACCCGCCAAGATCAAAAACCTCACCTTCCGCGAAATCAATGAAGATTCAACCGCGTTTCTGGAACTCAAAACCGGCGGTGTTGACTTGCTGCTGGGCGTGCCCACAGACTTTCTGCCGCGCATCGGGGCTGAGAAAAGCCTGAAGGTGGTCACTATGCCTGGCACTGAAGTGTTCTACATGCCCATGAACACCTCGGTGGCGCCCCTGACGGACATTAAAGTGCGTGAAGCCATGGCGCTGGCGGTCAACCAGAAAGAAATTTTGGCCAGCGTTTTCGGTGGCTTGGGTATGGTGGCCAATAACTTCCTGGTGAGCTCGTTGCAGGAGTCCAAAATCAACCCCAAGTTCAACATCAGCTACAACGCCGAGCGGGCCAAGAAGCTGCTTGACGAGGCGGGATGGGCGCCTGGCGCTGGGGGCATCCGCGCCAAGGCGGGCACGCCCTTGACGGTCAAGCTCTGGACTCAGAACGGAACCCAGTTTAAGCGCGTCACCGAAGTGATTCAGGCTCAGCTCAAGGCGGTCGGCGTGAATGCCGAGATCACGGTGCAAGACCCTGCGTCCATCAATGCCATGTACAAGAAAAAGACCGATCACCAACTGGCCGTGCGTGCCTACGACTACACCAATGCCGATATTCTTGATTGGTTCTTCAGTGGTACCCGGCTGGGCTATCCCAACGTGTCCATGTGGAATGATGCCAAGGCGGAAGATCTCAATGCCAAGGCCATGAAGGGCTCGCGCACCTGGGAAGAGCGGGTTACCAATTTCAAGGCCTACCACGAGTACGTGATGACGCAGTTTGTGTTCGCCCCCATTTACCAACCGACCCAAAGTTTTGCTTACAGCGACACGCGCCTGAAGTTGCCTGAGACCATCCGTGGCATCAAGATGGCGACCCAGTCCATCATGGACATTGAAGTCAAGTAAGCGAAGCGCGTACAACGGTAAACACGGGTTCATGGTTTCGGCATTAGGAAGGTCAGTTTGTCGCACTTTCTGATCAAACGCCTGCTCTTGCTGGTCCCGGTTTTTCTGGCGGTGTCACTGGTCATTTTCATGATCATCCATCTGGTGCCGGGCGATCCAATCGACAACATGATTCAGATTGGCTCTTCGCCCGAGCAGCGTTTGGTATTGATAGCCCGCTATGGGCTCGACCAGCCCCTGTTGGTGCAGTATGGTGTGTGGTTGGGTAATCTGCTCACGGGTGATCTGGGTGACGCCATCATCATGCGTCGCCCAGTGTCCGAACTGATCGCCGACAACCTGACCCACAGCCTGCGACTCGGCGGGCTGGCATTTCTTTTCTCAACCCTGGTGGGCATTACCACGGGTGCTTTGGCGGCGGTTTTCAAAGACAGCTGGATTGATCGCTGCGTGATGGCCCTGATCCTGCTGGGCGCCACGTTGCCTAGTTTCTGGCTCGGTCTGTTGATGATTTTGTTGTTTGCGGTGCAGTTGGAATGGTTTCCGGTGTCGGGCGCCCGCACCTGGACGGCGCTAGTCTTGCCCGTGCTGACCATTGGTCTGCATGGGGTTGCCCTGGTTTCGCGGGTCACGCGAGCTGCCATGCTGGATGTAGGTCGCCGTGATTTTGTGCTGATGCTGCACGCCAAGGGTCTGTCGCACCGGCGCATACAGCTGCAGCATGTGTTGCGTCACGCCATGCTGCCCGTGGTGACGATCCTCAGCCTGCGTCTGGGCTGGATTGTGGGCGGCGCAGTGACGATCGAATTCGTCTTTGCCCGGCCGGGCCTGGGCTCCTTGCTGATCACCTCGCTGGCGCAGCGCGACTACCCCGTTGTTCAAGGTTGCCTGTTGATGCTGGCCATGGCCGTGATGCTGGGCACCTTGGTGGGCGACCTGGTGCAGGCTGCGATGGATCCGCGCGTTCGGGACAGTCTGACATGACCGGCGCCGCGTTTCTCTTGAAGGGTGTCCCGTGTCTTCCTTGAAAAAATCTGCGCTTTGGCGTGTCGTCTGCACTTGGCGCGGCGGTCTGTCCCTGGGCGTTTTAATGCTGTTGGCGCTTGCCGCCATTTTTGCGCCGTGGGTGGCGCCGTACCCCTACGACATCCAGAATTTGTCGGCCACCAACCAAGACCCCTCGGCTGCCCACTGGCTGGGTACGGACGAGTTTGGTCGTGATGTGTTGTCACGCATTATTTATGGCGCGCGCACCTCGCTGGCGGTAGCGCTCACGGCCATCGGCATCTCGGTCACCTTGGGCATGTGCCTAGGCGCAGCAGCGGGCTACTTTGGTGGCTGGTTTGACCGAGCGCTTACCGCCGTGGTGGACCTCACCTGGTCTTTCCCGGAGGTACTGATTGCGCTGATATTCGTAGCCATCCTGGGTCCTGGTCTGTACAGCACCATGGTGGCCATCAGCATTGCCTACCTGGCGCAATTCAGTCGGCTTACGCGGGCCCAGATCATGGCCATCAAGAATGAAACGTATATCGAAGCTGCCACCAACCTGGGCGCCGGGCACGTCCATATTCTGTTCCGCCATCTGTTGCCCAATGCCATCACGCCGGTGATCGTTGCCGGCATGCTGGCCACGGGGGATGCCATCATTTTGGAAGCCACCCTCGGATTTTTCGGCCTGGGTGTCCAACCCCCCAAGCCCAGCTGGGGGGCAATGATGAGCAGTGGCACAGCGCAAATATTTTTAGCGCCCTGGACCATACTGGCGCCTGGGTTTGCCATTGCGATAGCGGTGGTGTCCATCAACTTGTTTGGCGACGCGCTGATTGATGCGTTCGATATACGCAACCGCGTGCGGGACCTTTAACATGGCGCTGCTCGACGTTTCTGAACTCTCCGTAGGCATCGGTGATTTGGAGCCCCTGGACCGTATTTCATTCAGCCTGGAAAAGGGTCGCATCCTGGGCTTGGTGGGTGAGTCGGGCTCCGGAAAATCGTTAACGGCGATGGCCCTCATGGGGCTGCTGCCCTTCATCGGCGGGCGCGTGAGCGGTGGCTCGGTGCGTTTTGATGGGACCGAGTTGGTCGACCTGGCGCCAGACCGCTACCGCACCCTGCGCGGTAAGCGCATGGCATTGATCACGCAGAATCCGATGACCTCGCTGGACCCCATGCTGCGGGTGGGTGCTCAGATTGACCAGGTGAGTCAATTGCACTTGGGCTTGTCAGCCACTGAGGCCAAGGCCCGCAGCCTGGAGTTGTTGACCCAGCTGCGCATTCCCGATGCCGCCACCGTGCACCAGCAATACCCCCACCAAATGTCTGGTGGCATGAAGCAGCGCATCGTGATCGCCATGGCGTTGGCGGGTGAGCCCGAGCTCATCATTGCAGACGAGCCGACGACTGCGCTGGACGTGACCATCCAAGCGCAAATCATTCAAATACTGGTTGACCTGGTGCGTGATCGCGGGCTCGCGCTCGTTCTCATCACCCACGACATGGGCGTGGTGGCGCAGGCGTGTGACCACGTGGCGGTGTTGTACGCGGGGCGGGTGGTCGAGAGCAACTCGGTTCATGGGATCTTCGCGCACCCGACCCACCCCTACACGCAGGCCCTCATTGCCTGTATTGCGCGCACCGGTCAGGCGGCCGGTAGCCTGCGGGGCATACCCGGTATGGTTCCCAGTGTGCGTAGTTACGCCAGTGGCTGCCGGTTCCACCCGCGCTGCGCTGCGGCCCAGCCCATCTGCCAGGACGAGGCCCCAGTCGCCCGGCGCGCAGACGAACTCATGGTTGCCTGCCACTTTGCGGCGCTCGAACTGCCTCATGACTGACACCTCTCACCCCAACCCCAATCTGGTGGAAGCCCGGGCGTTGACCCGGGTCTTCAGCAGCCGTGCCAGTCTGTTTGGCAAACGCCGGTCGATGGCTGCCGTCTCCAGTGTTGACCTGGACGTGCCGCGTGGCCAAGTGACGGGCGTGGTGGGAGAGTCCGGTTGTGGAAAATCAACGCTGGCACGCTTGGTGCTGCGGCTGATTGAAGCCAGCAGTGGCAGCGTGCATTTTGACGGTACCGATCTGGCGAGCTTGCCCGCATCGGGGTTACGTACCCTGCGCCGGCGCATGCAGATGGTGTTTCAGGACCCCTATGCCTCGATTGACCCGCGTTACACCGTGAGAACCGCCCTGTTGGAGCCCTTGCGCGTACAGGGCATGCGCCTGGACACGCAGGCCCAGGCCACGCGCCTTGCGGCGCTGATGGACATGGTGGGCTTGAACCCGGCGCTGGCTGGAAGTTACCCACACCAACTCTCCGGTGGCCAAAAGCAGCGCGTTGGCATTGCGCGGGCACTGGCGCTTGAGCCCGACTTTCTGGTGCTTGATGAGCCCACCGCCTCGTTGGATGTCTCCATCCAGGCGCAAATCATCGCCTTGCTGGAAAAGCTTCAGCAAGAGCTGGGGCTGACCTACCTGTTCATCTCGCATGACCTTGGCCTGGTGCGCTATTTTTGTAACCGCATCGTCGTGATGTACCTGGGGCGCGTGGTTGAGATATTGCCGACGGCGCAGACAGCACCACGCCACCCGTACACGCGCGCGCTGATGGACAGCACCTTTGAGCCCGACCCCCAGCAGCGCCGTGTCGTGACACTGTTGCATGGTGAAATTCCCGATGCTTTTCATCTGCCCGAAGGATGTGCCTATGCCGCACGATGCCCTAACGCCTCGGCGCGTTGCCGCAGTGAGCAGCCCGAGCTGACGCAAGACAGCCCACACCGCCTGGCTTGCCACCATCCCCTCGACTGATGGCGGTTCAAGTTGACAGCCCAATCCTACACACGCCCATGACCACCTTGCACATCCTGACCGCAGAATTTCTGCACGAGACCAATACATTTTGCAAGCTGCCCACCACCCTCCAGGGTTTTTCTGAACGCGGTTTGCTGTTCGGACAGCAAGCGATTGAAGCGCGTCGCGACAACAACACCGAGCTGGCTGGATTTCTGGATGCGGCAGACGCCTACAACTGGCGGGTCACCCACGTCTTGAGCGCCCATGCCCAGCCCGGTGGACCGGTGACGCGTGCCGCTTTTGAAGAGTTGGTGGCGCCCATTGTGGCGGCAGCGCTGCAACACAAAGGGCAACTTGACGGCATTCTGCTGGGTTTGCACGGCGCCATGGTGCCCGACTTCTGTGATGACGGCGAGGGCGAGTTGTTGCGCCGTCTGCGCGCGCAAGTGGGGCCCGATCTCCCCATCGGCATCACGCTTGACCCGCATGCCAACGTCAGCCGCACCATGTGCGATCTGGCCAACATCATCGTTTCTTTTAAAACCTACCCGCACACCGATATGCGGGCGACCGCACGCCATGCGGGCGACATTTTGCAGCGCACCATGCTCGGCGAGATTCGCCCGGTGACGCTTCGTGTCGCTCGTCCCATGCTGGAGGAGGCCAATGGCGGGCGTACCGACATCGGCCCCATGACCGGACGACTGGCGCGTGCAAGAGCCTACGAAAAAGAACCAGATGTCTTCGCGGTCAGCATCAATGGCGCGTTTCCCAACGCCGACATCGCGGAGGTTGGCCCCACGGTGTTGGTCACCGCGCAGGGTGACATGGCCCGTCATGCCGCGTTTGCTGTCGACATGGCCGACGACATCTGGGCCTGCCGCCATGACACCCTGAACCGCTACCACACAGTGACCCAGGCGGCGGCCTTGTGCAAGGCCTACTCGAGCGACCGCCCCGGCCCCATCATCGTGGCCGACTATGCCGACAACCCGGGTGCTGGCACCTATGGCGACGCCACGTCGCTGCTGGCCGCCCTGCTGGATGCGCAGGTTCAGGATGCCTGCTTTGGGCCTATGGTTGACCCCCAGACCGTGACCCAATTGGCGCAGCATCAACCCGGCGACAGCCTCTCGATTCAGCTAGGCGGTAAAACTGACCCGCGATTTGGCGGCGCCCCGCTGGCATTGACCTGCACCCTGGTGTCCCTGAGCCAGGGCGACTACGTTGGCAGCGGCGCCATGATTGGCGGATTGCACCGCTCCTGGGGTCCAACGGCCGTGGTGCGAGTCGAAGGCATAGAGATTTTGGTGGTGAGCATTCGCGCGCAAATACTGGACCTGCAGCAGTTCAAGGCGTTTGGCATAGACCCCGAAAAGAAACGCATCGTGGCGCTCAAATCCATGCAGCATTTCCGTGCCGCCTTCGAGCCGATTGCGGGCGAGGTGATTGTGTGCGACAGCGGGGCCCTGGGTACCCTGGACTATGCGGTGTTGCCGTTTTCTAAAGTGCCGCGCCCCATTTTTCCGCTGGACCGAGACCTGGACATCGCAGACTGGCTGGGTAGAAATAACAACGGGGTCTACATTCCGCTGGGGAGTTGACCCTTGTCAGGGGGCTAGGGGCGCAATATCCAGCAGCGACAAATTGCGCGCTGCGGCTGGCGCGCTTTGGTAGGTTTTGAGGGGGTCAACCGAGGCCGCCTCTGGCATGGCAAACGGTATGCAGTTGATGAACAGCGAGAACAATTCAGCCTGAGAACCAATCTCGAGCTTGCGGTAAATGTTCTTGCGGTGAATCTTGATCGTGCCCTCAGTCGTGCTCAAGCGTTGCGCCGTCAGCGCAGAAGAGTAACCACTGATCATGTAGAACAGCACCTGCCGTTCGCGTTGCGTCAGCAAAGAGCTGGCAAAATTTTCTATCGTGCTTTGCACCTTGCGGTGGGTCAGGTTGTCGGTGTCCCGGCGCGAGGCTGCAGCGGTCAGCTCATGGTGTTTGGACGCTGACGCAAAAATCATGGGCAGCACCATGTGGATGGCGACCATGTCGGCGTCCTGAAACTTCGAATGCCGAATACTGCGCTCAATGAAGATATTCAGGGCGCTGTCGTCACTGATACGCCACAACAGCTCGATCGAATCTGAAAGACCGATTTGAGAATAGAAAACCCGGTAGTACTCGCTGTGAAAGAAGTCATCTGGCGCGATATCGCGCAACCAGTGAACGCCGCTGGGGCAGCCAGCAACAAATAACTGGTAATGCGGGTCTAAGGCGTAGGGGCCTGAGAGGTAGGCGTCTTCTGGCAGCGCGCGCTCAAGCGGGTTAAACCGGTGCAAGATACGGCGCGGCCGCTGTTCGCGGTGGTAAACCATGGCGCCGCCCGAATCTACAGCGCACACGGTCCCCAGCAGATTGAGCACCGCATCGTACCAATCAGCGCTGCCAATGGTGTCGGTCATTTTTGCCAAGGCCGCCACCAGGGCGGTGGTGAGCGGCAAACATAAAGGGCTTTTGTAAGCAGTGTCCATGGCCATAGCGTATCGCGATTCAGGGTTAGGCGCGGCGCCAGAGGAGCCTGTAGGGTTACCGCAGCCCCTAGACCGGCGGGTGGCAGTCCGCCGGGCAAAGGCCGGTGCGGGACAAGAGGCCAAACATGGCATCATGTTGACCTGTCACCGCAGCTTGAAGAAGCGGTGCTCAGGCGATTTGCTTGTTAGGCAATACCCCACGCCTTGCTTGGCAGACAGGCGGCAGACAGGCGCAGGTGGCCTGGCCGGCGTCGAGCGTTTCACCCCCCCACCCTGATCAGGAGACATTCATGAGCGATACCTATGTTTTGGTGCACGGCGCCTGGCACACCGGCGACTTGTTGGAGCCGACGGCCGAACTCATTCGCCAGCAAGGTCACACGGTGCACTGCCCGACCCTCAAAGGCAACCGGGCTGGCGATGACCGCAGCCAGATCGGGCTGGAAGACGCTGCGCAATCGGTGTGCGAGTACCTGCTTGAGCACAATTTGAGCCAGGTGCGACTGGTTGGCCACAGCTACGGCGGCATGGTCATTTCGCGCGTGGCCGATGTGATGCCCGAGCGCCTTGCGCGCCTGGTTTACGTCAACGCCTTTGTGCCCAACCCGGGCGAGTGCCTCAACGACATGGTGCCACCTCATTACAAAGAGTTGTTTGACGCCGTGGCGGCTGCCAGCAACGGTGCCGTCATGCTGCCGTTCCCGATCTGGCGCGAGGCCTTCATCAACGACGCCGATATGGCACTGGCCAAATCAGCCTTCGAGCAGCTCAACCTGCAGCCCTACAAGACCTTCACCGACCCCATTTCATTGAAGGCGCCACTGGCCGCGCTGACGCTTGGCAAGTCCTATGTCAACTGCCGCCAGGACACCGCCATGCCGCACAGCCTGCCCTGGCATCCGCGCCTGTCCGAGCGCCTGGGTCTGTTCCGTCTGGTGGAGTGCCAGGGTAGCCACGAAATCTGGTTCACCGATCCGGCCACCATCGCTGATGCAGTGATCCGGGCCGGTCGGGACTGAGGACACCCAGAGCTCTCGGCGCCTCTTCAGATCTTCCCCTGCCGGGGGAAGGCTGGGATGGGAGCCCTTGCCAGCCAGCGAGGTTTTTTACGGCGACCGTGCCGCTATTTTTGCGAAATGCGCAGGTGTGTCAAATTCCTGTCACACGCGCCACCCATGATTGACACCGGTTCGTAATTAAACAAGGTGACTCATCATGAAATGGATTTTTCGTCTCTCCGCTGTGGCAACGGCCTGCGCACTGGTTGCCTGCGGGGGCAGCACTGGCCCCGAGGTCAAACAAGGTGTTTTCATCGACGCTGCCGTCGAAGGCTTGAGCTACACCAGCACCTCTGGCCTGAGCGGAACCACCGACGCCAGCGGAACTTTCAAGTACGTCGCCGGTGACAAGGTCAGCTTCTCGCTGGGCGGCGTCGCCTTTGAGCCCGTCACGGCGGCCGCACAGCTCTCCCCCCTGGACCTGGCCGGCGCGTCCTCGCCCGACCACCCCGGTGCGGTGGCGATTGCCCGACTGATGCAAAGCCTGGACACCGACGGCAACCCCGACAACGGCATCACCATCAACCGTACCAAACTCGCTGCGTCCCCGAGAGCGCCCGCCGACTGGTCCAAGGTCAGCGATGCCGACCTGATCGCCTTGCTCAAGGATGGCGCGCCCGCACTGCGCACCAGCTCAGACGCCCGCACTCACATGAGCCGCGAGCTGGACAAACTTTCGGGCCAGCCCAAAATGAGCTTGGTGGGGCGCTACACATCGGGTGGCACCGCCGCGGCCCCCTCTTTGGTCGCAGAAATCGTCTCCTACCACGCCAACAGCAAGTCGCTGTTCATCACAGTGGACACCGTCGCGGAGCCCTCGTCTTTCAAGCGGATTGACCTGTCGGGCCTGGGCGGCACGGCACTGGTCAACCCCACCAGCGCCAGCACCCTGTCGGCCTCGGCGCGCTTTGACGTAGCCGCCGACGTGAACGACGGCAACTTCACAGCCGGCGGGGTGCAGAGTCTGGACGTCAGCGGCAACTTGCTGGCCATTGCGGTGCAGAGCTCGCCCAAGACCAACACCGGCGTGATCGCCTTCTACAGCCTATCGAGCAACGGCACGCCGACTTTCCTGAAAAAAGTCAGCGTCGGCTCCCTGCCCGATGGCGTGGCCTTCTCCCCTGACGGCAAGTACCTGGTCGTAGCCAACGAGGGTGAACTGAGCAAGGACTTCATGACCGATGGCATCGACCCCGAAGGCTCGATCTCGATCATCGCCATCAGCAATGGGGTTCCCGCCGCCACCGCGACCACGCTGGGCTTTACTGACTTCAACGTGGGTGGCCGCCGCCGCAACGAACTGCCAGCGGCCGTTCGCATCGGTCGCCCCGGCGCTAGCGTGGCGCAGGACATGGAGCCTGAATACGTGTCCATCTCCGCCGACAGCAAAACGGCCTATGTGACTTTGCAAGAAAACAATGCAGTGGCCGAGGTCGATCTGGCCAGCGGCGCCATCAGCAAAATCATCGCCCTGGGCTTTAAGGACTACGGCAGCAAGTACAAGATCGCCGCATCAGACCGCTATGCCGGCACCGCGTCAGGGGTTTACGGCAACCCGCCCGAGCCGGCTGTGCTGAAGAACTACGCCAATTTGAACGGTGTCTACATGCCCGATGGCATTGCCACTTACACCGTCGACGGGAAGACCTATTTTCTAACGGCCAATGAGGGCGACGACCGCAGCGACTTCCTCACCGGCGCTTCCTCAGACGTAGCGCGCTTTAAGGATATCGTTGCCAACCTCGACGCCACAGCGTTTCCAGCGGACGTCGTCGCCGCCATCAAGACCGATCAAGAACTCGGACGCCTGACCCTGCTGACCAAGAATGCCAACGGCAATTACGGCGACACCGACGGCGACGGCGACTACGACCGTGTCTACGTGCTGGGCGGAAGGTCTTTTTCGATCTGGTCCGCCGACACCGGCGCGCAGGTGTTTGACTCGGGCGAAGACATCGAGCGCATCGTCTACAACCATGCGGCCGATGACGCGACCAACAAACTGGCCCTGCTCAAGGCCGATCAGTTGCTCGGCCGTCTGGACAACAAGGGCCCCGAGCCCGAGTCGGTGGTGGTCGGTCAGGTGGGCGCAGAAACCTATGCCTTCATTGGCCTGGAGCGCTCCAGCAGCATCTTGATGTACAAGATTACCGACCCGACCAAGCCCAAGCTGGTGCAGCACATTCGCAACCACACCAACCTCGCCGACGGTGACCTGTCGCCTGAAGGCATGAAGTTCATTCCGGCCAGCCAGAGCCCGACCGGCGTGGCCCTGCTGGCGGTGGGCCACGAGGTCAGCGGCTCTGTGGCGATCTATCAGATCAAGTAGATCAAGTAAAGGGTAAAGGGTAAAGGGTAAAGGGTAAAGGGTAAAGGCTAAAGGCAGTCGCGGCCTGAAGGGCCGCGCCTGTTTAGGCCCCTGCCTTGACCTTCAGCCGCCAGGCATGCAGCAGTGGCTCGGTGTAGCCGCTGGGTTGCGCCAGGCCTTTGAACACCAGGTCGCAGGCGGCTTGGTAAGCCGCGCTGGTCTGGAAGTTGCCGGCCATGTTTTTGTACAGCGCATCGCCGGCGTTTTGCTTGTCCACCACGGCCGCCATGCGCTCGAAGGTCTCGGTCACTTGTGCTTTGCTGACCACGCCGTGCAGCAGCCAGTTGGCCATGTGCTGGCTGGAAATGCGCAAGGTGGCGCGGTCTTCCATGAGGCCCACGTTATGAATGTCAGGCACCTTGGAGCAGCCCACGCCCTGGTCGACCCAGCGCACCACGTAGCCCAGAATGCCCTGCGCGTTGTTGTCGAGTTCTTGCTGTTTCTCGGCGGCGCTCCAGTTCGGCGTGGTGGTCACGGGAATGGTCAGCAAGCCAGTCAGCAGCGTGTTGCGCTCCTTGTTGGCGTTGATTTTTTCCAGGCCTTTTTGCACGTCGGACACCAGCACCTGGTGGTAGTGCAGCGCGTGCAGTGTGGCGCCCGTGGGGCTGGGTACCCAGGCGGTGTTGGCACCAGCCAGTGGGTGGGCAATTTTTTGCGCCAGCATGGCGTTCATCAGGTCGGGCATGGCCCACATGCCTTTGCCAATTTGCGCCTTGCCGCGCAGGCCGCAAGACAGGCCCACCAGCACGTTGTTGCGTTCGTAGGCGGTGATCCAGGCGCTGGACTTCATGTCGCCCTTGCGGATCATGGGGCCGGCGTGCATGGCGGTGTGCATCTCGTCACCGGTGCGGTCCAGGAAGCCGGTGTTGATGAAGGCCACGCGGCTGCTGGCAGCGGCAATGCAGGCCTTCAGGTTAACGCTGGTGCGGCGCTCTTCGTCCATGATGCCGAGCTTGACGGTGCTGTCAGGCAGCCCCAGCATTTTTTCGACGCGGCCAAACAACTCGGCGGCAAATGCTACTTCAGCGGGGCCGTGCATTTTGGGTTTGACGATATAAACCGAGCCCTTGCGCGAGTTGCGAATCGCGTCTTTAGCGCTGCGCTTCAGGTCATGCATGGCAATGGTGGTGGTGACCACGGCGTCCAGAATGCCTTCGGGGATTTCACGCGTCACGCCTTTTTTGTCGGTGTACAAAATGGCCGGGTTGGTCATCAGGTGGCCCACGTTGCGCACAAACATGAGCGAGCGGCCGTGCAGGGTGACGGGCTTGCCCTTGCCTGAAGGTGCGGTGTATGCGCGGTCGGGGTTCAGGCCGCGTGTGAGGGTCTTGCCGCCTTTGTCAAAGCTCTCGGTCAGCGTGCCTTGCAAAATACCGAGCCAGTTGCTGTAGGCCAGCACTTTGTCCTGCGCGTCCACCACGGCCACCGAATCTTCCAGGTCGAGAATGGTGGAGAGGGCTGATTCAATCACCAGGTCGCTCACACCAGCGGGGTCTTTGGCGCCAATGGCGGTGCTGCGGTTGATGATGACGTCAAGGTGCAGGCCGTGGTGCACCAGCAGCACGCTGCTGGGGGCCTTGGCTTCGCCCTGGTAGCCCACCAGCTGCTTGGCATCGGCCAGGCTGGTGTTGCTGCCGTCGGCCAGTTTGACGGCGAGCTTGCCGTCCTTGATGCGGTAGCCCACCGAGTCCACGTGCGAGCCCTTGCGCAGGGGCGCGGTGCGGTCCAGCACGTGGCGCGCGTAGGCAATAACCTTGGCGCCGCGCTTGGGGTTGTAGCCGCCTTTTTTGCCGGCCTTCTCGCAGCCTTTGTCTTCAGAAATCACATCGGTGCCGTACAGCGCGTCGTACAAAGAACCCCAGCGCGCGTTGGCGGCGTTCAGGGCGTAGCGGGCGTTGAGCACGGGCACCACCAGCTGCGGGCCGGCTTGCACAGCCAGCTCGGCGTCGACATTGCGCGTGGTGATGCGGGCCTTGGCAGGCTGGGGCACCAGGTAGCCAATTTTTTCCAGGAAGGCGCGGTAGACCGGCATGTTGGCAATGGGGCCGGGGTTGGCTTGGTGCCACGTGTCAAGCGCGGTTTGCAGGCGGTCGCGCTCGGCCAGCAAGGCGATATTTTTGGGTGCCAGGTCGGCCACCAGCCGGTCAAACCCTTTCCAGAACGCAGCGCTTTTCACGCCAGTGCCGGGCAGGACTTTGTCTTCAATGAACTGGTGCAGCTCGGTGGCAACGTGCAGGCGGTGGGCGGTGGTGCGGTCGGTCATGGTGAGGGTAGCTGGGTTGGTGATGGAAGACCTAGACTGTATTCGATACCGGGGCTTTGATTAATTGGCGCAGCATCTGTTTATCTGTGACCAAAATGGGGCTAATCTTGCGGCCCTTCAGGCGTGCTGACTCGCAGGCGCCCTGGCTCGGGGCTCAGACCGGGCAAAATAGCTTGGCGCGGCGGTCCAGGCTGCCCCTGTTTGATTGAAAGACACTGCCCATGAGCCACGGTCCAACCCCAAGCCCAAGCCCCAACCCAACCTCACCCCAAAGCCCAGCCCAAAGCCCTGGCAAGCCGCTCCCCCTGGCGGGCCTGCGCGTGGTGGAATTCACCCACATGGTGATGGGCCCCACCTGCGGCATGGTGCTGGCCGATCTGGGTGCCGAAGTGATCAAGGTCGAGCCGATTGAGGGCGACCGCACGCGCCACCTGCTGGGTGCAGGCGCCGGGTTTTTTCCCATGTTCAACCGCAACAAAAAAAGCATTGCGATTGACCTGCACAAGCCCGAAGGCGCCGAAGTGGCGCGCCGCCTGGCTGCCAGCGCCGACGTGGTGGCCGAGAACTTCAAGCCCGGCACCATGGCCAAGTACGGCCTGGACTACGCCGCGCTGTCGCAGGTCAACGAGCGCCTGATTTATGTCAGCCACAAGGGCTTTTTGCCCGGTCCCTACGAGCACCGGGTGGCGCTGGACGAGGTGGTGCAGATGATGGGCGGCCTGGCCTACATGACCGGGCGGCCGGGCGACCCGCTGCGTGCGGGCAGCAGCGTCAACGACATCATGGGTGGCATGTTTGGTGCCATGGGCGCCATGGCGGCGCTGCTTCAACGCGGCATCACCGGCAAGGGGCAAGAGGTGCAAAGCGCGCTGTTTGAGAACAACGTCTTTCTGGTGGGCCAGCACATGTTGCAGTACGCCATCACGGGCAAACCGGCTGCGCCCATGCCCGAGCGCATCTCGGCCTGGGCGGTCTACGACGTGTTCACCGTTAAAAATGGCGAGCAAATTTTTCTGGCTGCCGTGAGCGACGCGCAATGGACCATCTTTTGTGACGTACTGGGTTTTGCCGACCTGAAGGCCGACCCGCGTTACGGCAGCAACAATGCGCGCGTGCAAGCCCGCGCCACGCTCATGCCGGTGCTGCGCGAGCGCCTGGCCATTCACACCGCAGCCGAGTTGACGGCTATTTTTGAGCAGGCCGGCCTGCCGTTTGCGCCTATTCGCAAGCCCGAAGAGCTGTACGACGACCCGCATTTGCAAGCCACCGGCGGCCTGGCCGACATTGTGCTGCCCGATGGCGCCCGCGCCGGGCAAACCGCACAGACCACGCTGTTCCCCTTCACGCTGGACGGCCAGCGCCTGGGCGTGCGCCTGAACCCGCCGCGTCTGGGCGAGCACACCAGCACCTTGCTCGCTGCGCTGGGCTTTTCGCCTGTGCAAATTGAATCCCTGCACCAGCAAGGCGCTGTGGCCTGAGCCCTTTGACCATGAACACACATCAACACATAACGCCCGAGGTACTGATCAGCGAGGTGGGGCCGCGCGACGGCCTGCAGTCGGTCAAGGCCACCATGGCCACGGCCGACAAGCTGCGCTGGATTGATGCGCTGGTGGCCAGCGGGCTGCGCGAGATCGAGGTGTGCTCCTTTGTGCCGGCCCGGTTGCTGCCGCAAATGGCCGATGCCGCTGAGGTGGTGCGCCACGCTGTGCGCCACCCCGGGGTCACGGTGATGGCGCTGGTGCCCAATGTGCAGGGCGCCCGTGCGGCCTTGGCGGCGGGGGCGCACAAGCTCACCATTCCGGTGTCGGCCAGTGCGGCCCATTCGCTGGCCAATGTGCGCAAGACGCGCGAAGACATGCTGCAAGAGGTACGCGCCATTGCCCAGTTGCGGGCCGACACGGCGCCCGGCGTGCGTGTGGAGGCGGCCATTTCCACCGCCTTTGGCTGCACGCTGCAAGGCGCCGTGCCCGAACACGAGGTGATCTGGCTGGCGCAAGCCTGCATTGAGGCCGGGGTGGACGAGGTAGGACTGTCCGACACCACCGGCATGGCCAACCCGGCGCAGGTGCGCCGCCTGTTTCTTCAACTGCGTGCCGCCGTGGGCGCGCAGGCAGGCGCCGCCCACCTGCACAACACGCGTGGTCTGGGCTTGGCCAATTGCCTGGCCGCGTATGAGGCCGGCGTGCGCACTTTCGATGCCTCGCTCGCCGGTCTGGGCGGCTGCCCGTATGCGCCGGGCGCCTCTGGCAACGTGGTGACGGAAGACCTGGTCTTCATGTTCGAGGCCATGGGTGTGCGCACCGGCGTTAACCTGGAGCGCCTGCTGGCCGCGCGCGCGCCATTGCGCGCCGGTTTGCCGGGTGAACTGCTCTACGGCATGACCGCCGAGGCAGGTTTACCCAAGGGCTGGACCCAGCCCGCCTGATGCCGCCATTTACATCGCGAGCGATAAGGGATTGGGCGTATTTCCTGCCGAATTCATTACTTATCTAGAGATAATCGGCCGCCATGGGCAAACTCAAACAACTTGAATCGTTTGTCTCGGTGGCCAGCCGAGGCAGCCTGACCGCGGCTGCCAAGGCCGAGGGCGTGGCGCCCGCCATC
This sequence comes from uncultured beta proteobacterium, assembly GCA_903960915.1. Classification (GTDB taxonomy): domain Bacteria; phylum Pseudomonadota; class Gammaproteobacteria; order Burkholderiales; family Burkholderiaceae_C; genus Rhodoferax. Next base: position 66,248 of record CAJCCO010000028.1, read on the forward strand.
ATGGGCCGGCGGCTCGATGCGCTGGAGGAGCGCCTGGGCGTCAAGCTGATGGTGCGCACCACGCGGCGGCTGTCGCTCACGCACGAGGGCAGCGCTTTTCTGGAAGACTGCCAGCGCTTGCTGGCCGATGTGGCCAGCGCCGAGGCCAGTGTGTCGGCCGGTGGCGTCAAGGCCAGCGGCCACCTGCGCATTACCGCGCCAGCGGGTTTTGGCCGTCGCCATGTGGCGCCCCTGGTGCCGCGCTTTCGCGAGCAACATGCCGAGGTCACCCTGTCTTTGAACCTGAGCGACCGCGTGGTCGACCTGGCCGGTGAAGGCTATGACTGCGCCGTGCGCGTGGGCGATATGCCTGATTCGTCGCTGGTCAGCGTGCGCCTGGCCGACAACCGCCGCCTGTGTGTGGCCACCCCGGCTTACCTGAAGCGCCACGGTACGCCCGCCCATCCGTCGGAGTTGTCGCGCTTTGATTGCCTGACCCTCTCCAGCGAAGCCTCGCAGACGCGGGGTTGGGCGTTTCAGGTGCCCCGCCCGGGCGCCAGCGAGAGCAGCAACACCAATACCAGCACCAGCACCAGCTCCAGCTCCAGCTCCAGCGACCGGGGCACTGAAATTGTGTATTTGAAACCCGGCGGCCCGCTCAACTGCTCGGACGGACAGGTGTTGCACGACTGGTGTCTGGCCGGCTACGGCATTGCCTGGCGCAGCACCTGGGAGGTGGCGTCTGAAATCGCCTCGGGCGAGTTGGTGGCGGTACTGGAAGACTTTGCTGCGCCGCCGAACGGCATTTACGCCGTCTTCCCGCACGCCAAACACCTGCCGCTGCGGGTGCGTTTGTGGATTGATTTTTTGAAGCACCATTACAGCCAGCCCGGTTTCTGGCGGACGCCATGACCGCCATGACCGTCCCGGCTGCGCATGCCGAAAAACAGCTGATCTTGTGTGCGGACGACTTTGCCGTGCACGCCAGCGCCTCGCAGGGCATTGCGCAACTCGCCGCCCAGGGCCGCCTGAGCGCCACCAGTGCCATGGTGTTGTCGCCGCGCTGGGCGCAGGACGCCGCGCTGTTGCGCGACATGCGCGACCACCTTGACGTGGGCCTGCACCTGGACTGGACCAGCAGCTTTGCGCTGCAGCGCGGCCACGGGCTGTCATTGCCGCGCGCCATGTGGCGCAGCCTGCTGGGTGGCTTTGACCCGGTGACCGCACGTGTTGTGATTGAGCAGCAGCTCGACGCCTTTGAAGCGCAGTGGCAGGCGCCACCTGACTTTGTGGACGGCCACCAGCACGTGCAGCAATTTGCCGGCATCCGCCAGGCGCTGGTGGCGGCCTTGCGCAGCCGTTATGGCACGCAGGCGCAGCGGCCCTATCTGCGCATCTCACGCGCCCCTGCCGCCCTAGCCGATACCAAGAGCCGCGTGATTGCCGCTCTGGGTGCCAGCCCGCTGGAAGCCTTGGCTCGGCAAGCGCAACTGCCCACCGCAGCTGCCCTCTTGGGCATATACGACTTTACCGGCGATGAGGCGCGCTACGCCGGCCTCATGCGCGACTGGCTGCAAGCCGCGCCCCCGGGCAGTTTGCTGATGTGTCACCCGGCCCGTGCGCTGCCCAGCCCTGGGTACGCTGACGCCCCCGATGCGATTGGCGCCGCCCGCACCCGCGAATTTGCTTACCTGGGAAGCGCCGCCTTTGCGGTTGACCTGGCCCGCGCCAGAGTGACCCTGGCCCGCGGCAAAACTATTTTTTCGAATTTTGGAAGCCCAACTTGAAGCACGCATTAACCGAACGTCAAAAATCCTGGCTGACCCTGGTCGCTCTGTGGCTCTTTCTGCTGCTGATGGCCACCCTGCGCCCGCTGGCCGTGCCCGATGAAGGCCGCTACGGCGAGGTGGGGCGCTGGATGCTGATCAGCGGCGACTGGCTGACGCCGCGCCTCAACGGCATTCCTTTCTTTCACAAGCCGCCGCTGTTGCACTGGCTGGAGGCGGCGTCGCTGGCCACCTTTGGCGTGCATGCCCTGTCACTGCGTTTGGTGCCGGCACTGCATGTGGGGCTGATGCTGGTGCTGCTGTACCTGGCCACGCGTACCCTGAGTACCGAGGCCCTGGCCCGGCGCGCGGTCATCATGCTGGGCACCAGCCTGGCGTTTCTGGTGGGCGGCCAGTACATCAACCACGACATGATGGTGGGCACCTGGATTGGCGTGGCCATCTGGTGTTTTGCCTTTGCCTTCATGGCCGGCGAGCGCCCGCACGCCTGGCTGGCACGGCTGGGCTTTGCCGCCTGCGCGCTGGGCATGTTGAGCAAGGGCTTGATTGGTATTGCACTGCCCGGCCTGGTTATCTTTATCTGGCTGTTGTGGACGCGCCAGTTCCGAAAAATACTCTACCTGCCCTGGGTCAGCGGTCTGGCGCTGTTTGGCGCCATTGCCTTGCCCTGGTTTGTGCTGGCGCAGCAAAAGTACCCGCAGTTGTTTGACTACATGTTCATCAACCAGCAATTCAACCGCTACACCGCCGCCACTTACAACAACCCGCAACCCTGGTGGTTTTACCTGCTGGCGCTGGTGTTGCTGTTCTTCCCCTGGGTGTTTTTTGCCCTGTTTCAGACGCGTCGCCCCAAGGCGCTGGCTGCTGCTGCGCCAGACGCAACGCCCGGCGCCGCCGCCCCGCCGGGCATGGCCCGGGAGTGGCTGGCTTTGTGCTGGATTTGGGTGCTGGCCATCGTGGTGTTTTTCTCCATCCCTAACTCCAAACTGGTGGGCTATGTGCTGCCGGTCATGCCGCCGCTGGCCATTTTGGCGGCCTTGGGCTGGGAGCGCGTCATGGCGCCGCGCGCCCGTGGCGAGTTGGTGTTTGCCTTGTTGTGCGGCCTGAACCTGGTGATTGCGACGGTGCTGATGCTGCGGGTGGGTGAGGTTACCCGCACCGCCCGCTCACAAGACGTGGCCAAAGTGCTGGCCTGTGCGGCTACGCCGGCTGACACCATTTATGTCTCAGGCGGCTACCCCTACGATTTGCCGTTTTACGCCCAGACCACGCGCCAGCTCCTGGTGGTGGACAACTGGCCGGAGTTGCGCAAAAAAGCCCGTGACGGCTGGCAGCGCGAACTGTTTGAAGGCGCCGACTTTGATGCGCAAGCCGCGCAGGCCTTGCAACTGCCCGAAGTGCTGGTAACTGCTGGTGTGGTGCCGGGCAACTGGTTTGTTGGCAAGCCTGGCAACAATGCGGTCAAAAACGTGCCGGGCTGGACGCTGTTTTATGAGGGCGCAGGCTGGCTACTCTACCAATCAGGTGGCACGCTGCCGGCGAAAAGCCCAGAAGCGGCTCAGCACAAAGGTTTGCCCGGCTGCTACCAGGAGTGAAAGCACCAGGGCCAGGTGCGCGGGCCAACCCAGTCCGCGCAGCAGGCCCATGAACACCAGCTCGTTGCAGACAAAACCGGCCAGGGCGGTCGCAGCAAAGCGCTTCAGGCTGGTGCCCACGGTAGTGGAGGCATCCTTGAAGCTCAGCCAGCGGTGGCCCGCAAAGCTGACGCCAAAGGCAAGGCCAAAGCCCAGGGCATTGGCCACTTCAGGCAACATGCTGGCTTGCGCCAGTGAAAACACCAGCAAGTGGGTCAGCGCTGATACGCCACCCACCACCAGAAACCAGAAGGTGGAGGCGCTCAAGAGACGCGGCACGACGGTTGCAGGGTTTAGAGGAGCGAGGACTGGGGCGAGGTCTGCGCGCTGTCGACCGCCATGCGGGCCCGTGAGCGCGCGGGGGGTGTCAGGCCCAGGCCTTCGCGCTGGCTCACCAGATAGGCCGGGCGCTGCTTGACCTCTTCGTAAATACGGCCCACGTACTCGGCCAGTACGCCCATGGACAGCAACTGGATGCCGCTGAAGAACATCATGCCCACCACAATCGTGGCGTAACCCGGAACGGCAATGCCGGAGATGAAGTACTCCGCCACCACCCAGGCGCCGTAGCTCAGCGACACGGCCGACAACGCCATTCCCAGCACGGTCAGGGCGCGCAGCGGTGCAGTGGAAAACGCCAGCATGCCGGTCAAAGCCAGCGACATGGCGCCGCGCAAGCCAAAGTTGCTGCGCCCGTCCAGTCGGGGGAGCGGCTGGTAAGCAATGGCGGTGCTGTTGAAACCTACCCAGGCGTACAGGCCCTTCATGAAGCGGTTGCGCTCGGGCATGCTTTTGAGGGCCTCCACCACCTTGCGGTCCATCAGGCGGAAATCGCCCGCGTTGGGCGGTATCTTCACCCGGCTGCCCCAGTTCACCAGTTTGTAGAACAGGCCGGTCAGGCTGACTTGCAGGGTGGACTGGTCGTCGCGTGTCTGGCGCACGGCATACACCACGTCACTGCCTTCGCGCCACAGGCGCAGCATCTCAGGTAACAGCGCCACCGGGTGCTGACCGTCGGCGTCCATCAACACCACCACCTCGCCACGGCAGGCGTCCAGTCCTGCGGTCAGGGCGGGTTCCTTGCCAAAATTGCGCGACAGCTTGAGGTACACCAGCTCGGGGTAGCTGGCGCACAGGGACTGCATGACAAAGGCGGTGTCGTCGTGGCTGCCGTCGTCCACCACGATCAACTCAATGCGATCGCTCAAGGCGCCCAGGGTAGCCAAGATGCGCGGCAACAGAGCGCCGAGATTGCGTGCTTCGTTAAAAGCGGGGACGATGCAGGAGAGGGAGGGAGACAGGTCGGTGCGGGGATTCATGCGCGCATCATGCCAAAAGAAACGGTCGCCCCGCCTGACAGGCTGCTTTTTTTTCATCATTTTGGCCAAAACCACGCCTTATGGGGCCCCAAATGCCGGGCTGGGGGCGGGGTCGGGCTGGCCGGACTGGCCGCCCTCGTAAAATCTCACCATGCTGTCTGTAAAAATTGAATTGCTCGCTGCCCTGGCGCAGGCCCTGGACCAACTCTCCCCCGGTGCTGGCGCCAAAGCCGCGTTTGAGTCGCCCAAGGTGGCCGCCCACGGTGACCTGGCCACCACCGCCGCCATGCAACTGGCCAAGCCCCTCAAGCTCAATCCGCGCCAACTCGCCGAGAGTCTGCGCACCGCTTTGCTGGCCGCGGCGCCTTTCCAGCGCTGGGTGGAGGCGGTGGATATTGCTGGCCCTGGCTTCATCAACATCAAACTCAAGCCCGAGGCCAAGCAGCAAATCGTGCGCGAGGTGCTCACGCAATCCAGCGCCTTTGGCAGCCAGCGCGCCAACGGCCACCGCATGCTGGTGGAGTTTGTCTCCGCCAACCCGACCGGCCCCTTGCACGTGGGCCACGGCCGCCAGGCCGCTTTGGGCGATGCCATTTGCAACCTGTTCCAGACCCAGGGCTGGGACGTGTACCGCGAGTTTTATTACAACGATGCCGGCGTGCAAATCAACACCCTGGCCACCAGCACCCAGCTGCGCGCCCAGGGCGTCAAGCCCGGCGAAGCCCAGTGGCCCGAGCAGGCCTACAACGGCGAATACATCCAAGACATTGCCGACGCCTTCAAGCGCAAAGAAAGCGTGCACGCCGACGACCGCGACTACACCGCCTCGGGCGACATCGCGGCGCTCGACGACATCCGCCTGTTTGCCGTGGCCTACCTGCGCCATGAACAAGACCTGGACCTGAAGGCCTTTTCGGTCAAGTTTGACAACTACTACCTGGAGTCCAGCCTGTACACCAGCGGCAAGGTGGACGCCGTGGTGCAAAAGCTGCGCGACGTCGGCAAGACCTACGAGCTCGACGGTGCGCTGTGGCTCAAGTCGACCGAGTACGGCGACGACAAAGACCGCGTCATGCGCAAAGGCGACGGCAGCTACACCTACTTTGTGCCCGACGTGGCCTACCACATCGCCAAGTGGGAGCGCGGTTTTGAGAAGGTGGTCAACATCCAGGGCACCGACCACCACGGCACCATTGCCCGCGTGCGCGCCGGTTTGCAGGCTGCCAACGTCGGCATCCCGCAGGGCTACCCCGACTACGTGCTGCACACCATGGTGCGCGTGGTCAAGGGCGGCGAAGAGGTCAAGATCTCCAAGCGCGCCGGCAGCTACGTCACGCTGCGCGACCTGATTGAGTGGACCAGCGCAGACGCCGTGCGCTTCTTCCTGCTCAGCCGCAAGCCCGATACCGAGTACACCTTTGATGTCGACCTGGCGGTGGCCAAGAACAACGACAACCCGGTCTACTACGTGCAGTACGCGCACGCCCGCATCTGCTCGGTGCTGGCCGCCTGGGGGGGTGACACGGCTTCGCTGGGCGAGGTGGACCTGTCGGCCCTGACCAGCCCGCAAGCCTTGGCGCTGATGCTTCTGCTGGCCAAGTACCCCGACATGCTCAGCGCAGCCGCTGAAGGTTTTGCGCCGCACGACGTCACCTTTTACCTGCGCGAATTGGCCGCTTGTTACCACAGCTACTACGACGCCGAGCGCATTCTGGTGGACGACGAGGCGGTCAAACGCGCGCGCCTGGCGCTGGTCGCGGCCACGGCGCAGGTGCTGCACAATGGCCTGGCTGTGTTGGGCGTCAGCGCCCCCAGAAAAATGTAAATGGCGGCCGAGCTGCCTCTGAAATGGACCAAAGGGAAGTCATGAAACAACAGCGCGGTGGAACCTTTTTAGGCTTCGTCATTGGGGTGGTGGTGGGCCTGGGGTCCGCGCTGGGTGTGGCGGTCTACGTCACCAAAGTACCCATCCCCTTTGTCTACAAAGGCCAAAGCCGCTCGGCCGACCAAGATGTGGCAGAGAGCAAGAAAAACAAAGACTGGGACCCCAACACGCCGCTTTACGGCAAAAACCCGGTCAAGCCCGCACTGCCTGCCTCGGCTGCTTCGGCTGCTTCGGCTGCTGCTGCTTCCGCGCCGGTGCTGGGTGCGCCACCCGCTCCAGCCGCCATGCCGGCGGTACCGGCAGCCGCAAACGCACCTACTTCGCCAACCTCCCCTACAGCGCCTACAGCGCCTACAGCGCCAGTCACCCCGCCGCCCGCCGTGGCTGCCAAAGCAGCGCCTGTGGCCGCTGCGGCGCCGGCGGCCAAACCGGCGGTGTCGGCCGATCCGCTGGGTGACCTGGCCAAGGCGCGCTCGGCCAATGGCGCCTCCGAGCTGTTTGCCTTCTTTATTCAGGTGGGCGCGTTCAGAACGCCAGAAGACGCCGAAGCCCAGCGCGCCAAGCTCGCTCTGCTCGGGCTAGATCCGAAGGTCACCGAGCGTGAGCAATCCGGGCGGGCGGTCTTTCGGGTGCGCATTGGCCCCTTTGACAAAAAAGAAGACGCTGAAAAACCCAAGGTCAAACTGGAAGCGGCTGGGTACGAGACCGTGCTGGTGCGCGTGCAACGTTAACCACGTGCGCGCCAACGAAGACTGAACTTTTTGCCGAGCGGTGGGTCGGACTGAACTGAAATTGGAGAAGCAAGCAATGAAACGTCGTGATTTTTCCCAGGTGTGTGGTGTGGCAATGGCCGCTTCGGCGGGGCTGTCTTTGCCTGCGTTGGCCCAGATGAAACCCCCGGTTTCTGGCAAGGACTACCAGGTGCTGGAGAAGCCCGCAGCCGTGGAGGCGCCCAAGGGCAAGATCGAAGTGATTGAGTTCTTCTGGTACAACTGCCCGCACTGCAATACCTTTGAGCCGGCCCTGGCGGCCTGGATCAAACGCGCAGGCAAAGACGTGGTCGTGCGCCGTGTGCCGGTGTCGTTCCGCGACGACTTCTTGCCCCAGCAGCGCCTGTTCTACACGCTGGAAGCCATGGGCTTGCTCGACAAGCTGCACGGCAAGGTGTTTGCCGCCATCCACGCCGAAAAGCTCAGCCTGGGTAAGCAAGACGAGATTCTGGCCTGGGTGGTCAAACAGGGCGTGGACAAGACCAAGTTTGCAACCCAGTTCAACTCTTTTGCTGTGGCCACCAAAGCTTCTCGGGGCACCCAGTTGCAAAACGCCTACAAGGTAGAAGGCGTACCGGCCATGGGCGTGGCGGGGCGTTTTTACGTCGATGGCACCATGGCTGGCAGCATGGACCGCGCGCTGCAAATCGTCGACAGCCTGGTGGCCCTGGTTCGAACCGGCCGCTGATCGCGCTGCCACGCTGACCACTCTGGTCAGGCATAGCGGGGCCGCTACGGCCACCTGGCCCTTTGCGCATTCGCAATAGCCCCGGCCCTTTGCCCGGGCATCATACAAATCTTGCGTGCAGCAAGCGCCCTGCGCAGCTGGTGTTCGCTACAATGCAGCGAACAAACATAACGCAAGATTCGTGCCTTTATGAAACCATCATTCACCTCCTTGCTCTTGCTGGTGGTCCTCTTCTTTTTTGGGGGGGCTGCCCAGGCTGAAAAAGCCGACCGCGACAAGCCGATGAACATTGAGGCCGATGCCATGCGCTACGACGACCTGAACCAGACCAGCGTCTGGACCGGTCGCGTCTTGCTGAACAAAGGCACCCTGCAGATTCGGGCCGACCGGCTCGATGTGCGCGAGGATGCCCAGGGCTACCAATATGGCGTGGCCACCGCCTTGGGCGGCAAGCGTGCCTTCTACCGGCAAAAACGCGAAGGCGTGGACGAGTTCATCGAGGGAGAGGGCGAAGTCATTGAATACGATGGCCGCGCCGACATCGTCAAGTTCATCAAGAAAGCCCAGTTACGCCGTTACCGCGGCGCCACTTTGGCCGATGACATGAACGGCGCGCTGATTGTCTACAACAACACCACCAGCATTTTCACCGTCGATGGCAGCCCTAGCCAGGGTCCCGCCGCCACGCCGGGCGGCCGGGTGCGCGCGGTACTCACGCCCAAGCGGGACCCGCTGGCCACGCCCGCCACGCCCGCCACCTCCGCAGCCTCTGCTGCACCGGCCCCCGTG